>JAJFGZ010000001.1 GCA_021775855.1 Hyphomicrobiales bacterium
AGGTCTTTCCGGGCAAAGTCAGCGAAGGCAGTCCGGATCCCGTCGGCTTTGACCTGGTCTGTAACGCGACTCCAGTTGGGATGCGCGAAGATGACCTGCCGCCAGTGCTGGTCGACAATCTGACCGGTCGCGAATTTGTCGCTGACAGCATCACCAAACCCGAAATTACCCCAATGCTGGCCGCAGCACGCGCCAGGGGGTGCAGCACCATGCCTGGCTTGGGTATGTTCAATGCCCAGGCCGACATCCTTGTCGATTTTCTGATCAAGGCAGAAACGACGTAACCTACGAAAATATCCAAGGAGGATACAATGCTCAGGAAAATTTTATTGGCAGCCGGTGTTGCCGCTCTCTCGATGTCTAGCGCGGTATCTGCGCAGACAGTCCGTATTGCTGATGTAGCTGAACTCTCCGGCGCGGGAGCCGCCGCAGGTAGTGTCTGGCACGACGGTGTGGTCATGGGCTATGACGAAGTCAATGCCGCCGGGGGTATCCTTGGCCAGCAGGTAGAGCTGCAGGCTTACGATAGCCAAACCGACCCCCAAAACAGCCGCGCTATGGTTCAAAAGGCCATAGATGAGGGAACTTATATACTGATGGGGACGGTCTATTCGTCTTCGACAATCGTCAATATGCTGGTCGCGCAGCAGAACGGGATGCCGCAGTTTACCGGTTCAGAATCGCCCACAATCACCGCTCAGGGCAACCCCTATATATTTCGCACTGCCTTTGGTGCGCAAAAGGGGCTGCCAAAGATTGGTTCCTATTTGGCTGACGATTTAGACGTGTCGAAAATCGCTGTTGTCTGGGCCAATACAGAGTTCGGCAAAGGCGGCTACAATGCTTTTCTTAACGTCGCAGAAGCCAATGGAATCGAGATCGTCGCCGACATTCCAACCGAGCAGGCACAGGTCGATTTTGCTGCTGACGTAAGTCAGGTTGCATCTTCTGGTGCCGAGGCTGTCTTCGTCTACCTCACCGAAGAAGAATCCGCGCGGTTCTTGCTGGAAGCTGACAAGCAAGGGTTAGACATGCCATTGGCCGGTGATACCGTTCTTGTGTCGCAAAAGGTAATCGATTTGGCAGGCGAAGCAGCAAACGGTGCGTTTGGCCATGTGGGCCTGTCCGCCAATGCGCCAATCCCGGCAATCGCCGAAGTCTCTGCACGGTTTGAAGCCCGCTTTGGCTATGCGCCAGATCACAACGCCCTGAAAGGCTATATCGGCGCGTGGACAGTGAAGTATGTCACCGAAATGGTAGGCGAGCTGGACCGCGAGGCTTTCGCCGAGACGATGCATGGGCTGTGCCTTGATGCAGCGACCTATCCGGGCGTACTAATGGACGTATGCTGGGACGAGTCCGGCGAGATCAGCCGCGCGAGTTTCCTTGTTGAAGTGGTGGACGGGGGACAAGTAATCACCCGCACGCTGCCTGCCAACTAAGAAACTCATGGCGGCATCCGTGTGAGGTGCCGCCTCAATCTACTTGTGGCGGCATCCGCATCAAGGTGCCGCCTCATTCTATTGTGATAGGGGCAGGGAATGTCGGAGTTCATCCAGATCATCGTATCCGGCCTATCGGCCGGCTCGATTTATGCTCTGGCCGCGGTCGGGTTCACACTTTTGTGGCAGGCGTCGCAGACGATCAACTTTGCCCAGGGCGAATTTGTGATGTTGCCGGCGTTCTTTGTGCTGGGCGCCATGGGCCTCGGCGCGCCGATGTGGCTGGCCATTGCCGTGGCGCTGGGGCTGTCAGTCCTTTTGCTGGGCGCGGCTTTCAAGAAGCTGATCGTCGAACCGATGTTGCCACACGGCACCTTGCCGCTAATCATTGCCACGATCGCGCTTGGTCTGCTGATGAAGGAAAGTGTCAAAGAATTTTATTCAGCGCAGGGCCAACCATTTCCGCCCATTTTTCCAACAGAAGTCGTTCGCGTGTTCGGGGCGGCGATTTCTGTTGCCGACATCATGAACCTCGCTGTGTCCTTTGCAGCAATCCTTACACTGCAATTGTTTTTGCAACGCACCCGTACAGGGCGCTGTATGCAAGCCACTGCGCAGAACCGGGGGGTCGCCGAGATCCTCGGTGTCAATGTTAAGCGAATGGTGATGTACACCTTTCTGATCAACGCGGCACTGGCGGCCATTGCATCGATTCTGATCACACCGATTTATCTGGCCAAATTCTCCAACGGCGAGACGCTCGGCCTCGTCGCCTTTATCGCTGCGATCGTCGGGGGCTTCAATCAAATCCGCGGCGCGCTTGTCGGGGGATTGCTGATCGGTGTCATTGACAACCTGTCGGCGTTTTATGTCTCGAGCGAGTACCGCGCGGCGGCGCCCCTCATCCTCCTTATCGTCATCATCATGGTTCGCCCGCAGGGAATAATGGGCACCTCCGAAGGGAGGACCGTCTGATGACCGCATCGCCTAAATACCTGCTTTACATCGCAATGCTCGTTGCGCTGGTTCTCGCGCCCCTGGGACAAGGGAACTATATCGTCTACGTCCTGTGCTCCTGGCTGATTTTCTCCGTCGCGGCGATGGGTTTAAACCTGACACTCGGTTATGCAGGGCAGGTTAGTCTTGCGCAGGCCGCCTTCATGGGGATTGGCGCCTATATCACCGCATTGATGACAATGGCGGGGTATCACTGGTTATTGGCAATGCCGTTTGCGATCTTGAGCTGCTTCGGGATCGGTCTGATCCTGGGGTATCCGGCGCTGCGTGTTCAGCACCACTTTCTGGCCTTCGTTACGCTTGCCTTTAACACACTGGTGTTTCTGGTATTGCGCAATGAAGAATGGTTGACCGGCGGCTCATTTGGTCTTGTGCCGATCCCGCGTCCTGATTTTTTCGGTTTCTCCACCTTCAAGCAGGTGCCGTTCTACTATTTTGCGCTCGTGTGCTTCCTGCTGGCGGCGGGGGCGATGGCCTGGATCGTGAGGTCACCGTGGGGGAGGGCTTTCAAGGCGCTCAGGGAAAACCCGATCCGTGCCAATTCCCTGGGCCTGAACACCCGCCTGATGACCTTGCTGGCCTTTGCCATCGGTTCTGGCTTTGCCGGTCTGGCGGGGGCCATGATGGCGCCGCTCGTGCAGTTCATTGAACCGGGATCATTTACGCTGATCCACTCCCTGAAAATCTTGCTGATGGTCGTTGTAGGCGGTTCTGGATTTTATTACGGCCCATTCCTTGGCGCGGCAATTGTTGTGCTGCTCCCGGAATTGTTGCGGTTCACCGAGGGCTACTACCTGATCATCTACGCCGCCTTTGTCCTGGTGCTCATGGTTTTCTCGCCAAACGGCTTAATCGGTTTATGGCAGAAGCTGATGGACCGATTCCGAACGCAACAGGTTGAGCGCAGCGACCTCAAAGACGGCGCGCAGCTATGACCCCTGTGTTGAGTGTCCGCAATATTTCCAAGTCGTTCGGGGCAATCAAGGCGGTCAATAATGTCAGCTTTGATGTCCATGATGGCGAGGTTCTTGGCCTGATCGGGCCGAACGGTTCCGGCAAATCCACACTGTTCAATTGCATTCTCGGGCAGTCGACCCCGAACTCAGGCGAGGTGCTGTTCAAGGGCGATAGCGTTGCTGGCAAGGAAGCACATGAGTTGAACAAGCGCGGCATTGGCCGCACGTTCCAGCAACTGTCGGTCTTTCCACAAATGTCCGTGATCGACAACATTATCATGGCCGGGCAGGAGCATCACGGGACCATGCTATCCCGCCTGATGGGCGCGCCGGACGCAGGGTTGACGGAAGAGGCGGAGCAGCTCATCAGCTTCTTCCGGCTGGATCACCTGCGCGATCAAATGGCAGGATCGTTGTCCTACGGGCAGCAAAAACTGGTCGATGCCGCGGTGGCCTTTATGTCGGGGCCGGGGTTGGTTTTGCTGGATGAACCAGCGGGCGGGGTTAACCTGACCATGCTGGAACACCTCAAGGAGAGACTGCAAACGTATAACCGTGAACACGGGTCCACATTCGTCGTGATCGAACACAACATGGAATTCGTGATGAGCCTCTGCTCGCGTATCATTGTACTGGCTGAGGGCGTGATTATCGCAGAAGGCAGTCCCGATGAAGTCAAATCGAACCAGCGGGTTATCGACGCATATCTGGGGGACTAAAATTGCTCGAACTCAAAGATATCTATGGCGGCTATGACAAGATCACCATCTTGAACGGGACGTCGTTCAAAGTCCCCAGAGCCTCTATCACAACCATGATCGGGCCGAATGGCGCGGGCAAATCAACCGTGTTCAGGGCGATCTTTGGCCTGCTCAACATTCGTTCCGGCCAGATCCTTTTCGACGGACAGGACGTGACGCGGCATACGCCAAAACAGATGATCAATCACGGCGTGACATACGTGCCGCAGGGACGCAACGTGATCCCGCAATTATCGGTCTGGCATAATCTGGAGATGGGGGGGGTCACGGCCAGGGATCAATCAAAGGTGCGTGCGCGGATGGAGACGGTCATGGACCAGTTTCCGATGTTGCGTGAATATAAGAACCGCAAGGCTATCGAGCTATCCGGCGGCCAGCAACAGCAGTTGGAGATCGCCCGGTCCCTGTTGCTGGACCCCAAGCTGATTCTGATAGACGAGCCCTCGATCGGTCTGTCTCCCAATCTTGTGCAGGACGTGTTTGTCACGCTTCAGAGGTTGCGCGATCAGGGAGTTACTATTCTGATGGTGGAGCAGAATGCCAAGGCGGCGTTGGCAATTTCGGACTATGGTCTGGTGCTGGAACTGGGCCAGACCCAGATGCACGATGACGCATCAAAGCTTCTGAATGACCCAAAGGTCGGTCAGTTATTCCTGGGTGGACATTTTCACGAGGAAGAAGGGGCTGCCTAACCGCTGTGAACAACATTCCAGCATGAGGGACTTGGCCCGAATTGTGGAAGGAACCGTGGATGTCGGCGGTCAAGGCCCGGGTTCCCGTCCACCATCTACTTACCAGTCATGATTTTTTCGATGCGGTCGAGTGTTTCCATTGCGGGTAAACATTGCACGACCGAACTGTTTGGTTCGCGACCTTCACGAACAGCCGAGATAAACTCGCGATCGATCAGTTCAATCCCGTTGTTGGAAACCGCGACATTCGACAAATCGATGGGTTCTTCCCGCCCGTTCACCAGGTCGTCATAACGCGCAATGTAAGTTTCATTGTCGCAGATATATCTGAAAAAAGTGCCCAACGGACCGTTATTGTTGAACGACAGGGAAAGCGTGCAAATCGCCCCTGAAGGGGTCTTCAGGCCAATCGCCATGTCCATCGCGATTCCCAGTTCAGGATGGTCTGGCCCCTGCATTCCAAAGACTTCGGACGGAATTTCTCCGGTCTGATACTGGAACAGATCGACTGTATGGCAGGCGTGGTGCCATAAGAGGTGATCTGTCCAGCTGCGTGCGTTGCCGGCCGCGTTTATATTCTTGCGGCGGAAAAAATAGGTCTGGACATCCATTTGCTGGATATTTAGCCGGCCTGCTGAAATCTCGTTATGCACAAACTGATGTGACGGGTTGAAACGGCGCACGTGACCGGCCATCGCCATGATGCCGGTTTCTTTCTGCACCCGCACGATTTCACGGGAATCCGCCAGGTTATCAGCCATCGGAATTTCCACGAGAACGGGCTTTCCAGCTTTCAAACAGGCAATGGTTTGCTCGGTATGCATTTGCGTCGGTGTGGCCAGGATCACGGCGTCCACATCGTCGCGGGCCAGGCTTTCCGCCAATTCGGTGGTGGCGTGGCCAATCCCGCGATCCTTGGCAAAAGCACTGATACTTTCCGGCGTGCGCCCCACGACCGAAGTTACCGAAACCCCATCGATCTTTCCAAGCGCATCCAGATGTTTCATACCGAAAGCACCGGCGGCGCCGGCAACACAAATTCTCATTTTTCTACTCCTCAGGATCGGATGTATCGGCAAGTGCGGCCAAAATGGCATCAGCCCGAATGGCGTAATCCTTGTCTCCGGGCTCCAGGTGCAAATCGCCAACTGCTTGTTGCCAATTGGCGGTTGCCAGAGACATACCGTTGTTTAACCCCAGTTGTTTCACCGTCAAAGCCACCTCGTGCATCTCGGCTGCGCGGCGCAGGCCGTGTACCATCATTCGTTCCAGCATATAAGCCGAGCGATCCTTCCAGCCAAAGCCGGGGTATGTTTTTTCAAGAGTTTCCAGAACAATGTCCTCGACGCCAGCCCTGCGGCCCGCAAGAACACATTCGGCAACCAGCGCTTCAAGCCCCTTGATCATGACCGAGCGAACCATCTTTATGGACGACGCTGTGCCAATCCCTCCTGGCGCATGCCGGGCAGACATATCAAGGCGCTCCATCATGTCCAGGGCGGCTTCTGCGGCCGGCCCACTGACTAATACCGGAGTTTTGTGCCGGGCCGGAAATACCGGTGCCATCACGGCAACATCAACGTACCTCCCACCGGCATTGTTGATAATTTTGGCCACCGATTTCTTGGTGTCAGGGGCGCAGGAATTGCAGTCGAAATAGAAGGAGTTTTTAGGGAAATTCTCCGCGACGCTCTGACCTGCGGCAAGAGCCTGATCAGCCGTAACCATTGAAAAAACAACTTCGGCATGTGCAACACATTCCGTTGATGTCATGCACCCCCGAACGCCTGCAGCAGCATAGGCGGCACGAATTTGGGTCTCGGTGTCTTCCCTGTCGCTTTTAATGTCATATGCCGTGACCGAGCCGGCCAGTTCAGATGACCATCCCTCGACAAATGCCTGCGCAGCCTCACCAAAACCAATAAAGGCGATCGCCGGGCGGGTCTTGTTTGATAGCATTGGAAGGAACCGGTTCAACTAGATCAAATCGTGCGGAATATTATCACTCTGAATTCGCACCGTAAAATTCTTTGCGTGTCGTGATTATTCAATTTTCGAATACACGGTTTTTACGCGTGAACCTGGCGTCCGGCGTCGCGCAGCAATTCCAGGAAATGCGACTGGGTGGCCGTAGGGTGCCAGTTTTTGCGGAGCGTAATTCCGATTTCACGCGAAGTTTCACTCATATCGAAACTCAGACGTTTAAGCAGCCCGTACTCCTCCTCATGGCTCATCTGATGGGCAGACATGATGGTCAGACGATCGCTGTCCAACAACAACCCCCGGATTAGAACCAACGAACTGGCTTCAACAACGTGCGGCGGGCCACCGACGCTTGCATCTGCAACGAGATTGTCAAAATAGGCCCGGGTCGGTGTGTCGGCGCGGGGAACAATCCATGGATAGGCTGTAAGTTCATCCAACTTCAGATCAGACTTGTCTGCCAACGGATGTCCGGTTCTGCAGACGACCGCCAGGGTATCCCGGAACAATTCCTCTTGCACGATGTCGTCGATGGGAAGTGGGTCCCGCAAGGCTCCAATCAGCAGGTCCATTTTACCGTGCCTCAGCCCGTGCAATAAATCTCCGTAGGGTCCGTCAATTACGCTGACATCCACCTCCGGTCGTTTTTTCAAAAGAGCATTGATTGCCTGGGGCAACACAAGTGTTCTGGCCAAAGGCATCGTGCCAATAACGATACGCCCGGTGTCAGCGCCCAACCAGTTTTCAATTTCTTCAAGACCTTGATCCAATTCAGAGAATGCAAGGCCGACATGTTGGGTCAAAACCGTAGCGGCAGGCGTGAGGCTGATACCTTGCCCGGTCTTGTTGAACATAGCCAGACCAGAGAGCCGTTCAAGATCCCGCGCGGTGCGATGTAGCGAGGGTTGCGATATGTCAATCAAACGCGCAGCCAGAGAAAAATTCCCGGCTTCAGCCACCGCCAAAAGGGATCGCAACTGCGCAAATGTCACCAATTGGTCGAATTCGGCAAACCCCTTTGCGCTACGCGGCACCCTGGTTTTTGTCGCCAGCCTGGCACCATCCCGTATTGTGACCAGCGCCCGGGTTACCCTGTTCAGAAACAGTTCGCCGGGTTCAGTCAGAAACATCCCGTTGCCACGCCGGTAAAAGACCCGAACCCCGAGGCGGGATTCAAGATTGGCAATTGCTTGTGTTATGGCGGGTTGCGACAAATGGACCTTGGTCGCGGCCACACTGATACTTTTATGACGGGCCACTTCCCGAAAGGCACGTAAATGTCTGAGGTTCAAGATATTTTTGCGCAAAATCCACTCCACTTTGTTCGGACAGCACCAGGTTTATAGCAAAAACTTATGGATTGCAGAGATCTTTGAAGTGGATTTTCGGCCGCGTTGGGCGGATAGTATGATCGAATTCCCAGGGTGCGGCGGAGCGGAACTAATGACGGAAAAGAAAACGGCGCTGGTGATTAGCGCTCATGCGGCGGACTTCGTCTGGCGCGCAGGGGGAGCGATCGCGAGCCATCAGGCCAAGGGCTACGACGTTACCGTTGTGTGTCTGTCTTTCGGGGAGCGCGGCGAGAGCGCAAAACTCTGGAAACAGGAAGGCATAACGCTGGAGAAAGTTAAGACAGCCCGTCGGATCGAGGCTGAAAATGCCGCGCGGGTGCTTGATGTCCACGACATTCAATTCTTTGATCTTGGGGATTACCCGCTGGTCCTGGAGCGCGAAGACAAATACCGCCTGGTGGATTTGATCCGTGCCGTACAGCCCAATTTCATGATGAGCCACTCACAATATGACCCCTACAATACCGATCATATGTACACTACCAATGTTGCAATGGAATGTCGGATGATTGCCCAGGCATGGGGGCACAATCCTGGCGAAATGGTCCTTGGGGCTCCGCAACTCTATTTGTTTGAACCACACCAGACCGAACAGATGGGTTGGAAACCAAACGTGTTTCTGGACATCACCGATGTCTGGGACAAAAAACGCGCGGCAATTGAATGTATGCAGGGGCAAGAGCATCTCTGGAAATTTTATACCAACGTGGCCGAAAACCGAGGCAACCATTTCAGGCGAAATTCCGGAGGAATGGCTGGCGGTGCCCCGTCGCGGTACGCGGAAGGTTTTCAGGCAATTTACCCTCAAACAGTGGATGAGCTGACATGAATGTCGTGGTTCAGAATATCCAGCGGGCCGACCCCGAAATAGCCGAAGGTCTGGGGAGATGCGGGGTGGCCACTGTGCACGAAGCCCAGGGGCGTAAAGGTTTGATGGCGGCATATATGCGGCCGATCTACAATGGCACATCGTTGGGGGCGTCCGCCGTGACCATTCTGGCGCCACCCTGTGACAACTGGATGCTGCACGCGGCAATCGAACAGGTTCAGGCTGGCGATATTCTGGTATTGGCTGTGACCTCGCCTTCGGATGCCGGGTATTTTGGCGACCTGCTGGCAACGTCACTGCAGGCCCATGGAGGCGTCGGATTGATCATTGATGCGGGCGTGCGCGACATACGCGATTTGACAGAGATGAAATGCCCGGTCTGGTCCAAGGCTGTCCACGCACAAGGCACGGTGAAGGAAACGCTGGGTTCGGTGAACGTGCCTGTTGTCTGCGCTGGAGCCCAGGTCAATCCTGGCGATGTGATTGTGGCCGACGACGATGGCGTTTGTGTTGTGCGTCGTGAACAGGCGTCAGACGTACTTAAAAAAGCCCAGGCACGGATGGCCAACGAAGAGGAAAAACGCAAAAGGTTCACATCAGGCGAACTGGGTCTGGATATATATGATATGCGCGCGCGGTTGGCGAAAAAAGGCCTGAAATATGTCTGACGGTGTTCCATGTATGTGGATGCGCGGTGGAACATCCAAGGGCGGTTTTTTCCTTGCGGGTGATATTCCCGAAGACGTTGCCGCCCGGGATTCATTTCTTTTGTCGGTCATGGGATCGCCGGATACCCGCCAGATCGACGGCCTGGGCGGCACCGATCCGCTGACGTCCAAAGTCGCTGTCGTGAAAAAATCGAACGCGAGTTCGGAGGCAGATATAGACTATTTGTTTCTGCAGGTTGGCGTGGATACGGCGATTGTCAGCGATGTGCAAAATTGCGGCAACATCCTTGCAGGCGTTGCCCCCTTTGCAATCGAGCGTGGGTTGATCGAACCGGCTATCGGCGAAACCCGCGTGACTGTCCATATGGAAAATTCCGGCCAGTTGGCGGTTATT
>JAJFGZ010000002.1 GCA_021775855.1 Hyphomicrobiales bacterium
AAGGCGATAATGCCAGGATTGTCGCGATAGCGAAGCCGCCAAAAAAGACCACGGGCTGGAACCGGAGCGAAAGATATCCAAGCTCCCGGGCAAACGGTATCAACCCGGTCAGTGCCAGCCATGCGGCGACCAGCAGTACCCCCTGGCGGATCAGCTTGTTCCGGTCACCCGAACCGGTGAAGACATGTGCGGCCACAAATGCTGCCGCTATGAAGCCGATCAGAATGACAAATAAAGCGGTCGAGCCCGGACCGGGAAACTGTGTTTCATTCATGACAGCTCTCCATCAGAAGATTGGATGCGTCGGCGACCGGCACGCCCTTTTCACCAATGCTAAATCCGCTATTGTTCGCGCTAAGCCTGGTCGAGACCAGCGGGTAGACGCCCGATCCAAACTCACGGGTCTTGAACCCCACGTCGGCTGTATTGACCGGGTACGGCAGCAAACCTTCGGGGCGCGCAAAGCCGCCAAACGAGGTGGCCTGAGCCGCCGTCTCCGCCTTCGCCTCCGCAAGAAGCGCGGGACCGGAACTCATCATGACCCTCTGGATCATCCCGATCACGCCGCGTCTCGCATTCACGGTTTTCGCGTTGTTTGGTGTTCCGGCCGGCATATCTAAATCCATTCGAGAGAGGTGATATGGTCCATATTGTTGTATATACACCAATGAAAAAAATGTCTACCGTCAGCCCCGTGGGAGAAGTTGGCGGAACTGCTTAGGAAGGAATTTATGGGTCAGGGACGTTGCCGAAGGGAGCGAAGATGAGACAGAAATCGCAAACACGACCGTTGGGTGCCTTCCCCTGACATGGCCGGGCGGTGGCAATAATATTTATGCTCAACTATTCTTTCAGCTATACCTTTCCTCTGATGAATTCCTTTTACTGGTTCACCTAAAGCCCCTCCCCGGTCGATTGCAAACCCGGGTTTCAGCAGGATTTCGAGGCGGTCTTTGGCGCGACCGACAATATCGACTGGTTCCCCAACCTCGCGGCTCCCCACCAATTTATCGGCCTCGTTCTCCTGTTCCTCCTGCTCCTCGCCCTGCGCAATACATTCCGGTTGAAATAGACCTCTCAAACCGCTTTTAATTTGGCTCCGTTCGCCTTATTTACAGGTCATGAGCATGGAAAATCCGTACGACATTCTGGGCGTCGCGAAGGACGCCTCGGAAGCCGACATAAAAAAAGCTTATCGGGATCTGGCCAAGAAGCTGCATCCTGATTTGAACCCCGGCGATAGCAAGGCCGAAGAGCGGTTCAAGGATGTGGCGTCCGCCTTTGATCTGGTGGGGGACCCGGACAAGCGTGGAAAATTTGACCGGGGCGAGATCGACGCCAGCGGCGCGGAGCGCCCGGATCAGCGCTATTACCGGCAATATGCCGGGCGCGAGGGTGCGCAGCATTATCAATCAGACGCCAGCTTTGACGATGTGGGCGATATCTTCTCGGACCTGTTCGCCCGAGGTCAGGACGGGCAAACCCGGCAATTCAAAATGCGTGGTCAGGATGTGCGCTATCATCTGGCAGTAGACTTTATGGACGCGGTCACCGGCGCGACCAAGCGCATCACCCTGCCCGACGGGGCGTCGCTGGATGTGAAAATCCCTGAGGGCGTTGGCGACGGACAGACCATCCGCCTGCGGGCTAAGGGCATGCCGGGCCTTGGCGGCGGGGCCACCGGAGATGCCCTAATCGAGATCGAGGTACGCCCGCACGCGACGTTCCGGCGCGACGGCGACGATATCGAAATTGACCTGCCGATCTCGATCGACGAAGCCATCCTCGGCGCCAAGGTGGATGTGCCGACCATAGGCGGGCGGGTGCGCGTAGCTGTCCCCAAAGGGTCGAGCAGCGGCCAGATGCTGAGGCTTAAAAACAAGGGCGTCCAGGGTCGCAAAAAGGGCCAGAAAGGCGACCAGCGCTGTATCCTGAAAATCGTAATGCCGGACGAGATCGATGACGATCTGGAGGCATTTATGGAAAAATGGCGGGAGACTAAAGCTTACGATCCACGCGTGGGCAAGTGAGGCGGCCATGATCACGGAAATAGACATTCTGACCAAAGTCCAGGGGATCACGCAGACGCAGCTCCGCCTATGGATATCGGAATCCTGGGTGCGGCCGGCCCACAGCGGCAAAGATCTTGTATTCAACGACGCTGATATCGCCCGGGTCCGGCTGCTCGCCACCCTGTGTTGCGACTTCGAAGTTGGCGACGAGGCCGTCCCGATTATCCTCTCGCTGATCGATCAGGTCCACGACATGCAGGCACAGATGCGTTTGATCGCCGGCGCCATCGACGCGCAGCCTGATGATATTCGGGTCAAGATATTAAAACGCGCGCGTCGGGATCAGGACGATTGACGATCAATCCTGGTCCTGATCATTGCTTTTGACAATGCGCAAGTCCGGCGGCGTATTCCCCGCAGAATCGTTTTTCATCACCCGCTTGATATTTCCGGACGGCGTATATTCCGGCAGGATGTTGGTGATCATTGTTGCGAGTTTTTGATCATCGTCGAGTTTTGCGGCTTCGATCAACTCGTCAAGCGTCCGGTTGTAGAGCTTCAAATCAAGCGGTCGCGCGCGGGCGCAAAGGAGACCGTTGACGTCGATCTTCACCAGCGGCTCGTTGGGGTTGAACAATTCCTCCATCAACTTTTCACCGGGCCTAAGCCCCGTATAAATGATGCTGATATCGGTATCCGGTTCGAACCCGGCGAGGCGGATCATCTGTTGGGCGAGGTCCTTGATCTTGATCGGCTGACCCATTTCCAGCACGTAAATCTGGCCGAGATCGTTGGAATTGTTCAACCCGTGGCTGGTCGCCTGGAGGATCAATTCGACCGCCTCGCGTACGGTCATGAAATACCGCTCGATCTCCGGGTGGGTAACCGTGACCGGTCCGCCACGGCGGATCTGGCGCTCGAAATGCGGCACCACGGAACCTGCTGAGCCCAGCACATTGCCGAACCGCACGGTCATGAACCGGGTTTGCTTTTCGTCCGACCCGGCCTGGTCCTGAAGGTCCAGCGACTGGCAATAATGCTCGGCCAGCCGTTTAGTGGAACCCATCACGCTGGTCGGGTTGACCGCCTTGTCGGTGGAGACCATGACAAACCCGTCGGCCTCCACGTGCCGCGCGGCGTCGGCCACATTGCGCGTGCCGGCGACGTTGGTGAGGACCCCCTCGCCCGGGTTGAATTCGACCAGAGGCACGTGCTTCAAAGCGGCCGCGTGGAACACCAGGGCCGGGCGCTGTTGCTCCATGATCCGGAACACTCGCTCCCGGTCGCGGACCGAACAGATGACCGCCTCGGTCTCGATCTGTACATATTGGTCGGTGATATCGCGGTCGATTGCGAACAGGTTGTATTCGCTGTTATCGAGCATGATCAGGCGCGACGGCTTGAAGGATGCTATCTGGCGGGTCAATTCCGACCCGATGCTTCCGCCGGCCCCTGTAACCAGCACGCGGCGCCCCTCGATCATGCGGGAGATGCTCGCCAGATCGAGTTTGACTGATGGACGGCCAAGAACGTCTTCCAGCTCGACCGCCTTGAAATCCATATGGGGATTGACGACCTGTTCGCCTGATTCAAACCGGCCCATATCCGGAATGCGCTCCAGCGTGAATCCCAGACGGCTGCTGAGCCGGACCAGCTCGCGCACAGACTCGATCCCCACTTCACGGCTCGTGAGGACAACTTTTGAGAACGGCGCACGACCCGCGGCGATGCGCTTTTCCTGATATTTTTCAAGTTCCGCCGCACCGCCCAAAACGTCGATACCCTGGATCCGGCTACCGAAATGCTCCCGGTTGTCAGTGAATATCGCCGCGACTTTGTAGGGCACGTTGCTTCTCTGGCGCAGCCCCCGGATGAATAATTCAGCCACATCCACCGAGCCATAAAGCGCGATCCGTTCGCGCTCGGTCTTTGGCGAACTTGTAAAAACTGTGGCCATCCAGCGATCCCGCAGCAAACGGAACATCACGCGCGGACCGGACAGGTATACGAGCCCGATAAACCAGGTAAGCAAGGGGACCGACCGTGGGAGACTATCAAGCCGCGAGACCAAGAATAAAACCAGCGTGTGGACAAAAACCGCAATCGTAATCGTGCGTAAAATGATCACGAAATCGTGGAGCGATGCGTACCGCCAGGCGCTGCGGTGCATCCCGGACCAGGGCACAATCAAGAGCGCAACCAGCAATAAAATACCGGTCGCCTCTGTTACCCATTTCAGGCTGAAATCGATATAGCCAAAGCGCAGGTATATGGCAGACAGGAACGCCATGCCTATCAACAGAACGTCGACCACCAGACTGGCTGATTTGCGAACGCCAGACGGTAACTGGTGAAGCCACAGATAGAGTGAATTGAAAAGTTTGACCATTAACTCAACTCAAAACCGCATTATGAATTGTGGCTACGCTAGCCGATACAAACCAGGCGATCGGGGGATCCACAATTATGGTGTCATGGCGTTGCATAATATACATTTTCGATCATGAGGGAAACGGGCGCGGAAAACATCGTTTATTTCTCACGCGCCCAACCACCCGGTTCACGCAAGGCATATGGATCAAACAATCTCCACGTGCAAATCGGTAAGACCATCCACATGGACCTGTAATTTATCGCCGGGGACAACAGGTCCAACACCCGCTGGCGTGCCTGTGAAAATGATGTCACCAGGAGCAAGCGTATAATGTTCTGACAGGATCGAAATGATTTCGGATACTGACCAGATCAACTGGTTCAAATCGCCGTCCTGTTTACGCTCACCATTCTGATCCAGCCAGACCGCACCATTTTCCGGATGTCCGATTTCGCTCGCGGGATGGAGCAAGGCAACCGGGCATGACTGGTCGACATTCTTGCCATAATCCCACGGCCGGCCCATATCCTTTGCCTGCTGCTGCAAATCGCGGCGGGTCATGTCCAGACCGACTGCGTAACCGTAAATCAGGTCCTGCGCGTTGGCTGCATTGATATTCGCGCCGCCCTTGTCGAGCGCAACAACCAGCTCGGCCTCAAAATGATAGTTTTCAGTCTTTGGCGGGTAGGCAATCTTGCCGCCGCCAACCACGATGGTGTTTGGCCATTTCGTGAAGAAAAATGGTGGCTCGCGGTCCGGGTCGTATCCCATCTCGCGGGCATGGGCAGCGTAATTCCGCCCAATCAGATAAACCCGCCGGACCGGGAATTCATTGCCATCAGAAGTTGGCAGGATAACGGGGTCAGGCGCTGGAACGATGTAGCTCATATTTGTCTCCGGTATATTTGATTTTTGCAAACTTATCCCACAATTTGCCGGGTCGGGAGAGCTAAGTTTTCGGCAAGCCGGGTCAGATACCCGAATAAACCTGATTTGTCCCATGCCGCCATGCTGAACCTGACACCTCTCGCTCAAATACCTGATGAAAGTTGAATTGTCCGGGTCGAATTTGTCAGCCCTCTCTATTATGGTCGTGATTAAAGTAGGTCTGCGATAGCGAGGGACAATGCTTGAATGGTCGGAAAAGATACAGGTTGAATGGGGGGACTGCGATCCGGCAAAGATCGTATTTTATCCCCGCTATTTCGCCTGGGTGGATGCCGCCGGGCACCATATGCTGGAGCGCGCAGGTCTCGACCACGATGTACTCTGGAACAAATACAAAATCCGGGGGCTGGTCCTTGGCAAAGTTGGGATGGCCTTCAGTTCGCCTGGTTTTTACGGCGACACGCTTGATATTCGCACCAAGATTGTAAAAGTAGGCAGCTCCAGCTTTGAACTCGAGCATGAAATTAGCCGGGGTGAAACGTTGCTGTTGACCGGACAGGAGTTGCGCATCTGGGCTGTCGACAGTCCGGAACACGCATCCGGGATTACCGCAAAACCGATCCCCGAGGAGATCAGGCTGATATTGTTCGGGCAATAATGCCTTGCAAACCGCGATGGTCTGAACAAATCGAGAAAGAGTCATTGGTATCGGCTTGTATCCCTGATGGTCGCGGACTAGCCTTATTCAAAACCATTCGCCCTTTCCCGGAGTATTCATGAATTACGATTCTAGCATTATCGATGCCATTGGCAACACGCCCCTGTTCAAGCTGCGCAAAGTATCCGACGAGACCGGGTGCACTATCCTTGGCAAGGCGGAGTTCTTGAACCCTGGCCAGTCAGTCAAGGATCGCGCCGCCCTGTTCATAATTCGCGAGGCAGAGAAGAGCGGTGCGCTAAAGCCAGGTGGCACCATTGTCGAGGGTACAGCCGGCAATACGGGAATTGGCCTTGCGCTGGTCGGTAACGCACTCGGGTATCCGTCCGTCATCGTCATTCCCGAAACCCAGTCGAGGGATAAAAAGGACATGCTGCGGCTCGCAGGAGCGGAACTCCTGCAAGTGCCTGCCGTGCCCTACAGCAATCCGAACAATTACATCCATGTGTCGAGCAGGGTCGCTGAACTTCTGAACAAGAACCGGCCAAACGGCGCTATTTGGGCAAATCAGTTCGACAACCTTGCCAACCGCGAAGCACATTTCCAGACGACCGGACCGGAAATCTGGAACGATACGGATGGCAAGGTCGATGGATTTGTATCCGCGATGGGTACCGGCGGCACTATTTCCGGGACATCCATGGCGCTCAAGGAACGCAACGCAGATATCGTGACGGTGCTGGCGGACCCAGGCGGCTCAGGGATTTACTCGTTCCTGACAAATGGAAATTTCGATCCCTCGGGAACATCAATTACCGAAGGGATTGGCAACAATCGTGAGACGGCCAATCTAAAGGGTGCACCGATTGACGAAGCCTACAAGATCGAAGATGCCGAGGCCCTGCCCTATATATTCGATTTGCTACAATACGAGGGTCTGTGTGTCGGCAGCTCGTCCGGCATCAACATTGCCGGAGCTGTACGACTGGCCAAGAAAATGGGACCGGGTCATACGATTGTCACCCTGCTTTGCGATTACGGCACGCGGTATCAGGAGAAGCTGTACAACCCTGAATTCCTGCGCAGCAGGGAACTTCCCGTTCCCTCATGGTTGGAAAAAACGCCAAACATCGATGTATCGGCTGTCCTTCAATGACGATCAAACTTTTCATCGACGACGCCTACCAGAAGACCTGCGAGGCGAAGGTTGATGGCGTCAATGAGCGCGGTGGGATTATTCTTGATCAAACAATTTTTTACCCGACAGGCGGTGGTCAGCCTGGCGACTCTGGCTGGCTGGAAACCGGATCGGGTGAGAAAATCGAGATAGCCACAACTGTGTATGACGAAGACCGGACAACCATTGTCCATGTCCCGGGCGCACCTGTCGGTTCTGCTGTTAAGTCCGGTGACAGGGTAAAATGTAAAATCAACTGGGATGTTCGGTACGCCCGGATGCGAATCCACACTGCCCTGCATCTGCTCTCGGCGGTCTTGCCCTACCCCGTAACCGGCGGGTCGGTTAGCGATGGCACCGGCAGGCTTGATTTTGATATCCAGGATGCAAACCTTGCGGACAAGGAAGAGCTGACCGGAAAACTCCAGACACTGATCGCAGCCAATTATCCGGCTACTACAGAGTGGATTACGGACGAAGAACTGGCGGCCAATCCGGGTCTGGTCAAAACAATGTCGGTCAAACCACCGACGGGAGCCGGTAAAGTCCGCCTTTTGAGGATTGGCGGCGATGTGGACTTGCAACCTTGCGGCGGCACTCATGTGCTTTCGACTGGAGAAATCGGCGCTATTTTAATCAAGAAGATCGAAAAGAAAGGCCGGCAGAACCGCCGCGTACGGCTGGCACTTGTTGAGGGGAATTCATGACGATGGCGAAATCAGGGAGTTTGGTGGACGCGCATTGGCTCAAGGATCATCTGGATGCACCCGATGTAGTAGTTGTCGACGCGTCCTGGCATCTGCCGACCGAGCAGCGTGACGCAAAAGCCGAATATCTGGAACAGCATATCCCCGGAACAGTATTTTTCGATATAGACGATATCTCGGATACATCCAGCGATCTGCCCCATATGCTTCCCGACAATGCCAAGTTCGCTTCAAAGGTGCGCAAACTTGGCATTGGCGACGGCATGCGCATCGTTGTCTACGACACAGTCGGGATGTTTTCTGCGGCCAGAGTCTGGTGGATGTTCCGGGTGATGGGCGCTCAAGATGTGATCTTGCTCGATGGCGGCATGCCGAAATGGCTGGAAGCAGGTTATTCAACCGAGATCGGACCAGTCCAGCGCCAGGAACGTCATTTCACTGTGCGCCGGAATATGGCGATCGTCCGCGATGTTGACGATATCCTGGATATCACCAAGGGCAGCGATATCCAGATTGTCGATGCGCGTGCTGAGGCACGATTTCGGGGCGATGCGCCTGAACCGCGCGCCGGATTGCGGGCCGGGCATATCCCCGGCGCTCGCACCGTGCCGTTTACAACGTTGCTGAACGATGATCGAACGCTGCGCAGTCGCGACGAAATGGCTGCCATATTCGAGGATGCCGGGGTCTCGAAGAACCGGCCGATTGTCACGAGTTGTGGGTCTGGCGTGACTGCAGCCATTCTGTCATTCGCGCTGGAAGAACTGGGTCACCGCAATGTCAGTCTTTACGACGGATCCTGGACCGAATGGGGATCGCGCGAGGACCTGCCGATTGCAACAGGCCCTGCCGACTAATCTCGATTTACGCCAACAGTTAGTGCAGGATTTGACTCAGGAAGAGTTTGGTCCGTTCGTGCTGCGGCTTGGTGAAAAACGGTTCCGGCTCGTTCTGTTCGATGATCTGGCCTGCATCCATGAAGATAACGCGGTTTGCTACCTGCCGGGCAAAGCCCATTTCGTGGGTAACAACCAGCATGGTCATACCGGTTTCGGCCAAATCCACCATCACATCCAGCACTTCCTTGATCATTTCCGGGTCAAGCGCAGATGTCGGTTCATCGAACAGCATGATGCGCGGGTTCATGCAAAGGGACCTGGCAATCGCCACACGCTGCTGCTGGCCACCGGACAATTGACCGGGATATTTGAGGGCCTGCTCCGGAATCTTGACTTTCTCCAGATATTCCATCGCAATCTTTTCGGCTTCCGACTTCGGCATTTTGCGAACCCAGATTGGCGCGAGGGTACAGTTTTCGAGGATCGTCAGGTGCGGGAAGAGATTAAAATGCTGGAACACCATGCCGACCTCGCGGCGGATTTCATCGATCTTCTTGAGGTCGTTGGTAAGCTCGATACCATCGACTTCGATCCGCCCCTTCTGATGCTCTTCGAGGCGGTTGATGCAGCGGATCATGGTGGACTTGCCGGATCCTGACGGGCCACAAATGACGATACGCTCGCCGCGCATGACTTTAAGATCGATGTCACGCAGAACGTGGAAATCGCCGTACCACTTGTTCATATCCGTTATGTGGATTGCAACTTCATCGGATACGGCCAAGTTGCTAGCGCCGCCGTTTGCTTTTGCGGTGACCGATTTTTTGCTACGCGCCGTGGTTGCCCGTTTGGCAGCCCCTGCCCGCTTGGTTGTCGCGCGCGCCTTGGCACCTCCGGCGGTTTTCGCCGGCGCTTTGGTGCTCTTCCTGGTTGCTTGTCTGGCCATCTGCTTAATCCCCTAGCGCTTGTGTCCGGTATGCAGGCGGTTCTCCATGTAAATGGAATAGCGCGACATACTGAAACAGAAAATGAAAAATCCAATTGCGGCAAATACGTAGCCTGTATGGCTCGTCATGGGCGTCGACCATTTCGGGTCGGTAAAGCTCAACTGAATGGCGCCCAACAGGTCAAACAAGCCAACGATCAAGACAAGCGTTGTGTCCTTGAACAGCCCGATAAATGTGTTGACGATGCCCGGGATGACGAGCTTCAGGGCCTGAGGCAAAATGATCAGGCCCATGGTTTTCCAATATGGCAATCCAAGCGCCTGTGAGCCTTCGTACTGGCCCTTGGGGATCGCCTGCAACCCGCCACGCACCACCTCGGCCATATAAGCCGCCGAGAATAATGCAACACCAATCAGGACCCGCATGAGTTTATCGAAGGTTACTCCTTCGGGCAGGAATAGCGGAAGCATCACGCTCGCCATAAACAGCACAGTGATCAACGGAACGCCGCGCCAGAACTCGATGAAAATGACTGATATCAGTCGAACGATCGGCATGTCGGATCGTCGGCCAAGGGCAAACAGGACACCCAATGGCAAAGAGACCACAATCCCGGTAATCGCCACAACCAGGGTCACCAACAGGCCACCCCAGAGCGGCGTTTCGATATGTGGTAATCCGAAATACCCGCCTACCAGCAAGAAAAACGCCATGATCGGAAAGATCACCAGCATGAAAATGGAGTTCCATTTCTTGTAGGGCAACGTCGGTATGGCAAGGGTAATGGTCCCGATCGCCATAATTACAAAAACAATGTCGACGCGCCAACGCTCTTCGACGGGATACCGGCCGTATATAAACTGGCCAAATTTGGCTTCCACGTATGCCCAACAGGCGCCGCCACCGCCTGCAAGACACCCTTCGCGATCATCAGCAACCCAGGTCGCGTCAATTATCACGAAATTTACGATCGGCGGAACGATGATCCAGACGAGATATATGGCGAACAGCGTCAGGGCTGTATTGATCCAGCTCGAAAACAAGTTCTTGCGCATCCAACCGACGAGACCAACCGTTGACGCCGGCGGCGCAGATTCGCCCACCATTTCGGAGCGGACATATGAAAGTGCAGTATCACTCATAACTGGCTCCTCATCGCTCGACCAGCGCCATGCGCGCATTGTACCAATTCATAAATATCGACGTGACGATCGATATCGCGAGATAGACCGCCAGGGTGATCAGGAGAATCTCGACCGCCTGTCCGGTTTGATTGAGGACCGTGCCTGCAAAGACCGAGACCAGATCTGGGTATGCAATTGCAACCGCCAGCGACGAATTCTTGGTCAGATTAAGATACTGGCTGGTTAGCGGCGGAATGATCACCCGCAAGGCCTGTGGAATGACGACGAGCCGGAGCGTTGGGCCGGACCGCACGCCCAGTGCATGGGCTGCCTCTGTCTGACCGTGGCTCACCGCCAGGATACCAGCCCGGACGATCTCGGCGATAAAGGTCGCGGTGTACAGCACCAGTGCCAGAAGCAGCGACATGAATTCGGGAATGACAACCATACCGCCCTGGAAATTAAAGCCAGTCAATTCTGGAATTTGCCACTGCAAAGGCAATCCGAGAATAAGGAATACAACGAGTGGCAGTCCCAGGATCAGGCCAATGCTCGTCCAGAAAACCGGAAACTGTTCCCCAGTCGCTTCCTGGCGTTTATGTGCCCAGCGGCGCACAAGGAAAGCTGCGACAATCCCGATCAAGACCATGATCCCGACCCATCCCATACCATCTTCTGGAAGGGGACGCGGCATAAACAGGCCCCGCGTATTGAGGACAATGTTGGCGCCAAACTCTACGCTGTCGCGGGGGTTGGGCAAACTCCGTAGAACGGCGAAATACCAGAAAAATATTTGTAACAGCAGGGGAACGTTGCGCAGCGTTTCAATATAAACAGTCGATAGTTTGGCGATCACCCAGTTGTTTGAAAGCCTGGCGACGCCGAGAATGAAGCCCCAGATTGTGGCGAGAATGATGCCTATAAAAGCAACAAGCAGGGTGTTCACCAGGCCAACATAGAAGGCCGCCCCGTAGCTGGATTCTTCAGCATAATCGACAATATATGTACCAAGTGACGGGGCGATACTGAACCCGGATGTGGTGCCCAGAAAACCGAAACCGGACGCGATCTGCTGTCTCTCAAGATTGCTGATCGTGTTGGTTATCATCGAATAACCCAACCATATCACCAGCAAGATAAGTGCGACTTGAGAGATAAGCGCGCGAATTTTCGGATCATATAAAAGCGAAGCACGGCCAGATTCCGCAACTTCAGCAGCAGGCTCTTGTACAGCCATTTCCGCCCCTCGAGATTTCACATCGGGTCTCGCGCCATTTGTCTGGCGTCTCCTGACCCTAGTCAGTAATTTACGTATTCAAACTAGTAGAAAAACCGCCCCGGGAAATCCCGAGGCGGCTACAATTGTTTTTTAGCGAACCGGTGGTGCGTATTGCAGGCCACCATTCGACCAAAGGTCGTTTACGCCGCGAGAAATTCCCAGAGGCGTATCGGGTCCAACATTGGCATCAAAAATTTCGCCGTAATTACCGACGGACTTGATAATGTTGTATGCCCAGTCGTTGCTGAGGCCAATGGCTTCACCAAACGCGCCTTCGGTGCCGAGAAGGCGTTTCACGCCAGGATTGGAACCATTGCGCATTTCATCAACATTTGCACTGGTTACACCCATTTCTTCAGCATTGATCATCGCGTTGAGTGACCATTTGACAATGTCAAACCACTGGTCGTCGCCGTGACGGACAACAGGACCAAGCGGCTCTTTGGAAATGATTTCCGGAAGAACCGAATGCTCGCCAGGGTTGGTCAGCTTGAGGCGCTGAGCATAAAGACCCGAAGCGTCTGTTGTGTAAACGTCACAACGGCCTGAATCATATGCCTGCACAACTTCGTCGGCTTTCTCAAAGGCAACCACTTCGTAATTCATGTTGTTGCCACGGAAATAGTCAGCGACGTTAAGTTCTGTTGTCGTGCCGGTGTTGGTGCAAACAGATGCGCCGTCAAGCTGGAGGGCACTGGTGACGCCAAGCGAATTGCGAACCATGAAGCCCTGGCCGTCATAATAGTTGACGCCAGCAAAGTTGAGACCAAGCGATGTGTCGCGGCTCATTGTCCAGGTCGTGTTGCGCGAGAGCACATCAACTTCACCGGACTGCAGGGCGGTAAACCGCTCCTTGGCTGACAGAGGAGTGTATTTCACAGCGCTTGCATCGCCGAACACGGCGGCAGCAACGGCGCGACATACATCAACATCAATGCCTGTCCAATCGCCGGCATCGTTGGTGTTCGAGAAGCCGGGAAGTCCCTGGCTTACACCACATTGCACAAAGCCTTTTGCCTTGACGTCGTCAAGAGTGGCAGCACTGGACGCACCAGCTGATACACCCAATGACGCCATTCCTAGAATTACTGGAAGAATAATTTTCTTCATAACTGAACCTTCTTTCGTTACAGACTGAACGTGTTTCATCCCTGAATTTAATTGACCAGTTAAGCAATCCACCCCTGGCTCCCTCCCTTAGTCTATTGGGTGCCCGACGTAAAATTCTCGTCGATCAATGGACACCGAACATTATCTATTTGGACTGCCCGGTGCAACCTGCAAAGAAGGCGAATTTGAACCTCACGTCAAGTGCATAGGCGGCGGATTAATCGTCAAAGTGGTTCTCGACACGTTTTTTTTCGCATTTTCTGGAAATTCGTGATTATGGTCGTCGCAATTCCCAATAAATTTGGATTTGAATATGGCATCTAAAAATTCCAAGACCGCGACAAGATTGGCCCATGGCGGGCGCACATCCAACGATCACTATGGCTTTATAAATACCCCTGTTTATCGTGGGTCGACGGTATTGTTTGAAAACACCGCCGCGCTGAAAAAGCGCGATGCCAGATACACCTACGGTATCCATGCAACGCCGACGACGGATTCACTTACCGATCTGATCACCGAACTGGAGGGGGGCGCGGGAACGGTGCTGGCACCATCTGGAATGGCCTCCATAACCACCGCTTTGCTGGCGCTGGTGGA
Organism: Hyphomicrobiales bacterium; assembly: GCA_021775855.1. Taxonomy (GTDB): domain Bacteria; phylum Pseudomonadota; class Alphaproteobacteria; order Rhizobiales; family NORP267; genus NORP267. Next base: position 13,716 of record JAJFGZ010000002.1, read on the forward strand.
GGCCGGCGATCATGTCCTAATCACCGATAGCGTGTACCGCCCGACCCGGCGATTTGCGGATAAAGTACTTGCCGCGCTCGGTGTTGAAATTGAATATTATGACCCGCTGATTGGTGCAGAAATTTCACACCTGTTCAAAGAAAATACACGGGTTCTGTTTTTGGAGACACCAGGTTCCCAGACCATGGAAATGCAGGACATCCCGGCCCTCGTTACAGCAGCGAAAGCGCACAAAGGACGCCGGGAGATTTATACAATTGTCGACAATACCTGGGCGACGGCGCTGTTTTTCCGGGCGTTGGATTTTGGTGTCGACATCACCCTCCAGGCTGGAACCAAATATATCGGTGGGCATTCGGATATCATGCTTGGGGCTACAACGGCCAACGAACGAACTTGGCCGCTATTGTCAAGAACCCATACGGCGCTCGGAATGTGCCCCGGGACGGAAGAAGTCTTTCTTGGGCTGCGCGGCATTCGAACCATGGAAGTGCGGTTGCGCCAGCATATGGCCTCCGCCTTACTGATTGCGGCGTGGCTTCGCGAGCGGCCGGAAGTATCCGAAGTCTTACACCCTGGACTGCCAGGCGGCCCTGGCCACGACATCTGGTTGCGCGACTTCAAAGGATCCTGTGGCTTGTTCTCTATCATCTTCGAGCCAGTCAATGAAGCCTGCGTCGACGCGTTTCTTGACACGCTGGACTTGTTTGGCCTCGGATATTCGTGGGGCGGGTTCGAAAGCCTGGCGATCCCGTTCGACCCAAGCACCTATCGCAGTGCAACCGAATGGGTTGGAAAAGGGCCTGCTGTTCGATTTCATATCGGTCTCGAAGATCCGGATGATTTGATCGAGGATCTTGACTCCGGATTTTCCAGCCTGGCCCGCTGCCGGGACGGCAAAAATTGATCACCTTCCAGCCAGACGCAGCCAATTGCGCCCCTTAGACATTCTCATGGCTGTCGGCGTTCCGGTTATTTGGGCGACCGGGTTCGTTTTGGCGAAAGTCGCTCTGCTGGATTTTCCTCCGATCCTGCTGATGTCGCTCAGGTTTGCATTGACGGCATTTGTCCTTGTCTGGTTTTTCCGGCCTCCTATGCCATTGCTCCCGAAGATATTCGTGATTTCTCTGATCTCGGCAACGATCCAATACGGTCTCACCTTCAATGGTCTCAAATTATTAGATGCTTCTACCGCAGGCCTCCTTATTCAGGCCGAGGTGCCGATGTGTGCCCTGCTGGCGGCGGTGCTGCTCAAGGAACGGATCACACTCAAAATGACCCTCGGGATGATCCTGGCGTTTATCGGCGTTGCGATCATCGCGGGTGAACCCAGACTGGAGGGCAACGAATTTGCAATCCTGCTTGTGCTCGGGGGTGGATTTTTCTGGTCGTTGGGACAGGTTATGACCCGGCAACTGGGCGGTATAAATGGCTTCGTACTTATTACGTGGATCGCCGTGTTCGCCACTCCGCAAATGTTTGTTGCGAGTTGGTTCTTTGAAAGCGGTCAGATTGAAGCCATACGAAACGCTGGTTCGGAGGTCTGGATCGCCGTTATCTATATGGGCCTGATCATGACCGCGATTGGATATGCAATCTGGTATCATCTGTTGGGCAAATTTCCTGTGAACAAAGTCGCCCCGTTTCTTCTTTTGCTGCCAGTCACGATCCTTGTCGAGAGTGTGTTGTTTCTTGGTGAAGAGTTGACATGGTTTACAATTGTCGGCGGCGTTTTGACAATATGTGGCGTCGCCGTATTGGTCACTTCCGATCCAAATTCCGCGTCTACATAACCGGATTTGTGGCGGTTCATCTGTACAGAGACTTATAACCCCGATAATCTTGCTGCCATGTGGAATCGCAGTCGGCTTTTTCGCTGGGCCAGACAAGGTGGTTGGCTCGCCGCCGCAACCTTGCTTGTGACTCCCCTCGCCTCCATCCATGCCGGAGAAATGCTCGCCCCCGAAGACCGGACCGGCTATTCCTTCATTTCGCTGCAGATCGGCGGCGCCATTCCCGACCCGGTAAAATCAACTGTATCAAACACCGCCGGCGCGGCATTCTCTGGCCGACAAGAAGTAAATTTCAATTCAGGCATCATCCTCGATCTGTTGTACGGCAGGTATTTCACCGACCGGTTGCATGGCACGGTGAAATTGACTTACAGCCGTGGAGTTCCTTCCACGATCTCGAACGTATCCGGTTTTACGGGAAACCCCCTTGCCGGTCTCACTGTGCCCGCTGCCGGATCCGGTAGCGCGATCGGGGTCGCGGCGGACCTGCGATACGATTTTGCGAAATACGATAACGGTGCGCGGCTTTACGCAGGCGCGGGGGTGATCGCATCCCGGCTGACAATGACAAACCTTGGGCCGGAACCTAGCCCGTTTCACATCAGCGACAGCGACATGGCCTACGCGCTTTGTGCGCTGACGGGTTTCAGTATCCCGGTCGCACAAAACCTCGAATTTATCGCGCAATATACAGCGGCCCTGGTATCGGGGACCTCCTACAGGTCGACAATCGGGCCAAACACGCTCTCCGTCAGCACACGAACTGATTTACGGCATATCGGCACGATCGGATTTCGATTTCTGTTCAACTGAATTCGCATCAAACAATCTATCGCAAACGGGGAGCTGCAATCATGACTGAAGAAACTACCGGCGTCGCGATGTGGAGAAGAATTCTGGCTTTCGTGCTGGATTTGATCACCAGTTTTGCCGGGTTTGGGTATCTCGTCGCCCGCTTTACGGGCGGTCTTACTGAAAGCGGTTTCCAGTTGGACGGTGCGCCGGCATTGTTGTTGTTCGGCCTTGTAATCGGGTACTTTGTTGTCACCCGTTATATTGGGGGGACAATCTGGCAGCGTATTTTGCGCGCCAGGTAATCTCCTTACAGATATCCGGTTTCCGACCTTTCTATTCATTGACGTTGCGGTCAATTCATATTCTATTGGTCGTTTCCGCTCGGTGAGACTACATCCCGAACCGGGAGGCAGGGGATCGGATACATGACGCGCAACGAGCAGGCAGACGCCAAACACATCGTTCTGACATCGCATCCGCCGCGGCGCGCGAATTCTGCCATTCCCCTCAACTGGGACGAGGCAGACCCGATCAAGCGCGGACCTGTCATCGGCACCCTGACAAAACCTGGCGACCGGAATGTCATTGGTTCCCATTCCGGTGGATACGCCATTTATCGCGCGCTCGCCGTTGCCGCCGGAACGCTCGACCCCGACCATAAAGCCGACCTGACAAATACCAGCCCCACCAATAAAATAGGGCCACATCCCCAATGGAGCGAACCGGGCCGCATCGTATCGCTCGATCCGTGGGGCCATATGGTGGCCGACGTATTCGGCGATCTGATTGCACAGGGGATTGATATCCGCCCCTCGATCGCGATCACCAAGGCGCGGATCAACATGCCCGAATTTCCGGAAGCCACAAAGACCGGGCGGCTGGTTCCGGACGGCAAGGTTTTGCAGGACAATGGCGATGTGAACGTAACGAAGGTCGCGATCGAACCGATCTGGCATCTGCCTGGTATTGCCGCGCGGTTTGATATTACGGAAAATGAATTGCGCCGGAAATTGTTCGAACATACAGGTGGCATGTTTCCCGAACTTGTGACCCGCCCGGACTTGAAAGTGTTCCTGCCTCCGATTGGCGGCATGACGGTCTATGTTATCGGCAAATTTGAGGGGCTTGCAGACCCGTCCACAAAAGTTGCCTGCCGGGTCCACGATGAATGCAATGGCTCTGACGTGTTCGGATCCGATATCTGCACCTGCCGGCCCTACCTCGCCCACGGCATCGAGGAATGCATCAAGATGGCGCAATCGGGCGGGACCGGGCTTGTGGTCTATAACCGAAAAGAGGGCCGCGCACTTGGCGAGGTCACAAAGTTCCTGGTCTACAACGCCCGCAAGCGCCAGAAAGGCGGGGACACGGCAGACAAGTATTTTGAGCGCACCGAATGCGTCGCCGGGGTTCAGGATATGCGGTTCCAGGAACTGATGCCGGACGTCTTCCATTGGCTCGACATCAGGCGGATCGACCGCTTTATGTCCATGAGCGATCTGAAGCACGATGCGTTGGTGCGGCAAGGGATCGAGATCATCGAGCGCGTGCCGATCCCTGACGAGTTGATCCCCTCGGACGCCCAGGTCGAGATGGACGCAAAGAAAGCTGCGGGCTATTTTACGGACGATTCCGTATCAATGCCGACCGAGCTTGATGCCACCAAAGGGCGCAACCTTGACGACTATTGAGGTTGGCAAGGTGGTAACAGCCGCCAATTTGCTGTTAACGCCGGAAGCCGTACGCCTGCGCGCACAACAATTCCTTGCCCTTGCCCGAGAAGATCGGTTGCGCAATTTCGTTCTCCGGGAAGAGAATTTGCCTGGCGCCAGTGAGCATGTGATCCACCTGCTCAACGCCCGGTTTCCAGACAGAAAAGTTCCGTTCCACGCCCGTTGGCGGCATTTCGAGGTTGCCGGCATAGACCGGGCTGCGCTGCTATTGACAGGAATAGAGGGCCGCTTTGAAAAGGCCCGGGCACGCTTCGATTTGGCGATCACCAGCGTGCTTTTGGATGCGGGTGCGGGCGACAAATGGTTCTACCGAGATTCAAATGGTCAACAATTCAACCGCTCCGAAGGCCTCGCGGTTGCGAGCCTCGATATGTTTGGCGCGGGGTTTTTCGCGCTGGACAAGAAATTGTTGCAGGCCGACGCCAGCCGACTGTCGGCGTTACGGGAAAGCGATATGGCAGCTGCTTTCCAGGTCTCGCGCGATAACCCGCTTACGGGTCTTGCTGGGCGGGTGGCACTATTGTCCTCATTGGGTCGCCGGGTTTTAGAGGCACCTGAATTCTTCCCTGGCGATACACCCCGACCCGGTAATTTGTTTGATTACCTGCGGACAAAAATAGACGGGAAGGAATTGGCCGCGCGCGAGATCTTGATTGCATTGCTGCATGCCCTTGGTCCGATCTGGCCGGATCGTTTATCCCTGGAAGGCATACCGCTCGGCGATACATGGCGCCACGCCCAGGCGAGCGGTGGTGATTTGCCTGACGGCTACATCCCTTTTCATAAACTGTCGCAATGGCTGGCCTATTCCCTGATCGAACCGCTCCAGGAGGCCGGGGTCACGGTTACGGGGATTAACGCGCTGACCGGCCTGGCGGAATACCGGAATGGGGGCCTGTTCGTAGACTATGAAATCGTCCAACCGCGTCACAACGACATTTTGACAGACATCCATGAACCGGACAGTGACGTAATCATCGAATGGCGCGCGTTGACGGTAGCGTTGTTGGATGCAGTCGCCGATCTGGTACGTGATAATCTCAGTCTGGACGCCGAAAGTTTACCGCTCGCGAGCGTACTCGAAGCCGGAACCTGGGCAGCCGGCCGGGAGATTGCACAGGCAAAACGTCTAAATGCAGCGCCACCCATTGCGGTGTCCGCAGATGGTACGGTATTTTAAGTTCAGGGATCGCACGATTGGGCTGCGGCAAACCAAGGGAATAATAATAATGAGCGACAATCTGGTAGTGATTGATCACCCACTCGTGCAGCACAAACTATCCCTGATGCGGGAAAAGAATACGCCGTCAGCGACGTTCAGAATGTTGCTGCGCGAGATCAGCCTGTTGCTCGGGTATGAGGTTCTGCGCGACCTGCCGCTTACCACGAAGTCGATCGATACGCCGCTACAGGAAATGGACGCGCCGGTTCTGAAGGGGAAGAAACTTGTCTTTGTGTCTATTCTTCGGGCCGGCAATGGTTTGCTCGACGGCCTGCTCGATCTGGTACCGTCTGCGCGCGTCGGCCATGTGGGGCTCTACCGGGACCCGGAAACTCTGCAGGCTATCGAATATTACCTGAAGCTCCCTGAGGACATGGAATCACGCATCTGCATCGTGGTCGATCCCATGCTGGCCACCTCCAATTCGGCGAGCGCGGCGATTACCCGCCTCAAGCAAGCGGGCGCACAAAATATCCGCATGGTCTGCTTGCTGGCTGCGCCCGAAGGCGTCAAGGCACTCGGGGAAGCCCACCCTGACGTCAAGGTTTATACCGGAGCGCTCGACACCCATTTGAATGAACACGGCTACATCGTGCCGGGTCTCGGCGATGCGGGAGACCGCATGTTCGGCACCAAGTAACAGTCGATCGATGCCGGGCCCCATTCTGCCTGTTATCCTTTGTGGCGGCGGGGGAACTCGGCTCGCGCCGTTGTCGACGCCTGAATGCCCAAAACAGTTTCTGGAATTGTTTCAGAACAACCCACACAGTCTGTTCGAGCGCACTTTGTCGCGGCTTTCCGCCGCGCCGGACATTCTACCGCCACTGATCATCGGGAATATTCAACACCACGAATTGATCCGTGATCAGATCGGTGGTGCCGCGGCGAGCGTGATCCTTGAGCCGGTCGCCAGAAACACAGCACCGGCCGTCGCGATTGCCGCCCATTGGGCCAGGCTACATGTGCCCGAAGCTACTCTTGTCGTTATGCCCAGCGACCACGTGATCGGGGACCTTGCTACATTTCAAATAGATTTGATCAACGCGCGCCGCATCGCGAATGACGGTTATATCGCTGTGTTCGGTGTCAAGCCTGACTGGCTTGAAACCGGGTACGGATATATCGAACCCGGTGCAGAAATTGAGGCGAACGGCGCTTCTGCGCATTACGTCGAGGCATTTGTCGAAAAACCTGATCTGGCTACCGCGCAACGCTATCTCGATGACCAGACAAAATACTGGAATAGCGGAATTTTCGTTTTCAGTGCGACAACCATGCTTGCTGAGTTCGAAAGGTACGCCCCGGAAATCGTCAATCGGTCGGCGGCGGCGCTTCAAGAAGCCGAGGCGCGCAATCCGGCCCTTGTCCTGGCGCTGAGCGAATACGAAATGCTGGATCCAATTTCGCTGGACTATGCAATCATGGAAAAGACCAGCGTCGCGGCTTTGGTCCGGTTTTCCTCCCACTGGCGGGACCTCGGGTCAATCGAAGCGTTGAGAGTGTTTTCGTCTTCGACCTCGGCAACAACCGATCCAGTGTCCCTGAAAGTTCAGACTTTTCTGGATGGCAACGGCTGATCGTCCAAATCTCTCAGTCCTGCGATTTCGTAAACAGCCGCTCGATCCTGGATATCAGGTAATCCGCAAAGGTGAGCAGCAGGAAGGACACCAGGATCGCCGGGATGAATTTAAAGTTGGAGGCAGGGGTTCCCCTGATCTGTGTGCCGAGCAGGAGCCATATCTGATAACAGCCATAGGCCAGACCGGCCGTGATTACCAATGCGAGAATGCTGGATATGATTTTTTGCATGGCTAAAACACCCTTGCCTGTGAAACATCAACCTTGAATACGAGGATATCGTCGAGCCGCTCGATCTCGCCTTCAAGCTGAACCATAATTGCCACAAGGTCGTAAAATTCATCGGGCAGAGGACCGCCATTCTCATCGGCCAGCAAGAAGAACGAGGTCCCCTCCACTTCCCCGGTCGAGACAAAGACCGGGGGCACCCCGCCAATCAGACAAAGATTGGCGCAGGCCCGATGTGCTATCCCGGTGCCGGGACGCATGGCGCCCCCATAGCATTTGCCGTCGCAGATCTCGCCCGACAACCGCCATCGCCCAAGGGATACCGGCGGGGCCGGGGTAAAAGCGCGCTGGAGATCCGTCAGGCCTTCGTCGGCCGGCACAAGCGCCTGTCCCCTGAGCTGGAGCATATCCATGTCGCCACGCGACAGAAAAAAGCCTGATGCATTGACAACTTGATCCCCCAGCTGAGCGGCCCGGTCCTGCAATCCAGCTTTTCCCGGCGCCGTCAGCATCAAGGTCCGTGGTTCCGGATGGCCTTCCGATGGCGCCGTTCTCAAAACCGGGTAAGGCAGTTCTTGGACCACCCCCACAAATTGCTGCATATTGTTGCGCCCTCCGACAAAACGGCCATCACCGGGATCGCTGGTATTGCTGCCAATCGCGAAGGACAGAGCCGCCATGCCGATAAGGATACCGAGCGTGGCCGCGAGCGAGAAGATGATCAGCGGCGCCTGGACGCGGTTAACATAGCCAACAAAAAAGGGTCGTTCCGGGGTGTGACTGGACATCATGCAGCTCCTGGTACCTGGATGGGTTCAACGCGGGTTCCTGGCGCACAGGCTTGTGGGTCAAGCAGCACCTGGTCGCCTTTCAACTTCAACCTGTAGGTCGCAATTTTCTCAGTAAACGGCGCCGGGGCACGGCCATCCTCGACCCGGTACTGGAATCCGTGCCAGGGACAGGTCACGCAGCCATCGATGATCCGCCCCTCACCGAGCGGGCCGTTCTGGTGGGCGCAGACGTTCGATAGCGCGGATAATTTATTGCCGTGGCGGAACACCGCGACCCGCTCGTCGCCTTCCAGCGATACAATGACCGCACGATCCAGGGGAATGTCATCGACGGCACCGGCGATAACCCAGGAGGACGTATCATCGGTTTCCGCCGCTGCCCGGTCTTTTCGCCGCTCGGCTCGCCCTGCCAGGAAATGCAGCCCCGCCACCGCCATGCACGAAGTCACCACGACCATCGCAAAAATGGGGTTGGCGGCTGCCTGAAGGTACCCAAGCGAGACGTGCAACACGATCAATGTATACGCCACGTAGACCGACATATGGATGGCTTTCCACACCCCAGGGGTGAGGAAATGCATCCAGAAATCGTGGCTTGTAACCGCCATGACCAGCAAAATCAGCAGAGCAAATACACCGAATAATTCGAAAGGAAACCCTAAAAATTGACCGAAACTGGTGTTGGCGCCCAGTACAGCCGCATATTTGTCGATCGAGCTGAATGAAAAATAGATGCTGATCACATATGTCGCGTGAACAAAGGCAACAGCGCAGGTAATCACGCCAAAATGCCGTCGGTTATAGAGAAGAGGCAAGAAGCGGGTATCGAGACGCGCCAGCGGCCCTATACACAGGATCATGGTCAGCATTAGAAATGCACACGTCCCAAATGCCTGAGCCTTGAAGATCGCGCCACTGACGCGGCGCGTAACTTCCTGAAAACTCGGTGTCAGCTCGACAAATATGAACACATAGCCGAACACCATGATGAGCAGGATAAGATCGTAAATGATCTTGTTCGAATTCCAGGTAACCGGGGTGTATTTAACGCTCATTGGTCTGTCCCTCCGGCTTGCACCGGCGCTTCCAATAGCCTGGCCGGGCGTTCGATCGGGCCGTTCTGGCGGATAAACGTTGCCGCGACCAGGATGGCTGGTAGCAGGACGGCCAGCAAGGTCCAGATGCGGGCATGCGCGGTTCTATGACGGCGTTGCATAATTCTACTCCCCCCGCTGTGTTTCGAGTTTGAGCCAACGCCAGAGAACCAGGGGCCACAACACGACGATGCCCGGTATCAAAAGCGCACGAAAGCCAAATGCCTGGTGCGAAGATGGGTCAATCCGGTCGATCCCGAACATCAGGAACGGCACAGAAACAGCCGCCCCGATATACCCGTAGATCTTCACGATTTCGATGATTTGAAGTGCGAGTTCCAATTGATCCCTCCAATCTGAACCTGTTTCGAATTCGATTTTTCCCCTCGCCGTCTTTCCATCAGACAAGGTCCGCGTCGGTAATAATCTCGACCAGCGCCGGGCCATCGTAGGCCAACGCCGCCTTCAGGGCTGGCTCAATCGCGACTGTCGCCGTGACTTTTGTTCCATGACCGCCGCACAGGCGGGCAAAAGCGGCGAATGACGGGTTGTGCAGGTTGGTTTCCCAGACCGGCCATTCACCGGCACGTTGTTCTTTCGATATTTTGCCAAGCTCTGAATTGTTGAGCAGGATGTGGGTAATGTCCATGCCGTATTTGACGGCCGTGGTGAAATCCATCGGGTATTGACCGAAGCCGCCGTCGCCGGATATCGAGATCACCTTGCGGCCCTTATATTCGTCAAAATCCTGGGTTGCGGCCCAGGCACCCATGGCGGCTGGGAAACCGAATCCGATGGACCCCAGATATCCGGACATCAAGACCCGCTGGCCTTTTGTTTCGAAATACCGGCCGAATGAATACGTATTGTTGCCAACGTCCGCCGCGATAATTGCGTCGTCGGGACAAAGCTCACTCAGGTGCTTGAATATGGCAGCGGAATGAATCCCTTGCCCGCGTTCTTCCTGCAACCGGGAGGTTTTTTCATCGCGCCAGATGCGCCACCGTTCTACCAACTCCTTGATCTGATCGTCGGCGGCTTTTGGCAATGATAGCCGGGGCATGACCGCTTCGCAGAACGCCCCGATCTCGCCCCAGATTGGCAACTCCACGGGGTGAAACTTGCCAAGCTGCATGCGCTCGAAATCCACCTGGATGATCGGTTTCGAGCGCTCGATTCCGGTATGATTGGCGAACGACGATCCAAGCGCAATAATCAGATCCGCTTCGTTCATAAACCAACTCGCGACCGGCGTGCCGGATCGGCCCAAAACACCTGCGGCGTTCGGATGGGTGTCTGATATCAGCCCCTTGCCCTTGAACGTGGTCAGGACCGGAGCGCCCAGTTTCTCGGCCAATTCGATCACCGCAATCCGGGATTCAACCGCGCCGTGGCCAATGATGACGATGGGGCGCTTGGCGCTGTTGATCAATGTTGCTGCGCGGTCGAGATCGTCGGATGCCGGGATCACAACGTGCCCACCAACCCGTCCGTCCGGGTTTCCGGCAGCGGCGGCACTCGGTTGGGTCTGGATATCGTCGGGAAAAATAAGGTGTGAGACATCGTGCTCCAGCAACGCCGTCTTGCAGGCAAGTGACATGAGTTCGGCATGATTGGAGGTGGACAGCACTGGCTGCGAGAACCGGGCAACGGCACCAAAGGCCGCGTGCAGATCGATATCCTGGAAAGCGCCCGGACCAAATACCTGCGTTTGGACCTGGCCAGTGAGCGCCAATACCGGCGCGCGGTCGACCTTGGCGTCCCACAACCCGGTCATCAGGTTGGTGGCGCCCGGCCCGGCGATCGTCAGGCACGCCGCCGGTTTCCCGGTCAGTTTACCGTAGGCCGAGGCCGCGAAAGCCGCCGCGCCCTCGTGGCGCACGCCGATATAATCGAGCTCGTTATCGTTAGTGCGGCGGCGTATAGCATCCGACAGACCGAGGTTGGAATGCCCGACCATCCCGAAGACGCGCTTGACCCCCCAGTTGACCATGGTCTCCGCCATGACATCAGTCGTCGTTCGCTCGTGATCGGGTTCAGCCTCCAGCCCGACGAAAATTTCGCCATCACGTATTTCGACGGGGTAGAGCTGCTGGCCAGAATCTTCATGACCGCCGGGAGGGGCACCGGTGAGCGGGTGAAAATCCCAGCCGTGCCACGGACACCGTATCCAGCATTCGCCATCAACACCGGTCTCAATCGAACCTTCGCCAAGCGGACCGCCCTGATGGGGGCAATGGTTGTTCATGGCGGCCCATTTGCCATCAAAATGCGACAGGCAGATCGATACGGTTCGTGCGGTCACGGTTTTGACCCGACCTTCCGGCAAGTCATCTTTGTGCCCGACACTTATCCATTCAATTTTCTTATCTACCATCATCTTCCCTATCCCAGCATTGTCCCGCAACCAGCTACAGCTTTACGCGACGCCGCCGAACTGAATGCCGGACAATTCGGCCATGTCTTTTTTCCAGGTCGTCAAATCATCCGCATTGAAATTCGACAGATGATCGTGGCCGCACGCGCGCGCCATAACCTGCATCAGTTCGACGGAGGCTTCGAAAAAATTCTTGAGCTGGATTGCGGATTTTTCGACAACCAGGCGGCTGATCAGATGCGGTTTTTGCGACGCGATCCCGACCGGGCAATTATTGGTGTGGCAAGCCCGCATGGCGATGCAGCCGATCGCCTGCATCGCGGAATTGGAAACCGCGACCGCGTCGGCACCGAGCGCCATGGCCTTGATAAAATCGGCCGGTTTCCGCAACCCCCCGGTAATGACCAAGGTGATATTTCCGGGGCCATTCGTATCCAGATGCTGCCTTGCGCGGGCAAGGGCGGGGATCGTCGGCACCGATATATTGTCGCGAAAAATAATCGGCGCCGCGCCAGTGCCACCACCGCGCCCGTCGAGGATGATGTAGTTGACACCGACCTCCAGTGCCGCGTCGATATCATTCTCGATATGCTGCGCGGATAACTTATACCCGATGGGGATACCCCCAGTGCGGTCGCGCACCTCGTCGGCAAAGTCCTTGATCTGGCTGACTTCGGTCCAGTCAGGAAAACGCGGTGGGGATATTGCGTCTTCGCCTTCGTTCAATCCGCGGACAGCAGCGATCTTGCCTTTGACCTTGGGACCCGGCAGATGCCCGCCGGTTCCGGTTTTGGCGCCCTGCCCACCCTTGAAATGGAACGCCTGGACTTTGGCCAACTTGTCCCAGTCGAACCCGAAGCGGGCAGATGCCAGTTCATAAAAATACCGGGAATTGGCCTGCTGCTCCTCGGGCAACATGCCGCCTTCGCCGGAGCAGATCCCGGTTCCTGCCAATTCGGCGCCGCGCGCCAGCGCCACCTTGGCTGGTTCCGAAAGCGCGCCGAAGCTCATGTCGGACACAAAAAGCGGGATATCGAGCTTCAGCGGTTTTTGCGCGTTGGGGCCGATCACGACATCGGTCGCGACTGCATCATTGTCTAGTAGAGGTGGAGTGGCAAGCTGTGCCGTGACGATCTGGATATCGTCCCAGTTGGGTAATTCGCCGCGTGGTACCCCCATGGCGTCGACCTTGCCGTGGTGACCGGTCTTGGATAGTCCGTCACGGGCGTATTGTTGGATCAGGCCGTTATAGGGCTCTTCCTCGGTCCCGTGGGAGGTGTCGGCGTAGAGGCCCAGATAATCGTCGCGCTGGAACGGTTGAGGGTTTGCCTCGGCCCAGACGCCTATTTCATCTTCGTCGACGAGAATTTCACCCTTCTCGATCCACGACAAAAATTTTGGCAACACCTCTTCATTGGCATATTCGGACACGCCGGTATCGAGGCGGTAATCCCAGTAATGCACGCCACAAATCAGGTTGTTGCCACGTACGAAACCGTCTGACATGAGTGCACCGCGGTGCAGGCAACGTCCATAAAATACGGACACCTCTTCGTCGATCCGGACAACGACGAGGTCAACCTCGCCGACAAGCGCGTATTCCGGCTTCCGGTCTTTAAGATCATCAAATTTTGCAACTGACACTTTATTCATTCTTGTATCCGCTTTCCCGTATTATTCATTGATTAAAACTCCCATATCCTCGACGGGAATCGTGATCAGAGGTTTTGCCGAGGATTCAACTTTCCTAGTCTCCGGGCAGTCGCCCATTAAGCGGACTTTCTCGGCGTACCATTTGGCGCCAGGTACAGCCGTCATGCCATGGAGCAAGGCGCTGATCCAAACCGCGTTGATGGCAATATTGATGACTTGGTCGGAAAACACCATCCCGATATCTTTCATGACCAGAAGCGCGAACAGGGCGGTTGCCAATCCGCGCGGGCCGAACCATCCGAAGAATAAACGGGTTACCGGAGCAGAATCGGTCTCGATCAGGGATATCCAGATCGCAACAGGGCGTACAACGAACAGACTGACCAGGATAAGCGCCAGAGTTCCGGGCGTGAGTTCCTGCAAAGCATCGGGGACAAGCGCCAAGCCAAGCAGGAAAAAAGCGCACCATGTGAGCATCTGTCCTTCGCTCTCCACAAACTCAAAAATAAACCGACACCGGCCGCGCACCATATTACCGAAGCATAGCCCAGCGACAAAGGCAGATATAAATCCGTTGCCGCCAATCAAAGTTGCCCCGATATAGGCGATGCCGGCCAAGGCCAGCGCACCGATGCCTTCATAAATTTCCGATGTAAATTGGCTGTCTTTAGAGATCAGCAGCAATTTTCCGCCAAGCAGGCCCACTGAGATTCCGGCGAGTGGGCCAAGCAGCAATTGTTGTGCACCAAACAAGGCCCAATCCAACGAGTCGTTGCTCATCGCCATGGCGGTCAAGCTCGCAAACAGCAGCACCGCTGGCAAGGCCAATCCGTCATTTAGACCACTCTCGACAGTCAGCGCACGGCGGACCCGTTCGGGAACAATCGGGTTGGTTACGACCGCCTGCCCCAGCGCGGCATCAGTTGGCGCGAGAATGGCTGCGATAAGTGCAACACCCACCAAAGGCCATCCCGGCAAAAACAGAATTGCAGCCAGGGTCCCCAATGCCACCGAGATCGGGAGCCCTATGGCGAGCATTCGCACCGGCCATACGTGGCGCCTGCGCAGAGCATCCAGGTCGATCTGCGCGGCATCAAGGAACAGCAAGACGATCAGCGTGATCTCCGCAACCAGGTGGAGTCCCGCCTCCGCCTCCTCAGCTGGCAGAATATCCGTTAGAGAGACGAAATACCCGAGCAGGAGGAAAATCATCGGTGCCGTGACAATGGTGCTGGAAAGACGTTTCGCGATCATCGCAAAACCCAGTGTAAAAACACATAAAATTAGTATACCCAATAGCATTCAAAATTCTCTTTTTCGGGTGATTTGACAGGCTTTATTATCTGAGTTCCACTTGCTAAAAATTCATCAAAGCGGGCTTCTTCCAATGTCTACCCACACGTATACGGAGGCCACGAAGTTGAGCCCGTTCATGATCCTATCAACGAACCTAACAAGAACAGGGGTTCCGGCATAATATCGATTGACTTTCGCTTCGATAGTTTCAGGCTATAGAAGGGAAAGGCAAAGAGGCGGAACCCGGAGCTCAGCGCATGGAAATGCATCAGATACGCTATTTCCTGATGGTATCGAAGACACTCAATTTCACGCGCGCGGCTGAGCAATGTCACGTTGCCCAGCCTTCCCTGACGCGCGCCATCAAAAAACTCGAAGATGAACTTGGTGGCGAATTATTCCGCCGCGAGGGGCGCCGGACCCATTTGACCGATCTTGGCAACGCGATGCTACCTCTGCTCACGCAGAGCTACGAATTTGCAAAAGCTGCCAAAGAACAGGCGGAAAGCCATGGCAAATCCGAGACCGGGCAATTGCGACTGGGCCTCGCCGAAGGCGTCGATATCCGCATCCTGATGCCGGCCATGAACGAAATAGGCCGCACGCTGCCAGAACTGGAATTCCAGGTCATTCGCGGGACCGCGTCGGACATCGAGAGAAGCCTGGAAGACGGTCAAATCGAAGTTGCAATAACAGCAAGTGAAGCCCAAGGCTGGGAGCGGATCAATCACTGGCTGTTATTTTCAGAAGAATTCCACGTCGCGATCAATTCGGATCACCGTTTAGCCAGCAAAAGCGAATTCAAGCTCAACGATTTTTCCGACCAGAGTGTTTTGAAATGCAAATATTGTGAATATTCAAAAGCTTTCCCGATGCTGTTGAACGATCAGGATATTTCCACCGGGGCCATCCATGAAGTCACATCAGTCCCCGACCTTGAGATCATGCTGGCTGCAAATTTTGGGCTGGGGATCGTGCCGGAAAGTATGGAATTGGGCGAGACAGGCGTCGTGAAACTGCCGATTGAGGATGCCGGACTCAAACGTTCGCTGGAATTGCTGGCGGTTGCCGGACGGCAATATTCCAGGCCGGCGGCGCTTCTCATCGGGCTGCTGCGCGCGACAGATTGGTCGTCCCCCGAGGCGTGATCCAGGTTGCTTTGTTATTTTCGTCGTGAGCTAGAGCCTGTATCCTCTTTTTCCTCATTCTCAACTTCTTTTGGCACGTAGTCGACGGAACCTTTTGGTGGAAAGTCAAGGGTCGACTGCAGGTCCTCGCGTTGTTGCGCCGGCATAAATGGGAAAGGCAATTCTCCAGCCTCCCGCCAGGCCTCAACCTGCGCCTCGGCAGCGGCCGTCCGGTCTTCTTCCGGGCCAGCATCGCGCGACACATAATTCATGCGAACCGGCACGGCAAGCCGGGTGCCAGCGCTTTCGATCGTCTCCAATGTGCGCATGTAAATGTCCTCCCGGACCGCGGCATATTCGCCCCAGTCCAAAGTATCCACGTAGGCAATAAGCTGGATTTCGAGAGAACTTTCACCCAAACCAACCAGGGTCAAACGCGGCCATTCGACCTTTGGATGGGCAAACAACATCTCTCGTAGTTTGGCCAGAACAAAGCGGAGCTGATCGGTGCTGGTATCCAGGCGAAGACCAAAATTCCCACGCAGGAGAATATATTTCATATCGCTGTAGTTGATCAGTTGGAAATCTGCGAATTGCGAGTTCGGCAACGAAATCATGTTGCCGTCCCACTGCCTGATGCGCGTCGACCGCAGACCGATCTCCTCGACATTTCCCATGACGTCCTCGAACTGGCAGAAGTCGCCGACCCGGACTGGCTTGTCGAGATACAATGTTACGCCAGCAATCAGGTTTTCGAGTGTTGGTCGCGCTGCAAGAGCGCCTGCAAGACCACCAACACCCAAACTTCCGATCACCGCTTCGATGGGCACACCCAACTGACTGGCGCCAATGGTCAGAAAAATTAAAACAGCAATCCAGGCGATCATGTTTACGGTGATCGAAATGAGGTGCCCGTCGATCTTTCTAGGATCGATTTTTCGGGAAGCGATGATCGTCTGCGCGATCGCATTGCCCAAATTCAAAATCGCAACAGCGCCAAGCAGTTGGATAAAGATAAAAAAACTGAAGCTGGTAACCGCGTAGACAGCACCGATGAGAATGATCTGTGCTTCCAGGAGGAACAGTACGAAATAGGTCAGACCTACGCCCCCGAGAGCCAGGACAAAGCGTTGCCAATATCGATGATTCCCATCGCGGGAGCGGGAATAGCGGTGGGCACTGGTCAACGCCATTCCCCAGATCCCAACAACCAGGAAAGTGGCAAACCATTTCCACACAGCCTGATCAAGAATGGTTTTCTTGGCCCATTCAGGTAGTTGTTCGATCCAGGTGCGGTATATCATGGGACCCGGCGCAACGGAGAATAGCCTGTACAACCCTTTCATGGATCGCGGTTGGGGCGTCACGCCGGCGGTCAACGCATACAATACGCGAAGGTGGGTTATGGTCCCTGTGGAAAACAGAAACTCGCCTTCGCGGGGGCCGCTTTCCGTTTCAGTGATTATGACGTAGGTGCCGGGAATCCGGTAAATAATCGGCCCGCCTCCCGCCGCTGCCCTCAACTCATCGACACTTGGGATATCGTCATACGCGGGTAGCACGGCGTGATCGAGAACCTCGTTCAGCAGGACCGCGGCTTCGGCCGCCAGCCTTATTGCGTCAGCGGGCGGTAATTGGCTTTCGTCCAGAGTCCGAAGACCGCGGTATTGTGCAGCAGTGCGATGGGGAGCAGGCACATCGGGAGACTCATAAAACGCGCGGTAGGCAGCTTCCATATTCTCCCGAAAGCTTTGCAATGTCGCGCGCGGGCTGGACGTATCCGGCGGCGATAAGGGACTAGGTTCATCTTCCGTCGCCAAAACTGGCGCGGAAATAACGAGTATCAGGAAAATCAGAACTGCGCGCAGCGACGAAAGCCAATTCCCGGACGTGGGCAAATATCTCCAAAAATTCCCGGACATGAATGCGCCTCCCCTTTGCGCGATACGTCTATGACCTGACTGGGTAATCTAGCATGACTTATTGCGTCAGGCACGCGCCGCTTTAAGCGCGGCGATAACATCTTCAGGGGGCATGCGTTTGCGAAAATCCGGGCTTGTGAAGGCGTCCAGGACGGTCCCGTCGGAAGCGATGACATAGGTCGCCGGGATCGGCAGGAAAATACCGTGGTTGCCCTGAAATGAGGCCAGGTCGATATCGTAGGCAAGGTACGTCAGGCGGGCCTCCTCACCGATCGAGATCATCAATCCGTTGGACAGCGCGTAACCATTGTCAATATCGCAGAGCACCGGAAAGGGAAGCGTGTATTTCTCCTTGATGCCGGGTGCCGATACATTCTTCTCCGGAGTTATAGAGACGATTTCACAGCCCAACGCCTTCACCTGATCATAAATCTCTATAAGCGATAACAATTCAAGCGCGCAATACCTGCACCAGCGCCCGCGGTTAAAACTCAAGAGCAGCGGGCCGGATGCAAGCAGGTCGCTTGAGTTGATCAGCTGTCCGTCGGTATCGGGCAAAAGAAACGGCGGTAGGACAGCTCCCTTGCCCAACGCACCCTCGCCCGCACCTCCAAGAATCAACCGCTTGACCAGTCGATCATAATCGTCGGCCAACTCTGGGTATTTGGCTTGAATTTTTTGCGTAAACGCCGCGAGCTCGCCAGAAAGCTTTTCACTCAGGCTGTGGATCGCCTCGGTATTCGGTTCAATCGTAGGCGGTCTATCAGGCATTGTAAGCCGAGCTTTAATCAGTTTCAGACGTTCGAGTATATTGCAGAATTCCATAGTTTGTGACTATGAAAACCATCTACAGCGTTCACCGTGGTTCGCGGCAAATTTCCATACAATCTGAAATCTGTGGCGACCCCGGCAGGATTCGAACCTGCGACCTGCGGATTAGAAGTCCGCTGCTCTATCCATCTGAGCTACGGGGTCGGACCGGTTCACCGGTTAGTGGGTCCAGTTTTCCGCGCGCCCAAAACGAAAATTGTCTGCGTAGGAGGCCGGTTTCGGGTTCCTGCTCTGGCTTTCCTGCACAGTATAGGCAAGACGGTTGCGCTTGGCGTAGGCGATAGCTTCATCCTTGGACGCGAATCTGATCTTTACCTGATTTTGCATGTCGGACGATGACGTCCAGCCCATTAGCGGTTCTACACTGTTCGGGCGGCTGCGTTCGAATTCCAGCACCCAGCCGGTCTCCCCCGCCCTTCCCGATTGCATGGCGTTTTTGGTCGGTGAATAAATCCGCGCGGCCATCTGGTCTGCCTCCCTGCCGGGTCGTTATACGTCCATTTTTCCGGTTCTGGTCGGGGCAGCAAGATTCGAACTTGCGACCCCCTGGTCCCAAACCAGGTGCGCTACCAGACTGCGCCATGCCCCGCCAACCGGATCAGGTTCCGCCTATGCCAGAAAGTAGTCTCAGGCTCAAGTCATATCAGCAATATCAATCGTTACCCGACATTTCCGCCCCGAGCGTTTCGGTCACCAGGTTCACCCAATAAGTCGCGCCAAGGGGCAGCAGGTCGTCGTTGAAATCATAGGCCGGGTTGTGAAGATTGATATGATCCTCGCCGGCCCCGATCCAGGCATAGGCGCCCGGCTTTTCCTGAAGCAGGAAGGCAAAATCCTCGGCACCCATGCTGGGATTAGCTGTGTCCACCACATTGTCCGGTCCCACAAGGCGCGCTGCCGCGTTGGCCGCAATGCCGGTTTCACGCTCGGAATTCACAGTCGGCGGGTAGCCGCGCTCATAACGGAGAAGCGCGTTGGCGCCGTGGGCCTCGGCAATCCCGGAAGCAATCTTTTTAATCGCCGGTTCCAGACGGTCCTGCACGGCGTCTTTGAATGCGCGGACGGTACCGCGCAGCACCACTTCTTCCGGGATCACGTTCCAGGTATCACCGCCATGGAATTGCGTCACTGACACGACGACAGGGTCTACGGGATCGAACATGCGGCTGGCAATCGTCTGTAACGCGCCGACTATCTCGGCAGCCGCAACAATTGTATCGATCCCCTGATGGGGCATGGCTGCATGTGCGCCTTTCCCCGTCACAATAATCTCAAACGTATCGGTAGAAGCCATGACCGGGCCAGCGCGCACGCCCATCTGCCCGACCGGCATGCCCGGCCAGTTGTGCAGGCCATACACCTGATCCATGGGAAATTGCTCGAACAGGCCTTCTTCGACCATTTTCTGACCACCCCCCTCATTCTCTTCGGCTGGCTGAAAGATAAAATGGACGGTGCCGGCAAAGTCACGGTTGCCGGCAAGATGCCGAGCAGCGCCAAGCAGCATGGTTGTGTGACCATCGTGGCCGCAGGCATGCATTTTCCCGGCATTCTGCGAGCGATAATCCAAGTTGGTCTGCTCCTCGATATCGAGCGCATCCATGTCGGCGCGCAGCCCGATCGCGCCGCCGTCCCCGCCTGTGCCCCGCAAGACGCCAACGACGCCGGTGCCCGCCAGTCCGCGATGTACTTCGATGCCAAAGGCTTCAAGTTTTTCCGCAACCAGGTCCGACGTCCTGAATTCCTCAAAGGCGGTTTCCGGGTGGGCATGAATATCCTGGCGCCAGGATTTCATATCGTCGAGAAACGATGCGATGTCTTTGTGGACCATATTTATTCCTGTCCGGTTTAGTTGAATAAAGGGTGTGTTACGCGATCTCCCGGGCGAATTCCCAACCTCCGGGAGGTGCCGGCCGGTACTTCAAGTACCCCCGTCACGTCGCCGTTTGACGATATCGTTGCCAGCGAATGAGGCTCTGTATTCTGTTCAATGCGACGAATTACACCGTCTGATTTGATAAAAATCATGTCGAGGGAGATATAGGTGTTCTTCATCCACATCGAGACTTCGGTAGGGTCCCCGAAATCAAACAGCATCCCGGTATCAGGCGCCATAGATTGGCGAAACATCAGCCCTTGTGCGCGCTGTTGGGGCGTCGCTGCAAATTCGACCTGGATGGTCACTGGTCCTGCTTCGGTATCGATGGACAGGGTATCTTCCGAAGCAATGGCACCATTAATAGCTGAAGAAAAGATCAGCAGGAAAGCCGCCAAGACCGTCCGCGCGGCCAGACTGAATTGAATTCCAAAATTCAGTTTGTGGTGACCGCCGGCGGTATATCGCCGTCCGGGTATATTTCGGCAGCCATACGGCCCTTGTCGCCGTCGCCCCACCTGACTTTTACCTTTTGTCCCGGAATCAACTCCGCGAAACCGTAAATCCGCAAGGTTTCCATATGCACAAATATGTCTGAGGTCTCCGGACCCTGGGTCAGAAAACCGTATCCCCGAACGCGATTGAACCATTTGACTTCCGCAATCTCTATGCCACTCGTGGGAGTCACGGTGACATGAGTACGCGGTCCCTGCAACTCCGACGGATGAAATGCGGTCGAATCGTCCATGGACAGGATTTTGAATGCCTGCATGCCGCGGGGCCGTTTGAGCGCCTCGCACACCACACGGGCCCCTTCATAGGCCGCATGAAATCCATCGCGCCGAAGACACGTCACGTGCAACAGGACATCGGGCATGCCGTTATCCGGTACGATAAAGCCGTATCCCCGGGACGCATCAAACCATTTGATCGTTCCAGATATCTCTATGACATCGACGTTCGCTTCGTCGAGATTTTCAAGATCAAGGGCCAGTTCTTCCGGCCTTGTATCCCCCATGCCGCATCACCTCACTCAACTTACAGGGTTCCACCTACCCAATCCGAACAGGTTGCCTATCCCTCTCCGTTACCTAAACATATCACCGGACAATTGTGGGGAAAGTCCCCAGTTCAATTATCCTGTGAATGCAAGTGAACAACTAAGTTGATTCAGGCGCTATGACTTTCCGTAATAATTTGAAATCGCTCGGTTTATCTATTGTTGATCCGCCTGGAAAAGAATTTCCCCGGTTAATCGCAAAGACCCTAACAATATCCTCATTTGGTGTAATTTTAATTTTACTCAACTGTATGTTGTACATGATTTGCAAATAACGGGAAAAATCGTGGTTTTGATTCGGCCTCAATAATGCGGTTTGGATGTCAATCCCAGATCGGTGAAATTGGGTTGTTGACAATGTTTCCTTCAGTCAGGTTGAGTTGGGCCAACTACGAACATGCGCGTCCACACCCATTTGAAGGAATTCCGAATGAGATATTTGCATACGATGGTGAGGGTCAAAGATCTGGAATCGTCGCTTGATTTTTATTGCAACAAACTTGGTATGACCGAAGTCGACCGGCGGGAATTTCCCGGTGCGCGCTTCACGCTTGTTTTCCTTGCCGCGTCCGAAGATAAGACGTCCGGCATGTCTAACCGTGCACCCCTGCTGGAGCTGACCTACAATTGGGATGATCAGGACTATCCCGAGGGGCGTAATTTTGGCCACCTCGCGTTCGAGGTCGAGGATATCTATGCCACGTGCCAAAGCCTCACCGACGCAGGCGTGGTCATAAACCGTCCGCCGCGGGATGGACGCATGGCGTTCATCCGCTCCCCCGACTGCGTCTCCATCGAACTCCTGCAGCGGGGCGACGCACAAGCGGTTGCGGAACCCTGGAACAGTATGGAGAATACCGGCACATGGTGAACCGATTTGAGCGGCGCGACTGTGTAGTTCCTGTTTCAGGCACCGAATAATTGCATCGCAATTTCCAGACTGCTACACAGACCCCAATCGGATTCAGGCTGGACAACATTTTATGAGCGAAACCAATCAGGCAATTATTGAATTCGACCCGCCGGACGGCGTGCCGGCAACGAGCGAAGATCCGAATGACTTTCTCGCGTCGACGCCTTATCTCGACTTTGACAACGAATTAGTCCGGGCTTTTGCGGAAGATTCAATTGACGGAGCCACAGACGATGTCGAGAAGGCGATAAAACTGTTTTACGCGGTGCGCGACGGAGTTCGCTACAACCCCTATGAGACGAGCCGGATAAAGAACCGGTACCGCGCAAGTTGGACCTTGTCACAAAAGACCGGCTGGTGCGTCCAAAAGGGAATCCTCATGGCTGCCCTGTCACGGGCAGTGGGTATCCCGGCGCGCGTTGGATATGCTGATGTACGCAATCATCTGGCGAGCGAACGCCTACTGGAAATCATGGGAACGGACGTATTCGCGTTCCATGGCTGGGTCGAACTCTGGTTGGAAGGGCGCTGGATAAAAGTTACCCCCGTATTCAATAAAGAATTGTGCGAAAAATTTCACGTCAAGCCGCAGGAATTTGACGGTGTCCACGAAACCCTTTTTCAAGAACACGATCAGCGCGGCAACAAGCATATGGAATATTTACGCGAACGCGGTCCCTATACCGATTTACCGCTACAGGAAATGCTCGACGATTTTGACGAACGGTATCACTCATTCATCGAATCCGCCACAAGCGAAGGCGGCGATTTCCATGCCGAGGCGGATTCCCAGGGCCAGTCTTCCTAGTCACAAATTTATAGCTCAAATTCCTGTTCTAAACCTGCTCCGAAATAAATTGCCAGAGCCGATTGGCGACCGGGCCGTGTGGATAGGCCCGCAACTTTGCTGCCACGATTTCGGCTTCCCCACCCGCAAAATGCTTGCCCGCAATTGTGATCAACCGCCCTTCCATTAGTTCCCGCTCGATTAGAAAATCCGGAAGATGGCCCCACCCCATGCCCTGGAGAATGATTTCCTTTTTCATCAGTTGATCGCTGACGGTCCAACTGCGGGCACCTTCAATCATATAGTATGATTGATGCGGTGAATGTCGGGCAGTGTCGCGAATTATGCATTGGGCATACGGTCGCATTTGTTCCGGGGTGATCTCATTGGTAATTTCGAAATCCAGAAATCCCTCTGCAACAACTGGGATAAACCGGACTTTACGCAGGTCGACGAATTCCAGGCGTGGATCGCTTTTGTCGATATGATGCAAAATGAGATCCGCATCATTGTCGAGAAGACGCTCGACGGGGCCACCCAACGCTTCAAAATGCAGATCCAGCCGGGTATCCGGGCAATTTACAAAAAACGAATTAAGCAAGCCGAGAGATTCGGACAGTGGACAGGAATCTCCCACTATTATCGAAAGAGCCGTTTCTTCGCCTTTGGCCATATGTTCGGCGTGGACTTCAAGGACCCTCGCCTCTTGTAGCAGCACTTTCGTTTTTTCGTGGAATGATTGCCCATCTGGGGTCAATGCAACACGGTAACCGCTCCGGTCCAACAGTGCGACACCAACCTGTTCTTCGAGTGCCTTGATGGCCACGAAGATGGTAGGGTGGGTGCGATTGAGTATTTTAGCCGCTGCCTGGAAACTGCCTGCCCCGACCACAGCTTCAAAACATCGCAATTGATGTAAGGTCAATCCATTCATTGTCGCTTTATATTACAATTTTTGACGATATTTTGTAATATTTTTTCTAAATAATGATGCGTAAGAAATTGCCTCATTCTAACAGGAGGCAAAGCTAATGCAGGCAATCGTCATCAAAAAATATGGAGGTCCAGACAATCTGGCTGTTGTGGATATCCCCGAACCTGAGCCGATGGCAGGGCATATTATTGTTGAGGTCAAAGCTTTCGGGATCAACCGGGCGGAGATGTATTTCCGCGAAGGTGTTTGGGGAGACGTCGCCAGGGTCAGCGGGATTGAGTGCGTTGGACGTGTAAAATCTGACCCATCCGGGCAGATGCCGGTTGGCCAGAAGGTTTTTGGGCTAATGGGGGGAATGGGCCGAACGATAGATGGAAGTTATGCCGAATATGTATCGGTGCCTGCTGCCAATGTTGTCGCTATCGAATCTGAATTACCGTGGGAAGAGTTGGCAGCGATACCTGAATCCTACGCCACGGCATGGACATGCCTGTCTCGCAACCTCACCTTGAAAACCGGCCAGACAATATTGATCCGGGGGGCGACGTCTGCACTTGGGCAGGCCGCCGTTAATATCACACGTCATTTGGGCGCGACGGTGCTCGCGACCACACGAAAAAAAGATCGGTTTGAGTCCCTCGCAGACCTTGGCGCGGAACCACTCCTGGACGACGCGGAATTGTCGCCAGCCATACGTGATCGCTGGAAGGGGGGTATAGACGCGGTGTTGGACATTGTTGGCAACAGCACAATCCTGGATTCCCTGGCCATGACCAGGGCGGACGGCAAAGTTTGCCTTGTCGGATTCCTTGGCGGCGGGGACCCAATTCCCAATTTCAATCCAATGACGCAGATGCCGAGCGGCGTTCACCTGAGTTTCTTCGCAAGTGCATTCGTATTCGGTTCACCAGACTACCCTCTTACAGGTATTCCCTTTCAGGATATTGTAAATCGCGTCGGCAACGGTGCTTATAAGGCCAAGCCAGCAGAGGTATTCGATTTTGTGCAGATCGCAGATGCCCACCGCTTCATGGAATCCAACAAGGCAAATGGAAAGATCGTTGTACGCGGTCCCTAGGTCGGGGCGAGATCAAACGCGCTTCAACGGTTTTCCTTCTGAAATTGAGCCGTCAGAAATTCTCCCGTCCGTTTGCGGGCCAGACGCGAACTTTCGGAATCGAATTCCGACCGAGCATCGCAATCGAAGCCGTGACCGGCGGGGTAAACGTATGATTCAACGTCGGGATGCAGCTTTCGGATGTCCTCCACGTGATCCATGGGGACCAGTCGGTCCGTTTCGCCAAAATGAAGCAACGTCGGACAGCCTGGTGTTTCACGTCTATGCGGGTGGATTTGCCCACCATAAAAGCAGATCGCCGCGGCGATCGGCAAGCGGCAGGCGGCCAGCCAGGCAATGGATCCACCCCAGCAATAACCAACGACCGTAACGCGGCCAGCACGGCCTGCATATTTCGCTGCTGCATCAACGTCCAACACCACATCGTTCCAGGGGATCGAATTTCGGATATCGCGACCCCGCGCCACGTCGTCACCAGTATATCCGAGCTCAACATCACGCTGTTTCCGATCAAAGAATGCCGGCGCAATGGCGAGATAACCCTGCCTGGCATACCTTTCCGCAACATCACGAATATGCGCATTCACGCCCATGACCTCCTGACAAACAACGAGACCGCCCAAGGGCACGCCTGCCGGACTGGCAACATAAGCGCCTAGTTGATGGCCATCGGCTGCGGTTAAGATTTCCCTGCTTCTCATACCAACAATCCCCTTTCAGATTTTAGGCGTTCAAGTCCGAATTTCGAAAATTGCCTCGATTTCAAGAGGCGTACTTCGTGGTAACTCCGCGAGACCAATAGCGCTTCTCGCATGCTGGCCGCGTTCCGGGCCGAACAGTTCATAGAACAGGTCGGAAGCGCCGTCGATTACCTCTGGTTGGCTATCAAATCCAGGCGACGAATTTACCATTCCAAGCAATTTGATCACCCTGTGAATGTGGTCAAGATTTCCAATTTTCTGTTTCACGGATGCCAATATATTCAGAGCGGATGCCTTCGCTGCTTTGCGCGCTTCCTCAAGAGAAACATCGGCGACCACTTTCCCCTTCACTGCAACCCCGAAGTTGGCCGGAGGATGGTGGCCGGATGTGTATAGAAATTGCCCCACCTGGATGCACCCGGTCCTGCTCGGGTTTGGATAGACAAAAGGCGGTGGCAACGTGAGTTTCATTTCGGACAACCGGTTTTCAACATCACTCATTGATCTCTTCCCTTTTTCTGAATTTAACTATTTGAATCACGCGCCGGCGGTTTCGCGGCTGGATGCGGAAAGACAGCCGAGCGCCGCCGTGACTCCGCCCGTCGAATGCGGAATGCCGGTCAGGCCCAATCCCATCTCGACGCCGCAAAGCGTTGCCGCAAGCATGAGATCATTGAAGTCACCCAGATGACCGATCCGGAATATTTTTCCGGACAATTTACCGAGGCCGCTGCCAAGCGACATATTGAAATGGTCGAGAACAAATTTGCGAAACCCATCTGCGTCGCTCCCTTCGGGTACCAAAATCGCTGTCAAAGCACTGGAATATTCTTCCGGTGTCTCACAGACCAATTCCAGGCCCCAGTGGCGCACGGCACTTCGGGTCGCTTCGCCGTGCCGATCGTGCCGGACAAAGACGTTCCCAAGACCCTCTTCGTTCAACATGTCGAGAGCTTCACGTAGTCCGAATAACAGGTTTGTTGCCGGCGTATAGGGAAACGAACCCGCCTCATTTGCGGAAATTATGGCCTGCCAATCCCAGTAAGAGCTGGGCAGCCGGGCACTTGCATGGGTGGCCATCGCCTTGTCGCTGACTGCGTTGAAGCTCAGGCCGGGGGGCAGCATCAACCCTTTCTGGGAACCGGCGATGGTCACATCGACACCCCATTCATCATGTCGGTAATCGATTGAAGCAAGCGAAGATATTGCGTCAACCATCAGCAATGCAGGGTGACCGGCGCGATCAATCGCCTGGCGCACGGCCGCTATGTTGGACGTAATGCCCGTGGCGGTGTCGTTATGTACAATGCAGACGGCTTTGATCTCATTTGCAGTATCATCCGCCAATACCGCCTCTATCCGGGATGCGTCCACGCCGTGCCGCCAATCGCCTGAGATGAATTCCGGATTGAGGCCCAGACGTACAGCAAGGTCTTTCCAAAGCGTCGCAAACTGGCCGGTTTCGTACATCAATACCCTGTCGCCTGGCGACAGGGTATTGACCAGTGCAGCTTCCCACGCGCCGGTTCCAGAGGCCGGGTAGATTACCACCGGGTCCCTGGTCTTGAATATTGTGCGGATATCGACCAACAACCCATTGGTCATCTCAGCAAATTCTGGCCCCCTATGATCAATCGTCGGGGCACAAATCGCCCTCAATATCCGATCGGGTACGTTGGTTGGCCCGGGTATTTGAAGAAAATGTCTCCCGCCAGAATATGACATGTTCGTCGCTCCATGGTTCTAAAGTTAGGGGATTCTTTCCGGAACTCCGCCGGGTGCACCAAAGGCGCAGAATTTGAACCTGCCATCGCCCGGGAATTCCTTCCCCGGGCAACTTTGCCGTGGCATCTAAACGGATGTCGTCTGTCGTGAGGCTACGCGGCCTGAATTTTTTCCATGAAGGAGCGGAAAACCGGCGTGTAACCTTTCATCTGAACCGTTGCTGCACCCATTTCGTCGAATGCTGCTTCGGGTAGCGCCTTGAAACCGAGCCCGTTGGCGAGGATGCTGTAGACTTTGAGGACGGCCACAAGTCCGACTACGTCCTCCACCGTCTGGTCGTTCCAGCCGGCGTCGCGGATGGCCTGGATATCCATTTCTGTAACCGAGCTGGAATCCTCGTTGAGCTTTTGGGCAAACGTCAGAATGGCCTGGAGCTTGTCATTTCCGTTCAGATTCGTGTCGCCTCCCAGGGCTTTGATCATGCCTGTCCGGATGCCGGCACAAAATACCGATTTGTTCTGTTCGCCAAGCGCCAGCCCGACCTGTTCGCAATCCGCCCAGCTTAGCTCTGATGTATTCAGAATGATCGCGTCGAGGAATTCGATGATCGGCAAATAACGCTGATGGTCACGCAAAAGGGCTTCGAGGAAATTATCCATATTCTTGGTTTGACTGAGATGCGGCATGCGAGAAGAACTCCATGATAATTTAATTACGATACGAATCGTATCATATATAACAGAACATCGGAGTGCAACCCGGGAACACGGCCTGGTGGCAATAATCTCGATCATGATTGCGCGTATTTCAGGACGGAGCCCCGGAAAACGGCTGGAGCTCTCCCTTGCCCAGAACTGGAGAAATGGTGTGTATTTGGATTGTCTTGAAACCGGGATAAACTTCAGGTGAAGCGAATCCAGCTCGTTTTACCAGAAATGAAATGCGCTCTATATAATGCAGATCGTGTCCGCGCTATGGATGAGCTACCCAAGACGACAGCATGCAAACTGTTGAAATTCGTCATGAGTGACGCGATGAACGAAGAACGCGGTCTGATCATTTCTGAAACGATTCAAAAGCCTTCACTGGCATCAACGGAAAAATGAGATACTTAAAATGAGCAAGACTGATCTTCCGATCCTCGAGCAGCGGCGAATCGAAGCCAATATCATCAAGCCAATCTACGAGGAAATGGTCATGGAACTGGGTGCCGCGAAGGCCGGTTCCATTCTCAAGTCAGCTATTGTTAAAAACGCCATTGCGCATGGCCAGGCTTATGCTGAGGCACAGACTGAGCCGACGTCATTGTCGAGTTTTCACGAATTGCTGGAGCAATGGAAAGCCGGCGGTGCACTGGAAGTCGAGATGCTCCACGAAAGCGAGCAGAAGATCGACTATAATATTACCCGGTGCCGGTTCGCCGAAATGTACCGCGAGATGGGGCTGGCGGATATCGGCCATATTCTATCGTGTGGCCGCGACGGGACATTCTGCACCGGCTACGATCCAAAGATAAAACTGGAGCGAACCCAGACAATCATGCAGGGCTCCAGCCATTGCGATTTTCGTTATTCGTATGAACAGGATTCCTGACACAGCAAAACCTGCGCCAAATAGGCATTCAGACGGATCTTGAGAGTCTCCGGTATGGATAAACTCGAAAATGAATCCGGAATAAAAAGAGCCTAGACAATATTTGTCGTTAGCAATTGAAATAATGGGAATAGAAATTTTGGATGGTACGCCCTAGGGGAATCGAACCCCTCTTTCCAGGTTGAAAACCTGGCGTCCTAACCGATAGACGAAGGGCGCACATCGCCGCAGCTTATAAGGCCGAATTGCCCCCAAACGCAATATCTGTATGTGGATTATTCTCGCCCGCATTTTGGGCGGCGTTTAGGCGCCGGATATGACCTCGCTATTTTGAGACGGCGGCGTCGGTTATCTGCAATTGCACGCGCTCCCGGCCCTGCCAGCGATCGAGCCGCAGGCGACCGGCCAAATGGACTGGAGCCGGTGGTTTCGAGAGCAGGAACGCGCCGAGCGGGGCATCGGCGGCGCGAAAGGCGATGGCGTCCAGGCGCTTCCCATCCGCAGACTGGAGCGCGACCTTGACGTGACCTGTGCCGACGATATCGGCATAGGTGATTTTATGCGCAGGGAGTACGAATTGCGGCTCCGGGTTGCCCATCCCGTAGGGGCTTGCGCGTGACAGGAGACGCATCAGCGCCGGGGTGGCAGCCGACGCTGTCAGGGCGCCGTCGACGGCCAGGCTGTCGGACGCCCGCGATTGTACGACGTCATCGGCCATGTGTTCACTTAGATAGGCCCTTAGATCGCCGAGGCGGGATCGTTCGATTGTCAGGCCTGCGGCCATTGCGTGGCCACCGCCCTTCAGCAGGATGCCCTCTTCCACTGCTGATCGGATGGCTTTTCCCAGATCAACACCGGAGATCGAACGGCCCGAGCCAGTACCCTTCCCGTCCGAGTCGAAGGCAATCGCGATGGTCGGCAATTGGAACCGGTCCTTGACCCGGGTCGCGACCAGCCCGACGACGCCCGGGTGCCAATCATTGCCACTGGTGACAATGACAGAATTGTCTGCTTCCTTGCCGAGGCCCCGCTCGGCTTCTGCCAGCGCGACTTCGATTGTACGCTGCTCGATTTCCTGGCGCTCGGCGTTCAACCGATCAAGGGTTGTGGCGATCTCGCCGGCCTCGAAGTCTTCTGTTGTGGTCAACAGGCACGCGCCGAGATTTGCGCGACCGATCCGGCCACCGGCATTGATCCGGGGGCCGAGTAAAAACCCGAGATGGTAGGTGCTGGCCTCCCCGCTTGCGCGCGCAGTTCGGCGTAGGGCCCGCAATCCGGCATTCTGCTCGTTGTCCATGATCGCCAGACCGCGCGTCACAAAGGCGCGGTTCAACCCGGTCAAAGCAACGGAATCGCATACTGTTCCGAGCGCCACCAGATCGAGCCACTGCATCAGATCCGGTGCGGGTCGCGTCTCTGTATACCATCCTGATTGGCGGAGAGCCCGGTTGACCGCGACGATGGTGAGAAACGTCACGCCGACCGCGGCCAGGTGACTTAGCCCGCTCAGATCATCCTGGCGGTTGGGATTTACGATTGCATAGGCGGGTGGGAGATTATCATCTGTCTGGTGATGATCGAGGACAACAATATCGAGCCCGGATTGCGCCATTTCCTCAAATACAGCGTGGCTGGCGGTGCCGCAATCGACGGTGATCAGCAGGGTTGTTCCACCCTTTCGGATTTCCTTCAGTGCTTCGATATTTGGCCCATAGCCCTCAAATATCCGGTCCGGGATATAGATATCTGCGCTGACACCGGCCGCGCCGAGGAACCTTGCAAGGGTTGCTGACGAGGTCGCACCGTCGACATCGTAGTCGCCGAATATGGTGATTTTCTCGCCTGATTTGACAGCTTCCGCAATCCGTTCGGCGGCGCGGTCCATATCGGCCAGGGAAGATGGATCAGGCATTTGATTCCTGATCGAAGGGTTCAGGTACAATTCTGCATCGTCCGGTTGCACGCCGCGCCCGGCCAAAACCCGGCCAAGCAATTCGGGCAAATCAAGTTTTTGCGCGATTGCGGTTGCGATCCGCTCCTCGCCTGGTGCCAGTCGCGACCGCCAGCGTCGGCCCGACACGGAGCGATCAACGCCCAGAAACGGTGCGGCCTCTGCAATATCGTTTATTTTCAAGGAGGTGGGCAGCGGCGTAGGCCTCCTATGTCAGGCCACCGGTGAATTTATTCCCGTGGCTATGGGCTGCTGAAATTCTGCGCACCGTTTTCGTCGACGACCGCATAACCAACGAATCGGTGCGGATGCAATTTTTTTCGAATTTCACGCCCAGAAGCATGTTGCCATCGGTTACGCCAGTCGCCGAAAACAGAACATCGCCGCGCGCCATGTCTTCCATGGAATATACCCGCTTCGGGTCTTCGATCCCCATACGTGCCGCGCGGGCGACCTTCTCGTCCGTATCGAGAATAAGGCGCGACTGCATTTGCCCGCCAATACAACGCAGCGCGGCAGCGGCCAGAACACCTTCTGGCGCGCCGCCGATACCGATATAAATATCGATGCCGGTTTCTTCCGGGTTGGTGGTGTGTATGACGCCGGCAACGTCACCATCGCCGATCAACCGGATAGCGGCGCCGCAATCCCGCACTGCCTCGATAACGCGGGCGTGGCGCGGGCGGTCCAGGATGCAGGCGGTGATTTCATCGACCGGCACGCCCTTGGCCAAAGCCAATTTTTTGATGTTATCTTCGGGCGAAGCGTCAATATCGACCAACCCGGGTTCAAACCCGGGGCCGATCGCGATCTTATCCATATAGACGTCAGGGGCGTTTAACAGACTGCCCTTTTCTGCCATGGCGATCACCGCAAGTGAATTTGGCAGGGACTTGGCGCATATCGTGGTGCCTTCCAGCGGATCCAAAGCGATATCGACTTCCTGCCCCTCCCCGGTACCAACTTCTTCGCCGATAAACAGCATAGGTGCCTCGTCGCGTTCGCCCTCGCCGATCACGACCGTTCCCCGGATCTGGAGACTATTTAATTCGGTTCGCATCGCGTCGACCGCAACCTGGTCGGCCGCGTGTTCGTCGCCACGGCCGCGTAGACGCGCGGCAGCAACAGCCGCGCGTTCTGTCACGCGGACAATTTCCAGTGTCAGCACGCGGTCTAGAACATGCTCCCCGGATTTATCGCTTCCCATCCCGTATTGCTCCCCGATTTTGATGTTACCGTTCGATGCGGATCATCTGTGGTTGGTTATCTATATGGCCGTCTTCGCGGATTGCAGCCAACGCCATGCGTACATTTTCCTCCAGCGTCTCGTGGGTTACAAGGGTGACCGATTGCCGCCCGCTCACGACGTCCTGATCGTCCTGGTGCTGGAGAATGTGTTCAAGGGATATGTCTTGCTCAGCCATCCGCGAGGCAATGGCTGCGAACGCGCCCGGACGGTCGTAGACGTTGAGGCGGATAAAATACCCGCCCTCGTGGGCGCGCATGCGCGCATTCTGATATTGCTTTAGCTCAGCTGCCGGACGACCCAAAGGCGTACGGATAGTTCCGGCAGCGATATCAGCCACATCGCCCAATATGGCGGACGCGGTTGCAGACCCACCAGCGCCCGGTCCCGCCAACAGAATTTCTCCGACAATATCGCCGTCAATAACGACCGCATTGGTTACCCCATCGATTTGTGCGATTTGAGAAGATTTCTCAACCAGGGTCGGGTGGACCCGTTGCTCGATCCCGGAATCGGTGGCAACGGCGACGCCAAGCAGCTTGATACGGTAACCGAGATTGTCGGCCGCTTTGATATCGGCGGTTGCGACCGCCTCTATACCCTCAACGTATATGGAATCACTGTTGATCCGGGTCCCGAACGCCAGGCTGGTAAGGATCGCCAGTTTGTGGGCGGTGTCGTGGCCGCCGATATCGAAGGTAGGGTCGGCTTCAGCGTAACCGAGATTTTGGGCGTCTTTCAGGACCGCTTCGAAGGACAGGTCCTCTTTTTCCATGCGTGTCAGGATATAATTGCAGGTACCGTTGAGGATTCCGAATACGCGGGTCACACAGTTCGCCGCCAGGCTTTCCCTGATCGTCTTGATGATCGGGATCCCGCCTGCAACGGCCGCTTCGAACCCAAGCGAAACCATGTTGTCTTCAGCGCTTTGCGCCAGCTCGTTGCCGTGGCGCGCAAGCAACGCCTTGTTGGCGGTAATGACGTGCTTTCTGGCGCCCAGTGCTTCGGTCACCGAGGCAAGTGCGATGCCGTCTTCGCCGCCAATCAGTTCTACAAAGACATCAATTGAAGGATCTCGTGCAAGTGCCAGTGCGTCGTCGAACCATGTTGCATTGGACAGATCGATGCCACGGTCTTTGTTTCTGTCGCGCGCAGATACCCCGACCAACTCAACCGGGCGCCCGGACCGGGCCGCCAGAAGCGGCCCTTTTTCAGCCAAAAGCCGGGCGACTTCCACGCCAACCGTGCCGAGACCGGCGACACCAATTTTCAAGCTGTTTGTCATCCCTGGAGGGATCCTGTCATGACCAGATAAATACAAGGGAGCCGGACAGTCCGGATTGCGATTATCGAGCCCCAATAGGGATGACGTTGTGCATGGTTTCAGGGGCGGTTGCAAGAAAACGGCGGATATTTCGCGCGGCCTGGCGGATCCGCTGCTCGTTTTCCACAAGGGCAATCCGCACATAACCTTCGCCGTATTCGCCAAACCCGATCCCCGGTGAAACAGCGACGTCTGCTTTATCGATCAAAAGCTTGGAAAATTCCAGGGATCCAAGTTCCCGGAAAGGGTCCGGGACCGGCGCCCAGGCGAACATTGTGGCAGCGGGCGACGGTATTTCCCATCCGGCCCGGCCAAAAGAATCAACCAAAACGTCCCGCCGGCTTCGGTATGTTTCACGGATATCATCGATCACCGAGTCCGGGCCATTCAAGGCGGCCGTTGCGGCTACCTGGATGGGCGTGAAGGCGCCGTAATCAAGGTAAGACTTGATCCGCGCGAGAGCTGCAATCAAGCGCTCGTTGCCGACTGCGAAACCCATCCTCCATCCGGGCATGGCGTAGGTTTTAGACATTGAGGAAAATTCCACTGTCATGTCCATGGCGCCCGGGACTTCCAACATTGATGGCGGTGGATTGTCGTCGAAATACATTTCTGCGTAGGCCACATCCGACAACACGAACAGATCGTGTTTGCGGGCCAGCGCAATTACTTCGACATAGAAATCCATATCCGCCGTATAGGCAGTGGGATTGGCTGGGAAATTGATTACGACAACAATCGGCTTCGGGATCGAATGGCGAACCGCGTGATCCAACCGTCGCAAATATTCCTCGCCCGGTTGCGCCGGCAAATGACGGATCGCGCCACCGGACAGAAGAAACCCGAACATATGGATCGGGTAGGTGGGGTTCGGTACCAATACCACATCGCCTGGTGCGGTAATGGCCTGGGCCATATTGGCGAACCCTTCCTTGGAGCCGAGTGTGGCGACAATCTGGGTATCGGGATCGAGCTTGACGCCAAATCGGCGGCCGTAATAGCCGGCCTGGGCCTTGCGCAAGCCCTGGATACCGCGCGACGCCGAATACCGGTGGGTGCGCGGTTTACGAACCGTTTCCACCAGCTTTTCGATGATATGGTCCGGTGTCGACATATCCGGATTGCCCATGCCGAAATCGATAATATCAATGTCCTTGGCGCGGGCTTTGGCCTTGGCGGCGTTGACCTCCTCAAAAATATATGGCGGGAGGCGTTTTATACGGTGAAACTGGTTGGGCATGGTCTGGATCCAAAGCGCGAAATCTTATCGGTCTACAATCTGCTCGGTCCTGGCGGAATCGTGGGAGGCGGCCAGATCATTCAGTTCCATCCGTAACGCCGTTACCTCGGCTGGCGAAAGGGACGTATTTACCGGATTTGGCGTGTCGCTGAATTTGGGATAGGTCGTCGGTACTGCCAGTGTCGTTCCCAGGTCATCATTGAGTGAGCAGGCCGTGGCCAGTCCTAAAATGCAAGTTATCAGCGCTATTCGCACCGGCCTTGAACTGAACGAACTGCGATGAAATTTGGATTTAACCAGGATTTTAAGAGACACCATGTGACTCGGCCTGCCAATGCGTTAAGCTATGTCACGACCCTATGCCATGACCGACTGGAAGAAGTGAAATAACTTTGTGACTGAATCATGGAATATTTGATTAACAAATCGCCTCTGCGAAATTCTTGAATCATGACAGACGACAAGAAACCTGCTGACGAAGTTGCCTCAAATGCCGAGGAAGTTCTACAAAATGTCGTTCGCTTATTCGAAGAAAGCGGCAAGGCCCTCTCCAATCTTGCGGCGGCGCAGGGTAGTAAAAACACCGGTCAATCCCTCAACGCCGCGGCGCGGATCCTCGGCACTGTTGCCGAACGGTGGATGGCGGACCCTGAAAAGGCCGTAAAAGCGCAATCCGACCTGATGACCGGGTATTTCGATCTCTGGAGCAAGAGCATGCACCGCTTCATGGGCGAGTATGTTGAGCCAGCTGCCGAGCCCGACCCGGGAGATAAACGCTTCAAAGATGAGGAATGGAGCAACAACCAGTATTTTGACTTTGTGAAGCAAGCCTATTTGGTTACCTCACGCTGGGCCGAGCACCAAGTCGATGATACCGACAATATCGATGAGGTCACCAAAAAGAAGGCAGAATTTTATCTCTCCCAACTGATCAACGCCTTGTCGCCCTCAAATTTCGTGCCAACGAACCCGGAGCTTCTCCGCGAGACGCTAACCTCGAAAGGCGAAAATCTTGTCCGGGGCATGAAGATGCTGGCGGAGGATATTCAGCGTGGCGGTGGTAATCTGAAGATCCGGCAGTCCGACTATGATGCCTTTTCAGTTGGCGAAAACCTCGCCACCACCCCGGGTAAAGTGATTTATCAAAACGAACTGATCCAGCTCATCCAGTACGAGGCCTCCACTGAGAAAGTGCTAAAGCGCCCTCTCCTGATCATCCCGCCCTGGATCAACAAATTTTACATCCTCGACCTCAACGAGAAAAAGAGTTTCATCAAGTGGTGCGTTGATCAGGGGCACAGTGTCTTTGTCATTTCCTGGGTCAATCCGACCCGCGAAATTGCCACCAAGACGTTTGAAAATTATATGCACGAAGGCATCATTGAGGCCTGCAACATAGTCGAGCAAGCGACCGGGGAAAAATCACTTAACGCGATCGGGTACTGCGTTGGCGGAACCCTGCTCGCGACGACCCTGGCGTTCATGGCGAAGGGGCGCAAGAAACCAATCAAGAGTGCGACATTTTTTACGACCCAAATCGATTTTACTTATGCCGGCGACCTAATGGTCTTCGTCGACGAGGAACAGATCCAGGCGGTTGAAAAAGAGATGGCAGCGACCGGCTATTTGGAGAGCAATCATATGTCGAGCGCCTTCAACATGTTGCGCGCGAACGACCTGATCTGGCCTTACATGGTCAATGTTTATGGCAAAGGTGAAGCCCCTTTCCCGTTCGACTTGCTCTTCTGGAATTCGGATTCCACCAACATGCCGGCGGCCAATCATTCGTTTTATCTGCGCGAATATTACCTCAATAATAATCTGACGGGTGGGCGCATGATGATGGGCAGCAAGACACTGGATCTCAGTAAAGTCACCATTCCCGTCTACAATCTGGCAACGAAGGAAGACCATATCGCACCTGCCAAATCTGCGTATCATGGAAGCCGTTTTCTTGGCGGCGAAGTCCGGTTTGTTCTTGCCGGCTCCGGTCATATTGCGGGCGTTATAAATTCTCCCGCCAAAAACAAATACCAATTTTGGACGGGCGCAGCGCCGGTTGACGGTGACCTAGAGGATTGGATGGCAAATGCGACCGAGACTCCTGGGTCCTGGTGGCCCGACTGGCATTCGTGGATTGCTGGGCTCGACAATAAACACGTGGACGCCCGTGAAATCGGTGGCGGGGAGCTGAAGCCGATCGAGGACGCGCCCGGATCTTACGTCAGAGCAAAGGGATAACCAGCGACGTGACCAACATGGAGAAACCTATCTCCAGTATCAAGAGCTACCACGCGCATATCTACTACGATGCTGAGACCAAGGACCTGGCGCAGGAAGTTCGCGGCAGGCTGGAAGTAAATTTTCCTGACCTGACCTACGGGCGTTGGCACGACAAGCCCGTTGGGCCGCATCCCGACTGGAGCAGTCAGGTGGCGTTTCCGGCGTCAAAATTCGCCGACGTCGCACCGTGGTTCGCCTTGAACCGGGCCGGTCTGGTAATTTTCATCCACCCTGAAAGCGGCGACGAACTGGTCGATCACCGCGATCATGCCATTTGGCTGGGCGCCAAACGGGACCTCGATCTGTCGATTTTTTAACGCGCCGCGCGGGCAGCTTTGAGGCGGGCGAAGTCCTCGCCCGCGTGATGCGACGAACGCGTCAGCGGGCTCGAAGAGACAAGCAGGAAACCCTTCGAGCGGGCAATGTCAGCGTAGCTCTCGAATTGCTCCGGGGGCACGAATTCGGCGACCGAAATATGCTTTCGGGTCGGTTGCAGATATTGACCGATGGTGAGGAAATCCACGTCCGCGCTCCGCAGGTCATCCATCAATTGCAGGACTTCGTTGCGGGTTTCGCCGAGACCCACCATGATTCCGGACTTGGTGAACATGGTGGCGTCGATTTCCTTTACCCGCTGTAACAGTCGGATCGAATGAAAATACCGCGCACCGGGGCGTACGGTCAGGTAGTTGGATGGCACCGTCTCCAGATTGTGGTTGAAGACGTCGGGCTTCGCAGCGACGACGGTCTCGAGCGCGCCGTCCTTGCGTAGGAAATCCGGTGTCAGCACTTCGATGGTTGTCGCAGGCGTTGCCTGTCGGATCGCTGCAATCACATCGGCGATATGCTGCCCGCCGCCATCCTTGAGGTCGTCGCGGTCAACCGAGGTGATCACCACATGCTTGAGAGACAGCTGGCGCACGGCGCTCGCTACGTTTTTTGGCTCATCCGCATCCAATGGCGCAGGGATGCCAGTGCGCACGTTGCAGAAGGCACAGGCGCGGGTGCAGGTATCGCCCATGACCATGAAAGTGGCATGGCGCTTGGTCCAGCATTCGCCGATATTCGGGCAGCCCGCCTCCTCACACACCGTGACAAGATTATTGTCTTGCACGATTTTTTTTGTCTCGTGGTAGATCGGCGATCCGGGAGCCTTGACCCTGATCCAGGAAGGTTTACGCAGGACCGGTTGGTCCGGCTTGTGCGCCTTTTCCGGATGGCGCGCGCCGCGCGACGACTGACCTAACGTATCGACCAAAGTGACCATGACGGCGTTACCTGTTCTTGACGGCGCGCCATATATAGACCAGGGCGATGGCGCCGATCGCCGAGACAATCAGGTTTCCCCAGAACCAACCGGCAAAACGGATATTGAGCGTATCCGCGACCGCGCGACCTACAAACGATCCGGCGATCCCGACGATCATGTTGGTCAGCAACCCGTGGTTACTTTTGGTCGCTTTTTCCGCGATCCACCCAGCCAGCATCCCGATTATGATCATGCTGAATAGGCCGGCGCCGGGCATCGACATAATTCCCATGACATCGTTCATGGTGTATTCCTTTCAAAAATCAGAAATGAATGGCCCGGCCATACGCGCCGAGTACACTTTCGTGCATCATCTCACTCAACGTGGGATGTGGAAAGACGGAATGCATCAATTCCTCTTCCGTTGTTTCCAGGTTCATCGCCACCACAAATCCCTGAATAAGCTCGGTCACCTCGGTGCCGACCATGTGCGCGCCCAGCAACTGTCCGGTATTTGCGTCGAATATCGTTTTGACCAGCCCATCGGCCTCCCCAAGCGCGATCGCCTTGCCGTTGGCGAGAAACGGGAATCGGCCGATTTTGACTGCAATTCCGGCTTCCTTGGCGGCTTTTTCCGTCAAACCGACAGACGCAATTTGCGGCGTGCAATAGGTGCAGCCGGGGATTTTGTCTTTCTCAACCGGGTGCGGATGCCCGCCTGCAATGGCTTCCAC
Source organism: Hyphomicrobiales bacterium (assembly GCA_021775855.1). GTDB lineage: Bacteria > Pseudomonadota > Alphaproteobacteria > Rhizobiales > NORP267 > NORP267. The sequence continues at coordinate 52,850 of JAJFGZ010000002.1, forward strand.
GCAGACAACCCCTTCGTGTTCTGCTTTGTGGGCCAGCATGGGCGGACCCGCCACATCACCGATGGCGTAGATGCCGGGAACATTTGTGCGGCCTAAATTGTCGGCAACAATGGTGCCGCGATCGGTTTTTATTTTGAGGGCTTCCAGGCCGAGGTCTTCGATATTGCCGACAACGCCGACCGCGGCGATGACCCGGTCGACGGTCAGTTTATGGGCCTTGCCGTCCTTGTCTGTGATGTTGGCTTCCACACTGTCCTTGCCCTTTTTGAGCCCGTCGACCTTGGCGGAGGACATGATCTTGATGCCCTGTTTTTCGAACCTTTTCCGAGCGATTGCGGCGATTTCCTCATCTTCCACTGGAAGTATCTGCGGCAATAGCTCGACGACGGTTACGTCCGCGCCAAGGGTCGCGAAAAAGGAGGCAAATTCGATCCCGATCGCGCCCGATCCGATGACCAGCAAAGATTTTGGCATTTTTTCCGGCACCATGGCTTCGAAATAGGTCCAGATCAGCTTCTTGTCCGGCTCAAGGCCGGGCAAAACGCGTGGTCGGGCGCCAGTGGCGACGATTATATGCTTGGCCAGAACCTCGCCCGCATCCTTGCCTGTGACCGCGATTTTACCGATAGCGGTTATTTTTGCCTCTCCGTCGATCACCTTGATTTTGTTTTTCTTCATGAGATGGCCGACGCCACCGTTTAGTTGTTTGGAGATACCACGGGAGCGCTCGACGATTTTTTTCAGGTCGAAACCGGTCTTGCCCGCCGACAGGCCGTAATCTTCCGCATGCTGTATATGGTGGTATATTTCGGCTGAGCGGAGCAACGCTTTGGTCGGGATGCAGCCCCAGTTGAGGCAAATGCCTCCAAGGTACGCGCGCTCGATCACAACCGTCTTGAGGCCCAGTTGAGCAGCCCGGATGGCCGCCACATACCCGCCGGGACCGCCGCCGATGATAGCTACGTCGAACTGATTTTCTGCCATGGCTCAAACTCTGCCTCAGGGATGGAGAATCTTGTTGTGCGACCAGCCGCCAATCGTAGTGATTGCGAGAATGGCCCACCCGAAAAATTCCGCGCCAGGCGCCGGGCCAAAACTGCGGAACCCGGCAACGACGATGACCAGTATCAGGCCAGTCCCCAAGCCGATTAAAATCGCTGCGCGGGAAGACATCTGTCCGCGTTTGCGGTCATAAAGAAACCAGATCGGCAGCCAGATCAACAGCCCATAGACGCTTGCATATATGGGAAACACGACGACCGCCGCTCCTGTGCCAAAACCGGTCTGGCTAATCCCCATGACGCGGGTGACGAACATCAACCAGAGGAACGCCACCGCGAACCCGATGGCCGGAAACAGAATCAGGCCAACCAAATGCCGCAACACCGTGCCGCTCGGTTTTTCGCCGTGCGCGATGCTCATACGAACATCCGGACCGGCTTTTCGATAAAGCCCTTGAAGGCCGCAAGCAATTCCGCGCCCAACGCGCCGTCGACCACCCGATGGTCGCAGGAAAGCGTCGCCGACATGATGGTCGCGACCGCAACCTCACCGTCCTTGACAACAGGGCGTGGGGTCCCTGCCCCGACCGCCAGAATGGTGCCGTGGGGCGGATTGATCACGGCGGAGAATTCGCGGATACCGAACATGCCGAGGTTGGAAACGGCGGTAGCCCCGCCCTGGTATTCGTGAGGCGCAAGTTTCTTGTTTCGGGCGCGGCCCGCAAGGTCCTTCATCTCGTTGGAGATGGTCGACAGGGTTTTTTCGTCGGCGCTGCGGATAACCGGCGTGAACAATCCATCCTCGACCGCCACGGCGACACCTACATCGGAATGCTTGTGGATCAGCCGGGCATCGTCGGTCCAGGTAGCGTTGGCCATTGGGGTCACTTTCAGCGCCATTGCGAGCGCCTTGATGACAAAGTCGTTGACCGAAACCCTGTAAGCCGGTTTGCCGTCGGTTTCAGGCGCCTGGCCATTTATGTCTTTGCGCATGGCCAACAATTTGTCGAGTTCGCACTCAATCGTGAGGTAGAAATGCGGCACCGTTTGCTTGGATTCAGTTAACCGCTCCGCGACGATCTTGCGCATTGCGTTGTGGGGGATCTCTTCGTAACTGCCATCCTCGTACATGGCCCGGATCTTGTCGCCGGACATGCTTGTGGCCATGGGGGAGCTGGCGGCAAACGGCGCAGCCTTGGCGCCACCGGATTTGAGCGCCGCTTCCACGTCGCGCTTGATGATCCGCCCCTTTGGCCCGGACCCGCTGATTGCAGCAAGGTCGAGACCCTCGGCGGCCGCGATGCGGCGCGCCAGGGGTGAGGCGAACACCCGCGCGCCGCCATTGATGGCGATGGACGGTGCGGCCAAGGGCTCGGGGGCAGCAGCAGGCGACGGCACGGCTGATGGCGCGGGTTGGTCGGGTACCGGGGAGGCCTTTGGCGCGCCAGCCGATGAAGCCTTGATCGCCGACGCGTCTTCGCCGTCTTCCAGTAAAACCGCGATCAGCTGGTTAACGGGCACATCCACCGTTCCTTCGGCGATCAGAATTTTACCAACCGTCCCTTCGTCAATGGATTCGATCTCCATCGTCGCCTTGTCGGTCTCGATCTCGGCAATGATATCGCCGGCGCTGACGCTGTCGCCTTCCTTGACGTGCCATTTGGCAAGATTGCCCACTTCCATGGTGGGCGACAATGCTGGCATCAGGATGTCGATTGGCATGCAGCCCTCCTAACGGTAAGAGACGGATTTCACCGCCTCGATCACTTCGGCGGTGTTTGGCAATGCTAGCTTTTCAAGATTGGCAGCGTACGGCATGGGGACATCCTTGCCGGCAACAGTTGCCGGCGGCGCGTCGAGATAATCGAAGGCTTGTTGGGTGACACGGGCGGCAATTTCGGCTGAGACGCCGCATTGGGGCCAGCCCTCCTCGACGATCACGATGCGTCCGGTTTTGCGGACCGAAGTGAGGATCGTTTCCATATCCATCGGACGGATGGTCCTCAGATCGATCAATTCCACATCCACCCCGTCGGCGGTCAATTGCCCGGTCGCCTCGAGGGCGTAGGTCATGGCGTGGGACCAGGCAACCAAAGTGACGTCCGCACCGGGGCGCTCGATTTTCGCCTTGCCGATGGGAACGATCCAGTCCTCGATATCCGGCACTTCAAAGGTCTGGCCGTAGAGAATCTCGTTTTCCAGAAAAATAACCGGGTTGGGATCGCGGATCGCGGATTTAAGCAAGCCCTTGGCGTCTGCAGCGCTATAGGGCGAGACGACCTTGAGGCCGGGCACATTGGCGTACCAGGGGGCGTAATCCTGACTGTGCTGCGCGCCGACCCGGGCGGCTGCTCCGTTGGCTCCACGAAACACGATCGAACAACCCAACTGGCCGCCCGACATGTATAGGGTTTTCGCGGCCGAATTGATGATGTGATCAATCGCCTGCATGGCGAAATTGAAGGTCATGAATTCAACAATAGGTTTTAGCCCGGAGAGCGCCGCGCCTGTCGCAAGGCCGGTAAAGCCGTGTTCGGTAATAGGTGTATCGATGACCCGCTCTGGCCCGAATTCTTCGAGCATGCCCTGGCTGATCTTGTAGGCACCCTGGTATTCGGCCACCTCTTCGCCGATCAGGAACACATCCGCATCTGCCCGCATTTCTTCGCGCATGGCAGCGTTCAGGGCGTCGCGGACGGTCATTTCGACCATTGCCGTGCCCTCCGGTAGATCGGCTTCCAGGGGTACTGATACATAAGCGGGCGCGGTAACGGGCGCTTCAACGGTTTCGCCGGCAGGGGCTGGCGCGGGGTCGGGAGCCGTGACGGGTGCCGGCGCTTCCGACGCCTCCTCGCCGTCACCCAACAATTCGGCGATCGGGGCGTTGACCGGCACGTTCTCCGTGCCTTCGGCAACCAGAATCCGGCCGACTACGCCTTCATCAACCGCTTCCACTTCCATGGTCGCTTTATCGGTTTCAATCTCAGCGATGATATCGCCAGAAGTGACGGAATCGCCCTCTTTCACCAACCATTTGGCAAGCGTGCCTTCTTCCATGGTGGGGGACAAAGCGGGCATGAGAATTTGGACAGCCATCGAATTCCCCCTAAACCAGGATGTCTGTCCAGAGCTCGGCCGGATCAGGTTCCGGGCCGGTCTGGGCAAATTCTGCGGCTTCGTTCACGGTCGCCCGGATCTCTTTGTCGAAATCCTTCAGTACGGCTTCATCCGCGACGCCGGCATCGACAATCCGGACCCGGCATTGCTCGATCGGGTCGTGGTGTTCGCGCATATCCTTGACTTCGTCGCGGCTCCTATATTTGGCCGGATCGGACATGGAATGGCCGCGATAGCGGTAGGTACGCATTTCGAGAATATAAGGTCCTTCGCCGTCCCGGCAATGTGCCAGAGCCCGGGCACCGGCGGCGCGCACGGCACGCACATCCATCCCGTCGACCTGTTCGCCGGGGATGCCGTACACCGAGCCGCGATTGTAAAGCTCTTCAGATTTAGCCGCCGCACGGGTCACCGATGTACCCATGGCGTATTGGTTATTTTCGAGAACGTAGATGACCGGCAATTTCCACAGCGCGGCCATATTGAAGCTCTCGTAGACCTGCCCCTGGTTGAGCGCGCCTTCGCCGAAATAGGTCATCGAGACTGAACCGTCGTCCCGGTATTTGTTGGCGAAAGCCAAACCAGTTCCAAGCGAGACCTGGGCGCCGACGATACCGTGGCCGCCGTAGAAATTTTTCTCCCGCGAGAACATGTGCATGGACCCGCCTTTGCCACGGGAATACCCGGTCGCCCGGCCGGTCAATTCCGCCATAACGCCTTTCGGGTCCATGTCGCAAGCGAGCATGTGGCCGTGGTCGCGGTATGATGTGATGACTTGATCGCCTTCGTTTGCGGCCATCTGCATCCCCGTCACCACTGCTTCCTGGCCGATGTAGAGGTGGCAAAATCCGCCGATAAAGCCCATGCCGTATAGCTGCCCAGCTTTTTCCTCAAAACGGCGGATAAGCAACATGCGCTTGTAGGCGTCGATTTCTTCTTCGCTGGTAAATTCAATAGCCGTATTCGAACCGGAGGCCGGGCGCGGAGAACTGTCTTTTTTGCTGGACTGTTTCTTACTGTTTCCGCGAGATGCCGGTTTTCTTTTTGTTGCCGCCATATGGGTCCGCCCTGATTAACCGCTAAACGCCAAGCCTAGTGCCTTTCTTCCCTATATGGAAGCAATTGATCGGCCAAAGTGGCCTATTCAACAAGGCGCAATCAGTTCAACGAGCGGAGGATGATAATTTCGTCTGGATGGGCGAGGTTGAGGATTTCCCGGGCACGTTGGTCGAGCATATCGGGGTCGAGATTGTCCGGCTGTAACAAGGCAATGCGCTGCTCCAGTCGCGCGCGCTCGAGGCGCATTGCGTCCAGATCGCTCTGCAATTCAACCACTTCCAGTTGCAATTGCTGCCAGGCGATCAACCCTCGATTTCCGTTGATCGCGTGGTAGGCAAAATAGGCAATCACAATGGTGCAAAATGCCGGAAAAAGTGAGCGTTTCACGTACCTGCTTATGGTGCGGGTATTGGTCATTTCAATCCTTGTCCCGTTGCCAGGACAATGGTGATGGCGATAGGTAAACGAAAGCTAAATCACTCAGGACCGGATGACGGATTTTCCGGCATAGATTGCTTTTTTGCCAAGCTGTTCCTCGATGCGGATCAGCTGATTGTATTTGGCGGTTCTGTCGGAGCGCGCCAGGGATCCGGTTTTGATCTGACCGCAATTGGTGGCAACGGCAAGGTCGGCAATTGTCGTATCCTCGGTTTCGCCCGAGCGGTGCGACATGACGGCGGTATAATTTGCGTCGTGTGCGGTTTTTACCGCCGCCAAAGTCTCTGTCAGAGTCCCAATCTGGTTGACCTTGACGAGAATCGAATTGGCAATTTTTTCATCGATTCCCCTTTGCAGCCGCTCGGTATTGGTGACGAACAGGTCGTCGCCCACGAGTTGACATTTGTCACCCATCGATCTTGTGACTGCCGCCCAACCGTCCCAATCGTCCTCGGCCATGCCGTCCTCAATGGATATGATCGGGTATCGCGCAATCAAGTCCTCGTAATAATCAACCATGCCGCCGGCATCGAGCACCTTGCCCTCGCCTTGCAGATGGTAGGCTCCATCTCTGTAAAATTCGCTGGAGGCTGCATCGAGCGCCAGGAATACATCCTCGCCGGGCTTGTAGCCCGCACCCTCGATCGATTGCGTTATGAACGCCAAAGCGTCGTCGGCTGACGCGATGTCTGGCGCAAAGCCGCCCTCGTCGCCGACATTTGTGCTGTATCCGGCGTCTTTCAGGCGACCCCTGAGGATGTGAAATATCTCGGCGCCGATCCGCACAGAATCCGCGAAATTGGCAGCACCCGCCGGCAGGATCATGAATTCCTGGATGTCGATCGGGTTGTCGGCATGCGCCCCGCCATTGAGGATATTCATCATGGGCACCGGGAGGGTGATCGCTTCTTCACCACCCAGATATGCGTAGAGCGGTTTGGCGTTCGAGATGGCCGACGCCTGCGCTACTGCAAGAGACACGCCGAGGATCGCGTTGGCCCCGAGCCGGCCTTTATCGTCCGTTCCATCCAGATCGATCAGTGTCTGGTCGATCTCGCTTTGATTGTTGGCTTCGCGCCCGGCCATGGCTTCGAAAATCTCACCGTTCACGCCCGCAACGGCATTTGTCACGCCCTTGCCTCCCCACTCGGTGCCACCGTCGCGTAATTCCACCGCTTCGTGTATGCCTGTTGACGCGCCCGATGGCACCGCGGCGCGGCCAAAGGATCCATCTTCCAGAACCACATCGACCTCGACCGTGGGGTTACCCCGGCTGTCCAGAATCTGACGGGCATGAATATCCATAATCGCGGCCATGAATCGGTTTTCCTGTATTTCTCGTGTGGGACGGAATTGTTGCGTCATTCATAGACGTTGGGCGAGGAAAATAAAGCCGTCATGGCACAAAAGCTCTTGCTCCAGCGCCTAAAATTGTTCCGTTTGCCGATCTCCCGCGCTTTGTGACATAAACGGGATGCTGATCAGTGACGGGACAAATTTGAAAATGGATGAAACCTCGAGCAACCGCAATCAGCGGGCGATAAAGCGTGGAATTACAGTTGCGGCTTTTATTGGCCCCCTGCTCACCCTGATCAACCAATGGGAAGCCATTGCTGGGCAGGTCCCGATCGTCATGTGGAAAGTTGTCCTGACATTTATTGTGCCCTTCTGCGTGTCATATATTTCCTCCAGAATGGCTCATCGCGAGAGTTGATATTCATGGAACAGAACGAATTGCAACTGGGCAAGAATGCCGAGGCTCCAACGTCGCCGGATGCGGCGGTTCTCGACAGGGTTCCAAATCCGCATGTGGATTCGGACTATCTAGTGCGCTTTACCTGCCCGGAATTTACGTCGATTTGTCCGGTGACCGGGCAACCTGATTTTGCTCACTTGGTGATCGATTTCGTTGCCGACAGATGGCTGGTTGAATCGAAGTCTCTCAAACTCTATCTGGCCTCATTTCGCAACCACGGGGCATTCCACGAAGATTGCACGGTCGCCATCGGCAAGCGGCTGGTCGACCTACTCGAGCCGAGGTTTTTCAGGATTGGTGGCTATTGGTACCCGCGCGGTGGCATCCCGATCGATGTTTTCTGGCAACATGGCAGTGTGCCGAACAATCTCTGGCTGCCGGACCAGGGCGTCGCGCCGTACCGGGGACGTGGCTGAGGCCCATGGCAACACTGGTCCTAACCAACGGCGACACAGCCGCAGATCTTTTAACCGAAGCCGGTAAGAAAGCAGTCATCGAACCCTGGCGGGATTGCCTGCATCTGGGTCCGGTTCCTTTGACAAATTCTGATAAAGGCCTTCGGGACATCAGGGCTAATTTTTTATCAGACGCTTTTGAGGGTGATGAAGGCGATATCCTGGCGGGCATGGCCGCACGCGACGGATTGATCGAGTTACATGAGAAATTCGACCAGATTGAACTCTGGTTCGAACACGATCTGTACGACCAGTTGCAACTCATTCAGATCCTGGACATGTTGACAAATGCCGGGCGCAAAAAGCATGTTTCCCTCATCCAGGCGTCTGTGTATCTGGGCATGCAGTCGCCCGAAACGATCCTCGATCTCGCACATGAATCTGTTGACGTTGACGAGGATATGTTTTCGGACGCGCAACGAGTTTGGCGGGCGTTCCGGGCGGACGCGCCGGTCGAATTTGCAGGCTGCCTCGCCGATGGATTTCCCAAACTACCATATCTGAACAAAGCCATATCACGGATGCTCGAGGAACTTCCGAGATCCGATGGTTTGAACCGCACGGAACGACAAATGTTGTTCTGTATCAGTCGCGGTATAAACCGTCCCGGCCCGCTCTTTGCCCGCACCATGGCGATGGAGGAAGCGGCGTTCTGGGGTGACACCGGGTTTTTCACAATACTCGCCCATCTGGCTGGCTGCCCTGCACCTCTGGTGGAAGGATTGTCCGAGCCGTTCGCGGCTGGATTGCTTCAAGACGACGATCGGCGCAAAGCCTTTATTACAGGCGAAATCGACCTGACGGACGTGGGCCTAGCGGTACTCCGTGGCGAAAAGGATCACACAGGCCTGAACCCGGTCGATCGCTGGATCGGTGGCACCCATGTCACCAACAACAATCTGTGGCGGTGGGATTCCGAAACGGCAAAACTCACGGCGCCATAATAGTTCGCGCGACTTTTTTCTCATAAAGAGTGCACAAATTTCAAAATTTGATCCAGATCAATGAGTGCCCCTGCAGATTCATCCACATTAGACGCGTACCAAGTGGAGATTCTTGCCGATTTCACTATTCCAGATGTAGTTTCAACCATCGCCCGCATGGTTTTTTCTACAGGAATATGATCTTCCCCCGGCAAGATAAGCCGCCGCAGCCTACCCGGCTGCGGCGGCTCTCTTTTTGGCAAGAGCATCAAACGCCATCAAATCGCTCAACAGGGCTTCGAGTTCGTTGAGAGGCACCATGTTTGGGCCGTCTGACGGCGCGCTATCAGGGTCCTGGTGGGTTTCGATAAAGACCGCCGCCACACCGACCGCAACGGCTGCACGCGCCAACACGGGAACGAATTCCCGCTGCCCGCCGCTGGTCCCGCCCTGACCGCCCGGCTGCTGCACCGAGTGGGTCGCGTCGAATACGACAGGGCACCCGGTGTCGCGTAAAACAGGAAGCGCACGCATATCAGATACAAGCGTGTTGTAACCGAAACTCGCCCCACGCTCTGTGAGTAGGATATTGTCGTTACCGGCATTTTTCAGCTTGGCAACCACGTTGGCCATGTCCCAGGGCGCCAGGAACTGCCCCTTTTTGACGTTGACTGTTTTGCCTGTCGCTGCGGCGGCCAGCAACAGATCGGTCTGGCGGCAGAGGAAGGCCGGGATCTGCAACACATCTACAGCTTCTGCAACGATCGCGCATTGCGCCGGATCGTGGACGTCGGTCACGACCGGCAGACCGGTTGTTTCGCGGATTTCGGCAAAAATCGGTAGTGCATTCTCAAGGCCCAGACCACGCGGGCTGTCGAGGCTTGTCCGGTTGGCCTTGTCAAACGACGACTTGTAAATCAGCCCGATGCCGAGACGCTCGGAAATCTCTTTCAACGCTGCCGCCATTTCAAGGGCGTGGTCCCGGCTCTCCAGTGCGCACGGCCCGGCAAGAACCGTTAGCGGTTTGTCGTTTCCGATTTCAAGCGGACCAACGTTCACTGTCATGCCTATTGCCTCTCGAAGCTAAAGCGGATTCCCGGGCGACATATATTGCAATTGCCGCCGGGATGCGAGCGTGGATCAGGCCTGCTCCAGGATAATTGCCGTGCCCATGGTTTCAGACACCGGAAAAAGGATTTCCTTGTCCCGGTCTGCAAAGGAAAGCCCATTGTCGCTGGCACATTTTTTCGCCTCGGAAAGACTGGCGACCGCGATGCGAAATCCCCTGAGATACGGCGCATCAAACGCGGGGTTTGGTGCGCCCCATATTTCAGCGCTTCTGGACGGGGTCTGGACCGCAATCCGGCCCCTTGGGGTCTCGACGAGAAGTTCGTCCGGTCCTGCCGTTGTCGTTTTGCTACCGGAAAATCCTGTCAGAAATTTCGCGTGGGATCCCGGGTCGGCGGATACCATTGCGACCTCGGTGACCGCCTTGGCGGTGTTCGGGTGGCTCTGGTATTCCTTTTTCCAGAAATATTGCGGTGCATGGTGCTGACAGGAAAAATAGCCAATATCCGGGGTCGTATCGTCTCCAACAAAGGCCAGCGAGAAGGATACCGTGACGGCTTCTCCTGATGGTAAAATTGCCTGGCGGGAAAAGCCGAACGGCTCGTATACCTTCAAACCGCCGGATCGAAAATCCTGAAGATCGCCGTCCCTGTCGGTGCTTTCCAGCACCATCATGGAAAAGCCCTCTCCGCGCTTCAGGAATGCCTCGGCAAATCGTCCGAACGAAAATTCATTTTCTTTGGGATCAATCAGCAATTCAGGGCGGTCCACGGTCAAGACTTCGATGAAGCTGCCGTCCAACTGGACCAGAAAATTGGCCGTTCCCCAGTCGTGCTGGCCTTTTGGCGTGCATGTAAATCCGAGGCCGGTATAAACCTCTCGGGCTTTGTCGAGGTCCCGGACTGCCGGCACCAGATGATCTATTCCTCTGGCCATGATCAGACCAACCGGGATTGTTCGAGCGCGGCCGCGATGAAGGACGCGAATAACGGGTGTGGCTCAAACGGTTTGGATTTCAGTTCAGGGTGATACTGGACCCCGATGAACCAGGGATGCCCGGTCAATTCGACGGTTTCCGGTAACAGCCCATCCGGCGACAGACCGGCAAACACCAAGCCTGCTTTTTCCAGCGCTGGGCGGTATTTCATATTTACCTCGTAGCGGTGGCGGTGGCGCTCTGAAATGTCAGTCGCATCATAGATATCCGCGATGCGGGTCCCCTCGCCCAATTTTGCGGTGTACGCGCCAAGTCGCATTGTCCCGCCCAGGTCCCCGTTTTTAAGGCGCTGTTCGAGTTCGTTGCCTTTCAACCACTCGGTCAACAGACCGACAACCGGTTCGCTGGTCCCGCCAAATTCGGTTGAATTCGCGCCATCAATACCAGCCATGTTTCGGGCGGCCTCGATCACCGCCATCTGCATGCCGAAACAAATGCCGAAATACGGTACATTGTGTTCACGGGCGAACTTGGCCGCCAGGATTTTGCCTTCCGCGCCACGTTTCCCGAACCCACCCGGCACCAGTATGCCGTTGACGCCGTCCAGGAACGGCGTGGGGTCTTCGTTTTCGAACACTTCGGATTCGATCCATTCGAGTTCGACATTAACAATATTGGCAATGCCGCCATGGGTCAGAGCCTCGATGAGGGATTTGTAAGCGTCTTTTAGGCCGGTATATTTGCCGACAATCGCTATTTTGACAGTTCCCTCCGGGTTGGCCACCCGGTCGGAAATATCTTCCCAAACTTCCAGCGGCAACGCCTTGCCGGCTTCCATCCCGAAAGCATTCAGGACTTCGCGATCGAACCCTTCCATATGATAGGACAGAGGTACATCGTAGATGCTTGCAACATCGAGCGCCTGGATGACAGCGCTTTCGCGCACGTTACAGAACAGTGCAATCTTGCGTCGTTCGGTTGCCGGGATTTCGCGATCCGAGCGGCACAGCAGGATATCCGGCTGGATGCCGATCGAGCGCAATTCCTTGACGGAATGCTGGGTTGGCTTGGTTTTGAGTTCACCCGCGCTTGGAATCCACGGCAACAAAGTGAGATGCACATAAATGCATTGGCTGCGTTCCAGATCGTTGCCGAGCTGGCGGATCGCCTCGAAGAATGGCAGCCCCTCGATATCGCCAACGGTACCGCCAATTTCGCACAGGACGAAATCTACATCTTCATTGCCGTCGAGAACAAATTCCTTAAGGGCGTCAGTGACATGGGGGATGACCTGGACGGTGGCGCCCAGGTAGTCACCGCGCCGTTCCTTGGCGATAATGTCCCGATAGAGCCGCCCGGTCGTGATGTTGTCTGCTTGTGTCGCCGGCCTGCCGGTAAACCGCTCGTAATGACCAAGATCCAGGTCTGTCTCCGCGCCGTCGTCGGTCACGTAAACCTCGCCGTGTTGATACGGGCTCATAGTGCCCGGATCGACGTTGAGATAGGGGTCGAGTTTCCTTAAGCGCACTCGGAACCCGCGCGCCTGCAGCAATGCACCGAGCGCTGCCGAGGCGAGACCTTTGCCGAGAGAAGAAACCACACCGCCAGTGATGAAAATATACCGCGTCATGGGATTGTAGAATAACCGAGTCGCACCGGTCTTGGAAAGCAAACAATGCGTCACCCACAGAAAAATACGGTCTGGCTACCTCAGCATGATTATTGCCGGGCCCACACAACCGGCCATAAATCGCTATCAAGCGGGCCTCCGGATTTGATATCCGGGGTCCAGGCCATGGGCTGGATTTTCGGGTGTGGGGTATAAACAGCATCGTCTCCGGCCCAGCGGGTTATCATCGCACGGCGCCGACGGTCCGGATTTGCATTTCCCGGCGCGCCGTGGACGAGCAACCCGTGATGCACCGTGCAGTCCCCCGGCTCCATATCGAATTGTGCGAATTCAAGTTCGTCGCGCATGGACGCAATATCCGGGACTTTGGGCAAGCCCGTATCGTAGCGGCTATCCCCGGCAAATGCAGGCGGCGCGTATTCAGCCCCCCAAAGATGGGAACCTTTGACATATTCGACTGCGCCGGAATTCTGATCGACCACGTCGAGTGCAAGCCATACGGTGCAAACCTGCCGTCCGCGCACGGGCCAATAAGTCATATCGTGGTGCCACGGCGTTGGTTCTTCCGTGCCCGGTTCCTTGATCAGCAACTGGTCGAAGAAAATATTCACTTTATCGGAGCGCATGGCCGAGGCAGCGATTTTCGCGGCGGGCGATTCAAACACGAAATCCTTAAAACCCGTCATCCTGGTCCACATGAAGGTATCGAAAAAGAACCGGCCGGGGCCATCGCCTTTTTCCAGTTCCATATGAAGCGGACCCGGATTGGCCATGTCTTCATCCGCCAACGCAGCCAGACGCGCCAGCCATTCAGCACTAAACAATCCTTTCAAGCAGACGATGCCGTCTACTTCAAACTGCCGGATTTCGTCTTCGGTCAAATCGCGGATTTTGGTATCCGTCATGGGTGCATAGCTCCATTGGTCGGCTGCCAGCGAGGTCTTGGAGTACCCAACATGATCGCCGAGATTTGATCGCGACGCAATCTTTCCGGAGCGGAATATTAGACTGTGCACTGCCTGGGAGGTGGCCTGACAGAATATTTACAGATATTGACCCGGGGACTATTCGGACTGGGGAACCACTGGCCCGGACGGCTGACTTTGCTGGCGCAGGATATCCAGTACGCCGCCGCTTCCCGTACCCGTTTCACCACCCTCGCCGGTTGATGTCGGAACCTGAATTTCGGTCTCGATATTGTCGAAAATTGCACCGGGTCCAGTTTCCGAATTGCGGGCATACAATGTAAGGCTGATGCTGGTTGCAAAGAAGACAACCGCCAGAATGCCGGTTGTCTTGGTCAAAATGTCGCCGGCGCCGCGGGCGCTCATAAATCCACCGCCACCACCGATACCAAGCGCACCCCCTTCAGAGCGCTGCAGGAGCACGACGCCTATCAGCGCCAACACCACCATCAGGTGAATTGTTATCAATACGGTTTGCATGGATTCGCTGTCCGGCCACGTTCATTGGAGAAACTGTGGGTTCTATATAGGCATCGCGTGGCAAATACCATAATTTTTGAGGGTGTTTTTATGCCCTTTTCCAAGTCAACTGTTTAAACGATCCGGCCAGATTTCGGGAACCGTGTCCATCAACAATGACCTGAGCCATCGATGGGCGTTGTCGCCGTCATTTCGACTGTGCCAAATTGCATGGACCGGGGTCGGGGTATCGGCATAGGGCAATTCGTGGACCGCCAGTTGCCGTGTCTGCTCAAAATGAGACGCCAGCGCTGCCGGGACAATCCCCAAAAGCCGAGATTCGGCGAGGATATCCGGCATCGCCAGAAAGTGAGGGAGCATCATTGAAAATCTTGCCTGTTCGCCATTTTTTGATAGCGCCGAAACCAAGGCCGCGCGGTCAAACATCTCCGAGCGGCGCGCCAATCCCCGCTCCGAGATAAACCCCTCCTTCGCGCCTTCTTCCAGACCACCAAGGGATACCGCCACCAACAGAAATTCGACCAGATCGGAAATTTCGATGCGCTTGCCCACGAGCGGGTGATTTTTGCACGATACCAGGAGATCCCGGTCGCGGAAAAGTTCGACAGAATCATAGCGTCGCGGAACAAGTCCGAAACCAGCGATCGCGATATCTATCCGGCCTAAATCAAGTTGTTCGGCGAGGTCGATGCGCGTACCCGGACGTATAATGAATTCGATGTTTGGTGCAATCGACCGGGTCTTTGCGCCAATTTTTGGCAAAAGCATGGTGCTCAAATAGTCATTCGCGGCGATGACGAATTGCCGGTCTGATCGCAACGGAACAAACCCTGTTGCCGATACCGCCAATTCGACCCTCACCAGCGCTTCACGGGTATTCTCCGCCATGGCAAGTGCCCGCGATGTCGGCTGCATGCCGGCCCCGGTGCGCACGAACAATTCGTCTCCAAACTGGGCTCGCATTTTTGCGAGGGAATGGCTGATTGCCGAAGAACTGATGCCGATACGTGTGGCGGCTCCCCTGACACTGCGTTCCTGCATCAAGGCGTCAAAAACACGCAGAAAATTTAGATCGAGGTTATTCCGAAATATATCCATGTGCCGAACTTTCTCAAAATTCAGATTTTTGCCCGCTGTCCGCAGGGCTCCAATTGCACCAATGGGTCAAATTACTATGATGAGCAATTCGAAATATAACAATGCTTATTTTTCATTTTGTTCATGTTGATGCGCGTGATCTATTCCTCTCGATCGGGTCCCGTCAATTGTTCAAAATTGGAGGTGTGACGCCGGCTTCTGGCGCAAAGGAGAATGACAATGGTTTCGAACGGGTTCGATGACAGGAAGTCAGGGGAATGACGGACGGGTCCGCGAAACGTCACCGGGACAGGAGGCTCAACGCTGTTGATCAGGCCATCGTCGACCGGTATTCCGCACGCTATTTCCTGGACAAGCAGGTATCGCGGAATGAAATTGCTGAAATCCTGGAGATCGCCGGTCATGCCCCAAGTGGCGCAAACATCCAGCCTTGGCGCGTCTACGTGGTCGGAGGAGAGGTCAAGGAATCCCTATGCACTGCGATCTCGCGGGAATATGCCGCGAACGCCGCTGGCCATGTTTCCGAGTATAAATATTATACTGAACCGCTGCACGAGCCTTTCCTCTCCCGACGGAAAAAATTTGGTGAGATTTTTTATGGCGCGCTGGATATTGAATATTCAGACCTGGAAGCCCGACAAAGACAGACGGCCAGAAATTTCCAATTTTTTGAAGCCCCTGTTGGGTTGATTTTCACGATCAACCGCCGCCTCGAGGTTGGGAGCTGGTTGGACCTGGGCATGTTTATTCAGTCCTTCATGGTTTCCGCAAAAGGACGCGGGTTTGATACTTGCGCCCAGGAAACCTGGTCGAAATTTCACACCGAGATCCGGCACCACCTGCCCTTGTCGGAGGAAGAGCTTGTTGTCTGTGCGGTATCACTAGGTTTTTCCGACCCGGGAAAGAGTAAAACGCGCGGCGTTCAAACCCGGCTTAGAATTGATGAATTTTCCCAGTTTTTTGGCTTCTAAGCAGGCACCTGCTTTTGGGTCCGGATCCACATATCGGCGATTGAGGTGAAAGAATGGATATGAAGGCGCAATTGATTGAGCGGAGCATCGCGTTTTTGGAGGTTTTCAAAAACCATACACCGGGTGCGGAACTAGAAACGCTCCTCAACGAGGAGTATGGACCAGGTACGGAAACCTACGAAGTCCTTGCGAGACTTGTTAAGACAGGGGTTTCGGACGGTTGGGCGGCCGACGAAGAAATATCCGGACGGCGCTACCGCCGCAGTCGGTTGGCGGATCCCTGTTCCGATACTTTCTATTTCAGTATCACAACGGTGTATATGGACAGTCAGGATATCTTTCGGGGTGACTACCACGCGCACCCCTATGGCGAAATCAACCTTGTGGTGCCAGTCGAAGATGGCGCGGCGATAGCCGGCCCAAACGGATGGTGCAGCGGTGGCTGGACCGCGCCCCCGCCAGGCAGCCATCACTACCCGGAAGTCAGAGGAGGCAGTGCAATTGCGCTCTTCTACCTGCCGGCAGGGCGCATTTCATATAATATTTCTCCACTCGCAGTGGGGATGCCCGGAAAGGATTGAAGCTTTGCCCACCGCCAATCGACTATGAAACATAGAAAATTGAAGGAGTTTTTTACTTCCTCTTCGATTTGTCGCGATTGCCAATAGGGGCTATACTTCCCACTATCATTTCAGGTTTGTGGGTAAAGTAGGATTTGTTTAACAAGTAAAATAAAGTTTGGATGCGAGAACATTCCAGACTAGCATTAAATATAAAAAATTGCAGACCGGCCAAAGACAATGAGGGTTTGGCCAAGTGAGTGGAAGAAACAGGGAGACTGAAATGAGCATATCTTACAAAGGCTTGGCGATAGGCGCCGTAATGGCGCTGACGTCGCTTGGAGCAACAACACCAACTTTCTCGCAAGAGGTTACCTTGACCGGCGCGAGCTGTTTTCCAATCGGGAGCCCTCCGGGTGTGCCGTTTGAGAGGGTCGTTGATGCGATCAACGAGCGCGGCGCGGGAGTTGTACAAATCGACATGATTGGCGGCGCACCGGCCATCGGAAGCCCGTTCACGCTGACCCAGAAAATGTCTCTTGGCGTCTACGACATTATCGGCTGCACCGAAGCCTATTTCGGCAATGTACTGCCGGAAGCCCCGGCCTTCCGCTTTTCTGAATATACCTACGCGGAGCTGCGGGAAAATGGCGGGATGGAACTGCTCAGCCAGTTGATGGAAGAAAAAGGTATCCATTACGTTGGCCGCCATGAAGATTTGGGACCATTCTATCTGTGGCTCAAAGACCCAATCGATAGCCCTGACCTGACCGGCCTGAACTTACGCGTATCACCGGTCTATACAGCTTTCTTCACGTCCATGGGCGCAACTGTGCAGACCTCCAACATCGGACAGGTTTACACATATATGGAAAATGGAACCGTGGCCGGTTACGGTTGGCCGGCACTCGGTTGGGTCCCCTCCTGGATCGAAGTTACGCATTACCGTGTGGAACCGGGTTTTTACCGCGCTACCCTGCACACCATGGTCAATCAGGCCAAATGGGAAACATTGACCGAAGAACAGCAGAATCTCATCACAGAAGTCGTGCTCGAATTTGAAGCTAACTCAGAGCCGACGAGCGAAACCCTCCGGACACGGCTTGCCAACCAGCACGCCAAAACACTGGAAGGCGGGCTGTCTGCCATTACCTTTACCGGCGACGAAGCCGAATTGTGGGTAAACGCCGCACGTGAAGCTGGCTGGGCCGAAGTTCTCGAACGCAGCCCCGAAAACGGTGCCCGGTTGATGGAGCTATTGACCAAATAGCATCGATAAATTGCGCGATCGGGGTGGGTCGGCGACCTGAATAGGGCCTAACCGCCTCACCCCCGTCGCAATTTTTCCAATGCCGGCTGGGGGCTATTGACGCTATGGCGAAGTTCCTCGACACGGTTGAATCTGTCTTCAATCGTTTCATCAAATTCCTGATCGCTGTGGTAGCGGCATCGATTGGATTGTTCGCGATCCTCATCCCGTTCAATCTGCTGATCGTCAAGACCCAGTTAGGCTCAATCTGGTGGCTCAACGAGGCGATTGAATATGCTCTATATGTGGGGGTATTTATCGGTGCTCCCTGGGTTTTGCAGCAAGGCGCCCATGTACGTGTTGACGTGCTCGTCTCCGCTCTACCTACAAAAATCGCCGTTCACATGGAGCGTTTTCTAAACATTGTCGGTGCCCTGATATGTCTGATCCTTTTTGTTTACGGATTCCGTGCCGCGCAACTGGAATTCATCTTTGGGACTCTGCCTGATAAGGTTTTACGGATCCCCAATTGGTACATGTTGACGGTCTTTTCCGGATCTTTCTTTCTTCTCGCCATCGAATTCCTGTTCCGTATCCGCCGCGTCGGCGTGATCGTTCTTGAAGAGACGTCGTCACATCCGAAGGCGGCCTTTTAGACATGGAATGGTATTACGCGCTATCGCTTTTGCTCGGCACCGTGTGCGTCCTGATGTTCATGGGACTGCCGGTGGCGCTGGCGTTTTTTGCCGCCAACGTGGTTGGGACTTTCATATTCATCAATGGCGATATCGGCCTCGTGCTGATGCCAATGGAGTTCCACAACGCCATTAAATTCACCCTGGTGCCGATCTCGCTTTTCCTTTTGATGGGAGAGATCCTGTTGCAGACCGGCGTCGCGTTCAAGGCGATCGGCGCAATTGACAAAATGATTGCACGGATACCCGGGCGGCTGTCTGTCGTATCAGTTATCGGCGGAACGGTATTCTCGTCGCTTTCGGGGTCCACGATCGCCAACACAGCAATCCTCGGGTCGGTCCTCCTTCCGGACATGATGGACCGCGGATACAAACCCGCAATCGCCATGGGACCGATCATGGCGGTGGGGGGTATCGCGATGCTGGTGCCGCCTTCAGCGCTCGCTGTCCTGTTGGCAAGCCTCGCCGAACAATCGGTGGCAAAATTGCTGATCGCTGGAATTGTCCCCGGCATGCTGATGGCATTTCTGTTCTTCGCCTATGTGATTGGCAGGTGCATCATCGACCCGTCCCTGGCGCCGGCATACGAACCCGATGAAAGCGGGCTTGAAGAACCTGTGACAATGGAATTGCATTGGGGCGGTCGCAAACGCTGGTCTGGTACTTACGACGGTTCGATGAAACGCCGCATCAACAGGGTGCTGCCGTTCTTCCTCTATATCCTGCCATTGAGCATCATTTTTATTGTCGTTGTCGGCAGTATTTTCTTTAAGTTTGCAGCCCCGACTGAAGCAGCTGCACTAGGATGCGTCGCATCCCTTGCGGCATGCTATTTCTTCCGAATTTTTAAAAACAAAGTCAGGATTTCGGGAATTGAAGGCGCGGATTTCACGTTCAAAGCGATCTGGAAGGCCCTGATCGAGACAGCAAAAATCAATACGATGATCCTGTTTATTATTGCGGGATCGCTGGTGTTTAGCCAGGCCCTCTCCAATTCCGGCGCGACGGATGGTTTGTTGACCCAGATCACCACACTCGATCTGACACCCTTCATGGTCGTAATCATGATGATCGCCGTATTATTGTTTCTCGGCTCATTCATGGACCAGGTGAGCATGCTGCTGCTCACGCTTCCGTTTTTCCTGCTCGGCTCAACGTCCCTGCAGGTAATGTTCGACATCGATGTGATTTGGCTGATGGTACTCATTTTGATCACCATGGAAATCAGCCTGCTTACACCGCCCTTTGGGCTGTTACTATACGTGATGAAAGGTGTTGCGCCGTTCGACGTAACACTCGGCGAGGTGGTGCGCTCGGCGCTTCCGTTCATCCTGATAGAGTTAGGGGTATTGGCACTTCTGATTTTCTTCCCTTCAGTCGCAACCTGGCTGCCCGGCCTGATCGATTAGAAACCGGCGTTAGGTCCTCGTCAGCATTTTTCGCTGTCTTCGGTTTGTCGACCAGGCCAGAAATGCCCCCGAAAGTACGATGACAGCCATGCCGATAGGTGCCTGAATACTGGGGAATTCGCTGAAGATGGCTATCCCGATCAACAGGCCAAACACCACGACCGTATAGCGCATGGGAACAATGATGCTGGCGCGTGCCCGGCGCAGGGCTTCCATGTTGCACGTCTGCACCAGGATCGCTATTGGCCCCATCACCAACAGGAATTTAAGTGTGTCGAACGGCATCGGCGTCCAGAGCCAGAATGCCGGGATTGCAGAGATCACCAATGCTGCAAAATTGACCGTGAACAGGATCCGCCGATTGCTGTCGCGAACGGCGGTGAATTTGATGATAACGGCTTCAAGTCCGAACAGGATTGCCGCGATAAACGCCAATCCAGCGCCAATGGATAACCAGCTTCCAGGGTCCGCCAGGTCTGGGTCTGCCGCCAAAAAGCCGCCGCCAATGCAGGCAGCCCCCAGCCAAATTGCAATCGCCGGCACCTTTTCATGGAGGAAAATGGAGGCGAACAACATCATGAACACGCCGTTTGTCAGCAAGATTGCCTGGGCGTTCGCGAGCGGGATGATTGATACAGCGGCAAACGTACAGGTGACCCGCACGGTGGCCATGACGGCGCGAAGAATGTGCAGCCAGGTCCAGTTTTCGTATTCCCGCTGGGGTGTGCTCTCCGGGGTATTCCGGCCCCGCTGGATCATGCCCTTGACGCCATAATAAACTAACAGGGCAAGAATACCCGTTATATAGCGCAGGAAAGTTATCTGGACCGGATGCACGCCTAAACCGGCATATTTCGGCAAGGTCAGCAGGATACTGGCTAAAAGCGCGGCAATCAGCGTCAATCCAAGCGCGAGACCGGTTTGTTCTTCGGGTTCGCTCATTCGCAATTTCTGGAGAAGAAAAAGTTCAAGACCGGAAGGCCGCGATGATGCCCAGAAAATCTTCTGCCTTCAGGCTGGCGCCACCGACAAGTGCGCCGTTGACATTCGCGACCGCCATGAGTTCCACAGCGTTTGCCGGTTTGACCGATCCGCCATACAGGAGCCGGACATCGACGCCTGAATCGCCATATCTTGCGATAAGATTATCCCGGATAACGGTGTGTATTTCAGCCACATCTTCAGGTGTCGGTGTCAGTCCTGAACCGATCGCCCAGACCGGTTCGTAGGCAACAACCGTGTTACCGGCGTTTATGGCGTCCGGCAGAGACCCATCCAGCTGATCCGATACGACTTTAACCGCCTGACCGGCGCGGCGCTCGGCTTCGGTCTCCCCGACACAGACAATCGCGGTCAACCCGGCACGATGCGCGGCTTCAGCCTTTGCCCGCACCTGGGGGTCCGTTTCGCCATGCTCCGCGCGGCGCTCCGAATGGCCAACTATGATAGCAATGGCACCCGCATCCGCCAGCATTTCAGCGGAAATATCGCCGGTATGGGCGCCAGAAACATCTGCGTGGCAATCCTGCCCGCCGACGGAGACCTGGGTGTCTTTCGTTCGGGCTACCGCCGCCGCGACCAACGTCGATGGGGGGCAAAGCATAACGTCGCACGCCGCCGTCGGTCCGGAAGCCAATCCACTGGCCAATTCATCGAGCATCGCAAGTGAATCACTGACGCCGTACATTTTCCAGTTTCCCGCCACCAATGCCCGAATTCCAGCCATGTGAATTTTCTCCCACCCGTTTTCAGCGCGCCATAATGATCATCCGGATTGTCTTAACCAGACTGGTATGCGAGCGCAAATCCTGTAATAGATTCAGTTGCCGCGTTCCCACTTGCAAACTATGATGCGCGCAATCTTGGGAGGGTTATTTTACCCGCCCGCAAACCAGTCACCGCACGTCCTTTTAGGAATTTACCATGCTTGATGCACTGAAAAAATCTGTTGGCGGATGGGCTGCCAAGATCCTGTTCGGGCTACTGGTTCTGAGTTTCGCTGTATGGGGTATTGCAGACATTTTCGGCGGTTTTGGGCGCCGGACTGTTGCGACCGTCGGCGATACAGATGTCGACGTAGAGACATTTCGCATCGCGTTCCAGTCTGAAATTCAGCGCGCAGGGCAGCGGGTTGGCCGGCCGATTGGGCTTGACGAGGCGCGTGCGGCCGGACTCCCCAGCCAGGTTCTGAGCAATCTTGTAGCAGAAGCCGCGTTGAACAACGATGCCGCGAATATGGGGCTCGGCGCGTCGAACGACAGCATCGCCCGGAATATTATTGAAGACCCGACGTTTCGCGATTCCTTTGGCAGTTTTTCTCGCTCGGCCTACGAGCAATTCTTGTCGATCAGTGGCTTGAGCGAAGCGGACTATTTGAATGTGCGGCGCAACGCCCGCCTGCGCCAGCAAATCGCAAATGCTGTAGCGGTCGGTGTTATCGCGCCACAACCCCTGCGCGAAGCATTCAACCAATTTCGCAACGAAACCCGCATGGTTCGTTATATCGTGATGGAGAACGACGTTTTCGAACCCTTCGCTGACGCCGATCAGGCGGCGTTGCGCAGCTATTTTGAAGAAAACAAATCCAACTATACCGCGCCGGAATACCGTAGAATCGAAATGCTTCTGGTGCGTGCCGAGGATCTGGCGACCTCAATGGGGATTTCGGACGAAGAATTGCGGGACGAATATGAATACCGCAAGGATGGCCTTGCAACCCGGGAGCGTCGTGACATCCAGCAAATGTTGTTCGACAGCGATTCAGATGCCCGAGCCGCACTTGAGAAGATAAATCAGGGGATTGATTTTACTCAGGTTGCTGCCGACCGGGGTCTAACCGTCGAAGACATATCTCTTGGTCTGGTTGATAAACTGGCGATCCCTGATGAGGCTGTGCGCGACGCTGCCTTCGCGCTGGACGCCGGTGTGGTGAGCGAGCCGATTGAAGGAACATTTGGCTCCGTCCTGGTACGCGTGACTAATATCGAGCCCTCCTCCGTTCCGGCGTTCGAGGATGTTAAAACCACCATCAAGTTCGAACTTGCGATAAGCCGCGCTGAAGAACGCGCGCTGGATTTGCTGGATATTATCGAAGATGACCGCGCCGCCGGACTGACCTTTGCCGAGATCGCTGCCAAAAACGATGTACCCATTCGCGTGATCGAGGGGATCGACCAGACCGGCACCGATATGAATGGCAACGCGATGGATAATATCCTGCAGATGCAGGATGTCCTCCAGGTCGCATTTGTGACCGATCCCGGTGTTGAAGCAGATCCGATCCAGCTCGTGGGAACCGGATTTCAGTGGCTCAATGTAGTCGATGTTTTTCCAACCCGGGACAGGACCTTTGAAGAAGTCAGCGAGCAATTGCAGGTTGATTGGCGGGCAGATGAGGAGCGCCAGAGGTTGCGCGAGCGTGCCAATGAACTTCTGCAAGCGGTCAATAACGGGCGAACGCTTGAGACGGTTGCCGGTCAGATCGGCACCGACGTGCTTGTCAGCGCACCGCTGAAGCGCACCGACACGCCGGATGGATTTTCGAGCGAATTGGTTCTGGCCATCTTCGCTACCCCACAGAACCGTGCTGCCAGTTCGCTACACGCAAATGGCCAGGATAGAATCCTGTTCCAGATTGACGATGTCGTTTTGCCCTCTCTCGAGCAAGGTACAACGGAATTCACGCAGATCGCGGACGGGGTACGGGCAAGCATCGCTGAAGATATTCTGGCAACCTACGTGCAGTCCCGGCAGAATGAATTTGGTGTGACGGTCAACCAGCAGTCTTTCAACGCCATGATTGGACTGGGATCACCAGACGATCCGATTACGGGCTACTAAATCTATCTCTTATTCTAGGATCGTTTGATGGAAATCGAACCGGATTTCGGGACCTTTGATGCCCGCTATCGATCTGGTGCGCCGCAGGTCGTCTCGACCCGGCTTGTCGCCGATTTGGAGACCCCGGTTTCGGCATTTCTGAAGCTGGGAGACGCGCGAGATCATAGCTTTCTGCTGGAATCAGTCGAGGGTGGTGCCGTCCGCGGACGCTATTCGATTATCGGGTTCAACCCTGATCTGATCTGGCGGGCGACGGGCGATGTGGCGGAAATCAATCGCCAGGTAAATGATGATCCGGACCGCTTTGAAGTATGCCCGGAACCGACGCTGGCGTCGTTGAGGCGTTTGATAGATGAATCCCGTCTGGACCTGCCAGAAAACCTGCCACCCATGTCCGCAGGTGTTTTTGGCTATATGGGCTACGACACAATTCGTCTGGTCGAAGATCTGCCCGACAGCAAGGGTGACCCGCTGGGGTTGCCGGATGCGATCCTGATCCGCCCGTCCCTGATGGTCATTTTTGACACGGTGCGGGATGAAATGACCGTCGTTACCCCGGCCCGTCCGCGCGCCGGAATTTCAGCGAAAGAAGCGTACGTCGCGGCCCAGGCGCGGATTGAATCAGTTACCGAAGCCCTCGATTGGCCGCTCAAAATCGAAGCAAGCTCGGGCGAGCGGGACGCGGGTAGCCCGGTCCCCCGATCCAATACCCCGCGCGCTGATTATCTGGCGATGATCGAAAAGGCTAAAAACTACATTACAGCCGGCGATATCTTTCAGGTGGTGCTGAGCCAGCGTTTCGAAACTCCATTCGAATTACCGCCATTCGCGCTGTACCGGGCACTGCGGCGCGTCAATCCGGCGCCTTTTCTGTATTACCTGAATTTCGGCTCGTTTTCAGTCGCCGGCTCCAGCCCGGAAATCCTGGTGCGGACGCGGGCCGGAGAAGTCACGCTCAGGCCTATCGCCGGCACAAGGCCCCGGGGCGAGAACGCCGCCCAGGACCGCGCCTATGCCGAGGAATTACTAGCGGACCCCAAGGAACGGGCCGAACACCTGATGCTTCTAGATCTCGGTCGCAACGATATCGGCCGGGTCTCAAAAATAGGCAGCGTCAAGGTCACACAATCGTTTGATCTGGAATATTACAGCCAGGTCATGCATATCGTCTCGAATGTGGTCGGCGAACTGGATCCGGCCTACGATTATATCGATGCTCTGCTGGCTGGTTTTCCAGCTGGCACCGTGTCGGGCGCGCCGAAAGTCCGGGCGATGGAGATTATCGACGAGTTGGAGCGCGAAGGCCGCGGGATCTACTCCGGATGCGTCGGATATTTCTCGGCTTCTGGCGACATGGATACCTGTATCGCCCTACGTACGGCCATCGTCAAAGATGGCAAGATGTATGTGCAGGCGGGCGCTGGAATAGTCGCCGACTCGGTGCCGGAATCCGAACACCAGGAGTGCATCAACAAGGCAAAAGCGCTGTTTCGAGCTGCCGAAGAAGCCATTCGATTTTCCGCCCGGACCAATCGCTGATGCTTGCCCTTCTCCCGAAACGCTTGACGGTTTCTCCCTGCCGGTCATAAAAAGCTGTTCAACCTTCCGGGCGTTGCGACATGATCCTGTTGATCGACAATTATGACAGCTTTACTTACAACCTCGTCCATTATCTGGGCGAGTTGGGCGCAGAGTCTCGAGTCGTCCGCAACGACCGGATTGAAGTCGACGATATTCTAAAAGAACGACCCGAAGCAATTGTGATTTCGCCCGGTCCCGGTACACCTGACAAGGCGGGGATATGCCTCGAATTGATCGAGAAGGCGTCCGATAAAATCCCATTATTCGGCGTTTGCCTCGGCATGCAGGCCATGGGGCAGGCTTTTGGCGGAAAAATTGTTGCGGCCAACAAACTCATGCACGGCAAAGTCAGCGATATTAGCAATAATGGGCAAAGCGTATTCGCGGATTTGCCGGACGAATTTTCGGCAACACGCTATCATTCCCTCGTTGTGGACAGGGATACCCTGCCGGACGATCTGATTGTGACCGCTGAGGACGATGACGGCACGATCATGGGTCTCGCCCACAAATCCCTGCCGGTCCACGGGGTTCAATTCCATCCTGAAAGTATTGCGTCCGAGCACGGCCACGCGATCCTCCTCAATTTTCTTAACCTTGCCAGCAACTGGCGGCAATCGGGGGCGGGAGCCGAATGAAATTCTTCCCCGAACCTGATAGACTGGCCGGAAGTTCTGTTGAATTCCGGAGTTTGAACGGTCATGTCTGATTTTAAAGCGATGCTGGCGCGTGTTGCTGACGGCCAGTCTCTTGGATTCGATGAGGCGAAAGCCGCGTTTGAAGTCATGATGTCAGGCGAAGCGACACCGTCACAGATTGGCGGGTTCCTGATGGCGCTCCGGGTACGCGGAGAGACGGTCGATGAAATTTCCGGCGCCGTGACCATCATGCGCTCCAAAATGCTGGAGGTTGAGGCCCCTGAGGACGCGATGGATATTGTCGGCACAGGCGGCGACGGCGCGGGGACGTACAATATCTCCACCTGTACGGCGTTTGTTGTGGCGGGCTGCGGCGTACCTATCGCCAAGCACGGCAACCGGGCTTTATCCTCGAAATCTGGCGCGGCCGACGTGTTGACGGCGCTTGGCGTCAACATCGAGCTGGACCCGACGCGAATTTCGACCTGTATTCGTGAGGCCGGGTTGGGCTTCATGTTTGCCCCGGCGCACCATTCAGCCATGAAACATGTGGGACCCAGCCGCGTGGAACTTGGCACCCGGACGATATTCAATTTGCTCGGGCCACTCTCAAACCCGGCGCGAACCAAAAACCAGTTGATCGGGGTCTTTGCCCGGCACTGGGTGGAGCCGGTCGCCGAAGTCATGCAGAAATTGGGCGCGGACCGGATCTGGGTCGTGCACGGTTCCGACGGGCTCGACGAAATCACAACCACGGGTGCAACCCATGTGGCGGAGTTGATCGAGGGTAAAATCCGCACATTTGAAATATCTCCCGGAGATGTCGGCATCGACACCGCGACTGCCGAAGATCTCAAGGGCGGCGAAGCCGATTTCAACGCAGCCGCCATCCGCGATGTGCTTGCAGGCGGCAAAATCGCCTTTCGCGATATCGTGCTCATGAATGCTGGGGCATCCCTCATTGTCGCGGGCAAAGTCGACAATCTGAAAGAGGGCCTGACATTGGCTGCTTCCAGCATCGATTCCGGCGCGGCCAAAGAACGGCTGGACCGCCTGATCGAAGTCTCCAACCGGGAAACCAGCGCGTGAGCGATATCCTTCAAAAAATCGCCAAATACAAAATCACCGAGGTCGCGACCGCGAAAGCGCTCCTGCCTTTTGCCGAGCTTGAAGCGCGCGCCAGGGACCAGGGCCATGTCAGAGGCTTTGCCGAGCACATCCGGGACAGAACTGAAAAAGGCAATTACGCGCTGATCGCCGAGATCAAAAAGGCCAGTCCATCAAAGGGTCTAATCCGGGAGGATTTCGACCCCGAATTGTTGGCCAAGGCCTATGAAGCGGGCGGCGCGGCGTGTCTCTCGGTATTGACCGACAAGCCATCATTTCAGGGCGCCCCGGCGTTTCTTGCCGAGGCGCGATCCGCGTGCACCCTCCCCGTCCTGCGCAAGGATTTCATGATCGATCCCTATCAGGTGCCCGAAGCCATGCTTTGGGGCGCCGACTGTATCCTGATCATCATGGCGATGGTCGATGACGATACCGCCAAATCACTGGAAGACGCGGCCTCGGACTGGAATATGGACGTTATCATCGAGGTCCATGACGAGGCCGAATTGGAGCGGGCCTTGATCTTGCGCTCGCCGCTGATCGGCATCAACAACCGCGACCTCAAAACATTCGCGACCGATCTCGCCACAACCGAGCGGCTGGCCACTCTTGTCCCCGCTGACAGGATTGTCATCGCCGAAAGCGGGTTGTCGACGCCGCAAGACTTATCGCGCATGGCGGACGCGAATGTGAACGCGTTCCTGATCGGCGAAAGCCTGATGCGGCAAACCGATGTGGCCGGGGCCACGCGCGCGCTGCTGGCCCGCGACGCGAACCAGGACGCGGCGGAATAATCATGGGCGATCGCCTCACCCATCTCGATAAATCCGGCAAGGCCCACATGGTCGATGTCTCCGAAAAAGACGTCACCAGCCGGGTCGCAGTTGCCGAGGGTCGCGTCTCCATGAAGCCGGAAACGCTGGACCTTGTGTTGCGCGGCGATGCCAAAAAAGGCGATGTGCTCGGCACCGCCCGCATCGCCGGCATCATGGCCGCGAAACGGACCCACGAACTGATCCCCCTGTGCCACCCGCTCGGGCTTTCAAGCGTTACTGTCGAATTGGAACCGGACCCGGATACCAACAGCATCCACGTGGTAGCGACCGCTAAGGTTACCGGGCAAACGGGCGTCGAGATGGAGGCGCTGACGGCCGCGTCGGTCGCCTGCCTGACCATCTACGACATGGTGAAAGCGGTCGACCGGGGGATGGTGATCAGCGATATCAAATTGTTGGAAAAATCCGGCGGCAAATCCGGTACTTACCGAACGTCAAAATAGAATAAGTGAATTGAAACTGTGAGCCTGATCCCTGTCAAAGACGCCCTGGCCCGCATTCTGGACGGCGTCACCGCGCTTGAAGGCGAGAGGGTGCCACTGGCAGACGGACTTGACCGGGTGACGGCAAACGATATCCAGGCGCTGCGCACCCAGCCGCCGTTTGATGCCTCCGCGATGGACGGCTACGCGGTGTGTAGTGTTGATTTTCCGGACGGCGTGGACCTGCCCGTTCGCTTAAAATTAGTCGGCGAATCCGCGGCCGGGCATCCTTTTTCAGGGTCAGTCAAGCCGGGCGAAACGGCACGGATTTTCACCGGCGCGATTGTGCCGGACGGGGCCGATGCGATCCTGATCCAGGAAAACGCCACTGTTGAAGGTACGACCATTCTTGCCGATGAGCGCATTACGAACGGTCAATTTATCCGCAAGCGCGGTCTTGATTTTTCTAAGGGTGACAGCCTGATCGCGGGCGGCACGAAGATGCGGCCGCGGCACCTTTCACTCGCCGCCGCCATGAACCACGCAGACATCGAACTGGTGCGCAGGCCCCGCGTCGGGATTCTGGCGACGGGAGACGAGCTTGTCCCGCCCGGATCAAAACTCGGTCCGGGGCAAATCATCTCCTCGAACAATATCGGCCTGCACGGTCTGGTGAAACGCCTTGGCGGCACGCCGATCGATCTCGGGATAGCAGCGGATACCAAAGCGTCACTTGCTGAAACCCTGGCAAACGCAAAAGCCTCCCGGCTCGATATACTGGTGACTATTGGCGGCGCGTCAGTCGGCGACCACGATCTGGTGCTCGGCGCACTGGAGCGCGAAGGCATGAATCTAGGCTTCTGGCGGATCGCCATGCGCCCGGGAAAACCGCTCATGTTCGGGCGGCTCGATGCCATGCGTGTCCTTGGCCTTCCCGGTAATCCGGTCTCGGCGATGGTCTGCGCCGAAATATTCCTCCGTCCCCTGCTCCGCGCTCGGCTCGGTCTTGATCCGAGCCGTTTGGCCAGCAGGGCGATCACGGACGGAGACCTGCCGGAGAACGACAAGCGCCAGGATTACCTGCGCGCCCGGATCACCGGCGACAAAGACGGCCTCAGAATTGTGACTGCATTCTCGCGCCAGGATTCGTCCATGCTCGGCAATCTGGCGCGGGCCGATTGCCTGATCCTCAGACCCCCCTTCGCACCAGTAGCCCAAGCCGGCGACCCGGTCGATATCCTGCTTCTGGACGACGTTTGACCGGATTGGCCACACTCATGGCATATATCCCCTTGAAACATGTATGGGGTTTCCTATATATGTTTCATGACCAAAAAATCCATGACCATCAAACAGTTCAACGCCCGTTTCCCGGATGATGATACCTGTCTGGATCACATCATGCGTACCCGGTACGGCGAGACCTTTATTTGTAGTTCATGCGGAACAGACGCCCGCTATTACCGGGTCAAGAAACGGCGCTGCTACGAATGCGAACATTGCGGCCATCAGGTCTACCCAACTGTAGGAACTCCGTTCGAGAAGACCAGAACGTCCCTTAGGGATTGGTTCTATGTCATGTTCCTGTTCACATCGTCGCGCAACGGCGTGGCTGCCAAGGAAGTCCAGCGCCAGCT
>JAJFGZ010000011.1 GCA_021775855.1 Hyphomicrobiales bacterium
TGCTCGTATTTTTCGTCCTCGGTGTCATAATCATGTGGCCGCACCCTGAACGGGCCGATCGCATCGATCGCGCTGTCGATGGTTCCAGCTGGGCGGATCGTGTCAAGATTGAGGCAAAAACAGATAACGTAGATAACACCCGGCCCTATTAGGCTGCCGGCACAAGCCCCGCGCCGTTTATGATCTGCCTTTCGGGTGTCATAACCCCCGCTGCGTTGGCTCTTAATGCAATCCTTAACTCCTGCTCCAAATTCGCAAATTTGTTGCTCACGGCGCCTTGGCATCGTGTTCATGTGTACCCATATAATCATCACAAGCTCGTTACGCGTTGTGACGGGAGGCTAACGGCAACGTGGTTTGAGCGGACAGCGGTCAGCGCGTATAAATTGGGTATCAGCAACCTCCGCAAGCCAGGCCTCAGCGGGGGGAGTATTCAGTGAACATCGTAGGGAGCGGCGGGCATAAGCCAAAAATTTGCACCGTTGAATAACAGGCATGGCGAGCAAAACATTACCGAGCATTGGCGGTGACGCGGGCGGTCTGTCCCGTTACCTCAACGAAATTCGCAAGTTTCCATTGTTGGAGCCCGACGAAGAATTCATGCTGGCCAAGCGTTGGACCGAGCATGAAGATTCAGACGCGGCCCACCGAATGGTGACCTCGCACCTTCGCCTGGTGGCACGCATTGCCATGGGTTATCGCGGCTACGGCCTGCCGATTGGTGAAGTCGTGTCGGAAGGCAACGTCGGCCTTATGAAGGCCGTCAAGCGGTTTGATCCAGACAAAGGCAACCGTCTCGCCACCTACGCAATGTGGTGGATCCGGGCGTCGATCCAGGAATATATCCTGCGCTCGTGGAGCCTTGTGAAACTCGGTACCACGGCCAGCCAGAAAAAACTGTTTTTCAATCTACGCAAGATCAAGGGCCAGATTTCGGCCTTTGAAGACGGCGATTTGAAGCACGAGCATGTGGAGGAAATCGCAACCCGGCTGAATGTCAGCGAAGCGGATGTGATTTCCATGAACCGCCGGATGAGCGGTGATTCGTCCCTCAACGCACCTGTGCGCGCAGACGCGGACGGGGAATGGCAGGACTGGCTGGTTGACGAATCGACCGATCAGGAAACCGAACTCGCCACGTCCCAGGAATTCAGCAGCCGGCTTGAAATGCTCGGCGATGCGATCAAAACCCTGAACGACCGCGAGCGCCGGATTTTTGAAGCCCGTCGCCTGTCCGATGATCCATTAACCCTCGAGAAACTGTCGGAAGAATTCGGCGTCAGCCGCGAACGTATCCGCCAGATCGAAGTGCGGGCGTTTGAAAAAGTCCAGAAGGCCGTCAAGAACAAGGCCAAGGAAATCGAAGGATCGATCCACTCAAACTAGTCTTAGTGGTCAGGTGCGCCCGCGCCTGACCGCGTTCCCAGCAACAATGAAGAATGAAGCATAGACAATCGGCGCAACAACCAGCGAGCCGAGCCGGGCTATCTCGGTCAAAAAGAAATAAGGTGGTTGCAGCCGATCAAGCGTTGCCCAGAAAAACCCGAACGGCGGCAGAAACAGAAACAACTGCGAGATGGTCGTCGCAACACTCATATAGAGCAATAACCCGGCGACCATGACAGCCAGATAGCTCCCCCACCCCCCGCTTGAACCTGCATCTTCCGCCCGCGCAAACCCGCTCGCCCGGCTCTGCAGCGTCACCAGAAAATACAGGGCGATGAAAAATACTGCTGCACCCGCATAATAGCGCAGCATAAAAATGATCCCCTGGAATTCAAAATCACCACTCGCCGCCAGAAATTCCAGGTACCGGTTATAGGCCAGCTCCAACCCGACCAGAGCGGCAAAGACGAGCAACGAAACTAAAATCCATCGCCTGAAAAATGCCCCTGCCTCAACCTCGCCGACACCAAATCCGGCAAGGTGCTGGCTGGTGCGGCGCACCACAAGACCGGTTGCAATCAAGGTCAGGAATTCGGGCGACAGAACGATAACCGTTCCGATCGCCTGAATTAGATTTACGCCCATCTCGATTGGGACTAGCTCAAGCAGGCGCAGTGAGAGCCACGAAGACCCGGTTAGCGCTGCCAAGTAGATCATGATTATCCACCAGTTGGCCCGAAAGATCAGCCGCCATTGACGGCCAACTAGAACAAAGGTGTCGCCGATAAGCGTGATGGGGTTCATAAAATTCCCGGCCAATTGGAGATTACTCTGCCAATCTCGGCGATTTAGCGGTCGCTGGCAATATCAGAACTGGCCCTCACCAAACTGTGATACTTGCCGAACCCAGGTCCCTGTTGCGAAACCCGCGCGTTCCTTTAGTTTCGTTCCCGACATATCCATAACTCGAACAAACAAGAATGACAGGTGACACAATGACATCAATAACACCCCTCATGCCGCGCCAGAAGGTTCCGGACCTTTCGGTTACAACGACCGACGGTGCTACCTGGAAACTCTCCGACCAGACGCCTGAGAATTTCACCATGGTGATTGCATACCGCGGCCTGCATTGTCCGATCTGCAAGGGCTATCTTAAGGACCTCGACAACCGGCTCGCCGATTTCAACGGCAAGGGCGTCGATGTGATAGCGGTTTCCACCGACAGCGAAGAACGAACAAAGGAGACAAAGGAATCGTGGCACCTCGGCAACCTGACCATGGCCCATGGTTTCAGCCTCGACGATGCCCGCGACTGGGGGTTGTACATCTCCTCCGGGATTGGAAAAACCTCGATGGGTGTCGATGAACCCGATCGGTTCGCCGAGCCCGGTATTTTCCTGATCAGGCCGGATGGCACGCTCTACTTTGCTTCGGTCCAGACCATGCCTTTCGCGCGACCGCAATTCGCTGAAATTGCCGGCGCCCTCGATTTCGTCATCGCAAAGGACTATCCGGCCCGCGGCGAGATCGTCGATCACACGTCCTGATCAAGAGAAAATCTTTATGTTCGAGCCGGGTGGGGAAACTCACCCGGCTTTTTCGTGTCAGTTGACCGGAATATCCTCCCCATATCTCTCAATCGCCGGCGATGTGGTGCTGGCGATACAATTTGAATAATTGCGCGGAATGAAAACTGTCAGTACACGTACGTCAAAGTTCACAGGCGATATGAATTTAAGGAGACCAGGTCGAATGAAATGGATACACAATTCAGTGGCCGCTTTGATCGGAATTGGTCCAGTTTTCCTTACACCAACGATGTCCGCACAGGCTTCCCTGGTGGATCAGTATTCATGCGATGCCGGAGATATCGGCTATCTGGTCACGCTTGACCCACGCCAGCCGGAATTCGTCGCGGTTGAAGTGTCGGTGAGCGAAATGATGGACCAGTCCCTGGCGCGCACCTTCGACCTTCCAGAAGTCCCAGCCGGTTCAGGGTTTGCCTATGAAGCCGATACCGTCCGGTTTTCCGGCAAGGGAATATTGGCGAGCATTGAAATCGACGGCGACGTGATCGGATGCGAGTTCTTTGGCGAAGAAGAACAAACCCACGCCGACGGCGCGGTTGGTGGCAACGAATCCAGTATTCTGAACACGCCCGGTCAATCACTCGGAGGCCGGCTGCGCGATGGACCCGGCACCAATTTCTCCGCCGTGGGCTCCCTTGCAGAAGGCACACCGGTCACGATCGTGCGCAATACCGGCGTCCAAATGAACGGCTACGACTGGTTCGAATTGTCGGTCGACGGCCGGATTGCCTACCAGTGGGGCGGGATCATGTGTTCGAACGGCAGCACCCTTGCGGGTATATATACAACCTGCACCACCTCGCCGAAACAGGCGTCTGGCGGGTCGGACCAGCCCGAACCTAACAGCAACAACTGGATGGTTTTCGCGATCGATTTTAGCGGCATGATCGGCCACGGTGCCGGAGCAACGATTGCCCGGGCGCAGGACTACGCCCTTGGATATTGCCAGGGCACCAATTGTCAGATCGTCGATCAGCCGGTCCAGAGCCGGTGCCATTCGATCGCGGACAGTCAATCTGGCGGCTACTGGTTCGGGATCGGCGCAGCCGAGACCGTCGGCGAAGCCGACCGCCTGGCTGTGCAATATTGCCGGGCGAATACCAAACGAAACTGTCAGGTTCGCTATAATTTTTGCCAGTAGATTCAGGACTTCAGGGCGGGCGGTGCAACAGCAACCGCTCGCGCCAAAATCTCAATTTTATGCCGGCATCGGGATCGGCCCCGGGTCACTTGGCACCTTACAGCCCGCAATCACCGCCGGCCGGGTGGCAATCGATACGTACCAGCGTTTGACGTTTGGATAGTCGTTGAGATCGATCTGCTGCCATTCGAAGCGCGCCGCCCAGGCCCAGGTTGCGATATCGGCGATCGAATAGTCGTCGACGATATAGTCCCGGCCCTCCAGCCGCGCATCGAGAACGCCATAGAGACGCTGGGTCTCTTTGCCGTAGCGATTGGACGCGTATTCAGACACGTCGGGGTTGAATTTCAGAAAATGATGCGCCTGTCCGAGCATCGGACCGAACCCGCCCATCTGCCACATCAGCCATTCGATGGTTTGCCAGCGCGCCGCATCATCGCTGGCCAGTAGCTTGCCGGTCTTTTCGGCCAGATACATCAGGATCGCCCCGGACTCCATCATCGCAATCCCGGTATCTGAATCGACAATGGCCGGAATTTTATTGTTCGGTGAAATTTTCAAATAGTCCGGCGCAAACTGGTCGTCTTCCATGATGTTGATCGGGTGGGTGGTGTAGTCCAGCCCGACTTCTTCCAGCATAATGGACGCCTTGCGCCCGTTGGGCGTGCCCCAAGTGTATAAATCGATCAATTGATAATTCCCTTTAAGCGTTATTTTTTCGCCAAAGCCGCAGCCCTGATCTCGTCGAGGCTAGTGTTGGGCGTGATCGCCTGCGGGTCAATACGGATTTCAATCAACGAAGGTTTGCCGGACGCCAGAGACCGCGCCAGCGCTGGTCCAAACTGCGCAGTTTCCTCGACCAGCTCGCCGTGCGCACCATAAGCCCGGGCCAGATCAGCAAAGGCCGGATTTTTCAGTTCCGTTCCGCTCAGGCGCGCCGGGTATTCGCGTTCCTGGTGCATGCGGATGGTGCCATACATGCTGTTATTGATGACGATTATAATGATCGGTAAATCGTATTGCATGGCCGTCGCCAGCTCTTGCCCGTGCATCATGAAACACCCGTCGCCAGCGAAGGCGACAACGGTGCGATCCGGATTGAGCCGCTTGGCCGCGACCGCTGCCGGCGTTCCGTAGCCCATCGATCCCGATGTTGGCCCGAGCAAAGTCGCAAACTTCCGGTAGCGGTAAAACCGGTTGGGCCAGGAGGAATAGTTGCCCGCGCCATTGCAGAGGATCGCGTCATCGGGAAGTTGCTCACGCACCGCCGCCATGACCTCGCACATCTGTACCGGTCCCGGAATCTTGGGGGCTTCTGTCCAGGCGAGAAAGTCTTTGTGGGCGTCATCCGCGCCATCCGCCCAGTTCACCCCGCGCGACGGCTTCGTCCCGCCAAGTGCCTCGGCAAACGGCTCCATCGCGGCGTTGATACCAAGGGTCGGTTGGTAGACCCGGCCGATTTCTTCCGCACCCGGATAAACATGGACCAGTTTCTGTTTCGGGACCGGGATGTCGATTATCGAATAGCCGCTGGTGGTCATCTCGCCAAGCCGCGCGCCGAGCACCAGAAGCAAATCCGCATCCTGAACCCGCTTCACCAGTTTCGGGTTGGGCCCAACCCCGATATCACCGGCATAGCAGCGATGTTCATTGTCCATCAGGGACTGGCAGCGGAACGAAACGCAGGTCGGCAAATGCCAAGTATCGGCGAAGCGGGCATAATCGTCGACGGCTTCCTGCGACCACCCGCCCCCGCCGAGAATAGCGAGCGGTTGCTTGGCGGATTCAAGCATTCCCTGCAAAGCATCCAGATCGCCCTGTCCCGGATGAGCCAGCGATGGCTCGACCCTTGCCGGGATGACGCAATTAGCCGGTTCGCGCAACATATCCTCGGGCAGCGCCAACACCACCGGGCCGGGCCGCCCGGACATGGCTGTGTGATAGGCGCGCGCCACATATTCAGGAATCCGCGCGGCGGATTCGATCTCCGCCACCCATTTCGCCATCTGCCCGAACATCCGCCGGTAATCGATTTCCTGAAACGCCTCGCGTTCGACCATGTCGCGGCCGATCTGCCCGACAAACAGGATCATCGGGGTAGAATCCTGAAACGCAATGTGCACGCCGGCACTAGCATTGGTGGCGCCCGGTCCACGCGTCACGAAACATATCCCCGGCCGCCCGGTCAGCTTGCCGACCGCGTCGGCCATCATCGCCG
This sequence comes from Hyphomicrobiales bacterium, assembly GCA_021775855.1. GTDB lineage: Bacteria > Pseudomonadota > Alphaproteobacteria > Rhizobiales > NORP267 > NORP267. The sequence continues at coordinate 6,338 of JAJFGZ010000011.1, forward strand.
CACCGCCTTCCTGTCGGCAGATGGTTAGCGCGATCTCGGAATCGTGGAGCGCATCCAACACCGCCAGATAGCTCTCGCCGGGGACTCCAAAGGCATGTTCAACCCCTTGCGCCTCGAGGCACCGGATAAGAATTTCACCGCCCGATCCGGACATCTTGTTGTGTTGATTTCCCATGCTGCTTTCCCGTAACCTGACGCCATTCCAAGGCACCAAGTGGTACCTGAACAGGAAATTCGCGCAACCTCCCAAACGTGAAATGTTGGGGTGTGGACTTTGCGCAGCAGCGGTATATCGTTGCTGGTAACTCAGGAATTCACGAGGACCAGGCGCGATGGCATCAACAATCAAATCCAACTTGATCGGCGGCGAGTGGCTGAAGGCCGATCAGGCAAACGACAATATCAACCCGTCGGATATCAGCGACGTCGTAGACGCTTTCGCGTCTGCGAGCGCCAGGGATACGGACGCGGCCATCGCCTCCGCGCGCCTGGCGCTTCCCGGATGGTCGCTGTCCAACCCCCAGGACCGCGCCACCATCCTGACCAATATCGGCAACGAGATTATCGCCCGCAGCGCCGAGCTTGGGGAATTGCTGGCCCGCGAAGAGGGCAAGACCCGCCCTGAAGGGGTCGGCGAAGTAATCCGCGCCGGGCAGATTTTCCAGTTCTTTGGCGGCGAAGCTGTGCGTCTGTCCGGCGAGAAAATCGCCTCCACCCGCCCGGGCGTGGAGGTCGAGGTGACCCGCGAACCGGTTGGCATTGTCGGCATCATCACGCCGTGGAATTTCCCGATTGCGATCCCCGCCTGGAAAATCGCCCCGGCGCTTTGTTACGGCAACTGCGTTGTCTTCAAACCGGCCAACCTTGTTCCCGGCTCCGCCTGGGCGCTGGCCGATATCATTGCCCGATCCGGCTTCCCGGACGGTGTTTTCAACCTGGTCATGGGCAGCGGGGCTATTGTGGGCGAAGCTATCCTCTCTTCCCCCGATATCAACGCCGTGAGTTTCACAGGCTCCGTCGAGACCGGCCGTCGCGTCGCCGCAAAATGCGTCGAGGGCTTCAAAAAAGTACAACTGGAGATGGGCGGTAAAAACCCGTTCATTGTGCTCGACGACGCCGATCTCGACATCGCCGTCAACTGCGCGGTCAACGGTGCATTTTTTTCAACTGGGCAGCGCTGCACCGCGTCGTCGCGCCTGATCGTGACCGAGGGCATCCACGACAGGTTTGTGGAGGCAACCATCGCCGCGCTTAAAAATCTGAACGTTGGCCACGCCTTGAGCGACGATACCCAGATTGGCCCGGCGGTTGACGAGAGCCAACTGGGGCAAGACCTCAAATATATCGAAATCGGCAAGGGCGAAGGCGCGAAACTCGCCTGGGGCGGCGAGCGGCTCAATAGAGACACCGAAGGCTTTTATATCCAGCCGGCTTTGTTCACCGAAACCAGCAACGATATGCGGATCAACCGCGAAGAGATTTTCGGCCCGGTCGCTTCCGTCATCCGAGTCGCGGATTACGACGAAGCGCTTGCTGTCGCCAACGACACGGCATTTGGCCTCTCGTCGGGCATCGCCACGTCCTCGCTGAAACACGCATCGCACTTCAAGCGCAATTCGGAGGCCGGCATGGTCATGGTCAACCTGGCGACTGCTGGCGTTGATTACCATGTACCGTTCGGTGGCCGCAAAGGCTCCAGCTACGGCCCGCGCGAACAGGGCCGCTACGCCGCCGAATTCTATACCAGCGTGAAGACGGCCTACATCGCGCCGTAACCACGACGCCATTCCGGACAGTGTGAGCCCGAATGGGCACATCGTGTGATCCGGAATCCAGCGCAACAAGTGGCGAAGCTCCTCTGGATTCCGGTGTGCTCCTGAATGACCGGGATTATTGTCAGTGCCTAGACCGGCGACCCGTCTTTGCGGGTGAAGCGCACTTTCTCATAGCGGCCTGCATGGCTATGAAGGTCCACGTCGGGATAATTGCCTTCATCCAGCATATCGCGGGTTCCCACCTCAAGAATGACGGCTGGCTGGTCCGTCCGGTTCTGGATGCAATGGCCATCCTCGACCCCCGCCGGAAATCCGGCGGTCATGCCAGCACCCAACACCTGCTCCCCGGCGTCAGAAATCAGAACCACTTTGCCGGAGACCACGTAGACGAATTCGTCTTCATGGCTATGCCAGTGCCGCAGCGCCGATGCCGATCCGGGCGCAAGTTCGGTCAGGTTCACGCCAAACTGAGTCAGGCCGAGCGGCGCACCCAAGACGCGTTTTGTTCGCCCCTTGGTCACCTTGTCGAAAGGCGGCGGGTACCCGCCTCTGGCGCGCGATTCAATGTCGTTGGGGTCCAGTGCGGGTAAATCTGCCATGTCATGATCTCTTGAATTTTTGTTGGTTGTAGAATTGCCTCAGCCTAACATATTAGTCAGCGAGCCAAATGAAATTCAGGAACAGCTATGACAAAATGGGCAGATATCGTTTTCACCGATGCGGTGCGCGCCGCACAAGAGAAATACGGCACGCGGGATTTCAACACCCGTCTGGAATTGAGCGACCGGACCCCGGATCTGGATGAATTTATCATGGGCTTTATCCGGAGCCGCGACTCCATTTATTTCGGAACTGCGTCCGCGTCAGGGCGCCCCTATATCCAGCACCGCGGCGGGGAAGCTGGGTTTACCAAGGTACTGGATTCCAGGACCCTGGGCATTGCCGAGTATCCCGGCAACAAACAGCTGATCACCACCGGTAATCTTACCGAAAACTCCCAGGCGTTCATCTTTTTGATGGATTACCCGAGCCGCCAGCGGGTCAAGCTCTGGGGCCGCGCGGATATTGTCGATGACCCTGAATTCATAAAATCTGTTGGCGACGAAATCCCCGGCCGCCACCAGCCCGAACGGGCGCTCCGCTTCCGCATCGACGCCTGGGACATCAACTGCCCCAAATACATCACCCCGCGCTACACCGAAGCCGACGTCGCCCGCGCCACCGAGAAAATGCGGGACCGGATTGCGGAACTGGAGGCGGAGAATTCACGGTTGAAAGAGCAAAATTAAATCCCCGGCGTGGGGGCGTAAAACACCCACTCCCCGGATTCTCAACGAACGCCGTCAGCAGGCATCCTTGACATAGGCGTCACGGGAGCCCGCATCGCGCATTTCATCGCGAATACTTTCTGCCTGGCCCTGCGAATAGGGGCCTTCGACGACGCAGTAAAAGCCGTTGCGGAAATTCGGATAGCCCGGATCGCTGGTGTCAACAACAAAGCCGCCATACTGGTTGGTCGCCTGTTGCGCATCCTGCCGGTCGGTGCCGCAAAGCGCGATGGCATACCAACCACAGGTTCCCCCGCCGGAATTCTGGCCCCCGCCGGAATTTTGGCCACCTTTGACGCCGCCATTGTTACCACCGGCATTCTGATTGCCCGCCCCGCCTTTACTGCCGGCGTTTCCGCTGCTGTTGCCCGAGGCTGCCTCCTGGAGGATTGATTCGTGCACATATCCCCTTAGATACGGTTGGTTTAGACTGCTGGAATATTGTCTGAGCGCATCCTTGGTCTGGTCTCCAGGCACGCCATCGACTGGTCCCGCGTTATATCCATAGCTGTTCAGCAACCGCTGGATGTCCTGGACTGTGGAACGCGACAGTGCGCTCAACGCGGCCTGATCGGCGGCAGGAACAACAGATTTCGCGAGAAGAATAACGCCGGGATTCTGCCCGACATTCAAATCTGCATAGTTTCCGGCTGGACTAAAGTTCGCTTCGCCAGCGTGAGCAAGATTGGGCAAAGACATCAGCGCAATGACCGCACCAAATGCCAACGCGAGCCTAGTTCCAAGTTGTAGAACCAAATATTTTTTTGTGCTTGGCATGACCGAATTCTCCCTGATCAGCATACTGAATACCAACCTAGTCGTAATCGATTTGAGATTGCAAGATCGCAGGCCAATTCCCTACGGGACGAAGCGCCCCACCACAATGAAATAGCGGATTAACACCTGAGTTAATTACAATCGGCCCGTATCCCGTGTTGGAAAAACCCCTGACAAAATTCGGTTTGGACAATTCACAGTTTCAGGACAATTAGCGTGGTAAAATGGCTCCTACAAAGCCTCATTGCTGTCCTTTTCCGCCTTCACGGCATCAGCATCGACATAAACCTCCTCGCCCATCTCGCGGAACTTGGCACTCATCTGGGCCATGCCCAGCTCCCGGTCGTTGAGCGTGGCGGCGTAATCGCGCACGTCCTGGGTGATTTTCATGGAACAGAATTTCGGCCCGCACATGGAGCAGAAATGGGCCACCTTGTGGGCGTCTTTCGGCAAGGTCTCGTCGTGGAAATCCTTTGCGGTTTCCGGATCAAGCCCTAAATTGAACTGATCCTGCCAGCGGAAATCGAACCGCGCTTCGGAGACCGCATCGTCACGGATCTGTGCAGCCGGGTGGCCTTTGGCGATGTCGGCCGCGTGCGCCGCGATGCGGTAAGTAATCACGCCGACTTTGACGTCGTCCCGGTTGGGCAGGCCGAGATGTTCCTTCGGCGTGACGTAACACAGCATCGCCGTCCCGAACCAGCCGATCATGGCCGCACCGATACCTGATGTGATGTGGTCGTAACCCGGTGCGATATCGGTCACCAGCGGACCGAGCGTATAGAAGGGTGCTTCGCCGCATTCCTTCAGCTGCTTGTCGATGTTGATCTTGATCTTGTGCATCGGCACATGACCAGGGCCCTCGATCATGACCTGACAGCCCTTGTCCCAGGCAATCTTCGTCAGTTCGCCAAGCGTCTCCAGTTCGGCAAACTGGGCGCGATCGTTGGCATCAGCGAGTGATCCGGGGCGCAACCCGTCACCAAGCGAAAACGACACGTCGTATTTCCGCATGATATCGCAGATGTCCTCAAAATGAGTGTAGAGGAAACTCTCCTTGTGGTGCGCCAGGCACCACTTGGCCATGATCGACCCGCCCCTGCTGACAATCCCGGTGACCCGGTCGGCGGTCAGGTGGACATAGCCAAGCCGCACACCCGCATGGATTGTGAAATAGTCGACCCCCTGCTCGGCCTGTTCGATCAACGTATCGCGGTACAATTCCCAGGTTAGCTTGACCGGGTCGCCGTCGCATTTCTCAAGCGCCTGATAGATCGGAACGGTCCCGATCGGCACCGGTGAATTGCGGATAATCCATTCCCGGGTATTGTGGATGTTTCGCCCGGTGGACAAGTCCATGACGTTATCCGCCCCCCAGCGGATCGCCCAGACCATCTTGTCGACTTCTTCCTCAACAGATGAAGTCACCGCCGAATTGCCGATATTGGCGTTGATTTTCACCAGGAAATTGCGCCCGATAATCATCGGTTCGGCTTCCGGGTGATTGATATTCAGCGGGATGATGGCCCGGCCCCGGGCAATTTCAGAGCGTACGAATTCAGGCGTGATGTGGACTGGAATTTCCGCCCCAAAACTCTCGCCACTGGCGACCCGGGCCTCCGCATCTTCCAGCTTTTCCTTGCGGCCAAGATTTTCCCGGTCCGCCACGAAAATCATATCTTTGGTTATGATCCCGGCGCGGGCAAATTCAAATTGCGTGACCCGCTCGCCGGTGATGCCGCGCAACGGGCGATTGCGGACTGGAAATTCCCGGGCCAGATGTTTTCCCGACGCCCCGCCGTTATCCTCGGGTTTCACATGGCGGCCGTCATATAATTCGACCCCGCCGCGCTCCGTCGCCCACATCTGGCGCTCCCTTGAGAGGCCTTTCTCGACATCAATCGTAACCTCATTGTCGGTATACGGTCCCGAACTGTCATAGACCCTGATCGCCGCCTTGCTGGCCCCTTCGGACAATGCGATTTCGCGAAGCGGCACCTGTACATCATTGTCATATTGACTTGTCGCATAGACTTTTTGGGACGCGGGCAGCGGACCGGTTGTTACACGCGGCGCTCCCATTTCGGACGGTTGCATATGTTTGTTCATGTCAATCCTGGCTTTCATGATGGGCAAGGATAAAATCCTTTGCCACGGCAGGGCTGACGGCGAGAGGGTCGGAAAATACGGTCCCAGTCCCTTCGCCGGCATAACCCGGATCAGGTTCTAAGGGTACTTTCTCAGCCCGAATCGAAATCCGGGCACCCCTCGGAACAATGTGTTTATCATGGAGGATAGGGCGCCGTAACTCAAGGGCAGAGCCGATCATTTATTTTTAATTGGCATCGCCCCACGCGGCTTTCGCCGTGGCATACATTTCGCGTCCCGTCTCCCCGAATTCAATCAAGAACAGCCCCCTGCGCCCGGTCTCAAAGACGACCGGCACCACAATCCACTTGGCGTTTTCAAGAAGCTGCAGATTGTATTCGCGATCCTCGGGCGTGTCGGAAAGCCCCATCAGATATTGGTTGGGCAGGATCAACGCGCCAACACCGCGCAGCGGAACACTGGCGGACGTATCGTCTACGCGCGTCATAAGCGACGGGAAATTCGTAACGGGACCGTCCGGCTGGGCCTCCGGGGGCGTATAGGTATATGTCACAGTATGCGACGCCGGCAGGCCGGAATCTTCGTTCTTGGCTATTTCAATAGCGAGACTGGATTCGGGACCCGACATTTGCGCATCGAATCGCAATATATTGTCGTTTCCAGCAAGCGACCAACTGACGCGGCCGGCAACCCGGTCGTCCTGCTGCCCTTCGGCGGCGTTACCCTCGATCAACAAAAAAGCGTCCGGTGGCGCGGGAGAAGCGGCGGGTGGAGGCGTTTGGCTTTGAACGACGGTCGTCGTGGGTGGTGTTTCGATCGTCGTGGGCGGTACAGGTTGCGACGGTTCCACAACCGTAACACCCGGAGATTCTACTGCAGGCGCCTCGGGTTCAGGCGTTTCGGGTGGCGCACTGGCGACCTGCACGGGCGCATCATTGACAGGCGCATTGGAATCATTGTCGCCCCCCTCCCCAGCAACGGTTTGAGGCGTGGCCTCATCCACAGGCGGCAACATTGAATCTGAGGAATCTGAATCAACACCGGCCACATTTTCGCTGTCAGCCGAAGGCGCCGTGGACATCCCCCAAAGCCCGGTCAACTCACCAATCTTGTCGCTGGCCATTGTTGAATACTCGCCAACCACCCGAATAACGGGGCCGGCATAGGCATCGAGATTATCCCGCTGCCAATAACCGACGCCAGCGAGGATCGCCAGAAGCAGGATAAACACGACGAAAATATTTCTTGCACCGCTTCGTTTTTCCGTCGGTCCGTTCGCCACGCGTTCACCGGACTTTGGTGGGCGCAGATAGCCACCGTTTGGCGTTGACCCAGTTGAAGCGGCGACCGGGATGCGCGGATTAACGGATGACGCGCGCTGCGGCGGCGCCACGTAAGCCCCGGCCTGAGGCGATGGGCTTGTTTCAGGCGCGCCGTTATTCGCCGCCTCAGAAGGAGCAGCTTCGTCAGGTGCTTCACCGGCATCCTTAATCGTTTCCGGCACGACCACGCTCGGCGGTATCGGCCGGTCTTCGGACTTTTGCACCGGTAAGGTCGGTTCGATTTTCGGCGCTGCACCCGAAACAATATCGACCGACGCCGCTTCGATTTTTGCAATCGCGTCGTCAAGAGTTTTACGGTGTTGATCCGCAATCGGCGCAGACTTATCAGGATCAAGTCCAGCCAACTGGGATTCCAGCACCTTCCGAACACGGTCGTACAATGCCCGCCGGGCGTCCGCGTCTTCGATACCCTGTTGCGCAATCGCGCCAGTTAAAATTTTGTAATAATCCGCCATTTGTCGCCGCTGCAGAGACCAGAACTCAGCACATAATCCCCCCCTGAAATTGCTTGGCCTCTGGTCCGCAATTTCAGGCAGAAATGCATTTTAGCAATCATTTTCCCCACCCACCAGTCGCAAGAAGAGAAAATTAACAAAAGGTAAACGTCAAGAATTTACCGCTTCAACGCCGCGATACGGCACCGGCAAGCCGGGACCACCAGGCGTCTGGTTTGACCCTTTCACCGCGCCCCGATCGCCGGTCCCAAAATCGGGCCAAAGCCCTGAATCTACTCGTTGCCAGTTTGAAGAACAGCCGGTCGCGCCAATTGTCGTAGGCTCGGTTAAACGGACAAACCCGCATACAGATCGCGCAATCGGTCCCGATCTTGACCCAGTATCCGAAACATTTCTCGCAGTTTGCCGACCATTTTTTGACCCCGCGGACGGTCGACTGGTTTTGCCGTCGGGCGTCGGGCGGGCCATAGGGTAAAGCCTTCGGCGGGCAGGCATCGGCGCAGACCGTACAATTATTGCAATACTCCGTTATGCCGTGGCGTTTGGGTCGATCAATTTCGAGCGGCAGATTGGTGAAAATCTTGGAAAACCGGACCCTTGGCCCGAATTCCGGGGTGATCACCATCTGGTGTCGGCCGTATTCGCCAAGCCCGGCTTTGACCGCAAAAGGAATGACCAGCCCTGTATCGTTCATTGACCCGACCGCCTCATACCCGAGATTGCGGATATAGGTCGTCAACTGAATAACGATCGCGGTCTCGTGGGAATATTCCCGCCCTGTCGCCGCGCCTGCCAGCGCCGATGGATAGGTTTGCACCAGGTCGCAGTCCATGGCATGGGCCATCACGATGACATGGGTCATCCCCTCCGGCAGATCATGGGATACGTCCTTGAAGCCACGGATATCGACCCGCGATTCATAAATCCACCTGGTATCAAAATCCGTGATCCCGACCAGATCGGCACCAAACAATTTGGCCAGGTTTTTGATCTCGGTCGTGAGCGCGTGGGTGTCTTCAAATTCGAGCCGGTCTTTGGAGACCCGCGAATCCACCTCGACCGGAGCCTGGAAACCTTCCCGCTTGCCGTCTTTCGCCGAGCGTCCGGATACCATATCCGAAATCGCCCAGGATGCGTTGCGGAGGGCGATATCTTTCTGGCTAAAGCCGGCAGCGCGGCGGGGATACCCCGATCCCCGATGCCCCTTGAAAAAATTATCGGAAGCATCGGAGCGAATGGTTTCGTCCCAGAACGCCCGGCTAAACATATCGTCGCGTTGATTGAACGGCTTGAAATCATCGGTAATTTCGATCCCAGCCAGCCGGTCGCTGTCCGCGTATTTCGAGCGCCACGCAGCCCGCTGATCTTCGATTCCCGTCTCGGGCTGGCGATTGGCCGGCCAGCCCGTCGGCTGATCGGGCGCTGTCTGGTTATCGCGATCGCTTGACATTACATCAGCCCTCATCCGCCAATCGAAATTATGCAGGTCTATGATTTAGTCCGAAAACGGGTCGTGCACTAGAATTGTATCGTCGCGTTCGGGTGAAGTGGACAGTAACGCAACGGGGCATTCGATTAACTCCTCGATGTGGCGCACATACTTGACCGCCTGGGCCGGAAGGTCTGCCCATGTGCGGGCCTCCACCGTCTCCCCGTCCCACCCTTCAAGGGTCTCGTAGATGGGCTCGATCCGGGCCTGCGCCCCTTGCGCCGACGGCAAATGGTCAATCTCATCGCCGTCCAGCCTGTATCCGACGCACACCTTGATTTCATCGAACCCGTCCAGGATATCGAGTTTGGTCAGTGCGATTCCATCAATCCCGCTGGTCTTGATGGCCTGGCGGACGAGGACGGCATCGAACCAGCCGCACCGGCGCTGGCGCCCAGTCACGGTCCCGAATTCGTGGCCACGTTCGCCAAGTAATTGTCCAACCTCGTTATCCTCTTCGCTTGGAAACGGCCCCTGTCCGACCCGGGTCGTGTAGGCCTTGGTGATCCCAAGCACATAATTCAACGCCTGGGGCCCAATCCCGCTGCCAGTGGCGGCCTGCGCGGCAACGGTGTTTGACGACGTGACAAACGGGTACGTGCCGTGGTCGATATCTAGCATCATGCCCTGCGCGCCCTCGAACAAGATTCGTTTCCCTGCCCGCCGTTTCTCGTCCAGCAACTGCCAGCAAACGTCCATATAAGGCAGAATTTTCGGCGCGATCTCACTCAAATCAGCAAACAGCCTGTCGCCATCAACTTCCGGTTCACCCAGCCCTCGCCGCAAGGCATTGTGATGGGAAACTGCGCGCGCCAACTTGTCCGGCAGGGATTTCAGGTTCTGTAAATCCATGACGCGGATGGCGCGTCGCCCAACCTTGTCCTCGTAGGCGGGACCGATTCCGCGTTTCGTGGTCCCAATCCGACCCTTACCGGCTGCCGCTTCACGGATCGCATCCAACTCGCCATGGAGTGGCAGAATCAACGTCGCATTCTCCGCAATCCGCAGATTGTCCGGAGTGATCGAGACACCCAGCTTCGCCAGATTTTCAATTTCGGCGGCCAGCGCCCAGGGGTCAATCACCACCCCGTTTCCGATGACTGCCAGTTTCCCTGGCCTAACAACGCCCGACGGTAACAGGCTCAATTTGTAGACCTTGCCGTCAATCACCAGAGTGTGACCGGCATTGTGGCCTCCTTGGAACCGCACCACCACGTCGGCCCGCTCCGAGAGCCAGTCGACGATTTTGCCCTTGCCTTCATCTCCCCACTGGGACCCAACGACGACTACGTTTGCCATTATTCCAACCCTTTGTCCGGTTTGCCGGGCCCGCCTGCAGACACGCGAACGGTCCAGCAAGAAATCCCGCCGGACCGTTGACGATGCTTACATTAGTCAGGCCCAATTTCCAAGAACCAGAGCGAGAGCCCGCTTATGGACAAGTTGACACAGAAGTGCGCATAGAGGGTCAAGGTTCAAAAAGGCATTCCATATGTCCAAGATAATCCGGCCGGTTCAACCCGGTAACGCCGCAACCTATATTCTGGTGGCGTACCTACTGGCTGCACTGACCATGGCGCTTTGGTCGGGAAACTGGGTCATCGGGAGGGCGGTTCGCGGAGACGTCCCGCCCATCACGCTTGCGCTGTTTCGCTGGCTTGCTGCGTGCAGCGTCTTACTGCCATTTGCCTGGAAAAGCGCATGGCGCGACTGGCCGGTGGTGCGTAAACACTGGAAACGAATGCTGGGGCTTGGTTTATCCGGCGCGGCGATTTTTCATTCCTTTATCTATATCGGGCTAAAATCCACCCAAGCCATCAACGGCGTATTGCTGAATTCTATGGGTCCAGTCATCATCATCCTAATGGCCTGGATTGTGGTCGGCGACACCATTACGCGCCGCCAGGCTGTCGGGATCGCGATTTCATTTGCGGGTACAGTGTTTCTGGTCAGCCGGGGAGATTTAGCCAATCTGCTGGCATTTAGATTCAACGTCGGCGATATCTGGATTCTCAGTGCCATGTTTTTCTGGGGAATTTATTCGCTGCTACTCCGCGACCGCCCCCGCGAAATCGGTGGAGATTCCCAGCTTCTCTATACGGGTGCTGCGGCAATTCTCTTTCTTGCCCCGGCCAGTTATGTCGAATATCTGCTGGGCCAACGGATTAACTTCAGCCTGAATCTGGCCGCGAGCATTGGATATATTGGCATATTCGCAACGGTTATCGCCTATATCTGTTACGACTCGGCTGTCAGGCGCATTGGCCCCGGGCAGACAGGTATAGTCATTTACCTGTTGCCGGTATTTGGCGCGGCCGCGGCAATCGTCTTCCTGGGTGAAGCTCTTAGAGCCTATCACCTGATCGGATTCGCCATTATCCTTGCCGGAATCCTGCTCTCGACCTGGCGGATCAGGCGTTCGCACTAAGGCTCTAAAACTGCAATTCTTTCACCTGGCGTACGTGCGGTAGCCGGGCAACATCCGACAATGCCTTGGGATTCAGTGATTCGTCGATTTCGATCAACGCGATTGCGCCGCCGCCCTTGGCCTCGCGTCCCAGATTGAAAGTCGCAATATTGACGCCGGAATTACCAAGCACCGCCCCGAGTGCACCGATAAATCCGGGCTTATCCTCGTTCACCACATAGAGCATGTGGTTGCCGAGTTCGGCTTCCATGTTGATCCCCTTGACCTGGATCAGGCGGGGTTTGCCGTCTGAGAAAACCGTACCGGCAACGGACCTCGTCTGGCGCTCCGTGATCACCGTGAGGCGGATATAATTCTCGTACGCGCCCATCTGTTCCCGGCGCACCTCTTCGACCGATATCCCCCGGTCTTTGACGATCGTCGGCGCGCTCACCATGTTGACATCGGCGAGCTGCGGTCGCAGCAATCCAGTCAATGCCGCCGCTGTCAGCGCCCTGGTGTTCAGTTCGGCAACCGGGCCTTCATATTCGATTCTAATCCCTGTCAAGGCGGTCTCGGTCAGCTGCCCGGCGAACGACCCGATCTGTTCGGCCAACGCGCAGAAGGGGCGCAGACGCGGCGCTTCTTCCGCCGTGATTGAAGGCATGTTGAGGGCATTGCTGACAGCGCCGTTTAAAAGATAATCCGCCATTTGTTCGGCCACCTGGATCGCAACATTTTCCTGTGCTTCGCTGGTAGCGGCGCCGAGATGGGGGGTGCAGACGACGTTTTCCGTACCGAAAAGGATATTCTCCTTGGCCGGCTCTTCGGCATACACGTCGAGCGCCGCGCCGGCCACATGGCCAGAATCCAGTGCTGCATTCAGGGCGGTTTCGTCGATCAATCCGCCCCGGGCGCAATTGATGATCCGGACGCCTTTTTTGGTGCGGTTGATGGCGTCAGCGCTTAGTATATTGCGGGTCTTGTCGGTCAGCGGCGTGTGCAGCGAGATGAAATCGGCCCGGCGCAATAATTCGTCCAGCTCGACCTTTTCAACCCCGATTTCCAGAGCCCTTTCGACGCCTAGAAACGGATCATACGCGATCACCTTCATGGCAAGACCCTGGGCCCGGCTCGCGACGATCGCGCCGATATTCCCGCAACCGATGATCCCGAGCGTTTTGCCGGTCACCTCGACGCCCATGAAACGGGATTTCTCCCAAAGACCGTTCTGGGTCGAGCGGTCTGCGGCCGGGATCTGCCGGGCTGTGGACAGCATCATGGCGATGGCATGCTCGGCGGTTGTGATTGAATTGCCGAACGGCGTATTCATTACGATTATACCGCGTTTTGAAGCGGCTGGCACATCGACATTATCAACGCCGATGCCGGCCCGTCCGATGACCTTCAGATTGTCCGCCGCATCGATGATCTTCTGCGTGACCTTTGTTGCCGACCGGATCGCCAGCCCGTCGTAATTGCCAATGACCGCCAGAAATGAGTCCTTGTCCTTGCCAAGGTCGGGAAGGAAATCCACGTCCAGACCATGGTTCTTGAAAATCTCAACGGCGGTCTGCGAAAGCTTGTCTGATATTAAAACCCGGGGTGCCATGGCACGATCTCCTTGGTTGTATTTGTGTCTAAAAAATAAGGCTGGTTGGTCAGGCGGCGGCTTCGAGGTTGGAAATCTCAGTTGTAAACGCCCAGTCGAGCCATGGCATAAGGGCCACGAGATCGCTCTCTTCGATTGTACTCCCGGTCCAGATCCGCAAACCCGGAGGGGCGTCGCGGTACGAGCCGATATCGAACGCCGCACCCGCCCCGTCGAGCCGAGTGGCGAGCGCTTTCGCGAAAGTCTGTTGAGCCTCGACGCCAAGCACCGTGATGCGTGGATCGACGATTTTCAAACAGACAGACGTGTTCGAGTGGGTCGCCGGATCAACGGCCAGAAAATTCACCCACGGTGTATTTTCTACCCAACCAGCGATCACCGCGGCGTTGTCATCGGCGCGCGCCATCAGGGCATCGAGCCCGCCAATATTCTTCGCCCAGGTCAAGACGTCGATTTGGTCTTCGACACAAAGCATCGACGGCGTGTTGATGGTCTCGCCGACAAAAATGCCCGCGTTCAGCTTGCCGTTCTTGGTGAGCCGGAAGATTTTTGGGAGCGGCCAGGGCGGGGTATAGCTCTCGAGCCGGGCGACCGCGCGCGGCGATAGAATGAGCATGCCGTGGGCCGCTTCCCCGCCAAGCACCTTCTGCCAGGAATAAGTGACGCAATCGAGTTTGGAAAAATCAAGATCTTGCGCGAACGCCGCTGACGTTGCGTCGCAAATGGTCAGACCAGCCCGGTCCGCCGGTATCCAGTCGCCATCCGGGACCCTGACGCCCGAGGTCGTCCCGTTCCAGGTGAAAACAACATCGCGGTCAAAATCGACCAGGCCAAGATCGGGCAGCGATCCGTATGGCGCTTCGATCTTGCGTACATCGTCCAACTTCAACTGAGCCGTCACGTCGGTCACCCAGCCTTTGCCGAAACTCTCCCACGCGAGCATATCAACACCGCGCGCACCGAGCATCGACCAGAGCGCCATCTCAACGGCACCGGTATCGGATGCCGGTACGATGCCGATGCGATAATCGTCCGGGACCCGCAACACCTCGCGGGTGAGATCGATCAATTGCTTGAGCCGCGCCTTGCCAGGCTTTGCCCGGTGGGAGCGGCCAAGGAATGCATTATCGAGATTTTGGAGGGACCATCCGGGCCTCTTGCTGCACGGGCCGGATGAAAAGTGCGGATTTTCCGGCCGCACGGCCGGTTTAAGGTTTTCGCTCATGTACCTATCCTTCCAGATAGAAGCCTCTCGTTGGGGAGAGGTGTCCCGCTGCGGGAGATAGGGTACGTGCCGGTCCGTGTCAACTGGCCAGCGAGGTTGTGGCGGTAACAATCAATTGAGCTTGGCTAATTTGAATTCCTTCCCTATGGTCCGCTACCTTTCCACCCCTTCAGAAATTGAAATCATGCTGATCCCCTCGCAACGCAACCAATTCGATATCCCCGAAAATATTGCGTATTTGAATTGCGCCTATATGTCGCCGCTCATGAAGAAAGTTGTGGAGGCGGGCAAATTAGGGGTCGATCTGAAAAGCCGGCCTTGGCAACTGACTCCGGCGGATTTCTTTACGGTTCCGGACCAAGTGCGGACCAAAAGCGCGAAATTGATCGGCGCAGAGCCTGCTGACATCGCGTTGATTCCATCTGTTTCTTATGGCATTGCCTGCGCGACAAAAAACCTCACCGTTGAGCCTGGACAGGAAATCATCTGCCTAACGGATCAGTTTCCGTCGAACATCTATCCCTGGCGGCAGATGGCTAGCGAACGCGGCGGCTCGGTCCGGATGATTTCCGAGAACGAGGCCCGGACTGGCAACGGCCACACCGACTGGACCACCGCCCTCCTCAACACGATTTGTGACAAAACCGCGATCGTCGCAATTCCCCATTGCCACTGGACCAATGGCGCAATCATCGATCTTGTCAGGGTTGGTGAAAAGGCCCGCGCCCACGGCGCGGCGCTGGTGCTCGACATCACCCAGTCATGCGGCGCTTTGCCGATCAACGTCGAGGACGTCCAGCCCGATTTTCTCATCTGTGCGTCGTATAAATGGCTGCTCGGGCCATATTCAACTGGCTTCTTGTATGTCGCGCCAAAATGGCAGAGCGGCAGACCGCTGGAAGAAGGCTGGATCGCCCGCAAAGGGTCCGAGGATTTCCGACGGCTTGTGGATTACCAGGACGAATACCAGCCCGGCGCGGTCCGTTTCGATATGGGTGAGCGCTCGAATTTTCACCTGATGCCAATGATGGACACAGCGTTGGCGCAGTTGCTTGAATGGGGCGTTGAAAACATCGCTGAAACGTTGCTTGTAAAAACCCGCTACATTGCCAGCAAGGTCGCCCCGCTTGGGCTCGAGGCACCCCCCGAAGATCTGCGCGCGGGTCATTTTCTCGGCTTACGGGTTGCGGGCGGAATCCCGGACGGGCTCCTGCCGGCGCTCGTCGAACAGGATATCTATGTAAGTGTGCGCGGCGATTCGATCCGCGTCACGCCACATTTGTTCAACACGACGGAAGATGCCGACCGGCTGGTGTCGGCGCTGGAACAAAACCTTTAGGGGTTCAGGACGCGGCCTCGACCGCCGACGCCACATCCCCGACAACGGATTTGACCAGGCCCACATCTTCACCCTCGGCCATGACCCGGATCAGGGGTTCGGTGCCGGACGGGCGAATTAAAATCCGGCCATTTTCGCCAAGCCGGCTCTGGGCGTCGCTGATCGCGTCTTTGACCCGCTTGTCCTCGAGCGGTTTGCCGCCGTTGAGACGGACATTCTTGAGGATTTGCGGCAGGGGATCGAACCTGTGGCAGACTTCGCTGACCGGCTTGCCCTGTTCGCAGACAACCGCAAGCAGTTGTAAGGCCGCCACCAGGCCATCACCCGTTGCCGAAAAATCGGACAGAACGATATGACCGGATTGTTCGCCGCCAACGTTGTAGCCGTGTTCGCTCATATATTTGACGACGTTGCGGTCCCCAACGTCGGTGCGCACCAGATCCAGACCGACACCTTTCAGATAGGTCTGCAGACCGATATTCGACATCACGGTGGCAACGATCCCGCCCGCTGCAAGCCGGCCCGATTCCGACCAGGATTGGGCGATGACCGCGAGTAGTTGATCGCCATCTACCACCTTGCCTTTTTCGTCAACGATGATCACCCGGTCGGCGTCGCCATCAAGCGCGATCCCGATATCGGCGCGCACTTCATGGACCTTGCGGCACAGCGCATCGACGGAGGTCGAGCCACAATCCTCGTTGATATTAAACCCGTCGGGCGAGGTCCCGACCTCGGCGATTTCTGCACCCAGTTCCCAGAGCGCTTCAGGCGCCACCTTGTAGGCGGCTCCGTTGGCGCAATCGACTGCGATGCGCACACCGTCGAGGCGGAGATTTTTCGGGAATGTGCGCTTGGCAAATTCCATGTAGCGGCCGTGGACACCTTCGATCCGCTTGGCGCGTCCAACCCGGTTTGGTGCGGATCTTAAATTCGAGAGGTCGTCGTTCAGCAGTTTCTCGATTTTTGCTTCCATCTCGTCGGACAGCTTTTGCCCCTTGGGGCCAAACAGCTTGATCCCGTTATCTTCATATTTGTTGTGGGAAGCTGAAATCATAACCCCCATATCAGCCCGGAGCGAGCGGGTCAGCATAGCAACCGCCGGGGTCGGGATAGGACCCAGTAGAAACACATCCATGCCCATGGAGGTGAAGCCAGCGACAAGCGCGGATTCGATCATGTAACCGGAGAGACGTGTGTCCTTGCCGATGACAACCCGGTTCTTGTGCGATCCTCTGGTGAAAATCCGCCCCGCCGCCATGCCAACCTTCATGGCCAGCTCTGGAGACATGTTGTCGCTGTTGGCGACCCCACGGATTCCGTCGGTTCCGAAAAATTCTTTAACCATCAACCGCTCCGGTAAATTTCCTTGGCCCCGGGATCATGCTCCATATCCGTGTATTCACAGACGAATTTCCGGGTTTGATCTATTTTAATACACCTGAATTAACCAAATCACCCTCTCGGGCCGATCAAGAATTGTGTGCATTCCTGTCAAACAGTATCGCCGATACTCTCACCGACAACGCTTTTATCGCCAAAACCGCTCGCCCGGCGCCATACTTTCAGGGCCTGGTCGGTCTCGGCAACGTCGTGGACGCGTAGAATTTGCACACCCTGCATCACCGATGCAAGGGCCGCGCCAACCGACCCGGCTGCGCGCTTGCTGGCGTCAGATACGCCTGTTACAGCGCCGATAAACCCTTTTCTCGACGCCCCTACAAGGATCGGTACTCCGAGCATGTGGAAAAGTGTCAGATATTCCAGAAGTTCCAGATTCTGGGCAAAGGTTTTGCCGAACCCAATCCCCGGGTCGGCGACAATCTTCGATCTGTCGATTCCGGCCGTGACTGCAGCTTCAATGCGTTTCTCCAGATAATCGTAAACGTCCATCACCACGTCGTCATATTGCGGATTGTCCTGCATCGTCCTGGGTTCTCCCTTGACGTGCATGAGGACCACCGGGCAACCGGCTTCGGCCACAACCGACGCGCTTTTCGAATCAAACTCGAGTGCCGAAATATCGTTGATGATCCGCGCGCCCGCGTCGAGCGCGGCACGCATGACACCTGCACGCCGGGAATCGACCGAAACGCAGATATTCTCGTCACTCAGTGTCTCAACCACATGATTGACCCGATCGTGTTCTTCCTGCTCGGACACGATTTCAGCGCCTGGACGGGTGGATTCGCCGCCAATATCAACAATGTCTGCGCCTTCGGCAGCAAGCAACCGTCCCTGCCGGATCGCGTTTTTCCCGGACGCAAACCGCCCTCCATCGGAAAAGCTGTCGGGCGTCACGTTGACGATCCCCATCAACCGGTGGCGGGCAAGTGATAACCCAGCCAAATCTCCGCGTGGCATCGTGATCCGCCCGATCAATTGCCGCACAAGCTGATCAGAGCTCTTTGCAAGATCACCAGCTGCTACAAGTTGCCTGGCACCGCTCTCGCGCGATCCAGAGATGATATCAAAATGGGTGAAGGAAACGCCTGAATTTGTAAGCGGAAGGGCGGACTTGTCGGTTGCCGCCAAGCGCGCGGCGTCGCCGTAAAGCAGCCCGACAGGGCGCAGATAAGTGTCGCCAGCCGGCATGCTAGATCCCCGTTGAATTGGTCAACCCTGGCCGACCAGGCGCCTTGCGTCAGGTTTGCGGCTGGGGTTCCAGACCCCCGGTACCGGGTTCCTTGCCGGGCTTGCCTTTCCCCGAATCGGGAACCATGGATGAGCGCGCAGGCGGCTCATCGTCACCCGCGTCGCGGATAGGCGGATTGCCCTTGAGCAAAGCCTTGATTTCATCACCGGACAACGTTTCGTATTCGAGCAAGCCCTCGGCCACGATCTTGAGCTGTTTCTTGTGCTTTTTCAAAACTGTGCTGGCGGTATCGTAGCCTTCCTCAACCAATTTGCGGATTTCGGAATCGACGAGATTCTGGGTCTCCTCGCTGACATTCTGCGACCGCGCCACCGAATGCCCGAGAAACACCTCTTCCTCGTTGGCGGCGTAGGAAAGCGGTCCAAGAACATCGCTCATGCCGAACTGGGTGACCATGGCCCGGGCCAGTTTGGTCGCCATCTGGATATCCGCCGACGCACCCGACGTTACCTTGTCGTAGCCAAACGTCATTTCTTCCGCGACCCGTCCGCCCATGGCAACCGCAAGGTCGGCCTTCATCTTCGCGCGGGTCAGAGAAATCTGGTCGCGTTCGGGGAGCCGCATCACCATACCAAGCGCGCGTCCGCGCGGAATAATCGTTGCCTTGTGGACCGGATCAGACGCCGGCTGGTGCAAGGCAACAAGGGCATGGCCACCTTCGTGATAGGCGGTGAGTTTCTTCTCTTCCTCGGTCATGACCATGGAGCGCCGTTCGGCACCCATCATAACCTTGTCCTTGGCATCTTCAAATTCCTGATGCGTGACCAGCCGTTTGCCGCGGCGTGCCGCGAGCAAAGCCGCCTCGTTGCAGAGATTGGCAAGGTCTGCACCGGAAAATCCGGGCGTCCCGCGAGCAATGGTTTTCAGCACCACATCCGGCGCCAATGGGATCTTGCGGGTATGAACTTTGAGGATCTTCTCGCGCCCGATAATGTCCGGGTTGGGCACCACGACCTGCCGGTCGAATCGGCCAGGCCTGAGCAACGCGGGGTCCAGCACATCCGGCCGGTTGGTAGCAGCGATCAGGATAATGCCTTCATTGGCTTCAAAGCCGTCCATCTCCACCAGTAACTGGTTGAGGGTCTGTTCGCGCTCGTCGTTGCCGCCGCCAAGGCCGGCACCGCGATGACGTCCAACGGCGTCGATTTCATCGATAAAGATGATGCAGGGCGCGTTCTTCTTGGCCTGTTCGAACATGTCGCGCACCCGGCTGGCGCCGACGCCGACAAACATTTCGACAAAGTCAGATCCTGAAATCGTAAAGAACGGAACATTCGCCTCGCCCGCAATTGCCCGGGCCAAAAGCGTTTTACCCGTCCCGGGGGGGCCCACCAAAAGCGCGCCTTTGGGAATCCGCCCGCCAAGCCGCTGGAACTTTTGCGGCTCTTTGAGAAATTCGACAATTTCTTCCAGATCTTCCTTGGCTTCGTCAATACCTGCGACATCTTCAAACGTCACCCGGCCATGGGCTTCGGTCAGGAGGCGCGCCTTGGACTTGCCAAACCCCATCGCCTTGCCGCCGCCGCCTTGCATCTGACGCATGAAAAACACCCACACGCCGATCAGCAACAGCATCGGGAACCAGGATACAAGGACGCCAAGCAGGGACGGCATATCTTCGGTCACCGGCCGGGCGGTGATCGCCACGCCCTTTTCGCTGAGGCGTTGCACCAGCGTCGGGTCGTTCGGCGTAAATGTCTGGAAGGTTCGGCCATCGCTATACTGGCCGACAATCTGGTCACCGGTAATCGTCACCCCCCGCACATTGCCGGAATCCACTTCAGCCAAAAGCTGTGAGAAACTGATCTCGTTGGATTCGGCACGCTGGCCGGGGTTTTGAAACAATTGAAACAGGGCAACCAGAAAGAGGCCAATAATCACCCAAAGAGCGAAGTTGCGGAAATTGGAATTCATGATTGTCCCTTATTACTCCAGCGCGACAATTTGGTGCGCACTGAAAATGCCCACCTGAGTCCTGACCCGGTGAGGATTGCATCCGATACCATCCTACAAGATAGGTGCGCCAACCCCATCTGCCAAGAAAAACCGGGCAATTTTACCGCAACAATCCGATTTTTCTCGGAAAACAGTTACTGCAACTATAAAATGCCCGGTTCAGGCCGGATTCTCGGATCGATTTGTGGGCCGCCCAAAAAATCGGCATGCAGGTCGAGTTTGGCTGGAAAACCCTGCATATGCGGCACCCCGATCAGTCGACCGGATTGCCAAAACGATGCATAAGTCTGCGCCAACGCCGTCCGTCCCCGTGCGCCGGAGATATCCGCGTGATCCCGCGCGATCCGCAACCCGTCGCGCCCTAGCGCCCGAACGGTTACCGGGTACGGGTCGAGATGCCCGGCTTTTGCCGGTAAACTGACACGGAAACGGCCGTCCCAGATTTTGGTGTCACCCGGTCCAAGAATAATTTCTGGCAACCCCTGGCGTCCCGGTTCCCGCCAGATATTGACACCTTCCTTGCCAATACCAACCACGCACCCGGCAAGCGTGCGCCGGCATTCGTTTGCGGAGAGGATGGCATCCATAATTTTTTGTAGCCGCGTCATGCGCGGCCTGTAGGTCTGCCCGCCAATCGCCATCAAGCACCGGGATAAGAGCCGCAACCGCGTGTCCGCCAGCGCGTCAGCAAACTGAGACCTGTTGATTGTGCAATGGCCTGCCGGATCGACCCTGACGGTGCGCGCCGCCAGATCGTCTGCTGCGTGCTCCAGAACCTGCTCGGCATGGCGCATCCGCAGCGCGGTTGCCGCAAGACGTTTCGGGGTCAACCCGGCATCTTCGAGGCGCGGCGTCAGTTTCCGGAATTTGATCCTGTCAAAGGACGAATCGTCGTTGCTCGGATCTTCGAACCATCCGATGTTCGGATGCGCTGACACCAGGAAATCCCGCAGTTTCGCCCTCGACGTATCGAGAAGCGGACGAACAAGCTGGATCCCTCGGCACCGGGATTGCGGCGCCATCGCGCCAAGGCCGTCGACGCCGCTACCGCGCGCCAATCGGAGGAGAACAGTTTCAGCCTGGTCGTCCAGATGGTGCGCCGTGAGCAGGGTACCCACGCCCGACGCGTGGCACGCATCGGTCATCAACCGGTACCGCAGGTCACGTGCCGCCGCCTGGAGATTACCCCGCGCCAATTTGCCGGTGCCCGCGAGAATTTGACAGTCAAAACCGAGCCGCCGTGCGGTCTCGGCAACAAGGATGGTTTCCTGTTTGGCTGCGGCCCGCAACCCATGATCGACGGTCAGAACAAGAAAGTCCGGGCAATCCCGCAGAATGGCGGGCGCATGGCTGGCAAGGGCCATAAGTGCCATGGAATCGGCGCCGCCGGAAACCGCAAGGGCCAATTGTCCAAATCCCGCGAACGGGGAAAAAATATTTGCAATTTCTGTATCCAGGAAAACGGTCATAGACCCACCTGATCGGTCGAATTATTTTAACAGCGTGCGCCCTGCTGTTCCTGTATCGCCCGTGCCCGGACGTCGCCCGAATTGGGATAGTTGGTAATCAACTCGGCGAACGAAGAACATGCCGCACTGGTTTGCCCAAGCTGCTGCAGAGACATGCCCAATTTGAGCAACGAATCGGCTGCTTTCCGCCCGTTCTTGTGGTCGGTATAGCTGACCAAAAAGGCGTCGGCTGCCGCCCTAAATTGGCCTCGGGAAAAATACGATTCGCCAAGCCAGTATTTGGCGTTGCCGCTATATTCGTTGTTCGGGTAATTCTGTAAAAACCGCGTAAACGCGATTTCGGCACCGTCATAGTCGCGCTGTAAAATGTATGCATATGCAACATCATATTCCCCCCGCGCATCTACCGGGACCCCAAGCGCTACCTGCCCGCTATTCGCGTTGGGAGGGAAATTTCCGGACTGGACAATCGGGTTGATGTTAACGGGGCCGACCGAAAGCGTCCCGAGCGTGCCAGGCTGTTGTCCTATTGAGCTTGAGCCGACGGTCGCCGAACTCGAGGATGCCGGCGGAAGGGGTTGCAGATTGAGCCCCTGGTTGGATGGCGCGCGGTTGATTGGCTGAGGCGGCTGTACGGATGAACGATTACTTACCCCGGTCGCCATCTCCTGGAATCTGAATTCCGTATCCTCGGAGAGCCGCCGCAACCGGTCTTCCAGCTGCTGCAACCCGTAGGCATTCTGCTCAGCAAGCCCGGTCAGGTTGCGAAGGCGCTCCTCGATCGCATCGAGCCGCACAATAATCGAAGCTGTATCAGCACCGCCGGTCCCGCCGCCCGAATTTCCAATCGCCTGCACCTGACTCTCGAGCTGGCCAATGCGATCCTGGAGATAGAGAAAATCAGATTGCGACTGGCCGGCCGCCGGGGCCAGTGTTACCCCGAGGAGGGCACCAGCCAGCGCCGCGCCGATAACTGGCTTTCGGTGCCTGAATACGTTCAATAGTGATATGATCCTTGCCATGGCAATCCACCGTTAGCTCTCAATAGACATGACCAGGATAGGTTAATCCTATGTACCGGTCTGGCCCTCAAGTACGGTTACCGCACGGCGATTTTGTGACCAACAGGAAATATCGTCGCAGACCGCGACTGGCCGCTCCTTGCCGAACGAAATCGTGCGAATACGATTAGCCGGGATGCCCCTGCTAACCAGATAATTCCGGGTCGAGGTCGCACGCCGGGCACCAAGCGCCAGGTTATATTCCCGTGTCCCGCGCTCGTCGGCGTGACCCTCGACTAGAATCTGGAAATCCGAATATTGCGTGAGCCACTGGGCTTGCTTGTCGAGGGTTGCCTTCGACGCATTTGTCAGGCTCGTACTGTCGGTCTGGAAAAAGACGCGATCACCAACGGTCACGACAAAATGCTGCGGCGTACCTGGGACAGCACGGGTCTGCGCGTTGTCAAGGTTATCGCCGGAACCCGAACACGCCGCGACGACTAAAAATGCAATAGAAACAAACAGGGCCCTGAATACCCGACCTGGGCCGAAACCGTATGACATAAATTTCTCCTCGATATAGCAGGACTGAACGCCACAATTATTGAACGATGTGACAGTCGTTACTCGTGTCCGGCTCTTCCAAAATTTTGCTGCCGCCAAATCCAGAAGGCGACCCTATATGCTCAAATACTAGTTAATCAATGGGGACCATGCCGGATCGGACGCAAATGAAGGTGTCGATACCTGACGTTCGTTACGTCCGGTCAGGTCCACCGACCAGATTTGCGGCCCGCCATCGGCACCCGGAACGTCCCGGAAAAACATGAGAACCCGGCCATTCGGCGACCAGGTCGGACCTTCATTGTGGAACCCTTCGGTCAATATTCTCTCACCACTGCCGTCCGGCCTCATGACGCCGATTAAAAAACGACCGCTCGCAACTTTTGTAAACGCGATCAGGTCGCCGCGGGGAGACCAGACCGGTGTTCCGTAGCGCCCGGTGCCGAAAGAAATGCGCCGCTGGTTCGACCCGTCGGCACCCATAACGTAGATTTGCTGTACCCCGCCGCGATCAGATTCGAAAGTTACCTCGCTGCCATCCGGCGAGAAAGACGGACTGGTATCGATCGCAGCCGTGTTCGTCAATCGCGTGGTCATCCGGCTGCGCAGATCCATCGTGTAAATATTTGTATTACCGCCGGTCTGCAAACTCATAATGATCCGCTGCCCGTCGGGTGAAAATCGGGGGCTAAAAGTCATGCCCGGAAAATCACCAACAATCCCGCGCTCCCCGGTCTGGATGTTGAGCAAATAGACCCGCGGCTGGAACCCGTCGCCGTACGACATATAAGCGATTTCCTGGTTCGAGGGGCTGAAACGCGGAGTCAAAACGAGATCGCTGCCGTTCGTCAGATAGCGCATATTGGCACTATCCTGATCCATAATAGCCAACCGTTTGACCCTGGCATCTTTCGGTCCGGTCTCCTCGACAAAAACAATCTGGGTATCAAAATACCCTTTTTCGCCAGTCAATCGCTCATATATGGCGTCGGAAATAACGTGGGCCACGCGGCGCCAATTGCTGGTGTCGGTGACGAACTGCTGACCGGTCATTTGTTGGCTGGCAAAAACATCCCACAACCGAAACTCGGTCCTTAGCCGCCCATCTCCCTGAAGCGTCACGCGCCCAGTGACCAGCGCCTGGGCGTTGATCTTGCGCCAATCATCGAATTGCGGGGCGACATCAATATTCTCAATACGTTCAATATAAGCGGCCGGGTCAACCGGATCGAACAGCCCTGTCCTCAGAAGGTTTGCGTTGATCACATCGATGACTTGCCGGGCCGTATCGCCCAAATTTCCTGATCCGTCCACAAATTGCGGAAGCGCAATTGGCACAGGCTCGACAACGCCCTCGGTAATATTGATTTCAAGGACGGCAAAGGCTGGCCCGGGGCGAACCAACAACCCGCCAAGCAGAGCCAGAATTGCAAACTGAATCGTCACTACCTTGCACCAAATTGGTGCCCGGCCCCCCCGATCGCCGCTCCCCGGCTGCATCAACGCCGCTTCCATGTCTCGCTACTCCAATACAACATGGTTTTATCCACCCAACATCTGACGCGGATCGAAGGTAACTCTAATGTCCCGCCACGTATCATACTTTTCCGGCGGGAGCTGATAGGGCGCGCACCGGCGAACCGCCCGAAGCGCACTCTCCGCCGCCACCCTTTCGGCACCTCCGGATACCGTCCCGTCAACTTCCGGTGCACCGGATAACGTGCCGTCCCGCCTGAGTGAAATTCGGATGGCTACAATTAAGTTCTCGGCTCCCTGCACCCCGATCGGTGGGTTCCAGCAACGCGATATCTGCCGGCGCAGCAGAT
This sequence comes from Hyphomicrobiales bacterium, assembly GCA_021775855.1. Taxonomy (GTDB): domain Bacteria; phylum Pseudomonadota; class Alphaproteobacteria; order Rhizobiales; family NORP267; genus NORP267. The sequence continues at coordinate 31,669 of JAJFGZ010000011.1, forward strand.
CGATCTCGCTGATCGACATGTTACTGTCACGCCCGTCCGATTGTCCACGGGTCGCGGACCGATCGGACTGGGTATCATTCTGCCGGCGCGTCTGTTCCTGATCCGGGGTTTTGTCGAGCAGGGCCGCGATGCGGTCGGCATCAAACTGCTCCTGCCGGGATGGCGTATTGCGCGGTCGGAAAGTCGGGACGCGCATGGCATTTCGATTGATTTCGACGTGTTGCGGCTCAGGCGGCGTTGGTTCCGCAACCGGCACGGGCTCGGGTTCAGGCTCTGGCTCGGCGGCAATTTCGGGCACCGGCTCTGGTTCGGCTTCCGGCGCGGTTGGGGGTTCCGGCTCCAGGGCAGCGGTCTGCTGGGGCTGGGACTCAGGCTCGGATGCCGCGATCGGCTCGCTTTCCGGCTCCGGCAGTTCCGCGTCTTGTGCGCCCGCCATGATCCGGGTCAATTCGGACGGCGTTATGATTTCTACCGGTAAGCTTTGCACTGGTTCCACCTCAAACACTTCTGCCGACGGAAATACCAACGTCGACCAGGTCAGAAGGACGACATGGGTAACACCCGATATTGCTAGGCCGGCACGCACTTATTGCCCCTGTTCCTCTTGTTCGGTGACCAACGCGATGCGGCGAAATCCAGCCGCATTGATCCGGCCCATGACGCGCATCACATCGCCGTAAGCAACCGCCCGGTCGCTGCGTACGAAAATCCGCTCGTCGTAGCCGTTTGCCGTTATGGCGAGCAATTTTGGCACAAGTTCGTCCAAAGCGATTTCGGTCGACTGGAGGTAAATCTTCGAATCCACGGAGACCGAGATAGTGAGAGGGTCGGTATCCCTCTGCAATTGCTGGGCGCGGGTCTCGGGAAGATCGATCGAGACACCAACCGTAAGCAAAGGCGCGGCAATCATGAACACAATCAGCAGCACCAGCATCACGTCGACCATGGGGGTCACGTTGATTTCGGCCATAGGCGCATAGCGCCTGCCGCCGCGCCGCCCCCGGCCGCTACCTTGATGATTGTGCAATCCGCCCGCCATGGTTCAGGCCCGGTCTTCCAGCTGGCGCGACAGGATTGTGGAGAATTCGTCCGCGAACCATTCAAGCTTGTTGCTCTGGCGGCCAAGTTCGTTGGTGAACTTGTTGTAGAAGATTACCGCCGGGATTGCCGCCAACAGGCCGAGCGCGGTGGCGAACAGGGCCTCCGCAATCCCCGGCGCGACAACCGCCAGGTTGGTGTTTTTGCTGGCCGCGATTGCCTGGAAACTGGTCATGATGCCCCATACGGTGCCGAACAGACCCACAAACGGGGCGATTGAGCCCACATTGGCAAGGAACAGGAGGCGGCGCTCGAGCCGCTCCATTTCCCGGGAAATTGCCACGTTCAGCACCTTGTCGATGCGCATATTGACGCCGGCGCTGGCGCGCACGCCGCCTTCGTGAGAGCGCTTCCATTCGCGCATCGCAGCCACAAACAGCGCCGACATCGAGTGGTTGACGTTGTGGCTGAGCGACGCGTAAAGCTCTTCCAGCGACTGCCCGGACCAAAAGACCCGCTCGAACTTCTCGGCCTGGCGCCGTGCGCGGCCAAATTGCAGGTATTTATCGACGATAATCGCCCACGACCAGATCGACGCCGCGAGCAGGCCAAGGATGACCAGCTTGACCACGATATGGGCCTGAAGAAACAGGTTGAAAAACGAAAAATCGCCCAGATCCAATGCCGGAACGGTCTGGGCAAGAACGACCGCGTTCATGCGCAATGCCTCTTGTTCTTGTTCATTTCGGGTGCAATTGCTATCACGATCAAGGGGTTAATTGAGAGCCGAACGTGGCGCTGATAGTCTTGGGCCTCAAGTCCCCTGTCCACCACCGTCCGGAGGCTGGATTGAGTGCCTTTGAAACTTGTCAAAACAATGGCCTTTCGCAGTCGCAGCAATCCGCCGCAACATTCGGCCATTTATGCTTAAGGAACGGTAAATTTGAGGACGCCTGGTCAGTTCATACGAGCGAGAAAGAAGGACGAGGCCAGCACGGCAACGACCAGCGCAATCATTAGCATTGGAAGCAGATTGGCAACGCGCGATTTCTCGATGGTTATTTTCACCGGGTAATCGGGCGTCACATACACACTGTAGAAGGTATCCCACACGCCTTTATCAACCGCATTGTCGGGCTTCAGGTCCTGCAAGGTGATCGCCTTGGGGAATACCCAGTTGGACCCGGCTACCTCAACGATTCCAGACAGTTTACCACCGTCAAAGACCGGTTCAGCCGTGAATCGATAGGTCATGCGCATGCTGTTGCTAAACCGTCGGATCACCCGCACCCGCTCGCCTTTCCGGATCTCAAGGGTTTCAAATTTTGCCATAGGTCAATTCTCCTGACAGGAGGAGGCGCAGTCTCTCTAAGCCATTGCGCGCAAATGATCGATAAATGCCCGTGTTTTTACCGGCACATAGCCCCGCGAAGGATACAGGATCCAGGCGGCGGTATCAAAATTTGCCGCGCTCGCTTCGATACCTGGAAACAGGTCCACCAGATCGCCGTTCTCGATATCGCTGTCGATGGTCCAGTCACCAAGCAGCGCGACCCCTAGACCCTCCAGAGCCGCCCTGCGGATCGCCAACGCGTTGGAAACCGTCAACGTATCGGAAACATCCACTTTCCGGATGTGTCCCGCCGGATCCCTGAACCGCCATTGCGACCGGTACCCGGGCAGCGGAAAAACAATGCAATCGTGGTGCCGGAGATCAGACGGTGCATCCAGTCTGTCATGCGTCTTCAGATAACCGGGGCTGGCCACAACCCGGTAACAGGTCGGCATCAGCCGGCTGACGATGAACGCACCGTCCGCCCGGTCGCCGAGCCGGATTGCGACATCCACCCCCTCGGCAACCAGGTCGATCCGCGCATCGGACAGGACGAGATCGAGAATAATGTCATGAAATTTATCACGAAAGCCCGCCAGACGGGGAATCAGCCAACGCTCGGCGAACGCCGTCGACGCTGTTACGCGCAGCTTGCCGCGCGGCGAACTGATGGTCTCAAGGGCCGCGTCGCGGATCTGGTCCAGTTCCTCGAGCGGGTTCTGGATCCGCTCAAAGGTCAACTGCCCGGCTTCGGTCAACGCCAACTGGCGCGTTGTACGGTCAAACAACCGGTACCCGATTGCCTTTTCAAGGACCGCGATCTGGCGTGAAATCGAGGACGGATCCAGGCCAGACTCCCGCGCCACCGCGGCAAATGACCCACGCCGGGCCACATCGATAAAGGTTTGCAGAGCAGAAATATCCATTCATGCAATATACTCACGATTAATTGTCAATTGTCTAACTTTATATCGTATTTCGCATCATATAAGGTGATCACGAAGACGCCCAATCCCGCTGAATTCACCCGCTCACTTTCGGGGACAGGCGCGGCAGGCAAACGGAGAAAATAAAATGGCAATTGATCTAAGCCGCAAAACCGCGTTGATCACTGGCGCGAGCCGGGGCATCGGCGAGGCTACAGCCCGAAAACTGGCCGAATACGGGGCGAACGTGGTGCTCGCCGCGCGGTCGCTTGAAGATACCCAGCGCATTGCCGACGAAATCGGTGACCAGGCCATTGCCGTACCTTGTGACGTTAGCCGCTACGAGGACGTAGCGGCAGCGGTGGGTGCCGCAAAAGAGCGTTTTGGCGGGCTGGATATTCTGGTCAACAATGCCGGCACGATTGAACCGATTGCGCGGCTGGAAGAATCCAACCCGGAGCATTGGGGCCAGGTGGTAGATATCAACCTGAAGGGCGTTTACCACGGCCTCCGCGCCGCCTACCCGGCCATGATGTCTGGCGGTGGCGGGGTCATTATAAACCTGTCGTCGGGCGCCGCGATAAGCGCACTCGAAGGGTGGAGCCATTATTGCGCAACCAAAGCCGCGGTCCTGTCGCTGACCCGTTGTGCACACAAGGAATGGAGTGCGGAAGGCATCCGTGTCGTCGGACTGTCCCCCGGCACCGTTGCCACCGACATGCAAGTCGCCATAAAGGGATCGGGCATCAACCCGGTCAGCGCCATGGATTGGGATCGGCACAAGTCCCCGGAATTGGTTGCCGAAGCAATCGCCTGGCTCGCCACCGACGCCGGACGGCCTTACGACGGCGATGATTTTTCCCTCAATACTGAGGAGAACCTGCGGGCCGCGGGTCTGAACTGACGTTCAGTCCACAAATCGGTCCGGCCGGTCCCCCCGCGCAGTCCCCGATTTCCACCGATCCAGATCGAGCTTGAAACGATCCAGGTCGAAGGCGGCGTCCAGCTTTCCGAATTCCTTGAAGATCGTTGTGAAAAAAACGTGCGCGGAATAATACTCTTCGCGCAGCGCTACCGGCGTCGCCGGGTCGAGAAACATACTGAACGAATAGGTCCGCTGGGCGAGGCAGTCCCGGGTCGAACTGACCATCCGGGGGACGGTGAAAAAACCCGATCTGGAAAGCCCCTCAAACGCCCAGGCCAGGTCGGGATTGATCTCCGTGCCCGCAACCCCTTCGTTGCGCACGAGCACAAAACTGGCTTTGCCGACCTCGCTCCGGAAGCTACGCGCGGCAACAATCGAGGCAATCGTCTGGTTGCAGATAAACAGCACCCGGATCGCGATCCCTTGAAGCTCCGCTGTCGCGATAAAATCGATCTCCCCGATAAGGTCGAGGAACCGCGCAACCTGATGGTGCGGCAGGTCGACAACGTAATCGCGCGGCGGCGGGGCCACCACGCTATCGAACAAGGCCATGACGCTACGGGTCCGGGTGAGATCAATCACGCTTGAGCACGCCGTGAATTTTGACGCAAGATCTCCCCCCGGGCTATCAAGATCGAACACCCGAACGTCACCGCCTTTATGGATTAGATAGTCCGCGAGGAACGACGCGACCAGGGTTTTGCCGGTGCGCGCCTGATCCGAACAAACAATCGTGAAGGTGGATGCTGACACCGGGACTGCCCTCCCAACATCCGGTCGCGGGCAGGGACGCCATTTGGCCTCCCCGCCCCCGCCGGATGCTGTTTGACCCTTTATTCGGCGGCCGCGTGGTCGACTTCAGATACCGGGACCTGATAGCTGCCGGACCCGGTCAGGTCCTCCTTGACGCCGGCGACGATGCCCTTGATCAGATGCAACCGTTTGAATTCTTTTTCCAGGTCGCTGGTCCATTTGTTCACGTAGCCGCGCAGCACAAATGAATAGCCGGCCGGTTGCTGATCGGCCGTCTTGTTCTCGAGAAAGTTGTTGAACGTGACGCC
>JAJFGZ010000012.1 GCA_021775855.1 Hyphomicrobiales bacterium
TTTGGATCCCTGTTTGAGCTATAGTCAGCCATAGACACACCTAAGGCGGCATTCAAAAGCCGACCGATTGAGCGAGGCAAGCATGACCAACGGCGTTAAACTGACATTTGACATGGTGCGTGAAAGTGGGACGAGCGAACAGTCAATCACGTTCGACCGACTTTTCGTCGCCGGCTGGACGGGGCGCGATAAGGCCAAGATGGAAGAGCATATTGTGGAACTGGGGGCACTTGGCGTGAAGCGTCCGGGCTCGGTGCCTGTCTTCTACCGGGTCTCAGTCGACCGGCTGTCCCGGAGGGGGACAATTCAGGCACCAGGGGATACGTCCAGCGGCGAGGTTGAATTCGTGCTTGTCGGGATCGGTGACGACGTCTGGGTCGGGGTCGGGTCCGACCATACCGACCGCGAGGTGGAGACCTATGGGATCACCGTATCTAAGCAGATGTGCGACAAACCTTTGGCGGGTACGCTTTGGCCCATGGCCGAGGTCGCGCCGCACTGGGACCAGCTGGAATTGAGATCCTACGCGGTTGAGAAAGGCAAACGGCGGTTGTATCAGGAAGGCCCCGTCGCCAGCATGCTCTCGCCTGATGATCTGGTAGCGAAACTGCGGGCGACCGAGGGAACCCCTTTCCAGTCTGGCGACGTCATGATGGGCGGCACCATGCCGGCGATCGGCGGGATAAAGTCAGCCGAACGGTTCGAGTTCGAGCTGATTGACCCGGTTCTGGGGCGAAAAATCTCGCACGTCTACGATATCGAAACGCTGCCAATCAACGGTTGAGGCGAAAAGCTCAAGCCATGGGCCAATTATTGGCAAAGGGCTTATTGTGGGCGCGCAATACAAGTTCCAGGCGGTCCTGACCGTAAAACATGTCGCCATCGATGATGTAGGTGGGGGAGCCGAAGACCGAACGCTCGATGGCCTCCGCCGTGTTTGCCGCATAGGCCGCCTGCACGTCTTTTGATCGCGCGGAATCCATGAGCGCATCGGGATCAAACCCAGCGGATTTGGCGATTGTCGCCAAAACCGTTTCGTCTGCCAGATCTGCATGCGTCGACCAATGGGCGGTCAAAAAGGCGTGCGCCAGCTGATCCACATTGTCGCCCCGCATCGCGCCCGCCACGAGCATGGAATTGACCAGGGTTGTATCGTTGCGGTGGTTGGACGGGATGCCAAGCTTGAACGGGACATTGCGGTATTCCGCCCAGCGCTCGATCTCGCGGGCGAAATAATATTTTCGGTGAGCGGGGCTGCGTTCTTTAAACCCAGTCGCACTGATGGCTGCCACAACTTCGTTTAAGTTCACAGGCTTATGGACGATTGTTCGACCTGTTTCGCCGGCTATTTCAATCAATCTGGCCGACCCCAGATAAGCAAAAGCCGAATTCGCTGAATAATAATATTCGATGATCGACAACTGGTATCTCCGTCCTGATTTTCTAATTTCCTTGGATGCACAATAGTTACGCGCGCAAGCCTAATATCAGTTTTGTTGCAAACAGCCTTCGACCGCGAGGGCGGCGGCGAATAATGCATCATCGCCCCAGGTCTCGCCCATCATCATGAACCCAACGGGTGCACCGCCGCCGGTATCGAGTGGGATTGAAATGGCGCACCGGTCGAGGAAATTGCCGACCAGGGTATTGCGCAACGCGAACGTATTATTCTGTGTGAAATCGCTGTCGTCGGCAAGAGAATCGATGGTTGGCGCGACAATCGGGGTCGTTGGCATGACGACCGCGTCAAATGACGCCGTCTTTGCGTCGGCCCGATCGATCATCGCCTCGCGTGCATTTAGAAGTGCGATATAATCCGCCGCCGTCTGGCTCTTGCCAGCCATGATCCGCGACAAGACGCGGGGGTCGTATTCGCCGCCCCGGGCCTCGATCCGGTCCTGGTGCCAGGCATAGGCTTCGGCTGCCACGATCCCACCCTTGGCGTTCAGGGTTGGCAACTCGTACAGGTCGGTAAATTCGAACGTGGTAATTTCAACGCCTGCTTTCGACAAGGTCTCGAGCGCCGCTTCGAACTGCCTGCCCACATGGTCGTCCAGATCGTCGTTTACGAATGACGCCAATACACCGAGGCGGAGCTGGTTCATTGCGCGTCGTTCGGGGACCCGGTCATTGTCGCCGGATAGGATGCCGTCCAAAATCGCGCAGCAGGCGACGCTATTGGCCAGCGGGCCGATGGAATCAAAGCTCGATGATAGCGGTGTTGCACCTTCAAGCGAGACACGTGCGGCGGTCGGCTTGTACCCTGTGATGCCGCAAAAGCCCGCGGGGATACGGCACGACCCACCTGTATCAGTCCCGATCGCCGCGGCTGCCATGCCGTCGGCAACGGAGACGGCGGCACCCGATGACGACCCGCCCGGCACCCGGCCTGTTTCCCGATCAAACGGATTTCGAGGAGTGCCGTAGTGAGGATTGATGCCAATCCCCGAATAGGCGAATTCGCTCATATTATTGCGCCCCAGAAATACGAACCCGGCCTGGCGCAAACGGGCGATGCAGGGCGCGTCGCTCTGCGCCGGAACGGCGTCCGCCAGAACCCGGGATCCGGCTGCAGTGACCTGCCCGCGCACGTCGAACAGGTCTTTTACGGAAATAGGAATTCCGGCCCAGGGGGACGGCTCCGCGCCCGCTGCCCTCAAAGCGTCCATTGCATCAGCCTGGGCCCGCGCGCCCGATGCGTCCACTGAGATAAACGCCCTGGCGCCCTCGCCTTTCGGGTCTTCAATTTTTGTCAGACAGGCATCCGTCAGATCGCGGCTCGTGGTTTTGCCCGACGCCAATGCCGCCGCCATGTCTTCAAGTGTTCGCACCCGCTAGCCCTCGTCGTAATAATGGATTTCCAAAAGCAGACAGCCGCCTTCGGACTTGAAGGGTCCATGATACGCACCTGGCGGGCGGCAAGCATAGGTGTTTGGTGAAAAAGATTCGCCACCCTTACCGTTGGCGTCGTTGCCAACCGTCAGGTCGCCGGACAACTGATAAATCTCTTCCCAATAGTCGTGCACGAATGGACTGGTGGTAAAGACGCCAGCATCGAATCTCAGCAACCGGGTGCGGTTTCCGATCTTGCTGTCTTCGTCCAGAAAACCAGCGAGGATTTTCTGCTTGATGCCGTCAGGATACCCATCCGGAGTGTGCCAGCCATCGTCCATGTCGAGGGCCTGAAATTCTTTGTGTTCTTTGTTGATAGCCACATCTTCCTCCTGCAATTGTTCTTAAGCACCATCAGACAGGCGCGCGATTTCTTCTTCAAGCGAATAGGAGCCAAGCATGGTGTCGACCATCCCGGTCGCGCGGTCCCATTCGTACGTTCTGAAACTGTGGTTTTTGGTCACAAACGACGCGCCAGCGTAAAACATTTCATACTGAGTGTGGCGCGAGGCGAATTCCGAACCGACCGCGTCCCAGGCGAGCTTGAACAATTTAACCCGCCCTTCTGAATCCCGCGCCGGAGATTTCTGGGTCTTGCCGATCAGGTCGCGCAATTCCGGATTGGAAAAATCCGCGACTGAGGATGGCAGCATAATCATCCCGCCACCAGCCAGATCGCGGAGCGTGGTCATCACTTCCGGGTAAAGTTTCTGGGTGATCACCTGGGCCGAATAGAGCGTGTGCCGGTCGGGCACGAAATAATCGCCACGTTGTGTGCCCTTGACCTCCATGGCGTGGACCAGCGCATCAACAGTTGCAGCCTGCGCCGCGAGGGTCCCAAGCGTTTCGCGAACCTGAGGGAAATTGGTGACGCCGTTGGTATCGGCGATATACCGCGCCACACCGAGCAGGAATCGCATCTTCACCATCATCCGGATCTGCGCCTGGTAATTCTGATAAACGTGCGCCGGGGTGGCGTGGAACTGTCTCTGACACATCACTACATCCTGGTTGATGAACACCCGGTCCCAGGGAACCTTCACGTCGTCGAAATAGAGGACGGCGTCGTTTTCGTCGTAGCGGCTCGAGAGCGGGTAGTCGAACACCGATCCAGCATGTTCCTCGTAAGATTTTCGCGACAGGATTTTCAGACCTTTGGTATTCATCGGAATGGCAAAAGAAATCGCGTATCGTTTGTCTGCCTCCTGCATCGGCTGGATGACGGTGACGAACACTTCGTTGGCCATGATCCCGCCGGTCGCCAGCATCTTGGCGCCGCGGATGGTGATGCCCTCGCCATCCTCATCGACAACACCAGCCGTAAAGAATTCGTCCGCCTGCTCGTGGGCCGCTTTGGAGCGGTCGGCCTGGGGATTGATGATGACGTAGGTCAGGTATAGTTCGTTATCGCGCGCATATTTGTAATAGTCGGACAGCGCAACGGCGCGATCCTTGTCGAACTCTTCGAACACGTCGAGCCCCATATACATGCCGGCAATACACGACGCGACATGGTCGGGCGCACGACCGAGAAATCCGCCATGGATTTCGGTCCAGCTTTCAAGCGCCCGTCGCCGCGTCACCAACTCGTCGTAGTTTGCGGGCAATTGCCAGATCCGGTTGGCGCGTTCTTTTCTTCCGGGAATCTCAAACGTCATGTGTTCGACATTCTCAGGGGCACTTTGGAAGTCGTACAGCCGGCCGACCGAAGCGACGATATTGCGATACGCTTTGTGGGAGGTGACGTCTTCGATGATCTCGCCATTGAGGAATACCTCGCGGCCATCCTGCAACTGGCTGATATGTTGGGACCCGGTTTTGATCATAGTTCACTCCTTGCTAACAGCAGTTTTACTTTGTTCCCGGGGCAGCAAATCCCCATAGCAGCCCTGGCAGAATATCAAGGGAGTCGCCGCTTGATTCACGGCCACGTGCAATATTTCCGCGATAAACAGTACATGGTCGCCGCTCTCGTGCTGGGCATAAGGCCGGCAGGTGAAACAGGCTGCAGTATCTTTCAAAATCGGAACCTGTGCGTGCCCGCGCTCGAACGGCACACCGGTCCATTTATCCACCAATGCCTGGGCAAACCGATCAGAGAGGGAGTGCTGGTGATTGGCGAGGATATTGATCGCGTAGCCCTTGGTTTCCCGCCACTTGGCGAGGCTTCTTGCGCGCTCATCGATGGAAAACAGAACTAGCGGTGGCGACAGTGACAAGGAGTTGAAGGAGCTGACCGTCATGCCCAGGTCTTCGCCGTCTAGCGACCGGGTGGTGACCACGGCGACGCCAGTCGGAAATTGGCCGAGCGCTTTCCGGAGGTCTGATGCATTCACCTCGGGAAAGTCACTGGAATTGGGAACAATTGAAGCTGAACTCATTTCCCGCCCTCCGCTTCTGACAGATAGTCCGCGTAGGCTGCGGCTTTGTCGGCGCTCGTGACCAGGTCTCTGGAAAGCTGCAGCAATTGTTTGAAGCTCGCTTTATCGAGGGGTTCAAACAGCAGGTCATTTACATCCTGCTGAATCGGAGTGAGCCCGGCAAGCAGGTTCCGACCCTTTTCCGTAACTGACAACAGCACGCGCCGCCGGTCGTCGGGGTTGACCCGTTTCCTGACCAATTCTAGTTTAACGAGTTTGCCAATTTCGATTGTCGCGAACGCGCCGCTCAGGGACAGATGGCCGGAGATGGCCTTGACGCCGACACCCTCATCTCCTTGATGATGGGCGATGGAAATCAGTACCGTATACTGGATGCCTGACAGGCCAACCAGCGCACCAAATCGGGCGCGTACGGCTTCCAGCCTTGCTGAAAAAGCTAACAGGTTGTGGACCAATGAGCGGAATTCGCCGTCGGACCCACCGACGATAAGGTCGGGCCGGGAAACCGTCAGCGGCGCCTTCGGAGACACACTTGTCCCGTCAACTATCGATGAATGCTTCACTTGCCCGCAATCCCCTCATTCCCAACGACCGCGTTTTCGCAGCTCTTTTAAATTTGTATAATAGCTTTATAAGCTAGTTAATTTATATGATCAAGGACATTTGACCAGCTCTAGCGCCCCCTTCCAGAGCATACCAGTTTGGCCTTCGTCGAACCGGGTTTCGTCAGAATGCAAGTGAGCGAATTCAATAGGCGTATGTCCTTGTTCCAATTTCCACGAATTGGTTTGTACCGGCGGATTTTTAGCAGACGTTTACCAAAAGGATCGACATCATCCCAAGGAGCCTTTGCATTTATGTTTCTGGCATCGATATTGCTTAAGGAAGATCCATTGGAATAATATCAATGGAGTCGACGATGAGTTTTAACAGGGATCTAGGGCAGCACAGATCACAACTCGAGAATCAGAATTATCTTCATCTGGAAAACATCCTTTCAGACAGATTCACAAATCTACTTAAAATTTATGGGCGGCAGATCGTAGACGGCGAGTTGGATGAGATTGAGGAGTGGCACATCCCCGGCAAGAAACGCCAGTTCCTCTTCGATTTTTTGTCAAAACCCCATTTCGACCAGTTCCGCGAAGGGCTGTCACACCTTACCGGGGAACACCAGGATGCGATCACAATTGGAGAGCGCCACATCAAAGTCTATCTAGACGAAGCACCGGATTTTCCAGTGCCCCATATGGACCGCCAGGCAGCCCAATACACGATCGGTTTTCCGATCCATGTTCCGGAAGACTCGCGCGTTTGCTTCCTTCCACAACTGTCCCGAAATGAGAATACGAAACAGTGCGCCAGTTACGCGGACTTGCCCGCCGGCACTGACCTGGAGGACCTATACGAAGACGACCAGGTCGTAAGTATAAAGGGGAATATCGGAGACATGATCATTTTTCAGGGTTCGACAATTTTTCACGAACGGATCAGATCAGCTGGATGCAGCATTCTCTATATCAAGATCAATGCGGCAGGCCAGGACCCCCTTGGCGAGCATGCGAAACTGCTGGCAAGCTTTGCAAACATGCCCGCGGATGCAGTCGCAAATTGATTGAAAAATGGCTGCGTCGACCTCGCCTGTCAGGTGGTTGCTCAGGCGACGTCTTCGCTGTCGGTGTTTGGCAGCCAATGGACGGAATGGGCACCAAAACGCTCGGCAAAGACTTCTGATGTTTTCAACCCTTCGCATTCGCCGGGGACCCATCCGGCAACATCCAGTTGAGAATTGACTTTCCAGCGGCCGGGTTTTGGCGCCTTGACCCGGGCGTGGGTATCAAGAAACAGAGTAAAATCATCGCGGGGGATTGAAGCAAATCCCATACTTTGCAGATGGCCGGTTTGGTCCTTGCCGTCGTTGAACGCGTAGCCCCAATGCTGCAAGTGGCGGTTCAGGACTGCAAACCCGACTTTGGAGGCGTCGCGTTTGCGGTGAAACTGGGATTCGGTAAAGAACACGCGGCCAACGGAATAGCCGTAGGCGCCTCCGGCCAAGTCGCCATTCTCGTCCCATACCTCGACTGAATGGGCAATCCCCAGGCGGTGTGCCCGCGTATAGGCGTTGATCATCCGCTCGTTGATCCATGTGAGGCCATGGGACCCCTGCCGGGGTTCGGCGCAAGCATTCATCACATCGGAAAAGGACGTGTCAAAAGTGATCGTGAAATGGTTGTTGCGCAACCTGCGCCGGACATTTTTGTCCAATTTATACTGGTCAAAAAACAAAACCGCACGCGCCTTTGGCGACCACCATTTTATCGGCCCAATATGGCTGAACGGAAACAGCCCGCGCGCATAGGCTTCGTTCAGAGTTTCGGGGTCAAGATCGCGGACTAGACCGCAATAGCCATCGGGTCGATCCAACGCATCAGCTACCTGCGGCAACCCTGTATTTTTTCTACCATTTAGCAAATCCCGCGCCATTGCCCGACAGAGCGGCAGGACATCCTGCAAGCGATTTGGTTTGAGTGCGTAAGCAAGTCCCATCGCCAATTGCAGCAGCGAGTTACTTTTTGCGGAGGTCACCGGGTTGGGTGCCAGCAGATTGGTCACGGAGATGCCTCAGATCAGACAATGTAATTTGAGCTAGTTCAGACGATGATAGGATCGAAGCGGTTAACGCACTCTTATCATCTGGCAGTAGCCGGTGGCATTGAGTGAAATTTATTGGGCTGAAAAATTGAGTGGCTGATGTCAGGGTTTGAGTTTTGTGCGTTCCCGCCCCGCAAGCCGCCTTTCCCCGGAATGGATATAGTCACGGGTCAGGGGAACAGCCCTTTGCTGACGGGTGAGCTGGATCTGAAACACCATTAGGTCGTGATATCTGAAGGACGCTTCCGATCCAGCAAGGTAGAATTGCCACATGCGGAAAAAATTCCCGCCTTTGAGCCGGACTGCTTCTTCCCGGTTGCTCTCGAAACGCTCGCGCCAGATTTGTACCGTTCGCGCATAATGCAGACGCAAGACTTCCATGTCTGTAATCCGCAGGCCCGAAGCTTCGATGGCTGGCGTAATATCACTCAGCGCAGGGATCGACCCGCCAGGAAAAATATATTTCTTGATAAACGCACTGGTGGGGTACGGCCCATCCGGCCAGAACATCGAATGGATGACGGCAACGCCATCTTCATCGAGCAATTCATGGACCCGTTTGAAGAACGTCTTGTAATGTGCAACCCCCACATGCTCAAGCATGCCGACCGAGACGATCCGGTCGAACGGACCGGTAATTTCACGGTAATCCTCGAGGCGGAATGAGACCTGATCGTTCAAATTTGCAGCTTTTGCCCTCTCCTCAGCTATTTTGAGTTGCTCATGGCTGAGGGTGATGCCGGTCACATTCGCCTGTTCAAGCCGTGCCAGATAGAGCGCCATTCCGCCCCAACCGGACCCGATATCGAGCACGTTGTGGCCCGGCTCGACCAGTAATTTGGCCGCCAGATGGCGTTTCTTGGCAAGTTGCGCCGTTTCCAGATCGTCGTCTTCGTTCTCAAAGTAAGCGCAGGAATATTGCATATCGCTGTCCAGAAACAGCTTATAGATTTCGGGCGTGATATCGTAGTGGGCTGATGCATTCCGCCGCGCCCTGGCGCGGGGGTTGAACTGGTCGATCCGCCTGATCATAAAGCGCAGGGTTTCCAGAATAAACGTCCAGCGCGGCAGGTTGTTTCCCTTTGTATTTCGCATAATGATTTCGAGAAACAGGGGCAGGCCGCCTTCTTCCACGATCAAATCGCCGTTCATATAGGCTTCGCCAAACGCAAGCGCGGGATCGAGAATGAGGTGGAATTCGGTGCCCCAGTTGGTCAGATGTATGGCGCACAACGGCCCAGTGCCGTCTCCCAGCTCGTGAACAACGCCACGGGAATTGGAAACACGCAACCTGCCTTTCCTGAAGGCATTCTTGAAGGCAAAATTAAACAGGGTGGACATCGAATTCACCTTGTCGAATATTAAGTGGAACAACATTAGCAAAAAATATTCTCGCTGCAATTGCCAGAAGCAAGATCATTCCGAACTTGTTTGATACGGCGGTGCCAGAAAAAAGAATGGTGGACCTCAAATGAAGACGCGCATTACTGAAATGTTCGGGATCGAGCACCCGATTATCCAGGGTGGAATGCATTATGTGGGCTTTGCCGAATTGGCCGCGGCGGTCTCCAACGCCGGGGGTCTCGGTATCATTACCGGACTGACCCAGGGAACGCCGGAAAAGCTGGCCGGAGAAATCGCCCGTTGCCGCGAAATGACCAACAAACCGATCGGCGTCAACATTACCTTTCTGCCAAGCTTTGCCGCCCCGCCCTACCCGGAATATATCGACGCGGTCATCCAGGGCGGGGTGAAGATCGTCGAGACGGCGGGACGCAACCCGGAACAATATATGCCGCTGTTGAAAGACGCAGGCATCAAGGTCATTCACAAATGCACGTCGGTGCGCCATTCCCTGAAGGCAGAAAAGATTGGCTGCGATGCCGTCAGCGTAGACGGATTTGAATGCGGCGGGCACCCGGGCGAAGACGATATACCAAATATGATCCTGTTGCCGCGTGCAGCCGAAGAACTGAAAATCCCGTTTGTGGCGTCGGGTGGCATGGCTGACGGGCGGAGCCTGGTGGCGTCGCTGGCGCTTGGCACCGACGGCATGAATATGGGTACCCGGTTCATCGCCACCAAAGAAGCCCCGGTCCACGATAATGTCAAAGCCGCGATCGTTGCGGCGTCAGAACTGGACACAAGGCTTGTGATGCGGGGCCTGCGCAATACCGAGCGGGTGATGAACAACCCGGCCG
Organism: Hyphomicrobiales bacterium; assembly: GCA_021775855.1. Classification (GTDB taxonomy): domain Bacteria; phylum Pseudomonadota; class Alphaproteobacteria; order Rhizobiales; family NORP267; genus NORP267. The sequence continues at coordinate 10,127 of JAJFGZ010000012.1, forward strand.
TCGAGCGGGTTCTGGAAATCGAGCGCGAAAAGGGTGCTGATATCGGCATCGACGATATCCGCGATCTGGTCGCCGGGGTTTACCCCAAAGTCATGATGGACGGCGATATGGATGCCGGTGCCTGGAGCTGCGGCATGGTGGCTGGATTGATCAATGATATCCCGACCTGCAAGGATTTGATCGACAGGATCATGGCGGAAACGGATCAGTTGATCAACGCGCGGCTCGCCGGAATGGTGTAGCGTACCATCTCGGATTAACGGCCTGGAAGGGCCGACCCTTCGGTCAGCGCAAGCGTATGCCGCTCACCCGGAGGAATGGAACCCCGTGACATGCACGGGAATGACGAAGGATGGAGGAGTGTCTATATCGTCTGATCAAACAGCATCTTTGCGGCATCAAGGGTCAGCTCAACAGGGTTGCCGCTGGCGCTTGGGTCTTCGACCGCCATGGCAGCCAGGTCGTCGATGCGGTTTGAATCAACGCCCAGATCGCGCAACTTGTCGGGCACGCCAAGGTCTGCGCGCAACCTCAATATGAAATCGAAGAAACCGTTATAACCGCCCTGAATTCCTAAATAATCTGCTGCGGTTGATATGCGATTCTCGATGGCCGCGCGATTGAAAAGCAGCACCGGCGGGATAACGACTGCGTTGGTCATGCCATGGTGGGTGTTGTAAAGCGCGCCGACGGGGTGGGACAAAGCGTGCATGGCGCCAAGGCCTTTCTGGAACGCGGTCGCGCCCATGGCGGCGGCGCTCATCATGTGGCCCCGGGCTTCGATATTGTTCGGCTCGATGGCGACGAGCGGCAGGTTTTCCTTCACAAGCCGCATGCCTTCGAGCGCAATCCCCTGGCTCATCGGGTGATAGTGCGGTGAGGAAAAGGCTTCGAGGCAATGGACGAAGGCGTCCATACCAGTGCCGACCGTGATGACCTGGGGCATACCGACTGTCAATTCAGGGTCGCATATGACTATCGCCGGGAGGATTTTGGGGTGGAAGATGATCTTCTTTATGTGGGTCTGTGAATTTGAGATCACCCCTGCCCGGCCGACCTCAGATCCGGTACCGGCGGTCGTCGGTACGGCAACGATTGGAAAAATCGCGTTGGCGTCGGCTCTGGTCCAATAATCATTGATGTCTTCAAAATCCCAGACCGAACGCGTCTGGTTGGCCATAAAGGCGATCAGCTTGCCGAGGTCGAGGCCAGACCCGCCGCCAAACGCGACCACGCCGTCATGGTCGCCGGCACGGAACGCAGCGACACCTGCTTCAAGATTGATCTCGTTGGGATTTGGATCCACTTCGGAAAAAATCGCCCGGCCGAGACCGGTGGCTTCCAGTCTATCGAGCGCGTTCCGGGTGATCGGCAGGTCGGCCAATCCACGATCGGTCACCAGTAAAGGCCGCTTGATCCCGGCGGTATGGCAGGCGCTCGCCAGTTCGGATATGCGTCCGGCGCCAAACCTGATCGATGTGGGATAACTCCAGTTGGCTATCATGGACATGGCGTTCAGGCCTTTTTCAAGTGATACGATTTTTGCCGGGTGAGGTTGTGATACCCGATCACCGACAGGGCCCCGCCACGACCGGTGTCCTTGCACCCGGTCCAGCATAGGCCGGGATCGAGATAATCAGCGCGATTCATGAAAACCGTGCCGGTCTGGATCCGCCTGCCGATTTTGGCGGCGCGCGCGGGATCGCGCGTCCACAGCGATGCGGTCAGGCCAAAATCGCTGTCGTTCATGAGGGCAAGCGCCTCGTCGTCGGAGGATACTTTCATGATGCCGACAACCGGGCCAAAACTCTCGTCGCGCATCACCCGCATCTTGTGGGTGACATTGGTCAGGATTTGCGGCGCCAGATACGCCCCGCCATCATCCGGAAATTTTGAAGTGTCGATCATAGGGGTTGCCCCGTCAGCGATGGCTTCCGCTGTTTGCGCCCGGACTTCGGCAGCGAACCGGACATGCGCCATGGGACCGAGTGTGGTCGCCTCGTCGAGCGGGTTTCCCAGAACGTAGCCGGAGACGATCCCGACGGCTTTCTCAACGAACTGGTCGTAAAGGCTATCGTGCACATATATCCGCTCGATCCCGCAGCAGCTTTGGCCGGAATTGAACATCGCCCCGTCGATCAGCGTATCGACCGCTGCATCGAGATCAGCATCGTCGCAAACATAACCCGGGTCCTTCCCGCCTAGCTCGAGGCCAAGCCCGGTAAAGGTCCCGGCGGCGGCCCGCTCCATCGCCTTGCCGCCATTGACCGAGCCGGTGAAATTGATGAAGTCAAAGCTCTTCGCGGCGATCAGGTCCTCGGTCGTAGTGTGGTCCAAAAACAGATTGACGATCAGTTCCTTCGGCAGACCTGCCTCGTGGAATGCGCCGACCAGACGCTCCCCTGCCAGCATCGTCTGGGTGGCGTGTTTGAGGATAATGGCGTTGCCCGCGATCAGCGCTGGCGCGATGGTGTTGATGGCCGTCATGTACGGGTAATTCCAGGGCGCAACCACAAAGACGACGCCGTGAGGCTCACGCTCGATCCGTCGTTCAAAGTTATCGCTTGCCTCGACTATAATGGGTTGCAGCGCCACTTCGGCGATATCCGCCATGTGTGAGGCGCGTTCATCAACCCCGCCAAATTCACCTCCATAGCGGACAGGGCGGCCCATCATCCAGGCCAGTTCCTGGACGATTTCGTCGTTCATATTGCCCAATTTTTCCACACCTGCTCGAACCAGATCGACGCGTTCGGGCAACGGACGCGCAGCCCATCTGGCTTGCGCTTTCCTCGCCCTAGCAACCGCGCTGGCGGCTTCTTCAAGGGTCGCAACGACGCGCTCGGCATAAACCGATCCGTCAATGGGGGAAATACATTGGATTGTTTTTTGCATGGTGGAATCAGGCCCGCTCAAAACCGCGGGCGACTTCCCAGTCGGTAACCCGGCGGTCAAATTCTAGCTGCTCGAAGCGCGCGGCGTGGACATAATGATCGATGACGTCATCGCCAAAGGCGGCGCGCAACATTTTTGATCCGTCCAGTTCGGTTGTTGCGGCGCGCAGGGTCGCGGGGATTTCCCGGGCCTCCTTGCCGCCGTAGGCGTCGCCGACAAATTCCGGTTCCAACTCGCGTTTGTTCTCAATGCCGTCGATGCCGGCCGCCAGCAATGCGCTCATGGCGAGATACGGGTTGAGGTCAGCACCGCCGACCCGGCATTCGACCCGCACGGATTTGGTGCCGTCGCCACAGACGCGGTAACCCGCCGTCCGATTGTCCATCGACCAGATCGCTTTGGTTGGCGCAAACGTGCCGGCCATGAAGCGCTTGTAAGAATTAATATTCGGGGCGAGGAAGCAAGTGATCTCGCTCGCATGATGCAACAGACCGGCAACGTAATTACGCATCAGGTCCGACATGCCGTATTTTACCTTTTCGTCAAAGAACATTGGCTTGCCGTCGAGCGACCAGAGGGACTGGTGGATATGGCTGGAATTACCGGCGGCCTTGTCGTTCCACTTGGCCATGAAGCTGACCGAGCGGCCTTTGGACCAGGCAATTTCCTTGGTCGCATTTTTGATGATCACGTGTCGGTCGGCCATGGTCAGGGCATCGGCGTAGCGGACATTGATCTCTTCCTGACCGGCGTCGGCCTCGCCCTTGGAATTCTCCACCGGGATATCGGCGCCCTGAAGGCCGTTGCGGAGCGCCCGCATGACATTCTCTTCCTTGGTGGTCTGGAAGATATGGTAGTCCTCGTTATAGGCGCTGATAGGGGTCATGCCGGAATGACAGTTCTCCTGTGCCTCTTCGTAGCTTTCGCGGAACAGGAAAAATTCCAGCTCGGTCGCCATCATCGGTTTCAACCCGATAGCCTCCAACCGTGCGACCTGCCTTTTCAATATTGCGCGCGGTGAATGGGGCACGTCGGCGTGGGTGCGATGATCGAGCACATCGCACAGTACGAGCGCGGTGCCCTCAAGCCAGGGGACGCGCCGGAGCGTCGAGAGGTCCGGCTTCATCGTGTAGTCACCGTAGCCGGCTTCCCAGCTTGTGGATTTATACCCGTCGACTGTCATCATTTCCATGTCAGTGGCCAACAGATAATTGCAGCTATGGGTTTCCTTGTGCGCGCTATCGAGGAAAAACTCGATCTGGAAGCGCTTGCCCATCAGCCGGCCCTGCATATCGACAAGGACCGCGAGGACGGTATCAATTTCGCCCGATTTCGCAGCTTTCTTGAGATCGTCGAGGGTCAGTTTACCTGCCATGAAAGCGGTCCTTGGAGCTGAATATCTGGTGTTGGAACGGGACTAAAACCCCTCCCCCGGCGAACCGGGAGAGGGTCTTGATTGTCGCGTAGTCTAAATTCAAGGCCGACTAGAAGCGGTAAGGTCTGCCCGCTTTCACCATCAGATCGTTATAGTTCTTGAAGATCTGAACCACTTTGGCCTTGGTCTCGGACTCGGCCGCGATCTCGTCCCAGAATTTGATGGCCGCGGCTTCAACCGTTGCCCATTCTTCATCCGGGATCGTGGTCAGTTGCATGTCTGTACCGTTGACCCGCAGATCGGCTTCGCCGCCCCAATACCACCATTGGCGATAATAGTGGGAACTATCCATGGTCAGCTTGAGAAGCTCTTTGAGATTATCCGGAAGCTCCTGATAACGATCCATGTTAGCGAAGAACGATCCGGCCCATGCACCCGAAATGTTGTTGGTCAGGAAATAGTCCGTCACTTTTGACCAACCAACGGTGTAGTCCTCGGTGATCCCGGACCATGCGATGCCATCGAGTTCGCCGGTCTGTACCGCGACTTCGATGTCTTCCCAAGGCAGGGTGACCGGCACGACGCCGAATTGGGTCAGGAAGCGGCCAGCGGTCGGGAACGTAAAGACGCGCTTGCCCTTCAGATCGTCAAGGCTGCGGATGGGGTCCTTGGTGTTGAAATGGCAAGGATCCCAGGCGCCGGCCGAGAGATGCTTTACACCGACTTTCGAATATTCAGCGTCCCAGATTTCATTCAGGCCGAACTGGTTGAACAGCACCGGCACATCCAGCGAATAGCGGCTGGCGAACGGGAAGTAGCCGCCAAACACGGTGACCTCGGTCGGTGAAGCCATGGAGTCATCGTCGGACTGAACGGCATCGATCGTGCCGCGCTGCATGGCGCGGAACAATTCGCCGGTCGGGACCAGCTGGTCAGCAAAAAACAGTTCGATCTGCATCGCGTCGCCAGCAACCGCGTTGAAAGAATCAATCGCGGGCTTGATCACATGCTCGGCCAGCGCGGGACCTGCATAGGTCTGCATCCGCCAGCGGATGGTTGTTTGCGCGTGGACCGCTGGGGCCGCAAGGGTGGATGCACCAACGACGGCGGCGCCTGCACCTGCTTTTTTCAAAAAATCGCGTCTATTTGTCATTTGACGTCTCCTAGCTTCTTGTTTTTGGGCTTTGCCCATTTAGTGAACGCTTCAACAAGCGCTCGGTTGTCCCACCCTGCTGCCGGGTATTCGATACTATCTTTGATATACATAGTCCGGCAGCCAGAGTGCGATTTCGGGGAAGACCATGACCATCGCCAAGGCAACGATCATGACTCCAACAAACGGTATAATCGAGCGATAAATATCGCGAATATTGATCTCGGGCGGGGCCATGGCCCGCATTAAAAACAAGTTGTAGCCAAACGGCGGTGTCATATAGGCGATCTGGGTCGTAATCGTGTACAGCACCCCATACCAAATCAAATCAAAGCCCAGCGCCCCAACAAGCGGCACGTAAAGCGGCGCAACGATCACCAGCATGGCAGTATCGTCAAGAAACGTGCCCATCACCAGAAACGATAATTGCATCAAAATCAGGATCGTCCAGGGGTCCAGGTGCAATTGACCGATGAACAGGTTTTCTATCGCGCGGACCGCGCCGAGCCCGTCAAACACGGCGCCAAAACCCAGTGCTGCAAGAATGATCCACATGAACATGCACGAGATGAAGAGCGTCTTGCTGACGGACGCCTCGAACACCTGCCTGGTCATCCGACCCTTAATTACAGCGGCGGCAATGGCCGCGAGGGCGCCGATCCCGGAACTTTCAACCAGGCTGGTCCAGCCATTCACAAACGGCAGCATCATGGCGAGGAAAATAAAAATCGGGAGAAGCCCGGCACGCAGCAGAGCGAGCTTCTCGGATAAGGGAACGTTGCGTTCTTCCGGCGGCAGGGCGGGGCCGAGGTGCGGCTGGAAATAACACCTGACAGCGACATAGACGACAAACATCCCGGCCATCATCAACCCCGGTAAAAGGCCGGCCAGCCATAACTGCCCGACCGGTTGGCGGGCAATCATAGCGTACAGGACAAGTACAACCGATGGCGGCACCAGGATACCCAGCGATGAACCCGCCTGAATGACGCCGGTGACCATGATCTTGTCGTAACCCCGGCGCAGCAATTCGGGCAGCGCGATGGTTGCACCGATCGCCATACCGGCAACCGAGAGGCCGTTCATCGCCGAAATCAGTACCATCAACCCGATCGTGCCAATCGCCAATCCGCCATGGACCGGGCCCATCCAGACGTGAAACATCTTGTAGAGATCGTCGGCGATCCGGGATTCCGAGAGGACATATCCCATCAGAATGAACATCGGCAAGGTGAGAAGCGGGTACCAGTTCATCAGCTTGATGGCCGCCGAAAACCCGATATCTGAACCACCTGTGCCCCACAGCGCCAACGCCGCGATGACGCCAACCGCGCCGATGGCGCCAAACACCCGCTGCCCGGTAAAGAGCAGCAGCATCAGGCCGGCAAACATGAACAGCGCAATCAACTCGTACGGCATTACAATTCCACTCCCCGGATCCGGGCAATGTCTTTGCAAAATTCCGAAAGAGCCTGGAAAATCATCAAAATTATACCAAAACACATGATGACCTTGATCGGCCACATGTAGGGGCGCCACGCGGTATTGCTGCGTTCGCCATAAAACATTGCATATTCAGTGCTGCCGATCGCGCCGTAAAGCAGGACCCCCAGATATATCAGCAGGAATACAACCGTGAAGGCATCGACCCAGGCCTTTCCGCCTGGCGTCCATTCGCCGTAAAACAGATCCATCCGGACGTGCGATCCTTCCTGCAGCGAATACGGCCCGCCGAGAATGTAATAGGCGACCATCGTGAACTGGGCCATCTCCAACGTCCAGAGCGAGGGGTAAAAGAACGTCTTGGAAATGGACGAATAAAGCAGGATGGCGAGCATCATGAAGATCAGATACATGGCAATCCGGCCGATGCCGCGGTTCACGCGGTCGACAGTCTTTACAAATCTGGAGATGACATTCGGCATAGCCTAGTGACCAGCCCCCGCTGTTCCTTCGGCCAACAGCGACTGCGCTTGTTCGTAAAAAACCCGCTCTAGCGAACCGGTTATGATAGGCAGCAGCCAATTTGCCAATTTCTCCTGTCCCGCCTCGTCCTGAATAATGTCGTTGCGAATTTCGATCATCGCGTTCGCCAGACCGAAACGGATACCGTGTTCACACAGGGTATGGGTGACCCCGTCTTCCGGGCCATAGGGCTGATTGCGCCGGACCCTGTAGCGCAACTCGTCGCTGCAGACATCGAGCATCGCGTCGCCCAGCCGGGTGTCGGAATCGTGTAGAATTCCGATATCCACGGAACGGGATCGATTGTTAAAAATCGGCGTGTAGGAGTGAATAGTGATCAGGTTTGTCGGGATATCCGAGACAAGCCGTGCTTTCAGGATTGTCTCCAGGGTTTGGCGGAAGGGCTCATACACCTCGCTCATGCGGGCGTTGTGGTCTGTTGCCGACAATCCCCGGTTGCCCGGAATATCGTAAAGCTCGCTCCGGTCGGGGATGGCGCTCGGGCTATCGGCCGAGCGGTTGCAATCGTAAACCAACCGGGAAATTCTTTGGGCGATCAACGGCGCGTCCAGGTACCGCGAGAGTATTTTCGCGACGCCAAGTGCACCCGGGTCCCAGGCAATATGGCTTTGCAACAGGTCTGGCGCGAGGCCAAGATTTTCATATTTTTCCGGAATAAAGCTGGAAGCGTGCTCACATACCAGCACGACCGGGCCGGACCCATCGCGGTTGACCACGTTGACGATCGCGGATTCGCTATCCGTTTCGGATTCCGGTTTCATCTGCAGCCGCCATCCCTCTATTGGCAAAAATCCGCATGAACGGCTTATACGGTATCATTCTGAAATTATCTCTTCAAGGCATTCTTATTGTGTATAATATTTTTCATTGGCGCAATTCAGGATGAAAATTGCAATGACCCAATCGCGATCAAGGACCCTTGCCGAGCTGATCCGGGAGAGCTTTGACGAGCTGACCCGGGCGGAGCGCCAATTGGCCAATCTCATCCTTGAAAATTACCCGGTCTCGGGGATGGGCAGCATCACCGCGATCGCCAAAGCATCCGGGGTCTCGTCTCCCACCGTCGCACGGATGGCGCGCAAGTTGGGGTTTCCCGGTTTTCCGGCCATGCAGGCGGCGCTCAAGGACGAACTGAAAGCCACCATTTCGGACCCCATCGTCAAACACGATCAACTGGCCGAGGGCGCGCCGGACACCCATATCCTCAACCAGTTTGCCGACGCGGTTCTTGAGAATATGCGCCAATCATTGAAGCGGATTGATCCGGCGTTATTCGACAATGTTGTCGCGCTGCTGTCGGATAGCGGGCGGGCGGTACACGTGACAGGAGGCCGGATTACGCACACCATCGCCCGGTATTTTTTCACCCATATGCAGGTGATCAGATCGGGGCTTAACCTGATCGATTCCGGGTCCAACACCTGGCCGCACTACGTGCTGAATATGAATGCTGGCGATATCCTGGTGGTCTTTGACATCCGCCGTTACGAGCACAACCTGATCCGGCTCGCAGAAATGGCCAGCGGGCGCGGGGTCACCATCGTCCTGTTTACGGACCAATGGGGATCGCCGGTGGCGAAGCACGCCCAGCATACATTTAATTTGCGGATCGAGGTTCCCTCGGCCTGGGATTCGTCCGTTACCACCCTGTTCATGGTCGAGGCACTTCTCGCCGCGATCCAGACGAATACCTGGGACGAGACGCGCGGGCGCATGAAGACGCTTGAACAGCTGTTCGACAAAACCAAATTATTTCGGAAATTCAGCTAGGGAATTATGCTCACTAAATGGGGCAAAAAAACACCGGGGAAAGCTGAATGGCAAGCTCTCCCCGGTTACATTCCTATCGCCTTTTATAAATTTAGACTGTTATGGTTAAGGCACGGTTAACCTGACCCGGATGATCGGGTAATTTGATCGCCGGGGAACCGAATTCGAACGTGAGCTATTCCTAAGTGGGCCAAACACTCGCAGAAAAAATTATCGCCCGGGCAGCCAGGCGCAAATCGGTCTCGCCGGGCGAGATCGTAACCTGCCAGGTCGATCTGGCTATGATCCATGATTCCGGCGGCCCACGCCGCGTCGCCCCATTGCTCAAGCGTCTGGGGGTCGATGTCTGGGACCCCGACAAAATCGTCCTTGTATCCGATCATTTTGTCCCTGCAGAAGATGAAATCTCAAAATCCATCCTGGCCCAAACCCGGGACTGGGCGCGGATCAACGCGATCAAGAATTTTCACGATCTGGAGGGCATCTGCCACGTGGTATTGCCCGAACGAGGGCATTTAAAACCAGGCATGTTTGTTGCCGGCGGGGACAGTCATTCGCCGACCGGTGGGGCGTTTGGGTGTTTCATGTTCGGCGTTGGCGCGACCGATATGGGTGGCATCATGGCAACCGGCGAAACCTGGATCAGGGTTCCCGCGACGATCCGGATCGACCTTGACGGCGAACTTGAAAAAGGTGTTTCCGCCAAGGACATCAACCTTGCCCTGTGCGGACGGCTCGGCATGGGTGGCGCAAAATATCAGGTGGTTGAGTTTTCGGGAAACGGGATTGCCTCGCTCTCCATGGAGGAGCGCATGACCCTGTGCAACATGACCGCCGAACTGGGCGCCATGACCGGAATTATTGCCCCCGACGATGTCACCCAAACCTATCTGGATCGCGTGGGCGCGGATTGGGCGGGTGGCGGAGATTGGCGGAGCGACCCGGGAGCAAGTTATCTCGAACACCACCGGCTTGATTTGAACGCTCTCGAACCACAGGTCGCCGCCCCCCACAGCCCGGCCAATGCAGCGCCGGTAACAAACATGGGGAACGCCAGAATCGACCGTGCCTATATTGGCGGCTGCACTGGCGCCAAGCTGGGCGATCTGCACATGGCGGCGGATATTCTGAAGGGTAAAAAAATCGCGCCGGATACGCGGTTGATGGTGGTGCCCGCCTCGACCCGGGCATTGGCAGAAACAAAAGCGGACGGGACGCATGCGATCCTGAGCGACGCCGGTGCGACCTTTGTGGCATCCGGTTGTGGTATCTGCGCCGGGTATGTGGGCGACCTGCTAGGTGAGAATGAAGTCTGCCTGTCCACCACCGCACGGAATTTTCAGGGGCGGATGGGTGCTGCGTCCTCAGAGGTATATCTGGCGTCTCCCTATACGGTCGCGGCGTCGGCCATTATCGGGAGGATTACCGACCCCCGCGAGTTTCTGAAGGCCCAAGACGATGCCTCCTGATAACCGGTCCCTGACCGGTAAAGCCTGGGTGTTTGGCGACGAAGTCAATACTGATGTGCTGGCACCTGGACAATATATGTCGGGATCGATTCCCAACCTCGCCAAACATTGCCTGGAAAGCGTTGACCCAGATTTCGCCGCCAACGTGCGAACCGGGGATATTGTTGTGGCCGGTGAGAATTTCGGTGTGGGGTCATCCCGCGAGCAGGCGGTTGAAGTATTGCGCGCGCTTGGGGTCAGCGCGGTGGTCGCTAAAACCTTCGGAGGCATTTTTTTTCGCAACGCCTATAACCTCGGGCTATACGCCATCGTCTGCGGGGAGGCGGACCAAATCCAACCGGGTGACATTTTGTCGGTCAACGCCGCTGCCGGGAAAATCACCGTGTCCAGCCGTAAACTTGCCTTGACTTGCGATCCCGTCCCGGCCTTCCTTCTGGAAATGGCGGAACAGGGCGGATTGATCGCCGGTCTTGAGGCCCGGTTGTCCGCAAGGGGTGGGAAAAACAGCACGTGAGCGCTCGGCAAACACTTAGCAGTCTACTGGAGCAAAATTCCATTCTCGTAGCGCCTGGTATCTACGACGCGCTTGGCGGATTGCTGGCCGAGCAGGCCGGATTCCGGTCCGTCTATCTGTCCGGCGCCAGCATCGCCTATTCCCGGTTCGGTCGCCCCGATATCGGCCTTGTCTCGATGACAGAGGTTGCTGGTATCCTCGGCGCTATCCGGGAACGGATCGGGATACCAATCATCGTTGATGCCGACACGGGGTTCGGCAACGCGCTCAACGTGGCGCGGACGGTGCGGCTGTTTGAGCGTCACGGTGCCAGCGCCATCCAGCTCGAAGATCAAACCCTGCCCAAACGCTGCGGGCATCTGGCCGGCAAGACGCTGGTGCCGCCAAGCGAAATGGTCGGCAAGATCAAGGCGGCTCTGGATGCGCGCGCCAGCGACGATACGCTGATCATCGCGCGTACCGACGCGATTGCAGTGGACGGGTTGGACGCCGCATTGGGGCGGGCCGAGCGGTACCGTGAGGCGGGTGCTGATATCCTGTTTATCGAAGCACCGAAATCTGATGCCGATATGGCAACGATCACCGCCAGGTTTGGGGACAAAGTGCCCCTGCTCGCGAATATGGTCGAGGGTGGCCAGACCCCGGCCAAAAACGCTGAAGAGCTGCAAAAAATCGGTTTTAAAATCGTTATTTTTCCGGGCGGTCTTGCGCGAGCCTTTGCCCACACGGCGAGGCAGTATTTTATCAATCTGGCGAAAACCGGATCGAACGCGGATAATCTCGCCAACATGATGGATTTCGATGCCCTCAATGACGTGATTGGCACGGCCGACATGCTCAACGAAGGGCTGAAATACGATTCCAGTAAATTCGGGGACGAGAATGGTTGATCCCGTCACGCTTGCCGTCCTCAAGGGCCGGCTGGAGCAGATTGCAGACGAAATGGATGCGACCCTGTTCCGCAGCGCATTCAACCCGATCATTGCCGAAGCTCATGATGCGTCCCACGGTATTTACGACGCGGTGACCGGCGCGACGCTTGTACAAGGAAAATCCGGCCTGCCGATTTTCGTTGGCGCCATGTCGTTCGCGGTCAAGACCGTGATCGACAAAGCCGCGCGGGACGGCGCCCCCGACGACGGCGATGTTTATATATTCAACGACCCCTACGATGGCGGCACGCACCTGTCTGATTTCCGTCTGGTGCGGCCGTATTTCAGAGATGGTGAATTGTTTTGCTACCTGGCCTCGGTCGGCCATTGGCACGATGTGGGCGGCAACGTGCCCGGCAATTACAATCCTGTCGCCACCGAATGCTTCCAGGAAGGCATGCTGATCCCACCGGTCAAATTGTTCCGCAAGGGCGAATTGCAGCAGGATATCGTTGATATCTGCCAAGCCAATTCGCGCCAGCCGGGAAGCCTCTACGGCGACCTGAACGGCCAGATCAACGCGCTCGATCTGGGTGTAGCCAGGTTGACCGCGTTGCTCGATGAATACGGCGCGAAAACCATCACAGGCGCTTTTGTCGAACTGATCGCCCGCGCGGCGCAGCTGATGGCCGCCAACATCGCAGACCTGCCGGACGGCACCTATTCCTGCGACGACTGGCTCGACAATGACGGAATTGTCGACGAACCACTGAAAATCGCGCTCGATCTGACCATCGCCAGGGACAGAATGACGCTCGATTTTTCGCGCAGCGCCAAGGCCTGCGCCGGGCCGGTCAATATCGCCCGCTCGACCACCGTCGCGTCCTGCTACGTGGGCCTGAAACACGTCTTTACCGATGTGCCGGCAAATGCCGGGGTGCTGGAACCGATCGAAATCATCACGCCGGAAGATTCGATGCTTTGTGTGTCAGCGCCCAAGCCGGTTGGCGGATATACCGAGACGATACTGCGCATCATCGATGTCATTTTCGGGGCCATCGCCCAGGTCGCGCCGGACCGGGTCAATGGCTGTGCCTACGGCACCATCAATGCCCTCTCGCTGGCCGGGCACCGTGCCAACGGGCAGCGCTGGGTGATGTTCTCCTTCTTCGGCGGCGGCCATGGCGGCAACCCGGAAGGAGACGGGCTGAACCATGGCAATGCGCCGATCTCGACCGCGACCATTCCGCCAGCAGAAATTCTCGAAGCCGCCTACCCCGTAATGTTCACCCAGTGGGCGCTCCGCCCAGATAGCGGCGGGCCCGGGCAACATCGCGGCGGGCTTGGGGCGATTTACGAGATCGAATTGCTTGAAGAACAGGCCGACGTGTTCCTGTTTGGCGAACGGGGCAAATACGCCCCGCCCGGCGTGTTCGGTGGAGGCAGCGCCGCCAAGACCACCTTCGGGTTCGAGCAGGACGACGGCATCCATACCCCGCCTATGGTCTCGAAAATGGTTGGGATCGATATCAGGCGTGGTCAAAAACTGCGCCTTGAGACACCGGGCGGCGGCGGCTATGGCGACGCGTACACCCGGCAACCAGACATGGTGGCGCGAGACGTACAGCTTGGCTATGTGAGCCTGGATGCGGCGCGCAATGCCTATCATGTGGCGATCAGCAGCACCGGGGCGGTTGACGAAGCCGCCACTGCTAAACTGCGCGCGACGGCGGGCAAATGAGCAAGCAGGGCAACCTCGTTGTCGGGGTCGATGTGGGCGGTACTTTTACCGACGTCTTTTTTCTCGATGAAGCCAACGGGCACTGCAGGGTGGTCAAGGTGCCGTCCACGTTCGGCGATCAATCCATCGGGTTTATCGAAGGGTTGAAAAAGGGGTCGGACAGTTTGGCAAAAATTGCCACTGTTGTTCACGGCACTACGGTTGGCACCAACGCGCTTCTCGAAAAGAAGGGCGCCAAAACCGGGATCATCACCACGACCGGGTTCCGCGACGTGCTCGAGATGCGCCGGCGCGACCGGCCCCAGACCTGGGGGTTGTGGGGCAATTTCGAGCCCGTCGTGCCGCGCGACCTGCGCCTTGAAGTTGACGAACGCACTCTTGCCGACGGGACCATCCATCAGGCGGTTGATCCTGACAAGGTGGCGGAAGCGGCGCGAACCCTCATTGAACGGGGCGCAGACTCGCTCGCTATTATCTTTATCAATGCCTACGCCAACAACGCCAATGAGCAAGCAGCGCTGGAGGCTGCCCGCGCGGTTTGGCCGAACGCCTACGTGAACACATCATCGGATATCCTGCCCGAAATTCGTGAATTCGAACGCACCTCCACAACAACCCTGAACGCCTATCTGCAGCCGGTTGTGGCAAGCTATCTCGACAAATTGCAGGCCGCACTCGCGAAGGACGGGAGCGCGGCGCAGATCCTGATTGTTCAATCCAATGGCGGGGTGATGACTATCGAAACCGCCAAGAGCCTGCCGGTACGAACCGCCCTTTCCGGCCCGGCCGCCGGGGTCATGGCGAGCGCCTATATCGCGGGCGAAGCGGGTTTCGACAATGTGATTACCTGCGACATGGGCGGCACCAGTTTTGATGTCGCCCTGGTGGCAGGTGGCAAAAGCGCGCTCGCGCCGCAAACCTCCATTGATTTCGGCATGGTCGTGCGCACCCCGATGATCGAGATGACCACAATCGGTGCCGGTGGCGGGTCGATCGCGTGGGTTGATCGTGGGGGGCTGTTACAGATTGGCCCGCAATCGGCGGGGTCCAACCCCGGCCCCGTCTGCTACGGGCTTGGCAACGACCACCCGACGGTGACCGACGCCAACGTCGTGCTTGGCCGGATTAATTCTGAGCGCCCAATCGGCGGAAAGCTCGACCGGCTCGATGTGGAAGCCGCCAAGGCAGCGATCAAACGCGATATTGGTGCGCCGCTCGGGCTCGAGACAATGGCGGCGGCAGAAGCTATCATCCGCGTCGCCAATTCGCGCATGGCGGGCGCCCTGCGGCTCGTCTCGGTTGAGCGCGGGCACGACCCCAAAAACTTCGCGGCCATGCCGTTTGGTGGCGGCGGGGCTCTGCATGCAGGCGCGCTAATCAAGGAAGTCGGGCTGAAAAGCGCCCTGGTGCCGCGCTATCCGGGGATCAATTCGGCACTCGGTTGTGTCATCGCAGATATGCGCCACGACTTCGTCCAGACAGTCAATAATCCCCTTGTGGATATGGATATCGCCGATATCGACCGCCAATTGGTGGCGCTTGGCGAAGACGGCCTCGCCCGCCTTGACGCCTCCAGCGTTAATTTCGATGGCCGCGACGTAACCTTCGAGCTGGATATGAGTTATGTGGGCCAGACCCATACGGTCGATGTGCCTATGGCACTTACCATCAGCAACGGTTCCACCGGGATCACACGGGAGGCGATTTCCGCGGCGTTCGAAGCCCGATACCGCGAGGTCTATGGCCGCCCGCTCAAAGGCATCGCCATGCGGGTCCTCAATCTGCGGGTCGCGGCGATCGGGCGACGGTCCAAGTTTGATCTGCGCCTGCTGGCGCCGGACCCGGACGGTACTTTTGAGGCCGCACGGATCGGCAGTCGCGATGTGTGGATCGATGGCGGATGGCATCAGGCCGGGATTTATGCCCGGCTGGATCTGCCGATTGGCTCCGCAGTGCCTGGGCCAGCCATATTGGAGCAACCCGATGCGACGATTTTCATCGAACCGGACCTGGTGGGCATTGTCGACGAATTCGGTAATCTGGTGATTACCCGAAAGGAAATTGGCTGATGGCGTTGACGGAATTCGATCCCAAACGAGCCGCGCTGGTGCTGGTCGATATGCAAAACGATTTTCTTCACGTGGACGGCGCCTATGGCCGGTCCGGGCAAAAATCAGATGCAATCGCCGCCCTGCCCGCGCGCCTGAAACCAGTCGCCGATGCCATGCGGGCGGCGGGCGGGTGGATCGTCTCGACCCACTACACGCTCGTCCCCGGCAAAAATAATGAACCGTTTATTTCCGATCATCTGCGCAAACTCCGGCCGTTCCTCACCAAGGGAGATTTCGCCCCCGGCAGTTTTGGCCAGGCGCTTATCGACGACTTGCAGCCCGCAGATTTGAGTGTGGAAAAGATTGCCTTTTCAGCGTTTTATCAAAGCAGGCTCGAGTATGTTCTCAAGCAAGCTGGGATCGAGATACTGATCTTTAGCGGCATCGTCACAAACGGCGGCGTGGCGTCGACCATGCGCGACGCCCATGTGCGCGGCTACCACCCGGTTCTCTTGTCAGATGGCTGCGCGGCGTTCTCGAAGAAAGCGCATGATGCCAGCATTACCTCACTCGCGACCATCGGCGAAGTGGC
>JAJFGZ010000013.1 GCA_021775855.1 Hyphomicrobiales bacterium
CGATATCCTGGACTTTGTTTCACACCGGAAAACAGCCGTTTAGGTTCAATGAACTTTGGGGATGTCCGTAAAATTCCGCTAACCTATTGGAAAATATGGTGGGCCCGGCAGGACTCGAACCTGCGACCAGACCGTTATGAGCGGCCGGCTCTAACCAACTGAGCTACGGGCCCGGGCCAGCCTTGCGGCCGGGCAGATTCCTATACCACAATCCGGATACCTTAAGACAAGGCTTATCGCGGCGCCGGGTCCCAATCTTGTCGCAATTTTACGCGACCTAGTCGCCAGACCATATTTTTTGGAGAAATTTCATGTCCCTTCCCTTCCTGTCCGGCCGTCTGATTGAAGCCGCGACCACGTTTGTTGCCGCTCTGGCGCTTGTTGTCCTGCCCGTCCTGGCGGACCATCCGGCCCGCGCCGGGGAAACATCGCCACCCGCAATCAGCATTGTGGGGACCGGGCGTGTGCAGGCCCGGCCAGATATGGCCGTGGTCTCAACCGGCGTTGTTAGCGAAGCAAAAACTGCCCGCGAAGCACTCACCGCCAATACGGCGGCCATGACCGGTATCGTTGAAAAGCTCAAAGGGAACGGCATTGAAGACCGGGATATCCAGACATCGGGATTTGCCGTCCAGCCACGCTACACCTACCCGGCGCAACAATCGAGCGGCGAGCGCCTGCCACCCCGCATCGCCGGTTATACGGTGTCCAACCAGGTTACCATCCGGGTCCGGGATATCGCAAAACTCGGTGACATTCTCGATCAGGTCGTGTCTGAAGGTTCAAACCAGATTAATGGCGTCAGCTTCACCTTTTCAGAGCCAGAAAAACTGCTCGATATGGCCCGTGCAAGAGCCATGGCAGACGCCATCCGCAAGGCCAAAATCTACACCGATGCCGCCGGGATCGGCACAGGCAGCATCACCAGTATTTCAGAAATCGACAGCTATCAGCCCCAACTTCGATACGACATGGCGCGCTCCGAAATGGCAGTGAGCGGGGCACCGGTTCCCATGGAGGCGGGCGAGCGGAGCCTGAGCGTTCAGGTCAGTGTCACCTGGGAACTGGATCAATAGGTATTCTTTTTTGACTGCGGATCGTTCGGTACCGCATCGGTTTGACCCGACCCGGTGGGTGCTGACTCTGTGGGTGCCGCATCGCGTGCCGGCGGCTCAATCCGGCCTGTATCGGGCAACCGCGGCATCGACGCGTTGGGTCGGCGCAACTCCTCCCAATAATCCTGAACCCGTTCCGGTAAGGTATTCCAATACCCGGACGCGGCGGTCGCCAAAATCAAAACCGCTACGATCCAGAGCACAAATCTAAGCGGATTGCCCGAGCCGCGATCCGCATCGGCATTGGCTGCACCCATCGGCACGCCGTCGATGATAATTTCACTATTGGAATCCAGCACAACCCGCTCAAAGCCGTCGTCAGGCCGGGGCCGGCTTTCCTGGCCCATGCGGGCGCGGCGGCGAATCATTGATAGCAGAAAATCTCTCATGACAGCCCTGATCAGGTTGGAAACTGGAAAGTCCCGCCTATCGGGCGCTGAGTCAATGGGAAGGTTTCGGAAAAGAGCCCGGCCATTTGGCTGGCTGCAGGTTTGCCAATCGTGGTTGCCTAAATAAAACTAAATTGCAGGAGATTTATTCACAAAAATCGATATCTGGGATGTTGCTGTCGCGTCAGGATTTACGTGCCCGGTATCTACGGGTTCGAATAGGGAGGCGACACGGATCTTTAAGACATTTGCTAAAGACCGTATCGCCTCTTAATTCTTGCTGTGGATATTGCTCTACCAGCCAAATACGAACGTAGCGCCGGTGCCGCTGTTGCCATATTGGTTGACGTTTGCGTTGGTGTTTTTGCCAAACTGGAAGAGACCGTAGGAATTGCCATTGCCGTTCTGATTGAGCGTTCCGTTGTGGCCGTTGCCTTCCTGGTGGACGATACCGAGATTGCCGCCGCCATTCTGGGCAAGCCCGGCGCTATTGTTGTTGCCGCGCTGGCGGATGCTGCCACCATTCTGGGCTTGGTTGATAATGGAATAAATGCCGAGCCCGAGGCGCATGGCGTTTGCCTGGCGGGCATTTTGCGGCTGCAGATCGATCGACACCGATCCACCGGCATTGGCTGGAGCGACGAAGCTCATAGTTGCGATGGTCACGGCGGTAAGGCCAGCGATGAGGGTTTTCTTGGTCGCGATCATGGTCATTGTATTCTCCCGTTTTCAAGGTGTTGCCGAACCTTTCCGGCTGATGAATTCAATTTGCCATACCCCCTCTGAACTGGTCCGGAACGCGTCGTTCAAGGTACGTTAATAAAAAAAGAGACTTCGCGTTTATGGGTATTGGAGTCAAAAAAGAGACCCCGATTGCTCGGGGTCTCTATATGGTTCTGCTGAATTGCTCGCCTGTTTCTGACCGGACTGGTTCCTTAGATCACGCCATCGATGCGCCGGGTACATTCGATGGTTTCCCCATCGGTTGTGACTTCAAGATTGACGTCATAGGCGGCATTGCGGTTACCCACCATGACTTTACCCAATGTCATTGCATCCTCGGGATCGGCTGAAAAATAACCACCCTGGCTGACATTGGAATTGCCGGCGCGGCTCGTTGTTATGACCTGGAACCGGTACGATCCCTTGATCTGCGTCTCGGCATGTACCAAGCCTTCCAGAATGATCCCGCCATTGTCCGGGATTGCCTGGATTTCACAACGAACCGGTTCATGAGCGGCCTCAATTTCGGAACCAACTTCGGACGTAGCCCTGGAACCGATCTCGGAGGTGACGTCATTTTCACCCATTGCGAAACCGGCAGTGCCGGTTGCTGCAACGATCGTGGCGATGACTGCGATTAGATGTTTCTGTGTGATTGACATGTCTGGTCTCCTTGACTGGTATTGGTTGGGGCCAGGGGCAACAAATGGGTCCCCTGGCCTATCGATGTGCATAATTGTCGGTCTAGGGGCAGACCTGGACAAAAGCTGCGACATTGCCGCTTCCGCTCTGGCCAACATTAGCGCTGCAATTGTTGCCGACCTGTACGCCAGCAGCGATATTGCCATTGCCGTCCTGGCTTATGATCGAATTGTGATCCACGCCAAATTGTCCAACGCCCGCCGAGTTCCAATTGCCGAACTGAGACGTGGTCGAGGAATTATTGAATCCCTGCTGACCGGTCGCGGCAGTATTATGTCCACCGGTCTGATTGCTGACAGACGAGTTCCAGGCGCCGTCCTGATAGATGCCTACTTTATTGTGGATGCCCACCTGACCGCCACCGGCGGAATTGGCCCAACCAAACTGCTGAATGGAAACTTCGTTGGCTACAGCCGGAAGCGACGTGAAACCGAGGATCGAAGCGATGGCGGTTGTGATGATGAATGTGCGTTTCATTGTTCTGTCTCCTGAATGTGCGGCGAACCGCGTGTTACCAATGAAACGGGTTATAGCCGGGCGGGTTTGAACCCCGCCTGAGACGGTCGTTCAAATTCCGTTCAGGAAGTTGACAGCAGCAATCGGGAGTGACACTCGGACCGAATAACGGTTCGGTGAAACAGATATATATATTGTAATACAATGGCTTAAGAAATTTTTACCAACCTGAAATCTCTCCCTAACGGGGGATACACTAGCCGAAGCTAATCGCCAGGACGCACGCGATCCATCATATGTGCCTCCCCCCATTGACGCAAAATATCGATCAACGGCTTCAAGGTTTGTCCCAGTTCGGTTGGCGAATATTCCACTTTCGGCGGCACCTGGGCATAGACCTCGCGGTGCACCAGACTGTCCTTCTCCAACTCGCGCAGCTGCTTGGTCAGCATCCGCTGGGTAATGTTCGGCAGGAGACGGCGCAATTCGTTGAAGCGTTTCGTGCCCGAAAAAAGATGCGACAAAATCAACGATTTCCATTTGCCCCCGATGACATCGAGTGCGGCTTCGGTCGGGCAATTCGCGTACGTCGCGTGGCGTCGTTTAGGCATCCATAAATCTCCTATAGTATACTTTTAGGTACTATATGCCTTTTAAGTGCGTACTTTTCAATAAGGATATTAAATCCGATATTGTCCATTGAAACACCCGCAAAATTTGCGGGCAAAAATGGAGATGAAAATGCTGCCTTACATTCAATCCTACCTTCTGGCATTTGCGACGGCCTTTGGCGTCGTGGCCGGCGCTGGCTCGGTATCCAGTGCCGCCGAGCCGGTCCTTGGCTACACCAGCTATGGTTCCGGCCCTGAAAAAATAATTGTGCTGCACAATTGGATGGGCGAGCAATCGACCTTCGACGATACCCGCCGCTACATCGACCCCGAGAAATTTACGTACGTATTCGCCGATGTACGGGGATACGGTAAATCCATCGATCTGCAGGGTGCGTATAATTCCACGGAAATCGCCGAGGACGTTTTCCGGCTGGCCGATGAACTGGGCTGGGACAGGTTTCACCTGGTCGGCCATTCTATGAACGGCCAGGCAGTCCAGCGGGCAGCCCTGATCGACTGGCAGTCAGGCAATCGGCGGATCGAGAGCATCGTTGCGGTCACCCCGGTCATCGCCGCATCCTACCCTGCCGATGAGGAAACGGCGCAGTTCCTCAAGGATCTGATCCATAATCCGGAGATGTCGGCGATGGGCTTTAACGCCCTGGTTGGCGGAAAGCTCAATAGCTCGTGGGTCAAGTTCATGACCGACCGCCACCTAGCAACCTCACGCCCCGACGCCATGATGCGGTATTACGATATGTGGCTGAGCGAGGATTTTGCCGCAGACGTCGCGGCGGCAAAAATCGAAACCCCGATCCTAGTCATTGGCGGGCGCAACGACCTGCCCGGCTTTCAGGAAGATGTCCTGCGCGCCGGTTTCGAACCGCTCTACGAGAATGTTTCGTTCGCGTTCATCGAGAATGCCGGGCATTTCCCGATGATCGAAACGCCTGCGCTTTATGCCAGCCTGGTAGAAGCCCACATTCTGGGAGAAGACCGGTAGTTTCGCCTATCGCGACAAAAAGCCTCCCGGAGAAATCCGGGAGGCAATCTTATACGAGACCCCATTTTCAGGCGCCTAAATGCAACACAACCTTGCGCGCGTGCGGCTGGTCGCGGTGTTCGAACAGAAACAAACCCTGCCAGACGCCAAGCAGCATGCGTCCGTCCGCCACCGGAATGCCAATTGAAATTTGGGTCAACGCGCTCTTGATATGCGCCGGCATATCGTCAGGGCCTTCGGAGCGGTGCTGCAAATAGGTCATGGACGGATCATTGGCGTCTGGTACCAGCCGGGCAAAGAATTCCTGCAAATCCTGCTGCACCTGGGGGTCGGCATTTTCCTGGATGAGCAGCGAACAGGATGTGTGGCGCACAAAAACCGTCAACAGTCCGTCTTCGCGCGTCGCCGACTGCACAAAATCTTCCACCTCGCCGGTAAATTCATAGAGACCGGGTCCCTTGGTCGCAATTGTCAGGATGGTCTGCATAGTCTCAGCGGAAAATCGCCGTGCCCTGCTCCTTGATGACCTGCTTGGCCTTGACAAAGGTCTGGGCCACGCAATCCTCTGACGCCGGGAACAAATCCGCGCGGATCAGGGTATGGCTCTTCAATTCGCCGTCAATCTCTTTGGAAATTGTCCCGTGCAGGCGGAACTGATCGCCCTCTTTTTGTGGCGTCGCAGCTATCCGGTATCCCTCATGGATGATTTCCGCCGCAGGCGCCGCCCCAGCGCCTTTGGCTCCAAACAGGCGTTTCAAAAAGCTCATCTGTCCCCCAGAATTGTCTCGATAAAATCAACCATATCCCGGTAGACGGGAAACCGCGACCGGAACGGCCGGGCCAAGGATAGCATAATCCAGTAGTGATTCATGTTGGGATAGATTTTCGCCGTGTGGCCCAGGCCAAGTTTTTCATATGCCGCCGCCATATGCTCCACATGATATTTACCGACAAGGGTATCGGGTGCACCATTTGCAAAAAATCCGGGCGGTGAGGTATCGCCTACATAGTTGATCGGCTGGGTCGCGGGCAGATCATCTACATGGGAAAAGGTGCGGATCGAATCCTCCACATCCAGCGGCAAAAAGTCATACGGTCCCGCCAACCCGATCCACCCGGCAAGTGATGATTTGGGGACGCCCACGCGTTTCAACCAGCGATCGTCAAGCGCCAGCATCGCGGCGTTGTAGCCTCCCGCCGAATGGCCCGAGAGAAATATCCTGTCTTGATCCGCCCCGAACGCCCCCGCCTGCTCCCGCACACAGGCAACGGCCGCGGCGCAATCTTCCAGAAATCTCGGATACGCAGCTTCAGGATGCAGCCCGAAATTCGGCAACACCGTCACCAATCCCCGCGCCGCAAAGGTCTTGCCGATAAATGCATAACCCGCTTTGGAGCCCGAATTCCAACCCCCGCCATGGAAATGGATCAGGATCGGTGCGGGCGCCGCCTCGCGATCCTTAGGCAAAAACACATCAAGCCGCTGCCTTGCTCCATCCCCATAGGCCCGGTCCCGCAAAACCCGCCCGGCCCCTCGATCATGAGGGACAAGGAAATCGAATATTTCGATTTGACTTGGGACGCGGATGGGCATGCGGTGAGAATGCAACAGAGCTTATCGGCTGACTAGGCCTGTACCCTAAATCGTCAATCCGGCGATTGCTTTTAATTATCCAAAAAGCTGCGCAGCTTTCGGGACCTGCTCGGGTGCTTCAGCTTGCGAAGCGCTTTGGCTTCGATTTGGCGGATACGTTCGCGGGTCACCGAGAATTGCTGGCCAACTTCCTCCAACGTGTGGTCGGTATTCATGCCGATGCCGAAACGCATTCTGAGGACCCGTTCCTCGCGCGGTGTCAGCGACGCCAAAACGCGGGTGGTTGTCTCGCGCAGGTTCGCCTTGATCGCGGCATCGATCGGCAGGATCGCGTTTTTATCTTCGATAAAGTCGCCAAGCTGGCTGTCTTCTTCGTCGCCGATCGGGGTTTCAAGCGAAATCGGTTCCTTGGCGATTTTGAGGACCTTGCGCACTTTTTCCAGCGGCATCACGAGCTTTTCCGCCAGCTCTTCCGGGGTCGGCTCGCGGCCGATCTCATGGAGCATCTGGCGCGACGTGCGTACAATCTTGTTGATCGTCTCGATCATGTGCACGGGGATGCGGATCGTGCGCGCCTGGTCTGCGATCGAGCGGGTGATCGCCTGGCGGATCCACCACGTAGCGTAGGTCGAGAACTTATACCCCCGGCGATACTCAAACTTGTCGACAGCCTTCATCAGACCGATATTGCCTTCCTGGATCAGGTCCAGGAACTGGAGGCCGCGGTTGGTGTATTTTTTGGCGATCGAAATGACGAGCCTGAGATTGGCCTCCACCATTTCTTTCTTAGCGATCGCCGCTTCGCGCTCGCCCTTTTGCACCATATGCACGATGCGCCGGAATTCGGTGATTTCCAGCCCGGTTTCGGCCGCCAATTCGTGGATATTGGCGCGCAAGTTCTTTGTGGCATCGCGCTCGTTGGAAATGAATTTCTTCCAGCCCGGACGCGCCAGCCGACCCACGCGGCGAATCCAGTTCGGGTCCAGCTCATTGCCTTGATATTCCACGAGGAAATCATCTCGCTTAACGCCGTGGGAATCCGCGAGACGCATCAAGCGGCCTTCAAAGCTGATCAGACGGCGGTTAATCTGGTAAAGCTGATCGACCAGCGCCTCGATCCTGTGATTGTTCAGCGACAGGCTTTTGACGTCGACTACGATATCTTCCTTGAGTTTCTTGTAGCGGCGCTCCTGGCTCGGCGACAACGCCTTGTTTTTCAGCTTCTTCTCGACCAACTGGTCCTGAAGCCTGCGAAGTTTTTTGTAATTGTTGGCAACCTGATCGAACGTCTCGACAACCTGCGGCTTCAGCTCGGCTTCCATAGCGGCGAGCGACAGGCTGTTTTCCATATCGTCGTCATCATCGTCGTCGTCATCGTCAGCCCCCTCGCCTTCGGCGCGGGCTTCGTTGTCGTTGGATTCCTTTGGCTTCGGTGTCTCGGACTTGGCCTCGGCTGGTTTCCCGCCTGCGGCCTGGCCGTTGGTGGCGGCGCCTGCCTCCCCTTCGCCCTCGCCTTCGGTTTTCTGCGAGTGATCAATTTTCTTGGCATCGGGACCCGCATAGGTCGCTTCAAGATCAATCACGTCGCGGAGTAAAATCCGCCCTTCGCTTAATTCGTCGCGCCAGATGATAATCGCCTGGAAGGTCAGCGGGCTTTCGCACAAGCCAGCGATCATCGCCTCGCGGCCAGCTTCGATCCGCTTGGCGATGGCAATTTCACCCTCGCGTGACAGCAATTCAACCGTGCCCATTTCGCGCAGATACATCCGCACCGGATCGTCGGTCCGTTCTGCAACGCCTGTGGATTTCGTGGATTTAGCAACGGCCTTGGACCCGGTCGTCGCCAGCGCGCTGCCCGTCGCCTTGCCGGCGCCGTTCTCGCCCTTGCCTTCAGAATCTTCGGCGTCTTCGGATTCGATGACGTTGATCCCCATGTCGCTCAACATCGCCATAGTATCCTCAATCTGCTCGGAGGACACCTCCTGTGAGGGCAATACATTGTTGAGCGCTTCGTAAGTCACATAGCCGCGCTTGCGCGCGTCCTTGATCATCTTTTTTACAGCGGCATCGGACAGATCCAGTACGGGGCTGTCCTGGCCCTCGCCGGTTGTCGGTTGCGCAGCTTGTTTCCGAGCTTCCATCGCCATGTCATCGCCTTGTTTGTTTGTCCGCAAGCTTCTGCCGCGCACCGTCCTCACACCCGTTCGACGTCGAACCGAATCACACCACGCACCGGCGCTTTTGCGTAAAGACATAAAACCTGTATCTTAAACCTGCATTAACCGCGATTGCCACGTTGTCCGCTAAACCAGGTCCTGCTGATCTTCGCTCAACGCCTCAACGCTTTCAACATTCTGAAGCTGGGCCTGAATATCCCGCAATCGGTCCAGACTTTCCTCGCTGTCCTCTTCGGCCAGCGCCCGTTCAGCTTCCAATAACTCCTTATGTAGCGTCAGTGTCTTGTTGTGCAAGAAAATAGCCTGCTTCAATCCTGCTCTCGCTGCAGAATCGGTGGCATCTGATTGTGCAAAGCCCGATCCTGTATCCTCGACTATGCTTTTCAGTTCTTCGAGAAAATCTCCAAAGCTCCGTTCACCCAATTCTGCTCTGATGGATTGCCCATCACGTAAATCATCCTGTGCAGCGATGTCTAAAAGGCTGGTGCGCAAGGAGTCAAGCTGCTGATTCGCCAACGCCAACCCGGCAATTTCATCCAGAAACGATTCGATTAATTCAGGACGGTTGACAAGAGCGACCAGAATGCACGCTTCGCGGTGGGTAATTCGTTTCCCGGGGCCCGCCAAAAGGGCGTTTCCGCGCGGTATTGCGGTGCCTTGTAACATTCCTTTTTTGCCGCGCCCGCGAAACTGCCGCTGCGCTCCCTGCCGGTATCGGCCGGAATCCGATGCCCGGCCATTTTCCTGTCCCCAGAGATTGCGCAGCCGGTCGGCAATTGCGTGGCCGTAATGGCGGCGCACACCCGATTCGCTGATGTCGCGCAATATCCCCCGCAACCGCTCTTCGAATGCCGCCCGCCGCTCCGGCGTATCCAGTTTCTGCCCGCTCGTTTCCCGCTGCCAGAGGATGTCGATCATCGGTTCGGCACGCTGAAGAACGGCTTCGATCGCACCCGCACCCTCGTCTCGGATAAGATCATCCGGATCCTGACCTTCCGGCAACAGGGCAAAGCGCAGGCTCTTGCCCGGTTTAAGCAGCGGCAGGGCAAGATCGATCGCCCGGTAGGCAGCCTTCACACCGGCCCGGTCGCCATCGAAACAGAGGATAGGTTCGTCCTCCATCCGCCAAAGCAAATGCAGCTGGTCTTCGGTCAACGCGGTTCCGAGCGGGGCGACGACGTTATTATAGTCCGCCATCGCCATGGCGATCACGTCCATATAGCCCTCGACGACAATGACGCTGCCTTTCTCGTGGGCGGACTGACGCGCGGTCTGGGCGTTGTAGAGGATCGATCCCTTGTGAAAGACCGGGGTCTCCGGCGAATTCAGGTATTTTGCCGGCGCGTCAGCGCTCAACGCCCGACCGCCAAACCCAACCATCCGGCCACGCATATCTGTGATCGGGAACATCACCCGATCCCGGAACCGGTCGTAGGCAACGGGAATATCGTCCCCCGAGATCACCAACCCCGTGAGTGCCATATCATCGGGCGAGATACCCTGTTCCGCCAGATAGTTTTTCAGCTCAAAACGACCCGATGTTGCATACCCAATCCGGAAAGCCTGCCGGGCGCGGTCGGTAATGCCGCGATCGGCCAGGTATCCACGAGCCGCCGCTCCAGATGTCGATTGCAGCCGGGCTTCGAAAAACTTGGCGGCGAGTTCAAGGACTTCGTTCAGCCCTCTGCTTTCCCGGGCGCGCTCCTCTGCGCGCGGGTCGGCCTTTGGCAATTCCAGCCCGGCTTCCGAAGCCAGCCGCTCCACGGTCTCCGTGAAGGACAAGCCCTCCGTTTCCATAACGAAGCTGAATATATCGCCGTGTTGTCCGCTGGAAAAGCAGTGGTAAAACCCCTTCTGGTCGTTCACTGTGAAAGACGGGGTTTTTTCCGGGTTGAACGGGCTCAGGCCGACAAATTCGCGGCCCCGGCGCTGCAATTTCACCTTGCGCCCGACCACATCGGAAACCGCCAAACGGGCCCGGATATCTTCTAAAAACTGCGGCGAAAATCGCATTAATTCACCAGTTGCCGCAGGGCACAAAATCGGCTCGGCCGATGACAGTTTGCCAGGAGCGACCTAATCAGTCAGGAGCCCCTTGACCATCTGACTGGCCTTGCCGAAATCCATCTGCCCGGCATAACGTTCCTTGAGGGCGCCCATTGTCCGCCCCATATCTTTAAGCCCGCCGGCATCCAGCTCATCAACCGTTTTCCGGCACAAATTTTCGATTTCGCTCTCGTCCAACTGGCGCGGCAGAAAATCATTGATGATTTCGGTTTCATCGCGCTCCTGGGCGGCCAGATCGAGACGCCCTGCTTCTTCATAGGTTTTGGCGGATTCCTGCCGCTGACGCACCATTTTGGTGAGAATTTGCAGAACTTCTTCGTCGGCGACTCCGTCCTGGCCGGAACCACGGGCTGCGATGTCGCGATCCTTGATCGCCGCGAGGATCAACCGCAATGTGGAAATCCGCCGTTTGTCCTTGGCCTTCATGGCCTCTTTCAGCGCAGTCGTGAATGTCTCGCGCATCGATTTCTCCAGTAATCGCCGAGCCAATCCCTCCGGCAAGCGGAGGCATATGGTACGTAACCGTGAAGGGGTCAAGGATAAACTATGTGGGGCAGGCGAGGCAACTTGTTTGAAAAAGTTAAGTTGTTGATTTCACTGGATAAAAATTATTCTCGTTCGGTTGACGATGTTTCGCCCGTACCATATTGTCCCAGCAAAACCACTGCATTTCACCGGACAGAACCTAAAGATACGATCATGACGGGGACAACCCAAAGCGTGAGCGAAACCAACAAGCACGGTTGGCAGGAGCCTGTAGCAACGGGCCGGCTTGTGCTCGCTGACGGCACTGTTATCGAGGGCACCGGGTTGGGCGCGACCGGGCATGTGGCAGGCGAAGTCTGTTTCAATACCGCGATGACGGGGTACCAGGAGATCCTCACCGACCCCTCCTACGCCGGCCAGATCATTACCTTCACCTTCCCCCACATTGGAATTGTCGGCACCAACGACGAAGATATCGAGACAGTCAACATGGCGGACGATACGGCGGTACGCGGTGCGATTTTTCGCAGCTTGCCGACCGGTCCGTCGAATTTCCGGGCGACTCAGGGTCTTGATGACTGGCTGAAGAAACGCGGCATCATCGCCCTTGCCGGCATCGACACAAGGGCGCTGACCGCCCATATCCGCGAACACGGCATGCCGAACGGCGTCATCGCCAACGAGCCTTCAGCCGAATTCGACGATCAAAAGCTGAAGAGCGATGCCGCCAACTGGCCCGGGCTGGTCGGCATGGATCTCGCGAAAGAGGTCACCTGCGGACAATCGTATAGCTGGGACGAGACCCCCTGGGTTGCCGGTATGGGGTATGGACGCCAGGACGCACCGGCCCGCCACGTGGTTGCGATTGATTTCGGTGTGAAGCGGAATATCCTCCGTCTTCTTGCGGGCCAGGGGTGCAAGGTCACAGTGGTCTCTGCAACCGCAAGCGCAGAGGAAATCATGGCCCACAAGCCGGACGGGATTTTTCTCTCCAACGGACCCGGCGATCCCGCTGCGACAGGCGAATACGCGGTGCCGGTATTGCAGGCATTGATCAAGACCAGGATACCCATGTTCGGCATTTGCCTGGGGCATCAGATTCTGGCTCTGGCGCTCGGCGCCAAAACCAGAAAGATGGCGCAGGGACACCACGGTGCCAATCATCCGGTCAAGGATTTCGCCACCGACAAAGTGGAAATCACCTCGATGAACCACGGCTTTACGGTCGATGGTGAGACCTTGCCGGACGGCATCACCCAGACCCATAGATCGCTATTTGATGGCACCAATTGCGGCCTGTCGGTCGACGGGAAACCGATTTTTTCGGTGCAGTATCACCCTGAAGCCTCCCCCGGCCCCCAGGATAGCCATTATCTGTTCAAACGGTTTATCGATTTGATCGACTCTCACCCGTCGTGAAGATCCTCCCACCCGCCAATTTCCAGACCGAACCGCATCGCGGCCGCACGGATTTCGTCGCCCAGTTCAGGGGTGGCAACCGACTTGGCCAGGACCATCCCGCCAACCCAAAGTACGGCGGTCGCCAGCGCAACCTCACGATTGGTGTGATTTTCCGGCGCGCTGCCGCTCTCGAAAACCCTTTCGATTGAACAATTCGCGCGCGGAGCGGAAAATATTCGTGATGGCCCAAATGAGGTCACTCGACAAGATGCGCGGCGCCGGGCGGGGATATCGTACAAACCGCGCAACGCTGTCGATGGGCTCATCCGGGCCATCAAACGCTTCCGTATAAAGAAGAAAGGTTCTAGTTGCCGGAAGTCAACTTGAGCAGATCGTCGAGCTGTTCTTGTTCAAGGACGCGGGGAACTTTGTTTTGTCCTCCCATCTTTCCTTTTGCATCCATCCATTTTGCAAAGGTTCCACTCGGGACAGAAACTACAACCGGAGCGATTATATTGACCTCGTTTTTTCTTCGTGTTGCATAGCCTGAATTGCTTTTACCAAGTTCACCGTCAATAATTTTGGCCAGTTTCAACTGCTGCTGGCGTGTCAGTGTTTCTTCGAATTCGACGATAAATTTGTGTTGTCCTTTAGCTGTGGTGTTTTTCAGGAAAACCGACCCCACAGCAAAATCATGAAAGTTCAGCCCCATTTTCGCGGCGGCTACTGCAACTGCCACTTCAAGTTCTTCATTTACAATTTTTTCGCCGAAAACCGACAACGTTTGTGATAGCCGTCCGGCAAATAGAATTCTCAGGTTCTCAATATCAGTAAACCGAATGATATCGCCAACCACATACCCCCACAATCCGGCGCACGTGGTTACGATGATCGCATAATTGATGTCTTTTTCTATATCTCCAAGCCAGTATCGCTTGGCCGAGCCTTCACCCATTTCATCGGCTTTGACAAATTCGTAGAAAATTCCGTTGTCTACAATCAGCCGCAAACCTTCATCATATCCCCGATCAGCGATAGCAAAAAAACCCTCGCTCGCGGCATAAACCTCGCGAAAATCAACTCGCGAATCACCAACAATATTCTGGAAATAGCCATGATAGGGTTTAAAGCCCATTCCCCCATGCACGATAAGTTCCAAATCGGGAAAATAGCATTTTAGGTTTCTGCTCCGCTCGGGTGAATTGGCAAATATTTTTTCAAACAGGATTTGCAACCACGTTGGAAGCCCGCTGATCGCCCGAATGTCTTTGTCGAGACAGTCTACGGAAATTTTTTCAAGTTTTTCCTCCCAGTCCTTTAACACTGCCAAATTTTCTGGCGGATAATACCGGTCCCGACCGGCCCAACGCGGAGTTTCCCTAGCGGCAATTCCACTCAACTCTCCGGCAAATACGCCTTGAGCCAGTTCATCAAGATCCGGGCTGCCCGCGAAAAGAAAAGTTCTGCCTTCAAGTACCTTGCTGTCGGGCCTGTTTCTCAGATGTTCAATTACCACCTGCAAACCGCCAGCATTGTTTGATTTCACCATGTCTTTGCTGCAGGGAATAAATTTGGATTTCCCGGTAGTTGTTCCCGAAGTTTTGGCAAAATAAAATATGCGCCCTGGCCATGTTGTGTTGTCGAGCAGCGGGAACTTGTCGCTCCAGTATTCTTTCCAGAATGCCTGATAGTCACGAACAGGTACATTTCGCTGAAATTTCGAGATAGTTGTTACGTCACCAAATCCGTGATCGATGCCAAATTTTGTTTTTGCGGCCCTTTTGACAAGCCCTAAAAGAAGTTCTTCCTGAACCCGCAACGCTTCCTCATGCGAGATCGGTTTTTTCGCGGCATATCGGCGCAACAAAAGGCCAAATAGTTTGCCGGCAAATTTATACACGTATGACCTCAAATTCTATTGCTCACAACATTCTGAGTAATGATTGTCCCTCTAAGGACCGTAGGTTCAATGGAAAAGTTTATTCAGCCCGCAGTTAAACCGAAAACCGTTGCACAACCTATCCCTATTGCTCTGGCAAACGGTTGCTATATAAGCGCGAACGAAACAGATAGCAGCCGCTTCATGCCAAAACGCACCGATATTAATACGATCCTGATCATAGGAGCCGGGCCGATCATTATCGGCCAGGCCTGTGAATTCGACTATTCCGGGACCCAGGCCTGTAAGGCACTGCGTGACGAAGGGTACCGGATCGTTCTGGTCAATTCCAACCCGGCAACGATCATGACCGACCCGGACTTGGCCGACGCCACCTATATCGAGCCCGTTACGCCGGAAATTGTTGCCCAAATCATCGAGAAAGAGCGCCCCGACGCCCTGCTCCCGACCATGGGCGGGCAGACCGCGCTCAACTGCTCCCTGTCGCTCCAGAATATGGGGGTGCTGGAAAAATTTGGCGTCGAAATGATCGGCGCCGATGCCACCGCGATCGACAAGGCCGAGGACCGGATGCTGTTCCGCGAAGCCATGATCCGGATTGGCCTGAATGTGCCGCGCTCAAGGCTCGCCAACGCGTCTGAGTTGAAGGCCGCCGACAAGAAAGTACACGCCACCGGGCTCACGGACATTGAAGCAGCGAACAAGAGCGCGGACGAAAAACGGGCTTTGCGGGAGACATTCGAGCGCGATTGGCGGATGGGCGAACCGGGCCGCAAGGACCGTTACCGCGAACAAGCCTTCAAGGAAGCCCTTGAGGGCCTCAGTGAAATCGGTCTGCCGGTCATCATTCGCCCATCCTTTACGTTGGGCGGGACCGGCGGCGGCATCGCCTATAACCGTCAGGAATTTATCGAGATCATCGATCGCGGGCTGGACGCCTCGCCGACCACCGAAGTGCTCATCGAAGAGAGCGTCATGGGGTGGAAGGAATACGAGATGGAGGTGGTGCGCGATCGCGACGACAATTGCATCATCGTCTGCTCGATCGAGAATATCGACCCGATGGGCGTCCATACGGGCGATTCAATCACGGTCGCCCCGGCGCTGACCCTGACCGACAAAGAATTCCAGGAAATGCGTAACGCCTCGATCGCGGTTTTGCGCGAGATCGGCATCGAGACCGGTGGTTCAAACGTACAGTTCGCGATCAACCCAGAGGACGGGACTTTGGTCGTTATTGAGATGAATCCGAGGGTATCGCGCTCCTCCGCACTTGCTTCAAAGGCGACCGGGTTTCCGATTGCCAAGGTGGCCGCCAAATTGGCGGTTGGTTACACGCTCGACGAGCTGGCCAACGACATTACCGGCGGCGCGACCCCAGCATCGTTCGAGCCGACCATCGACTATGTGGTGACCAAGATCCCGCGCTTCGCGTTCGAGAAATTCCCGGGCGCGGTTCCGGTTCTCACCAC
Organism: Hyphomicrobiales bacterium; assembly: GCA_021775855.1. Lineage (GTDB taxonomy): Bacteria > Pseudomonadota > Alphaproteobacteria > Rhizobiales > NORP267 > NORP267. Next base: position 16,100 of record JAJFGZ010000013.1, read on the forward strand.
CGCGATGAAATCGGTCGGTGAGGTCATGGCGATCGGGCGCACCTTCAAGGAATCCCTGCAAAAAGCCTTGCGCGGACTGGAGACTGGTCTGACCGGGTTAAACGAGGTGGTTATCCCGGGCGTTGGCCAGGGCGACGACAAGAATGTTGTTCGCGCCGCACTCAGCACCGCGATCCCCGAGCGTATTTTGACGGTCGCCCAGGCCCTGCGCCTCGGCGTGGGCCATGACCAGATCCATGCGAGTTGCAAGATCGACCCCTGGTTTATCCGCGAATTGCAGGAACTGGTGGATCTGGAAGCAAAAATCCGCGATCTCGGCCTGCCGGAAACTCCAGCTCCGTTCCGCGAATTGAAGGCACAGGGTTTTTCTGATGCCCGCCTTGGCGAACTGACTGGCTTGAGCGAAGCCGAAGTGACCGCGGCGCGGCGCGCGCTCGAGGTGCGGCCGGTCTATAAGCGGATCGACACCAGCGCCGCCGAATTTGCCTCGCCAACGGCCTATATGTATTCAACCTACGAGACCCCCTTCGCCGGCAAGATCGAGGACGAAGCCCGGCCATCGAACCGCAAAAAGGTGATGATCCTTGGCGGCGGCCCGAACCGGATCGGACAGGGCATCGAATTCGACTATTGCTGCTGCCACGCGGCCTATGCGCTCGAGAAAATTGGTATCGAGAGCGTCATGGTCAATTGCAACCCTGAAACCGTCTCCACCGATTACGACACGTCCGACCGGCTCTATTTCGAGCCGCTGACGACGGAAGACGTCATCGAAATCATCCATAACGAGATGGCAAACGGTGAATTTTTTGGTGTTATCGTCCAGTTTGGCGGACAAACCCCGTTGAAACTTGCCAGCGCGCTGCAGGACGCAGGTATCCCGATCCTTGGTACAACGCCGGACGCCATCGATTTGGCTGAGGACCGCGACCGTTTCAAGGATATGCTCCAGTCGCTCGACCTCAAACAGCCGCGCAACGACATCGCGAATTCATTCGCCGAGGCCCATGCCTCGGTCGAGAAGATCGGGTTTCCTCTGGTCGTGCGACCGTCATATGTCCTTGGCGGGCGGGCTATGGAAATCATCCTCGATGAAACCATGATGAGCCGGTATTTTGCCGAAACCCTGCCCGAACTGGTCCCGCCGGACATCCGCCAGCGCCACCCTGATGACAAGACCGCACAGATCGATGCCGTTTTGAAGGACAACCCGCTCCTGTTCGATTCTTACCTCACCGACGCCATCGAAGTGGACGTGGACGCGCTTTGCGACGGCGACGATGTCTTTATCTGCGGCGTCATGGAGCATATCGAAGAGGCGGGCGTGCATTCCGGCGACAGCGCCTGCTCGTTGCCACCGCATTCGCTTGAACCCCAAATCATCGCTGAATTGGAACGCCAGACCCACGCGCTTGCAAAAGCGCTCGACGTGTGCGGGCTGATGAATGTTCAGTTTGCGGTCAAAGACGGCGTTGTTTATCTGATCGAAGTCAACCCGCGCGCCAGCCGCACGGTTCCGTTCGTCGCCAAAGTGATTGGTCAGCCGATCGCTCAAATCGCCGCGCGGATCATGTGCGGCGAAAAACTCGCCGATTTCTCGCTGAAAAAATGGCAGGGCAACCACGTAGCCGTGAAAGAAGCTGTCTTCCCGTTCAACCGTTTCCCGGGCGTCGACACCATCCTTGGCCCTGAAATGCGCTCGACCGGCGAGGTGATGGGGCTGGCCAACAATTATTCGCTCGCATTTGCAAAAAGCCAGCTCGGCGCCGGTGTGATGGTGCCGACCGGCGGTACCGCATTTGTTTCCGTAAAAGACGAAGACAAATCGCGCATCGCGAGTTCCGTCAAACTGCTTGTCGAGATGGGGTTTGAGGTGATCGCGTCCGGCGGGACCCAGCGCTTTCTCGCCGATCAGGGAATCCCCTGCACCAAGATCAACAAGGTCCTCGAAGGCCGCCCCCACATCGTTGACGCCATCAAGAACGGCGAGGTGCAACTGGTCTTCAATACGACAAAGGGCAGCCGGGCGTTGGAGGACAGCCAGTCGCTCCGCGAAGCAGCTCTCCTTCACAAAATTCCTTATTATACGACGCTTTCCGGCGCCATCGCCGCTAGCAAAGCCATCCAAGCCTATAGGACCGGATCGCTGGACGTCACGCCGGTCCAGGCCTACGCGCAAATCCCGCAAAGGAAGGCCTCCTGAACAAATTTGCAGGATATTCGCAAAGCCAGTGCGGTGTGTTCAAGATTGCGTTCGCGCCATTTTTTGGCTACGATTCCATCGCAAATGGGTATGCTGGATTAGGGATCAACCACAACATTCCGCGTGAAGCTGTTTGACTGGGAAGTATATCCGGTTGGTCCTGGCTAATTTCGATAGACATTTGTAGCAGTGCAATCCTGTCGGCCTTGCCGGCAAAATAAAACTTATTGACCCCAGCCGGGGTAATTTCGAAAGTGCGCAAAAATGGAAAAAATTCCGATGACCGCCGACGGCTACACAGCTCTTGAAGAAGACCTGAAGCACAGGAAGTCGGTCGAGCGCCCGCGCATCATTCAGGCCATTGCCGAAGCACGCGCCCACGGCGATCTGTCCGAGAACGCGGAATACCATGCCGCCAAGGAATCCCAGGGGTTGAATGAATCCCGGATCGCCGATCTCGAAGAAAAAATGGGCCTCGCCGATGTCATTGATATTTCGAAACTGTCCGGCGACCGGGTCATGTTCGGTGCCACAGTAGCGCTGGTTGACGAGGATACCGACGAAGAACAAAAATACCAGATCGTCGGCGAGAGCGAGGCCGACATAAAATCCGGCAAGATTTCGATTACGTCCCCGATCGCCCGGGCGCTGATCAACAAATCTGTCGGCGACTCGGTCGAAGTGAATACGCCAGGCGGCGGGCGCGCATACGAGATTCTGAAGGTAGCTTTTATCTAAATGTTTAGGTAGAGAGTTAGCGAATAGCGCGGCCCTATTGTTGGCCGGACTTATTGGCGGGCAGGTTTAACCCGTTAGGAGTCAGACTCATATGTTAACATTGGCGAGGCCGCAGACCGGCTGGGTGATTACATCCGGCCATGCTGGTCACCGTGAACCGTGTTTAGGTGTCATGGAAGCGCTCGGTATCAAGCCCGAAATTATCGACGTTGCCCCTTCCCCTATCCATTCCTATCTCGCTCCATGGGGGCCTGCGGCAAAAGACAACCGCATATCTCCGCCCTGGCCGGATATCGTCATCGCCTCCAGCCGGCAGGCTGTCCCCTATGCCCGCAAAGTTCGCCGGGCATCCGGCGGCAAGACCTTTGTGACCGTCTTACAGAACCCGAAATTATCCTCGTCGAATTTTGATCTGGTGTGGGTCGGCGAGCATGATGATTATTCGGGCCCGAACGTGATACGAACGATTACGTCGCCGCACCGTTTGACTGACGCACGGTTGAAATCTGACGCCAAGGCATTGCGCCGGAGGCTGAAGGATCACGGGGCGATTGCCAAGCCTGTTGTTGGTGTCTTGGTTGGGGGAAAAAGCGCGAAATACGATTTCACGCCAGAAGAATTTCGCCAGCTTGGTGTATTCCTGCGAAAATTTTCCGTGACCCATGATTTGGGGTTGCTGATAACGCCATCGCGCCGGACCGGTAGTCAGAATATCGAGATTCTCGAAAATGAACTCGACCCGGACCGGTCCTGGATCTGGGACGAAACAGGCAACAATCCCTATGCCGGTATTCTCGGTCTGGCTGAACGCGTTATCGTCACCGGCGATTCCGTCAATTTGATCGGGGAAGCCTCGTTTACTGGCCGCCCCGTTATGGTATACCCCGTGAAGGGTCACAGCCGGAAAATAGAGCGGTTTGTCGGCAATCTTGAAGCCGCTGGAATTGTTCGCGAAATCCACAGCGACTTGGCGGATTGGTCCTACGAGCGGCCAGATGCAACACCTGAAATCGCAGACGAAATATTGAAACAATATTCACGGCACACCATGCGGGTATCAAAATAGTGGACAATCTGGATTTTGATAAACTGGCGGCGGCCCCGCTGCAAACAGATCCCTACGATCATATTCTGCTACCGGAATTCGTTCACGCCTCGCACATCGATGACCTGATTGCCAACTTCCCGAAAATAACCGGACCAGGCTCCCACCCGCTCGAGAGTATTCGCATCAACAAACGTTTTCAAAGTCTCATCGAGAATATGGAAGGCGACCGGTTCCGCTCAATTGTTGAAAATAAATTTGATCTGGACCTGACCGGGAAACCTACGATGGTCACGATCCGCGGCAATTGCCGTCCGCGCGACGGATCTATCCATACCGACAGCCTGAACAAGATCATCACCGTGCTGCTATATCTCAACCATTCCTGGGACAAGGGCGGTGGACGGCTCAGAATATTGCGCAGCGGCACCGACTTGGACGACTATGTCGCCGAGGTCCCGCCAGACAATGGCGCGCTGCTGATTTTCCGCCGCTCGGAAAATTCCTGGCACGGCCACGAATCATTCGGCGGCAAACGCCAGGCGCTGCAATTGAACTGGATGGTCTCGGAGCAGGATAAAATTTCGGAACTGCGCCGCCACCGGGTTTCAAGCCGCCTGAAGCGACTAAACCCGCTCAACGCATTTAGCTAGATGATCGGCTGGTTTGGGAACGCCAGCTGTTCGCGTGCCCGCCACTCGTCGGTCACATAATTGATGATGATCGACTTGCGCAGCCCTTCAATGGGGCGCTTGGTAAACCCGTGATAGGTATTGTTCGACGGAACGAAAACCAGCGCCTTGCCGGGTCCGAATGGTGTGCGGGCGACCATCGTATCGGGGTTCGAAAAAATATCGGTTCCCAGACCAACGTCCTGCTCCTCACTCAGATAGACCAGCATCGTAAATGCCTTCACGCCGATATCGGTGTGCGGCGCAAGCCAGAATCCCTCGGTATCCTGGGCATATTCTATGCGCAAATAAGTCCCCGACAGGTCGATCCCGTAATGCCCGGCGATCGTGTCGGTGACCGTCTTGTCCTGCAGTGCGTTTGAGATCGCGGCGCAAATTGAATATTTCGCCTGGTTGTCTGCGTCAAAATACAACCGGCTGGCGTTGTTGACTTCCCGCGACCCCGAAATTTCCAACGCGGCGGGTTGGGGAAACGGCACTTCATCAACCGCGGCAATCGCCTCGGCATCGAAGAGGTTTTCAAGCAGCCAGTGACGGTACGGCAGATCGATGCGCGGGGCGGCGCGGATCGAATCCAATACGCCACGTGCAACTGCATTTGCGTCCAACATACGATTATTCTCTTCTCGATGGTCCCGGCAATATCCTGCACGCAAGAAAGGGAGGGACCTTATGATTTGCCCGATTGTGGTTGGAATGCCCACTTCAATCCCAGCACCATTATCATGTTGATGGTACGGTGGGCAAATCCCGTGAAAGCATATATATGCGATGCTGGGATCGGTTGAATGAACCAGTCCTGAATCTTGTTCAGCAAATTTTTACACCATGGGGCTGGAACGAGATTGCCAATTTTTTTCAAGAGGAGCAGGCAGTGGCCGCAACGCATAGCAAGTTGATTATTGTTGGTTCAGGACCCGCCGGTTATACCGCCGCGATTTACGCCGCCCGCGCCATGCTCGAGCCAACACTCATTGCCGGCATCCAGCCCGGTGGACAGCTGACGATTACCACGGACGTTGAAAATTACCCCGGATTTGCCGATGTCATTCAGGGTCCCTGGCTGATGGAGCAAATGCAGGCGCAGGCCGAGCAGGTGGGTACCAACCTGGTCCAGGATCACATCGTAGAAGCCCGCCTCAAAGAGCGCCCAATTCGCCTGATTGGCGATTCAGGGAGCGAATATACTTGCGACACACTGGTCATCTCGACGGGCGCGCAGGCGCGCTGGCTCGGCATCGAATCGGAACAAAAATTCCAGGGTTTCGGCGTGTCGGCCTGCGCCACTTGCGATGGTTTCTTTTACCGGGACAAGGAAGTCCTCGTGGTTGGCGGAGGCAATACCGCCGTCGAAGAGGCGCTGTTCCTCACTAAATTCGCGTCCAAAGTTATTCTCGTACACCGGCGAAACGAATTGCGTTCAGAGAAAATTCTCCAGCACCGGTTGCTCAATCATCCAAAAATCGAGGTGATCTGGGACAGCGTGCTTGAAGAAGTGCTCGGTACCGAAAATCCGCTTGGCGTCACCGGCGCGCGGTTGCGCAATGTCAAGACGGATGCGGTGACGGATATCAGCGTCCACGGGGTATTCATCGCCATCGGGCACTCCCCCTCCGTCGAGCTCTTCAAGGACCAGGTAGACATGACTCCGTCCGGCTATATCTGGACTGCACCGGATTCAACGGAAACATCGATCCCTGGCGTGTATGCGGCAGGCGATGTGACCGACGAAATTTACCGCCAGGCCGTAACGGCCGCCGGGATGGGGTGTATGGCGGCCCTCCAGGCGGAAAAATATATCGCCGAATTGAGCATGGAAAGTGTGGCAGCCGAATAGGCTTGTGGCAAACGCATATGGATTGGGACAAGGTCAGGATTTTTCACGCAGCTGCTGAAGCCGGCAGCTTTACGGCTGCCGCGGCCGAGCTGGATCTCAGCCAGTCGGCTGTCAGCCGGCAGGTGAGCAGCCTCGAAGAAGACCTGCGTGTATCCCTGTTTCATCGCCACGCCCGGGGATTGCTGCTGACCGAACAGGGCGAACGCTTGTTCAAGACGGCGCACGAGGTATATGTCAAATTCCAGGCGGCCGAGACCCGCCTCACCGACGCCAAGGAAAAACCGTCCGGCGAATTGCGGGTAACAACGACGGTTGGACTCGGCACAAGCTGGCTGACGCCCCGCATCAACGAATTTGTTGAGCTGTATCCCGACATCAAACTGAAACTGCTGCTCCACGACAACCAGCTCGATATCGGTATGCGCGAAGCCGACGCCGCGATCTGGTTGCGGGCGCCGACCCAGCCAGATCTGATCCAGCGCAAACTGTTTACCGTCCATTTTCACATTTACGCCGCACCGGACTATCTGAAAGTCCACGGCCAGCCCAAGAATATCGCGGAACTGGATAACCACCGGATCATCGTGTTCGATCACCCAGACCCCAATTATCTCGGCGAAGTCAATTGGTTGTCAATTGCCGGGCGCGCGCCTGACAATCCGCGCGCACCGATTTTGAGTATCAATAATATCCACGGGATGCGCCGCGCTGCCGAAAACGGGATCGGGTTGGCGGTCCTGCCGGACTATCTAATCGCGGAGGATTCGTCCCTCGTACAGCTTCTTCAGGATGCCGATGTGCCGACGTTTGATACCTATTTTGCTTATCCAGAAGAACTCCGCGAATCAAAAAGAATAACCGTTTTTCGTGATTTTCTACTCAGCCAATCGCGAAGCTGGCAATTTTAGGAACGACAGCTTTACCAACACGTCAAGTCAATCCATTGATTTCAAGATGTTTTTCGCCTCGAATTTGGCAAATACGGATATCAGAGTGTAGTCGATTGACAATACAACCTCTTCTCATGCATTTTTGCATGACTGCTATGCGGTTAATGTGGTTGTTCAGGGCCGTTGTGCAGCGCATATAAAGACCAACTGGAGTTGGATGAAGGGTATGGTTCCTCCCTCCCTCTATTCCCTTCACCAGCGGTTTGGGCAACGTTTTGTAAAACAAGTCTTGATCGCATTGCGCTTCCCCTCAAGCGCAAATCTAGTCACTGCCGGGCTCCTTAAGGGAGCCCGGCTTTTTCTTTTGCAGCCAAGGTAAATCTTTAGATTTACAGTCACCCCACCCTACATGTAGAGCCGTTCGCCTTCGATATCCTTGTATAGATCGGAGACGTAGTCGCCGTATCCGTTATAGATCACGGTCGGGATTTTGCGGTCTTCGCCGAGCACGCGTTCCTGGGCCTGGCTCCAGCGGGGGTGCGATACCTCCGGATTGACGTTGGCCCAGAAACCATATTCGCTGGCATTCAACTCTTCCCAGAAACTTACCGGGCGCTCGGATGTAAATGACACCCGCACGATCGACTTGATCGACTTGAAGCCGTATTTCCACGGCACGGCGAGACGCAGCGGGGCACCGAATTGCTTGGCCGCTGGCCTCCCGTAGACACCGGTGACCATGAAGGCAAGATCGTTGGTCGCTTCCTCGATCGTCAGACCTTCGGTATACGGCCAGGGATACCAGAACTGGCGCTGGCCGGACGCGATGTCGCTATCCTGGAAGGTCTGCATGACTACATATTTTGCGCTTGATAGCGGCCGCGCATATTCCACCAGCCGGGCCAGAGGAAATCCGGACCACGGGACGGTCATCGACCATGCTTCGACGCAGCGATGGCGGTACAACCGCTCCTCAACGCCCATGGCGCGGATCAACGTATCCACGTCGACTTCGCGTTCTTCTTCGACTTCGCCGTCAAACGTCACGGTCCAGGGCCGGGTCATCAGGGCCTGGGCGCGCTCGGATATCTGCTTGTGGGAGCCGAATTCGTAAAAATTATTGTAGGTGCTGTTGATCTCTTCCGGCGTAATTGCGCGTTCGATCTGGTAGTTTCCGTTGCGCATCGCGGGATAGAGATCGACCGTCGGGTCGCTGGTCTCCTGCGCGCCTGCAGGCAAGATCAGCCCGTTGGCGCCTATGACGCTTGCCGCCGCGATTGACCCCGCGCCAGCCATGAAAGATCGCCGATTGAGAAAAACAGATTCGTCCGTTGCCATACGCTCGGGGATTTCCCAACCGCGCACCCGCTTTATTAACATGCCACACTCCTGTATCCGGCCCGAACACCATCGAGACCGGAATTGCAGCCTGCCCAATAGCCGCAAATCCCTAGATAGGACGTAACCAGACGAACGACAAATCACGCTTCCGCGAGGATAAATTTATCCTCGTGGGTGAAACTTTTCGATCACGCGGCTTCGGCAGATTGATCTGCCAGAACCTGCTCCGCCAGTTTTCCCGTCAATTCCGACAAATGATCGAAACTCTGGACAAAAGATCCAACACCGGCAGTCGCCGATCTGATCTCGACGATCAAGTTCTGAACTTCGGATGCCGGCATATGAGCCTGCACACTGTCCCACCCGGGCCACCCCTCGCGGGCATCAAACCCAAGCAACTGCCCGCGCCGTCCCGCGACGATTGCATTGATCTTTGCGGTCGCGTCATTTGGCACGTGTATTTCAATCGCCAATATCGGTTCCAGCAGAACCGGGCTGCAATTCGGTAACCCCTCGGACACAGAAATACGCCCGGCTGTTCGGAAGGCCTGTTCCGAAGAATCCACCGCGTGAAACGAGCCATCTGTCAGCACTACCGAGAAATCGACCACCGGGAACCCGAGCGGGCCGCTATCGAGGTAGTCTCTGATCCCCCGTTCGACCGCTGGGATATATTGTTTCGGCACCACGCCACCAGTGATGGTGTCGCTAAACTCAAACCCCGATCCGCGCGGCAACGGCTTGATATCCACCACCACATCGCCAAACTGCCCGTGACCGCCGGACTGTTTCTTGTGGCGACCTTGTTGGGTCGTCGATCTGCGGATGGTTTCCTTGTACGCAACCTTCGATCTGCGGGTGGTCGCGCTGACGCCGTATTTCCCCGCCAGCCGCTCGAGGGCAACGCGCAAATGCATTTCGCCCTGCCCGCGCAGAACCATTTCGTTGGTATCCTGGCTATGTTCAAGTGAGATCGACGGGTCTTCCTCGACAATCTTATTGATCGCGGTGCTGAGTTTGACTTCGTCCTTGCGCTCGCCCGCCGATATGGCTTGTGCGAAGACCGGAGCGGGAATATTCAGCGAAACAAGTTGTTCGCTCGCGCCCTTGACCGTTCGAAGTGTCTCTCCCGTGGCGATCCCGTCGAGACGCCCCAGCGCCACGGTGGCACCGGTGCCGGCCGCCTGGCGTTTTTCCGGATCCTGGCCCATCAGCGAAAAGAGCCCGGCGATGCGGTTCCCCTGCCCGTCCGCGCCAAAAACAGTATCGCCATCGGAAACCGAACCGCCAAGGACACGGGATAGGGACAGCTGACCGCCATGTGTGGTGTGAAAGGTTTTCACGATCTGGATGACGGTATCGCCGCCGGAGACACCCAGGCGCTCGGCGGTACTGGCAATCCCGGGAGCTTCATGACGAAGGGCCTTCAAGAGGCGCAGGATGCCGTTGCCATTCTCGGCTGATCCCAGCAGAACAGGCACGATTTCGCCGGTGTTGAGTTCCGCCGAAAGGTCTTCGAACACCTTGTCACGGGGCGGTTCGATATCCTCGAGCAGTTGTTCCATTAGATCGTCATCATAATCTGCCAGTTTTTCCAGCATCGTGAATCGCGCTTCTTCGAGACGCTCCTTCAACTGGTTGGGGGCAGAGATCACTTCGCTCTCCGCGTGTTCGCGGTACACGAACGCCCTCTCCAGGGCCAGATCGATGAAACCCGTCGCGATTTCATTCTCCCAGATCGGAATCTGGCGAAGCACAAGCGGCTTCGCGCTTGCGGGTTGCAGGGTCTCCAGAATATCGCGCACCCGGCTTTCCGCCTTGTCGATTTTGTTGAGGAACAGGAATCTGGGGATATTCTGCTCTTCGAGCTGTTTCAGGATCAGTTGCAACGCCGGGATTTTCTTGTCGTCCGGCTCACAAACGACGATCGCCGCATCGACCGCCGGTAACACGGCGACCTGTTCGGCCTGGAATTCGATCGAGCCTGGGCAATCAATAAATGTATATTCGTCGTCGAGAAATTTACACGAAGCGACGTTCAGCTCCACGCTCATGCCGTGTGCCCGGGCTTCAGGCGACGCGTCGCCAAGGCTCGTTCCATCATCGACACGGCCCTGGCGCCCGATCGCCCCCGTGCGGGCCAAAATGGCCTCCAGCAAAGTTGTTTTTCCGCTTAAATAAGGGCCCACCAGTGCGATGCACCTGGGCCTTGTCTCCGCGCCATTGTTGGTTCCCGAATTTGCTGATTGCCCCATGATTATTTCTCCGCGTTGGATCACTCGCCGACCCGGCGGATCCGATCACGTCGGGCCACGAAAGTATCGTCACGTCAAATCTCCCCGGATGCAAGGGGAAAGACTGAATTTTCGGATATTGTGCGGAGTTTTGTGCACACATTACCTCGCCCCGACCTTCCCCGGCACGAGGCCTCGGAAGGTCGGGGCGGGAGTTAGCAAAGCCAAGTGAAATCCTGTCACTCCCGTGAGTAACGCAGCAGGTATGAATGCAGGATTCGCAAATCCCAATCAGGCAACAATTATCGCAATTGCAGATCTAGCGCAGCGCCACTGAGCGCGATGTTCAGTCCGAGCTGGGTCTGCACACTGACCGGCTGCAACGCGATGGAACGATCAAAGCCGCCAACCAAAACATTCGCGCCAACGCCGACGCCGAGCGTTGCCTCGGCGCTTACGCCGCGATACACGCCTTCAAGCTTGCCGTTCTCGCCGCCATACCCGGTCGCGAATACGGCCCAGATCATGTTGCTGGTATCGACCCGGCCGATTACCGGGCCGATCCGGCGAAAGGTCCCGGAATATTCTTCCGACGCATATTGGGTGCTCGATTCAAACAGGCAGTCCAGGGTCCGGTCGGCCGGCGTAAAAATGTTGATCCGGCGATTCCGCACACTGTCATCGGTGTCGCTGATTGAACATTTCAATAGCCCGATTTTGACCCGCTCGCCCGCACCAGCGTCAATCGCGAAGCCCAGGGATCCCACCATCGCCGCAGCGGCGACCGCCAAAGAGATTTTGCGCATGTCTAACCTCATCCGTTTCCGTGATCGGCGCTGTGATGGCACCAATTCTGACCATCACCCAATCAGTTAAACTTGGTCAAATCAGGTTCAGACCAAGGCAAAAACCGGGTGTCTACCTATTTCAGATTGGCACAGAACCGCTGGATCCGCTGGCAGGCATCCTCGAGGTCTTCGGTCGACGTGGCGTAGGAAATCCGGAAGAACGGCGACAGACCAAAGGCGACACCGGGTACGACCGCCACCCCCTCCTCTTCAAGCAGCGCGGTCGCAAATGTGGAGTCGTCCACGATCTTCGTGCCGTTCTCGGTTGATTTGCCGATACACCCGGCGCAACTCGGATAGACGTAAAACGCCCCTTCCGGTGTCGGGCAATCGATCCCTGTCGCCTGATTGAGCATCGAGACCACGAGGTTGCGCCGATCGCGGAATACCTTTGCCCGCTCGGGGATAAAATCCTGGACACCATTCAGCGCCTCTACCGCCGCCCATTGGGAAATCGACGTTGGGTTGGAGGTTGATTGCGACTGCACCTTGCGCATCGCCGCAATCAATTCATCTGGCCCGGCACAATAGCCGATCCGCCAGCCGGTCATCGCGTAGGCCTTGGAGACGCCGTTCATGGTCAATGTGCGATCCATCAGCCTTGGCTCGACCTCGGCCGGCGTGGTGAATTCAAAATCATCGTAGACCAGATGCTCGTACATATCGTCGGTAAGAATCCAGACATGGGGATGGCGCACCAGCACGTCGGTCAGGAGTCGCAGTTCATCGCGTGTATAGGCGGCACCAGTCGGGTTGGATGGTGAATTGAAAATGATCCATTTGGTCTTGTCGGTAATCGCCGCTTCAAGGTCATCGGGACGCAGCTTGAAATTATCCTCAATCGTGGTGTCGATCAGCACCGGGGTACCGCCAGCCAGCAGAACGATATCCGGGTAACTGACCCAATAGGGGGCCTGGATAATCACCTCGTCACCCGGATTAAGGGTCGCAACCATGGCGTTGTAAATAATCGGCTTGCCGCCGGGCGCCACAAAACACTGGCTCGGATCATAATCGAGCCCGTTTTCGCGCTTGAACTTGGCAGC
>JAJFGZ010000014.1 GCA_021775855.1 Hyphomicrobiales bacterium
GAAAGAGTTCCTCAAAGTTGGCGAATTTAATTGTTCGGCAAATTCTGACCAGGTAAAAAAGCTGCGGTGTGAATCATGCGACTACCAGAGATCAATCATTCTCGACAATTTCGGATACTGGCGCATCGGAGCGCTCGAAGCCGCCAGCATTGCCACCCATGCCCATACGACGCGCCAGAGCGTTGCTTACACGCTCTTTGGCCGCGCGTTCCGGCGATTGCCCTATATGAGCGTAGCGCTGCGTTGTCTGGGCCTGTGTGTGGCCGAGGAGCTTGCCTATTTGTGGCAGGCTCATTCCGCCACCGGCGGCGACGGCGGCAAAGCTGTGACGGAGGTCGTGAAGACGGACATCTTCCAGCCCTGCCCGCTTGCGAATTCTTTGCCAGAATTTCGCCATTCCGACAAACGGCCTGCCTGAAACATGTCCCTGGAAGATGAACGGGTTTGCTGCGTCTCTTGGCAAGCTTTCCAGAATGGCCATTTCGGCCTGTGTCAGCACGATTTTTCGTGACCCGGTTTTGCTGTCTGGCAGGTTTAGCAGCATCTGGTCTCGGTCCAGCCAGTCCCAGCGCGCCTTGAGTATTTCGTTTTTGCGGGCCCCGGTCAAAATGAGCATCCGGATCGCGGCCAGCGCAAATCTGTTTTCAGTCTTGTCTGCCTCAACCAATACCGCACTCAGCCGGTCGTATTCGGCTTCGGACAGATATCTCTCGCGACGGGACTCTGGAAATCGATCCATGCCCTCGGCAACATTCTCGGCTTTCGTCAACTCGTTACGGATGCACCAGTTAAAAAAACTCGAGAGCACTGACAGCACATAATTTGCTGTCCGGTTGCGGCCACCAACCTGGGCCTTGCGTTGAAGCCTGGCCACGTCGCGGTGCTGCACGGCTTCCATTTTCAGAGAACCCAGCGCAGGCAGAATATACAGCCGACCGAGCCGCTCATAATCATCAGCGGTTTTTGGCTTGCGTTTCAACCGGATGTGGTTTTCGAGATAGATCGCCCACGCCTCGCGAACGTTGAGCTTCGCTTTGGCGTCATCCTGGGCCGCCATCGGGTCGCCACCCAATTCGACCTCGGCCTGAACTTTGCGGGCTCTGGACCTGGCCTGATTTGTATCGACCTTGCCAAACCGTCCGATTGTCATCCAGCGGACCCGGCCCGTCCGTTTGACCCGGTACTTATAGAGGAAGGAACGGTTATTGCCGTCTGCCGATACCTTGCAGCAAAACCCGATTATCCCGGTATCCCACAATATGGTCGGCTTGCCATTGAGTGGCTCAAAAGCAACGACATTATAGTCCTGAAGTTTGGTTTTGCAGCTTGGCATTATTCTGCCCCACGGCTTCTCAATCTACCACTCTATCTACCACATTCTTTCCGATTGCACGACACCTATTGATGCGACTTGCGTGGGGTTAAAATAAAAAACCGTTATTTTATAAGGGGTTTGGAGTAACAACCCCATTCTAGGCGTCTTCTAGAATGGGGTTATATTCTGATTTGTAATCAGGGGGTCGCGGGTTCAACTCCTGCAGCCGGCACCATAAATATCTTGTTTGCTGGAAATTTCGTTTCGTATCGATCGACAGAGTGGCGCGGGTCGCTGTTGCCGGCGCTGTTTTCCGGCCTCCGGTTTGGTACAATCGCCAGAGGATTTACGTCCTGAAAACAGGGCTTGCGAACTGTACTCCTGGCAGCACCTAAACCTCGGTTGCAGAGGGCCAGGATAACTTGTTGGCGCCAATGTCAAATGTTCTGAAAAATGTCTGCGAATCATTTTACGTTCAATCTCTTCTCTAGGGGGCAAAAGAGTATGGGCGAAAATCCAAAGCAAACGAGCAAGTGGAAGCGTTTCACAAGAGACCGCAAGGGCTCGATCGTCGTGATATTTGCGCTGGTCCTAATTCCGGTCCTCGCGGCTGTTGGTGCCGCCATCGATTTCTCCCGGGCTGGCAACGCCAAAAACAAATTGCAGACGTCGCTTGATGCGGCTCTGCTCGCCGCTGCCCGCGATGCTACGTTGGACAACGACCAAAAAATTGCCTTTGCACAAAGCATGTTCGCCGCCAACTTTGATACCGGCAGTTACGGTCAGGCAGAAACGCCTGTTATCACCATTAGTTCAGCCGGTGCAGTTACCGGCACTGTCAATGCAAATCTCGATACGGTATTGCTGGGCATCGTCGGCCTCAACACTCTTCAGGTAAGCGCAACTTCCCGGGTACAACTCGCGTCGGTTGCCGACGGCGAAATCGTTCTGGTGTTGGATTATTCAGGATCGATGAATTATTATGGCAAGTACCAGGCCATGCGCGATGCAGCCACCGATTTCGTCAACCAGATTACCAATAATGGCGCCAATACAAATGTGAAAATTGGCCTCGTTCCCTTTTCACAAGAGGTCTATGGCTCGATGGAAAGCGACTATATCGTTAACGAGGCAACGGGCGGGACCTGGACCAATTGCACTGCAGACCGACGGAACGCTTACAATATACAGGATACGACGCCGGTTGCCGGAATTGACGATTCCAAATGGGGTTTGCAATGTAGCGGCGGCTCCAGCAGCCTGGAAAATTTCTCCCGAAGCGACCGTTTCGCGTTTTTGGATGACCTGGCGCCAAACAACATCATCCTTGTTGGCGAAGAAGAAGAAGACGACGAAGATGAAGACGACGAGGACGAAGAAGGCGAAGGTGGCGGCGGCGGAAGTTGCGATCCCTATACAGCCTGCTCAAATTATCCGAGCCGCAACCTGGTCATTCAACCGCTGACGAGCAATCACGCGTCGGTGATAAGTCAGTTGAATGCCATGACCCCGTATGCGGGAACACATATCGCTCTTGGTTTGGCATTTGGTTGGCACCTCATTTCTCCAAACCCACCCTGGACGCAAGGCGTTGCCTATAGCGATTCCGACGTAGTGAAGGCGATTGTGCTCCTTTCCGACGGAGACCAGACCATGGGTGGTTGGGGCGCCGGGGGATCAAACAGTGTCTCTCAGGCGGAAAACAACCTTGAGGTCATGTGCGAAGCCATCAAGGCCCAGGGGGTGACTGTGGTCACCATTGCGTTCGATATTTCCCCTGGTGCAA
>JAJFGZ010000015.1 GCA_021775855.1 Hyphomicrobiales bacterium
TCTGACGCCTTCAGGCTGGAAAAATCGCCCTGGAAACCCGCCATGGCGGTGCGTTTTGCGGCAACAATTACGATCGGATCACTTGAGATTTCAGAACCAGACACGGGTTTCTCCATGGTCATTATCAATAGTTACAAGACCAATATCAGAACCTGACGGAGCTGGCCAAGGAAACGGACTAGGGGCCTGGGAAAAACGCGTCGGATCGCCCGGTCAGCCAATAAGAGACAAGGCCGATCCATTCGTGCACTGCCTGATCGAGCTTTGCCATTTTGCCCGCGCCGGAGGAGTTCGTTGTAAAGGAGGCGCCAAAACTGCCCAACCTGAAATCGACCGGATAGGCGATGACGTTAAAACCCACCCGGCGAAATACACCCACAGCGCGCGGCATATGAAACGCCGATGTTATCAACAGCCAGCGAAATTCCGGCGTGGGTTGCAGAATTTCCTGGAGATTTTCGGCGTTCTGCCAAGTGTTCTGCGATTGTCGTTCAAACATGATTCCATCTGTCGGTAGTCCAGCCCGTTCAAGCAGAGACTTCACCACATCCGCTTCCCTGGCAAAAGATTCTGTACCGCCTTCGCTCAATCCACCGCCTCCCGCAAAGGTAATTATTTTTTCCGGAAACCGACGGGCCAATTCGATCAGTTTGAAAATCCGCTCGGCGGCTCCGCCAACCGTCGGCTCATTGCGTGACTGCGAAATATGGAGGTTCGATGCGCCCCCAAGCACAATAATTCCGTCAAACGACGAACTATCCAATTCCTGTATCTGGGGAAATCTGTTCTCAAGCGGTGCAAGCGCCCATTCACCGACAGGACTGAACGCAGCTAGAAACAAGCCTAATAATGAAATGGTTACGAAGGTTTTCGCTATTCGCCGCAAACGCGTAAACAAGAGGAAAACCCCGATCAGGC
Source organism: Hyphomicrobiales bacterium (assembly GCA_021775855.1). Taxonomy (GTDB): domain Bacteria; phylum Pseudomonadota; class Alphaproteobacteria; order Rhizobiales; family NORP267; genus NORP267. Next base: position 919 of record JAJFGZ010000015.1, read on the forward strand.
CAAAAAGAACGAGAGAGTTCGTTGGGGCGATGAGAAACCAGGTGATTTTTGCGAGGTATAAAAACATGCCCGAGCTTTACCGCCCGGGCTTGATTCCGTCCAGTACCGCGATTCCTCACACGGATCAGGACCGCAATCGCTCGTTTTCCGGATCAAACGGCGATTCTGCAATCACTGTTGCCCTGAATGTTTTGTCCAACAATTTAATGTCCATATCGGTGCCAGGTGCGCTGAAGTCCGGCTTGACCATGGCTAGTGCAATGGATTTCTCGATCCGCCAGCCAAACCCCCCAGACGTAGCCCGCCCGATTAGGTTGCCGTCCTTGTAGATGGCCTCCGAGCCGCGCGCGTCGGAATCAGTCACATCGTGGACTTCGAGCGTGACGTAATTCCACCGTAGGCCGTCCGCTTTTGCCCGCACCACCGCATCGCGACCGATAAAGTCGCCCTTGTTGGGATGCACAAACCGATCGAGACCGGATTCATAGGCATTGTATTCGATCGACATTTCGCGGGGGATCAACCTGTAACTCTTCTCCACGGCCATCGCCGTCATGGCCCGGATGCCGAACGGTTTGATGTCGAATTCCGCACCTGCTTCCATCAGGAGGTCGAAGATCGTGTTCTGCTGCTCGATCGGGTGGTGGAATTCGTACCCCAATTCGCCGACAAAATTCATCCGCAGCACATGGGCGTTGGCAGGACCAATGCTGATCTTGCGGCCCGTTAGCCAACGGAAGGCTTCGTTTGACATATCGGTCCTGGTGATTTTTTGCAGAACCCTGCGGCTGTTCGGCCCAGCCAGAACGAGTACCCCCCAGCCTTCGGTATAGGGTTGCATCTGAACGCTGCCATCATCGGGCAAGGCCTTGCGCAGATAATCGTGATCGTGGGCTTCAAACGCGCCGGCCGAGACCAGATAAAAATGCTGATCGGCGATCTTGTAGATTGTGAATTCGGCGCGTACCCCACCATCCCTAGTCAACATGTGGCAGAGATTGACCCGGCCGGCATTTTTTGGAACGCGGTTGGCGACAAGTCCATCGAGCCAGGCCTCGGCGCCCGGTCCGGTGATGAAACATTTGGCAAAGGCCGACATATCCAGAAGGCCAACATTGTCGTGGACGTTTTTGACCTCGTTCCCCACATGCTCAAAATAGTTCGAGCGACGGAAAGACCATTTTTCAACAATCCGCCCGTCTGCAAGCGGCACCGCGTGGTTGTGGTTCAACAACACGTCCACACCGACCCCAATTTCCTCCTCCGGAACTTCATAGCCCTTTGGCGCGAACCAGTTTGGGCGCTCCCAGCCATATACCGAACCGAATACCCCCCCGAGCGCCTTCATCCGCCCGTAACACGGCGTTGTCTTTAGCGGGCGCGCGGCGGCCCGTTCCTCGTCCGGATAATGGGTCGAGAAAACGTTGGCATAGGCCTCCTCGTTTTTCTCGATTAAGTACCCTTCAGTCGCGTATGGCCCGAAGCGCCGGGGATCGACTCCCATCATGTCGATGGTTGGTTCCCCGTCGACGATCCATTCGGCGAGCTGCCAACCCGCCCCGCCAGCAGCCGTGATGCCGAAGCTGTGGCCCTCGTTCAGCCAGAAATTCTTTAACCCCGGTGCCGGACCGATGATGGGCGAGCCGTCTGGTGTGTAACAAATTGCGCCGTTATAAACCTGCTTGATCCCCACCTCACCAAACGCAGGTACCCGCTCAATTGCCGATTCAATATGGGGTTCGAGCCGTTCCAATTCGCCGTTAAACAACTCGAATTCAGAATTCTCCGTTGGCCCGTCGACATAACAACAAGGTGCGCCCTTTTCGTAAATACCGAGCAACAGCCCGCCGGCCTCTTCACGCAAATACCAGGCTGAATCGGATTCGCGCAGCACGCCCATTTCCGGCTCGCCCGCTTTATGACGTGCAACAATATCCGGGTGCGGTTCGGTGACGATAAACTGATGCTCCACCGGGATTGCCGGCACGTCCAAACCGACCATGTGTCCAGTCTGGCGGGCAAAGTTGCCGGTTGCTGTGACCACGTGTTCGCATGTGATCTTGCCCTTGTCGGTATGGACGACCCACTCGCCATTGTTTTGCTGCGTGATGCCGGTGACGACAGTATTCCGGTGGATCTTGGCACCCAGGTTGCGCGCGCCCGCGGCCAGGGCCTGGGTCAGGTCGGCGGGCTGGATATAGCCGTCTTCGGGGTGCTGGATTGCGCCCAGAAGCCCGTCGGTCTCGCAGAGCGGCCATATCTCCTTGATCTGTTCCGGGGTCAGGGTTTCGACTTTTACGCCGATCGTCTCGGCGACGCCTGCATAATACATATATTCGTCCCAGCGGTCCTGACACCGCGCCAGCCGGATATTGGAGCAGACCGAAAAGCCTACTTTCATCCCGGTCTCGGCTTCCAACTTGTGGTAAAATTTGACCGAGTATTTGTGGATCTGGCCGACCGAATAACTCATGTTGAACAACGGCAGCAGACCGGCCGCGTGCCAGGTCGAGCCCGAGGTCAGCTCCTTGCGCTCAAGAAGCATAACGTCGGTCCAGCCCTTTTTAGCCAGATGATAGAGCGTTGAGACGCCTACGACGCCGCCACCAATCACCACTACGCGTGCGCTGCTCTCCATCCGCTTGTCCCTTAAACGTGGCCCTGAGCCAATTTTTGAAATGTAGTAAAATCATATTCCCAGGACAGGAGGAACAGATCAGATATCCGACATGGAATAAGCGAATTGCGACGCACGCGCGTGTCCGCTAACCGCAAGCGGCAAATCAGGCGATCATTGCGACTATACTATTCGCTGCCATCCCCGGATGAGGCATCAGTGCTCGCCGCCTCGTTCGGCAGAGAATCCTCGGCGAGGTAATATTTGTTGACCCAGCCTTTCACAAAATCCTCGGTGATTACGAAGCACCAATGGTTGTGCAGATCACCAAAGCGACTCTGTTGAGCCGGGCTGAAATTCTCCCAGATACCTGGATTGATATACGGCACGCACTCGGTATAGCGCAGATGCCTGGCATCAGGGGCAAGTGAGTCTATGCGGGGATAATCTGATCCAGGGCCGATGCGCACGTTGAGCGAAGAATTAGCGCTGACATTCGCCACGCGCCAAGCATCCGGCCCGTCGGCTTCGGCGCGCGCCGGTGCACAGGCGCTTAGTAAAACGATCCCTGCTAAAAGCAGCAACGGAAATAAAAAAAGTGAGAAAATTTTATTTGAACGCGGCATGATCCATGTCCCTTTGTGAAAGAACACCCACCAGCCAGCGATTTAAAGTCTACACGCCAAATCTCTCAAGGCATAGTCATTACACAGAATATCTGTTTCCCGGTCCAGTTTGGTGTCTCAGGAGTCTGATCCGCGAGACTGATCAGGCCGTCTCTGCAAACAATTCCCGGCCGATCAGCATGCGGCGAATTTCGCTGGTCCCGGCGCCGATCTCGTAAAGTTTTGCATCGCGCAAAAGCCGCCCGGTTCCGCTCTCACTGACATACCCCATACCACCCAACGCCTGGATCGCCTCAAGCGCCATCCAGGTCGCTTTTTCTGATGCGAGCAGGATGGCGCCGGCGGCGTCCTTGCGGCTTGTCTCGCCCCGGTCGCACGCCTGCGCCACGGTATACACATACGCCCGGCAGGCATTCATGGTCGTGTACATGTCGGCGAGTTTGCCCTGCATCAATTGGAAGGTTCCGATCGGCTTGCCGAATTGCTGACGCTCGTGGACGTAAGGGATAACAATGTCCATACAGTTCTGCATAATGCCGAGGGGGCCGCCGGCGAGAACCGAACGTTCGTAATCAAGCCCGCTCATCAAGACGTTGACGCCGCTGCCGACCTTACCCAACACATTCTCTTCCGGGACTTCGCAATCTTGGAATACCAGCTCGCAGGTATCCGACCCGCGCATGCCGAGCTTGTCCAGTTTCTGAGCCGTTGAAAAACCCTTCATGCCCTTCTCTATCAGGAAGGCAGTGATGCCACGCGGCCCGGCATTCATGTCGGTCTTGGCGTAGACCACGAGCGTGTCGGCGCCCGGACCGTTGGTAATCCACATCTTGTTGCCGTTGAGGACGTACCGGTCGCCGCGTTTCTCTGCCTTCGTGCGCATGCCGACAACATCCGACCCAGCGCCCGGTTCCGACATGGCGAGTGCGCCAAGGTGTTCGCCGGACATCAGTTTCGGCAGATATTTCTTCTTCTGTGCATCGTTGCCGTTGCGGCTGATCTGATTGATGCACAGGTTCGAATGGGCACCATAGGACAGCCCAACCGACGCCGAGCCCCGGCTGATCTCCTCTACCGCCACCACATGCTCCAGATACCCCATGCCGGTGCCGCCATCTTCCTCCGGCACCGTGATGCCGTGCAGCCCCAATGCCCCGAGAGCCGGCCACAGGTCCCGCGGAAATTCATTTTTCTCATCGATCTCCGCCGCCCGCGGCAGGATATTATCGGCGGTGAAGGAGCGAACGGAATCGCGCAACATATCGACGGTTTCGTCGTGGCCGAAATTCAGCGATGGGTAATCGTTGGCAAGCATGGGAAGTCCTGTTTCTCAAATTGCAAATTATTTCTGCAGTTGCTCGGCCTTTTGCCGCACATCATCCGGCAAGGGCACGCTTTTTCGTCTCTCGGTATCAAAGTGCACCGCGAGCAATTCCGAGGTGGCGACCGCCTCTCCGGTACTGGTATCGCACATTTCGTGCAGAAAACGCACGGTCTTGTTGCCGAGTTCGACGGTGTGGGTGCGCACGGTTACAATATCTCCGGCGTGAAGCTCTTTCAGGTATTTCGTAGTCTGCTCCAGGGCCGCCATGCCACGATTATTCCCGATCAGGAAGTCCCTTGTCATCCCGAGTTGGGTAAAGAAATGCCAGCTCGCTTCGTCGAACTTTCCTGTGAACCACATGACATTCATGTGTCCCATGTAATCGCACTGCCAGGGATAGACCAATCCCTGATAGCTGATCGGAAATTCGCTCAATGTCCGTTTCCCTATTTGCTGGTTTTCCGTACATGATCGGACGTATCCGCCATGGTCATGAAAGTGCCGAGCAGACTGGCGCAATGTATTCGCTTGCCGTCGGTCACGCCGTACACATCGGAACGGCAGACGGTCAGGGTCTTGCCGGCTCGGATCACCTGGCCAACGGCGATTAAGGCGTCGCCAGTCGCCGGTGCCATGATATTCAATTTGTATTCGACAGTTAGAACAGAATCCTCTGCCCGCATCACGGAAAACGCTGAATACCCACCCGCGGTATCCGCAATGGTGCCTATCAACCCGCCGTGGAAAAATCCGTGTTGTTGAAGCAGGTCGGTACGTTTGGGCAGCCGGATGGTCACCGAACCGGGAACTACCTCATCCAATACAGCACCAATGGTCCCCATGAATGTCTGGCGGACAAAACTATCACCGACGCGGGTGGCAAAATCAGGATTTCGCGGTTCAATCGACATCGGCGGATCCCAAAGCACCCAATCGCTCGTGACACCCGCGCTCGACCTCTTCCAATTCGCGCAGGGTGATTTCAATATCCGAGCGCTTTTGCAGCAAATCCGCCCGGCGTTCAGCGATCTTGTTGAGGAAATGCAGCAACTGCCCGGCTTCCCCGGGTGCAGCGTCGTACATAGTAACAATTTCGCGGATTTCGGCGAGCGTGAATCCCAGCCGCTTTCCGCGCAGGATCAATTTAAGGCGGGTGCGGTCTGAAATGCTGTACAAACGCCGCCGCCCGCGCCGCAAGGGCGCGATCATGCCCTCGTCTTCGTAGTAGCGCAGCGTCCGCGTGGAAATATCGAATTCCCGCGTCAACTCAGTGATTGTAAAAAACTGCCGCAAGGCCAGTTTGCCCCCAAAATTCGTGATCGGAGGAGCTTTACATACTTTTACGTAAAAGTCAATTAATATCCTAATTATGATTATTTTCAATGTGTTATATCAAACTGTCCAATGAACAGATTGACTGCCCACGGAGTCGATAGACACTATTCAGATTGGACGGGTAACGTTCGACGGTTCTGTCAGGGATTGGGGCCGCTGATTGCTCCTGGAACAATTCGCGCATGTCAGAACAGTTAGTTTGCTCATCAAATCGGAAATTCTCGTCAGATGTTCCCAGGTAGCTAGCGTAACGATTCCAGGTAAACAACGATGTCGTCAATTTGTGGCGGCAAGAAAACGAATTCCGGCATATCCGGATGGCCGGTGGTTATGCCCTCGCCCAGCGCTTCGGTTAGCAGCATGGGTGCATATCGTTTGGCAATATCTCTGAATGGCGGCGCCTGCGGGTGGGGACTGGACCCATCCAAACCGACGGCGTGGCATCGCCCGCATTTTTCTGTAACAAGTGAAAGACCGCTACCAGAATCTGCGGCTTCGGACCGGTCTGACACCATTGCCTGAACAAACATGACAGTGGCCACAAGTACAAACCGCAATGCGAAGCTCATTTGTTTCTCCTGATACTGCGTGCCGGAATCATACGATCACCAAATCAACGGGAGGTTAAAACCGCGCACCACATTTACGCCAGCCCGAACCACCAACCGGCAAAGCCGAGGAAGGCGAAGAACCCGACTACATCGGTAACGGTGGTCACAAAGGTGCCAGATGCAATAGCCGGGTCCACACCCATCCGCTCCAAACCGAGGGGAACGAAAATCCCGGCCAACCCCGCGGCAAGCATATTCACGATCATGGCTAACCCAATGATCAAACCCAATTGAATATTAGCGAACCAGAGCCACGTCACGGCGCCAGATAGCATGGCAAAAACAAGCCCGTTCACAAGACCGACCATCACCTCACGGTTGATCACCCGCGCAACATTGAAGCTGTCAATCTCCCCTGTAGCAAGAGCCCGGACCACCACTGTCATAGTCTGGGTCCCGGCATTACCTCCCATCGAAGCGACGATCGGCATAAGGACAGCGAGCGCAACCATCTGTTCGATCGTTGCATCGAACAGGCTTATAACCGCCGACGCGAGGATCGCCGTAACCAGATTGACTGACAACCAGGTGATCCGGCTGCGCGAGGCGCCTAGAATGGTGTCGGATATCTCTTCGTCACCGACGCCCGCCAGCCGGCGGATATCCTCATCCGCCTCCTCTTCAATCACGTCGATTATGTCATCGACAGTTATCACCCCGACCATCCGCCCGTCTTCATCCGTCACCGGTGCTGAAATCAAGTCGTAGCGCTCGAACAGGCGTGCCACCTCTTCCTGGTCAGCAGCCGCCTCGACCGTATAAAATTCTGCTTCGGATATGTCCTCCATAAGGACCGGTCGCTTGGTGCGTAAAAGCGTACTGAGCGCAACATTGCCGAGCGGATGAAACGATGGATCTACAATATAGATCATATAGAAATCGTCCGGCAGGTCGTCGGTCTCGCGCATATAGTCGATCGTCTGCCCCACCGTCCAATGGGGCGGTACAGTCACCAGATGATGCTGCATCCGCCTGCCGGCGGAATCTTCCGGGTAATCCAGACCACGGCGCAGCGCCGCCCGCTCGATCGCCGGAATGAAATCCAGGATCTCGGTTTGCTCACCCTCATCCATATCTTCGAGGATCGAGATTGCGTCATCGACCTGGAGGGCGCGCACACCCTCGGCGACTGTATCTGCTGGAAGAATATCGAGGATTTCATCCCTGACCCGGTCATCCACTTCGGTCAGGGCCAGCATGTTGAAATCGGAATCCTGGAGCCGCACAAAGGCTTCGCGGACATCCGGTTTGAAGGCTTCGATCAGATCGGCAAGGTCGGCCTCATGGAGTTCAACAGTCAATTCCCCAAGCTGCACGCGATCCTCATTGTTGACCGCGTCCGCAACCCGCCTGAGAAATTCTGGCGAGATGTTGCTGTCATCATCGCGGACAGCAATATCCCGTTCCATAGCCGCCGTGTCTGCCATGACGAAGCCTCAAATGGAGCGAAAGGGCGTCGCCCAAATCGCCAATACGGATTCGGTTTGTTGTAAGCCAATCCATTGATTGGGGGAAGCAGGCGTTCAGATTTCAGAGCAGAACAGCGCATTAAAATAAAATCGATTTCCGTCACAGATCCCGAAATACATTAACTACGGCGCTTAAGGTTAAATACCTGATTCAGTTGAAATTTTCTTCGATCAGGCAGAGCATTAGGAAATTATTAACAATGTGTACCTGGGTAATGGGTGGCGTTTTGCGTATTTTTACTTACCTGTTCTATATTGGTGTTTTCCTGAATGCTGGAATAACTGGCGCTACCGCCGCTTGCGAAAGTAATTCTCTTGGGGTGTCGCGCACGATGCGCGTGAATACACAGGCTGGCCTGCGTGTTGGACTAGTCCAATACGCTGAAACACTGCAACTCCGCGACAAAGAAGTCGTCCTGACATTCGACGACGGCCCCATCGGGCGTAACACCCAACGGGTTCTTGACGCGCTCTCTGCCGAATGTACAAAGGCAACTTTTTTTGTGGTCGGCAGCATGGCCCGGGCGAACCCGGAGCAATTACGCTCCATTTACCAGGCAGGTCACACTGTGGCCGCCCATTCCAACCGTCACCCCATGAATATGAACCGCATGACGCTGGCGCGAGCGCAGGCGGAGGTCAATAACGGCATCAGCGCGATAAACGAGATCCTCGGGACCGCCGGAAGCGCAGCTCCCTTCTTCCGTTATCCAGGCCTTGCCCATTCGACTCAGATGAACAACTGGTTGGCAACCCGGAATATCGGCATATTCAGCGCCGATGTGATGGGCGATGATTGGCGGGGCATTTCATCAAACGAAATATTGCGCCGTACTATGCGCCGGCTCAACCAGCGCGGTCGCGGGATCATCCTGCTTCATGATATTCAAAGTAAAACAGCAAGCATTCTCCCCGCACTACTCCGGCAATTGCAGGAAAACGGCTATCGGGTTGTGCACATCGTCCCGCAATCGAGCCGCCTGCATCTGGCCACTGGACCGTCCGGCGGCGATAACGGCACCGGCTTCGATCGCTGATCCGAGCCGTCCCCGGATTACCCGCTAATCCGCAAAACTTTGCGCATCGGCAACTGCCACTGCAGTCATGTTGACAATCCCGCGTACGGTGATGGACGACGTCACCACGTGAACCGGTTTGCTCAACCCGATCAGCATGGGTCCAATTGACAGCCCCTCGGTCAAGACTTTCGCCGTTGTGAAAGCGATATGGGCTGCGTCGATATTCGGCATGATCAACAGGTTTGCCGGACCGCGCAATTCGGAATCCGGGAAAAGCACATTCCTGATGATCGTTGACATTGCCGTATCGGCATGCATTTCGCCCTCGATTTCCAGATCTGGCGCCCGTTCGCAGGCAATCTTATAGGCGTCACGCATTTTGACCGCGCTCGGGGAATCGACCGCACCAAAATTTGAATGTGAAATCAAACCCACTTTGGGTTTGACCCCGAAGCGGAGCAATTCTTCAGCCGCGAGAATGGCCATCTCGGCGATCTCGTCAGCGCTCGGATCGTATGTGACATTGGTATCCGCAATAAATACTGTCCCCACATTGGTGATCAGACATCTGAGCGCGGAGCAATCGCGCACCCCGTCGCGAAGCGGTATGATATCGCGTACGTGCTTCAGGTGCCGCTGAAACGATCCGTATACGCCACAAATCATCGCATCCGCCTCGCCCCGGTGAACCGCAAGCGCGGCAATCGCTGTTTGACGGGTGCGAATAACTACCTTCGCGGATTGTTCGGTGACGCCGCGCCGCATCATCAATTTATGATAGTCCCGCCAGGTATCGTCCTGGCGCTTAAGATCGGTCGGATCGATCACCTCAAATCCCTCGCCAGGGCGAACCCGCAGGCCAAGGGATTTTGCTATGTCTGCAATCCGGTCCGGCCGACCCACCAGAATGGGTTGGGCCAATCCGTCGTCGGCAATGATCTGCACAGCCTGCAAAATCCGCTCGTCTTCGCCTTCGGCGAATATCACCCGTTTGGGATCGCGCTTTGCAGATGCAAAAATTGGTTCCATGGTCTGTCCGGAACGGAAAATGAACCGATTCAATTCACGCCTATACTCGGTGAAATCGTCGATCGGGCGGGTGGCAACGCCCGAGTCCATCGCGGCCTTCGCGACCGCTGGAGCAACTTCGGCGATCAGGCGCGGATCGAAAGGTTTGGGAAGCAGGTAATCCCGCCCAAACCGCAAACTCTCTCCCGTATAAGCGCGCTGCACGATATCCGACGGTTCGGCCCGCGCCAGAGCGGCGATTGCCTCCACGCAGGCTATTTTCATGGCTTCGTTGATTTCGGTTGCGCCCACATCAAGCGCGCCCCGGAACAGGAAGGGAAAGCAAAGAACATTGTTGACCTGGTTGGGATAGTCCGAGCGTCCCGTCGCCAGGACAACATCGTCACGCGCCGCGAGGGCGTCTTCGGGCAGTATCTCCGGGACCGGGTTGGCCAGCGCCAATACAAGCGGATTGGCGGCCATTTTGCAGACCATTTCGCCCGTCAGAACACCCGGAGCTGAAAGTCCTAAAAACACATCCGCATCACCAATCACATCGTCAAGAACCCGGGCATCAGTCTTCTGCGCGTAAACCTCCTTATATTCGTCCATGAGAATCTTGCGGCCTTCATAAACAACACCTTCGATATCCGACACGAATACATTGTCCCGATCAGCGCCCATCGAGACGAGCAGGTTCAGGCAGGCAAGAGCCGCAGCACCGGCACCGCTGCACACAATTTTGATATCTTCGATTTTCTTGCTCACCAAATGCAGACCGTTGTGGACGGCGGCGGCTACCGTGATCGCGGTACCATGCTGGTCATCGTGAAAAACCGGGATGTTCATCCGTTCCCGGCACTTCTTTTCGACGATAAAACATTCCGGCGCCTTGATGTCTTCAAGGTTAATTCCACCGAACGTGGGCTCCAGCGCAACGACAATGTCTACCAACTTGTCCGGGTCCAGTTCGTCGAGTTCGATATCGAATACATCCACACCGGCAAATTTCTTAAAAAGGACTGCCTTGCCCTCCATGACAGGTTTCGATGCAAGCGGTCCAATCGCGCCGAGCCCAAGGACAGCGGTTCCATTGGTCACGACCCCCACCAGATTGGCGCGCGAAGTCATGTTTGCGGCCTCCCCCGGGTCAGCAACGATCAGGTTGCAGGCAGCTGCCACGCCCGGCGAATAAGCAAGCGAGAGATCGCGCTGGTTCTGTAACCGTTTTGTGGGTTCGACGGATATTTTTCCAGGTCGTGGAAACCGGTGATATTCCAGCGACATCTCGTCGAAATCGTTTGCCATGGCCTCTTCCCTCTTCTGATTCTGATGTCCAGGTATACTATGACCACGACTCGAATTTCGTGTATCTCCAGTCTGAACATGAAAAAAGGCTCCAGGATACAGAATCCAGGAACCTTTTTTGTTTAACGGCTGTAAAGCACGCTATAGCCGGAATAATTGGTGCGGACGAGAAGACTCGAACTTCCACGGGTTTTACCCCACAGCGACCTCAACGCTGCGCGTCTACCAGTTCCGCCACGTCCGCACGGGCCAATTCGTTGACCGGACCGTGACTTAGCAAATGCCCCCTCGCTCCACAAGAGCGAGATTGTGATGAGTGGAACAGTAAACGTCAGACAAGCCCGGCGTCGATATCTTCCTGGGTTAGCGGGTGGGTCACCTCGATCGCAATCCGATCGCCTTTTATAACCACAGTCCCTATTGCGATAGGCACTTCGTTTGCCAGGATAGTGACCTCTTCGTTTTCGTGGGTTTCCATTTCGATGACGGCCCCACGACCCATGCGCAGGAGCTGATGGACCGGCATGTGGTTGCTGCCGAGGACAACAGAGAGTTCAACCTTTAAATCGTCGATCAGACGCATAGTCCCTCGCAAATCAAACAATTGACGGTTTCGACCTTTTCATGCACCGGTTACCGAATGATTAACCGCTCGTTAACTACAAACACTATCCTGAAGACATCGGCCCAGGCCGTGGAATGGCGGGTGTCTCGCGGATTGGTGGATTATCAGGATGCGATCACTCAAATGGAGCATCGCGTCCGGGAAATACGCGCGGGCCATTTGTGCGAGCAAATATGGTTGCTGGAACACCCGCAGCTCTATACCGCAGGCACAAGCGCCAGGGACGAAGATCTGGTGGACCCGAACCGTTTTCCCGTTCACCAGACCGGGCGTGGCGGGCAATATACCTATCACGGGCCAGGGCAACGGGTTGCCTATGTGATGCTCGATCTTACGCGGCGCGGATCAGATGTGCGCGCATTTGTCGGTGCGCTGGAAGAATGGATCATTGCCAGCCTCGCGGCGTTCGGTATTTCAGCGGAGCGACGCGCCGACCGGGTTGGTGTCTGGGTTCCGCGGACAGACAAGGGTTCGGACGCAGAAGACAAAATCGCGGCGATCGGGATCCGGGTCCGGAAATGGGTGACCTATCACGGGATAAGCATCAATTGCGACCCCGATCTGGAGCATTTCAGCGGGATCGTCCCCTGCGGGGTCAAGGAACATGGCGTGACCAGCTTCACTGACCTTGGCCAACCAACAAGTATGGGAAAACTGGACGATGTCTTGCGCCGGCAGTTCGAGACAACGTTCGGGCTGACTGTTGACGCTCCCTGAAGCCTCATCCAATTGATTTTTCGAATTCCATGATGATCTGATCGACCGCGAGCTTTTCGCCGGGTTCCGCCAGAATAGCGGCAATCACGCAATCGCGTTCGGCTTTCAGCACATTTTCCATTTTCATGGCTTCGACAACACAGAGCGTCTGGCCGGTCTTGACCGCCTGCCCGGTTTCTACTGCGATGGAAACAACAAGACCCGGCATCGGGCACAATAGCTGCCCGGACGTATCTGGCGGTTCCTTGTACGGCATCAACAACTGGAGTTCCGCTTCACGCTCGGTATAGGTATGCGCTTCCACATCTATCCCGCGGTGCAGGAGCCGATATCCGTTGAGCACGTTGTTGACCTGCACGGCGACGGGCTCGGAATTGACCGTGCCCGTCCAGACAGGGTCACCCGGCACCCAGTCGGAAATGATCTCAAATCCATCAACCGAGTCGTCGTTGTCGGCAAATGTAATCAGCAACACATCGGGTTCACGCGTGATGGTCATGCGTGCCCGGTAATCGCCGACAACCACGACCCTATTCTCACTGAAATTGACCTGTTTGCCGCCCATTTGTCCGGAAATGGCGCGACGGCGGCTGTTGCTGAGATGATCCATCGAGGCCGCAACCGCGCCGAGTAGGCGGTTGGTTGCTTCATCCGGCGCAACGCCTAAAAATCCGTCAGGAAACTCTTCGGCAATGAATCCGGTGGAAATATCTCCCGATAGCCATCGCTCGTGCCCCATCACCGCCGACAGGAACGGGATATTGTGACCGATTCCCTCGATATAAAACGCATCCAGCGCCTGGATCATATGTGTCGTCGCGCTTTCGCGGTCCGGACCATGGGTCACCAGCTTGGCGATCATCGGATCGTAATAAATGCTAATCTCACCGCCTTCATAGACGCCGGTATCGTTGCGGATGGTGAGGCAATGGCGGCTGCCCTCGACGGGCGGCTGATACCTGACCAGCCGGCCTGTTGATGGCAGAAAGCTGCGATACGGATCCTCGGCATAGATGCGCGATTCAATCGCCCAGCCGGTGATTTTAATTTCGTCTTGTTTGAGCTTCAGCTTCTCGCCGGACGCGATCCGGATCATCTGCTCAACAAGATCGACGCCTGTAATCAGTTCAGTAACCGGATGCTCGACCTGAAGCCGGGTATTCATTTCAAGAAAATAGAAATTGCGGTCCTTATCGACAATAAACTCCACCGTGCCGGCGCTTCGGTATTCAACGGCCTTTGCCAGCGCGACCGCCTGTTCGCCCATGGATTTTCGGGTCTTGGCGTCGAGGAAAGACGATGGCGCCTCTTCGATTACCTTTTGGTTGCGCCGCTGGATCGAACATTCCCGCTCCGCCAGATGGATGACATTGCCCTGACCATCGCCAAGGACCTGGATTTCAATGTGCCGAGGCTGGACAATAAATTTCTCGATGAAAATCCGGTCGTCGCCGAAGCTGGCGCGGGCCTCGGATCGTGCCAGCGCGAACCTCTCACCGACCTCGTCTTTCGAATGTGCTACTCGCATCCCCTTGCCGCCACCGCCGGCTGACGCCTTGATCATGACAGGCAAGCCAATATCCATCGCGACCCGGACCGCGTCATCAGCCGTCTCGATTTCTTCGGCACTGCCAGGCACCGTGTTCACCTTGGCTTTTTCCGCAAACGCCTTGGAGGCGATCTTGTCGCCCATCACTTCGATGGCACGCACGTTCGGCCCGATAAAGGCGATGCCTTCTTTGTCCAGGGCTTTGGCAAACGCCGCATTCTCAGACAGAAATCCGTAGCCAGGATGCACCGCATCGGCACCGGTATCCTTGCAGGCCTTGACGATTTTTTCGATTCTCAAATACGATTCCGCAGACGCCGGTGGGCCTATATTGACTGCTTCATCCGCCATGCTCACATGTAACGCGTCGCGATCCGCATCGGAATATACAGCGACCGTTCCAATCCCCATATCGTGCGCCGTGCGTATGATCCGGCAGGCAATCTCGCCGCGATTTGCAATCAGTATTTTCTTGAACATGTTACCCCGAAACAATGCCTCGTCCGGCCAATTTTATACATCACAACAATGATCATGTCCTGCTACCTTAATAGCTTACGGCGAATTTTATCAAATTTATCGATTGGCCAAACATCATCAATTGTGATGTGACGCATCAACTAATTTCCATTGCGGCTTGATTGGGATAGCGCGATAGTCTGATTTCTCTTGAAAGCAATTCCCCGCATGACGCCGACAATTCCCACCAGCACCGATAAACCTGGCGCCATGACCGGGATAGTATTGCTCCTATGCGCGATTTTGATCTTCACGTGCCAGGATGCGATCACAAAGCACCTGGCACAGAACTACCCGGTGCCTTTCTTCCTGATGATCCGCTATTGGGCGTTCACGGCATTTGCGGTTGCCTATGCCCAACGCTCGTCTGGCTCAGTAAAAATATCGATCCGCTCCAAGGTTCCTGTCCTGCAAGTTATCCGGGCATTGATCCTCGTGATCGAAATGGGGATCTTTGCGGTTGCGTTGGCGCTGCTCAAGCTCGCCGACGCCCACGCGATCTTTGCAATTTACCCATTGCTGACAACAGCACTTGCGGTCCCGATGCTCGGCGAGAAAGTCGGTTGGCGGCGGTGGATCGCGATCGGCGTCGGGTTTATCGGAGTGCTGATTGTGTTGCGGCCGGGTATGTCGGTGTTTCAGCCCGCCGCCATTATCCCGATTGTCGGGGCGCTCGGGTTTGCTTTTTACGCGATCCTGACCCGGATGGTGAGCCACAAGGATGATTTCAGCACGACATTTCTCTACACCGCGCTGTTTGGCGCCATCGCCGTTAGTTTTGTTGGACCTTTCTATATGTCGGACCCTACACCGGCCGACTGGGGTTGGATCGGTGTCCTGTGTCTCACGGGCGTGACCGGGCATTATCTGTTGATCAAGGCGCTGGAATACGCCCCGGCATCAACCCTCCAACCGTTCAATTATCTGATGATTGTGTCAGCGGCGATCGTGGGTTTTCTCGCGTTTGGTGAAATCCCCGATCGCTACACGATCCTTGGCGCGGCGGTCATCGCCGGCAGCGGCCTGTACGTGATCTGGCGCGAGCATATCCGTGGCTCTCGTGCCAGCCGCAAGGCGCGCGCTGAGATTGCACGCCCCCGATAACGCGCAATCCTGGCGCTTATCTAAAGCGAATTGCAGTCCCGTTGACCGATACCATCAGCATGCCGCCGGATTGACCAACGGATTCGTAGTCCAGATCAACGCCGACAATGGCGTCGGCGCCAAGACCCCGGGCTTCCTCGACCATATCCTCCAACGCCAAATTTCGGCCATCCCTGAGCACTTTTTGGTAGCTGCCGGAGCGCCCGCCAACGAGGTCGCGGATATTGGCAAAAAAATCGCGGAATATGTTGGCGCCCAGCACAGCCTCTCCCGCTACGATCCCAAGATAGTCGCTAATCACACGTCCTTCGACATTGTCAGATGTTGTGACAATCATGTGTTTTCTCCCTTCAATTTGATCGGCAACCGAACTACCCCTAATAGGTGTAGCCAAAGTGCTCGATCTCGCGTTTGTACCAGTCAATGACCAGCGCCTTGCTGTTTTCGTTGTAATAGGATTGATAGTCCGGGCGGCGGGTTTTAGATACATTCGTTACGGGCAATTTGAACTTGCCCCCCTGCCCGATCGCTACCATTGCTTTTTCAAAATCCGCAGTCAGATTCTCATATTGCCCGACAAAATCGACCGCGATCCTGCCATCGATGGAATACAGATCGTAATTCTCGACAAAAGCCTTGTGCGGAAATTTGAAAAAACCCTCAAAAGAAGTCTCCCGCTTGTCTGACCGCGTTTTATAAAAATACCAGGAAACCTGGCGGTCCCAGGGGTTCCGCTCGAACGCGAATTTGTAATAGCTGTTCCAGATATCGTCCCCGAGATAGCGCTTAATCCGCCAGGCGGGCATATGTTCGTAATAGCCGACAGTCGGGTGGTAATAGCGCTCAGGTCGTCTGAAGAACTTTCGCATCAACGGAATTGGCGGAACATCTGGATGATCCAGCTTATAGTTCTGCCCGCCGGCTCCAATATTGCGGCGTTCGTCGATCCCTGTGCGGGCCGGCGTGATAATATCGTCCGGACCCAAAATATCGGACAGGGCGATCTCCATGCTGGAGCTCGCGGTCTTCATGGTTTTGATGAAGATGAATTTATGCTTGTGCGAAACAATCATTGAAAATGGCGATACCTGGCTCTAAAGCGGGATATTGTCGTGCTTTTTCCAGGGCAGTTCCGCCTGCTTATTGCGGAGCATATTGAGCGCCCGGCACAGGCGCTTGCGGGTCGCATGGGGCATAATCACCTCGTCGATATAGCCACGCTCGGCGGCGACAAACGGGGTTGCAAACCGGCCCTCATATTCAGACGTGCGGGCGGCGATTTTTTCCTCATCCCCCAACTCCGCGCGGAAAATAATCTCAACCGCACCCTTCGCACCCATGACCGCAATTTCGGCTGTCGGCCAGGCATAATTGACATCGCCACGGATATGCTTTGAGGACATCACATCGTAGGCCCCGCCATAGGCCTTGCGGGTAATCACCGTTACCTTCGGCACCGTCGCCTCGGCATAGGCAAACAACAGTTTGGCGCCGTGCTTGATCAAGCCGCCATATTCCTGCGCAGTTCCTGGCAGAAATCCCGGGACATCGACCAGCGTGACAATCGGAATATTAAAGCAATCGCAGAAGCGCACAAACCGCGCGCCCTTGCGGCTGGCGTCAGAATCAAGAACCCCCGCAAGCACCATCGGCTGGTTGGCGACCACGCCCACGGTCTGTCCCTCAAGGCGCACGAACCCTGTAACGATATTCCCGGCGAAGCTTTCCTGGATTTCAAAGAAATCCCCCTCATCGGCAACTTTATGGATCAATTCACGGATGTCGTACGGCATGTTCGGGTTGTCGGGGATCAGCGTATCCAGCGAAGGTTCGAGACGTTCTGAATCATCAAAACTCGGCAGGGTCGGTGCATCTTCCTGGTTTGACGAGGGTAAAAAATCCGCAAACCGGCGCATCTGCAACAGCGCCTCAACGTCATTCTCGTAAGCCCCGTCGGCGATCGAGGATTTCGTTGCGTGCACGCTGGCGCCGCCAAGCTGTTCCGCCGTCACCGTCTCATTGGTCACCGTCTTGACCACGTCAGGACCGGTCACAAACATGTAGCTGGTGTCTTTGACCATGAAGATAAAATCGGTCATGGCGGGCGAATAGACGTCGCCGCCGGCGCATGGCCCCATGATCAGGGAAATTTGCGGGACGACACCGGACGCAATCACGTTGCGGTAGAATACTTCGCCGTACCCACCAAGCGCCGCAACGCCCTCCTGGATACGTGCGCCACCGGCATCGAAAAGGCCGATGATAGGTGCGCGGTTCTGCAATGCCATATCCTGGATCTTGGTAATTTTGCTGGCATGGGACTCCGACAACGACCCGCCGAAAACGGTAAAATCCTTAGCAAACACATAAACGATGCGCCCGTTGATCGTACCCCAACCGGTGACCACGCCGTCGCCCGGGATTTTATTCTTTTCCATGCCAAAATCTGTGCAGCGGTGTTCGACGAACATGTCAAACTCTTCGAACGAATCTTCATCCAATAGGAGTTCCAGCCGTTCCCGCGCGGTCAGTTTCCCCTTTGCGTGTTGGGTCTCGATCCGTTTTGCGCCACCGCCCGCACGCGCGGTTTCCCGGCGTTCTTCAAGCTGCTGAATAATCTCTTTCATCGTTACGTTGCCCCAAAACCTGGAATTGGCGGTACTCGCATCGTTCTGACTTGAATATCACGCAAGGACACAAGGGCAAATCCATGAATCGCCGATATTTTAGATAACTCTCAGTCTTTTGAGCGCATTTGCGCGATTAACCGGCAGGCTACCATCATTTCCTGACGCCGGAATGCGCGGCGCGCCTCCGCTTCGTCATCGGGTCCCCACTGACTGATCTGCCAGTCCTCATCCACATGCGCCGCCTGCCACGCCACATCCCCATCAATCCAGTCGTTCTGGATGGCAACGGGTAAGAGTGCAGATCCGGTCAGATTGGCAATTGAAGCCAACGCCGCCAGTTCGTAATCTCTTTCTGTTTCAATACGTTGTCTGATGATTGTAAGGCTTTCTCGAGGTTGCGGTATCTGCGTGATTCCCGTCGTTATCCGGAATGGCTCGGGCAAATCTCTGTTAAACCGCTCGAGAATCGGGTCCCAGGCCGTTTGCTGCAATCTCGCCAAAGGTTCCGGCGCCTCCGCACGGTACAGCAATAAATCGGATTCCGCGTATCCCGCAATCTCGTCGATCACGGCTTCCCGGTTTCGCGCCACATTGTCGATTGCGCTATTGACTAACCTGCATAACGGCATGGTGGAGGAGACAATAAACTTTCCTTGTCCGTCCCATTCCGTTGCCAATTCTTCGGCAGTATCGCTTTTGGCGAGCAGATAGATCGATTTTGCAGGCGTCTTGGCGGGTCGACCGTCCAGCAAGACCACAAAACCATCAGACTTTTCGCTGACAGAGACTTGTTTATAAAATCGTTTCGGCAGTTCCGCGCCAGCCGCCGCGCGGGCAAGTACCATGGCATCAGCCCCGCGATTTGCGCCGCCCGGACTGTCCGTCATTCGGGAAAATCTTCCTGGCCTGCCGCGTCGCCTGTATCGAAATCGAAGAATTTCCAGGCCGCCGCCATGTGCGGCGGAAGCGGCGCGGTGACATCGAGTTTGCCGCCGCCGGGGTGCGGCAGGGTCAACCGGCGTGCATGGAGTTGCATCCCTTCGGGCAAATCACCGACCTGCTCCAGCGTATCATCGCGGTATTTCCGATCACCCACGATGCCATGGCCAATATGGTGCAAATGGACGCGCAACTGGTGAGTGCGCCCGGTCACTGGTTTCAAACTGAGCCAACTGAACAATTCAGCCGCCCGCCCGGTTACCGAATAATAGGTCGAGGCGTGTTGCGCGCCCTCTTCACCCGACTCTACCACGTGCATCCGATCGCCTTCCGGACCACCGGTAAATTTCCTGAGCGCGGCATCGATCCGTCCCTGCATTGGCCGGGGAACGCCGTTTACCAGCGCCCAGTAGATTTTTCGTGCTGAGCGGGTGCGGAACACCTTGCCAAGATCAGCGGCGACCTTGCGCCGCCGCGCTAAAAGCAAAATTCCAGATGTATCCCGGTCGAGCCGGTGTACGAGGCGCGGGCGTTCGTCTGCGTCAAATTTGAGCGCATCCAGCAGCCCATCGATATGCCGCTCGACCTTGCTGCCGCCCTGAACCGGAATCCCGGCGGGCTTATTGAGAACGATGACGTCCTCGTCCATGTGCAGAACCAGGGATTGTGCAAAACTCTCATCGAATTCAGATATTGACCCCGCCTTTTTTACAACCACCGGATTGCCGAGCGGCGGCAACCGGACGGTTTGCCCGTATTCCAGCCGTTGGGCCGCCTTGACCCGCTTGCCGTCAATGCGGACCTGACCCGTGCGCAGCAACTTCTGCACCCGGCCCTGGGTCAGATCGGGATGTCGCGCGCGCATCCACCGGTCGAGCCGCATGCCGGCATCGTCCCCCGATATCGCGATATGCTGGACGCCGCTCATGCGAAAACACTTCGCACCAGCGCGAGGCCGAGAAACAGCGCCCCGATCGATGCAATAACGGAGATCACGACATACGCAGCCGCCAGCCCCGCTTCGCCACGCTCCCAAAGCGTCACTGCATCCAGAGAATAGGCGGAAAAGGTCGTGAACCCGCCCAAAAACCCGGTCGCGACCAATAGCCTCAATTCATTGCTGCCCTGGAACCGCAACGCCAGTATTTCGATAAACACACCCATTGCAAACGATCCTGCGATATTGACGGTCAATGTGCCCCACGGAAACCCGGTGCCCATCAAGCGCATAGCCCACATGCCCACCATATGGCGGGAGGCGGCCCCCGCAGCGCCCCCAAGAGCGACGATCAATACCGATTGCATAGCTGCTGCCCTATTCCCGAAATTTCGCGTTGGCCGGACCAGTCCGGGTGAATCCCGGAATGCACGAATGTACCGGAAACAGTGTTTTTCTCATGAATATTCCCCTGTCATTCGCTCAACAGACTTTTTTCAGCGGGAAGTTAGCTCTTTTTTCGCTCTCGCCGCAACTTGGCCCAGTAATCCAGGCGCTTCCTAATGTCACGCTCGAACCCACGCTCGACCGGTGAATAGAATTGCGGACGGTCCAATTCGTCCGGGAAGTAATTTTGGCCTGAGAACCCGTCGGGTTGGTCGTGATCATACTGGTAGCCCGAGCCGTAGCCTTCTTCTTCCATAAGTTTGGTTGGCGCATTCAGAATAATTTTTGGCGGCGAAACAGACCCGGTTTCCTTTGCAGCTTTGATGGCTTGTTTGTAGGCCCCATAGAGCGCGTTCGATTTGGGTGCAACCGCCAGATATACGGCGGACTGCGCCAACGCCAGCTCCCCTTCCGGACTGCCAAGCATCTGGTAGGCATCGCGAGCAGCTATCGACTGGGTCAGCGCCTGTGGATCGGCAAGGCCGATATCTTCCGACGCCATTCGGATCAGGCGTCGGGCAACAAACAGCGGATCCTCCCCTGCGACCAGAATACGCGCTAGCCAATAGAGGGTTGCGTCCGGATCCGACCCGCGTATCGATTTATGCAACGCGCTGATCAGGTTATAATGGCCGTCCTGGGCTTTATCGAAAACCGGTGCCCGGCGTTGCACCAAACCGACCAGCGCCGCCGTCCCGATTTCGTCGCCATCTTCCGGAATGGCGGCGAACAGTTCCTCTGCCAACCCCAGAGCAACGCGGCCGTCCCCGTCCGCCATGCCGATCAGGCTGTCGCGCGCTTCTTCGTCCAGGGGCAGATTCCGGCCGGTATGGGCTTCAGCCCGGGCCAACAGCGCTGCAAGCGCTTCATTGTCCAGCCGCTTGAACACCAACACCTTCGCCCGCGACAGAAGCGCCGAATTCAGCTCGAATGACGGGTTTTCGGTTGTCGCGCCTACAAGGATGATGGTGCCGTCCTCCATGTGGGGCAAAAAACCATCCTGCTGGGCGCGGTTGAACCGATGGATTTCGTCCACGAACAATAGCGTTCCAACACCATTGGAGCGTCTGAGCCTGGCAGCCTCAAAAATCTTTCTGAGATCCTGGACGCCAGAAAAAATCGCCGAAATCTGTTCGAAATGGAGCTCGGTGCCGTGGGCCAGAAGCCGCGCGGCGGTCGTTTTCCCGGTACCGGCAGGCCCCCAGAAAACCATCGAGCGCAGGTTTTTACCACCCGCAAGGCCACTCAGTGCGCCGTCTGGCCCTGTCAAATGGGCCTGGCCGACAATCTCATCAAAACTCTCTGGACGCAAAAAGTCCGCTAGAGGCCTCGGTGCGTCATCAGGCGGATCGGCGCCTGCAAATAGGTCTGACACACCGGATGCCATTTAACTGCCCACCACCACGCGGATTACCCTGCCGTCGCGCTCAACCGCAAGTGCCCAGTCCCTCACCTGGGCGCCCAGGGCCTGTACAAGATCGTCAACGCGCTGGATGTCCTTGCCGTTGACTTCGCGAATGATATCGCCGCGTCGCAAGCGCAGCTGATTGGCCCGGGACTGCGCTTCTATCTGCATGACCACGACGCCTGTTTCGTCAAAGCCCCGGCGCAATTCGACCGCAAGCGCCGGCGAGAGATTGGCAACGGTTGCGCCTGAAAACGGGTTCCGACCGTCGACCATGGTTTCGTTCCGCGGCGGATCTTCGGGCGGCGCTTCCAGCCCGATTGTTACCGGTATTTCCTGACCGCGCCGCAGGACCATCAGGCTCGCAGCGCCGCCTATGCCGCGTGTCGCCAATCGATAATTGAGTGCCTGCGGTCCCCCGATATCGACGCCATCGACAGACAGGATGACGTCCCCGACCTCCAGACCACCCGAACGGGCTGGGCCACGAGACCCAACGGCCGCAATCATGACGCCGGTTGGGCGCTGCATGCCGATCGATTCCGCGATCTCTGCTGTAACCGCCTGCATTTCGGCGCCAAACCACGGCCGCAACACGATGCCACCGGTCTGCGCCGACTCGATCACCACCCGCGCCATATTGACGGGAATAGCAAATCCGATTCCGTTTGAGCCGCCACTCCGGCTATAAATGGCGGTGTTGATGCCAACAAGTTTGCCGGACATATCGACGAGCGCCCCACCGGAATTTCCGGGATTGATTGCAGCGTCGGTCTGGATAAAGAACTGGTAGTCCGAAATCCCGACCCGGGTGCGGGCGAGCGCCGAGACAATCCCGCTCGTCACTGTCTGCCCGACACCAAACGGGTTCCCGACTGCGAGCACCAGATCACCAACTTCAAGTGCATCAGAATCCCCCAATTCAAGCGCCGGAAACGCCTCTGTAGGTTCAACCACCCGGAGCACCGCCAGATCGGTCAACTCGTCCTTGAGGATAACCTCGGCTTCGAACTCGCGTTTGTCCGAAAGAACGATTTTGATGTCCGTTGCATCGGCAATGACGTGATTATTGGTCACCACGATCCCCGCCGGAGAGACGATTACGCCCGAGCCAAGTGCGCTCTGCACCCGCGACTGGGGTACGCCGAACCCGCGCCCCCCGAAAAAACGCTGGAAGAAGGGATCATTCATGAACGGTGAATTAGACTGCTGCTGCAATCGTTGGGTCGCGTAGACATTCACAACGGCGGGAATAACCTCCCTGACCAGCGGTGCGAATGAGAGTTGGAATTCCGACTGCGCCTGAGGCAATACCCGTTCCTGCGCGAGACTTTCACGCGGGATGAGGGCCGCAAAGATCAGGAAAATGGCGGTAACACCGGCATTCGACAGGCATTTTCTCAATAGAACAGTCATGACACCTCGTCTGGCATTTCGATGGCGACTCGATTGACCCGAATATAGGCGAGATGTGGCGCGAATAAAGCAATGTTGGTGCCAAAAACAAAAAACGATCCCCCAAGGAATCGCTTTTCGGAATTCGAATTGGACGAAGGCTAAGCAGCCTCGGCGTCCCCGTCTTCGTCGTCGGTAAACATGGTCGGACCGGAATCCAGTCCCTTTGCGCTATCATCGCGATCGACAAATTCGATAACGGCAACCGGTGCATTATCACCAAAACGGAAACCGGCTTTCATTACGCGAATATAGCCGCCGCTCCGCTCCTTGTAACGTTCAGCCAGCGTATCGAACAATTTGCCAACAATCGCTGTGTCGTTGTTGAGTTTGCTCAGTGCCTGGCGGCGGGCAGGCAGGGTGCCGGATTTGCCGAGCGTGACCAGTTTTTCAACAACCGGGCGCAATTCCTTGGCCTTCGGCAAAGTTGTCGTAATTTGCTCGTGCTTAATCAGCGCAATTGCCATGTTCGAAAACATCGCCTTGCGGTGGCTAGCCGTGCGGTTGAGCTTACGGCCCGATTTGCGATGACGCATAACTGATCTCCTGTGGTGCGGAACGGGATCGAATTCATTGCCCGGTCGCGCGACGCCTAATAGTTTTGATGGTCACCGTATCGTTTGGCCAGCGCTTCGATATCTTCCGGCGGCCAATTCGGTACTTCCATCCCAAGATGCAATCCCATTGCCGCCAGCACTTCCTTGATTTCGTTGAGTGACTTGCGGCCAAAATTCGGCGTGCGCAGCATTTCCGCCTCGCTCTTCTGAATGAGATCGCCGATATAAACGATATTGTCGTTCTTCAGGCAATTTGCCGAACGCACAGACAGTTCCAGTTCATCGACCTTTTTCAACAATGCTGGATTGAAGGCCAATTCCGGAACAGTCTCTTCAACGGTTTCTTTCTCGGGCTCTTCGAAGTTGACGAATACCTGCAATTGATCTTGCAGAATGCGGGCTGCGAACGCCACCGCATCGTCAGGCGTCACCGACCCGTCGGTTTCGATCTGCATGGTCAGCTTGTCGTAATCGAGAATCTGACCTTCGCGCGTATGCTCGACCTTGTAGGACACTTTCTTGACCGGGCTGTAGAGGCTATCGACCGGGATCAGCCCAATCGGTGCATCCGCCGGGCGATTGCGTTCAGCCGCGATATAGCCCTTGCCGCGATCAACCGTCAGCTCCATCCGGATTTCAGCGCCCTCATCAAGTGTACAGATCACGTGGTCCGGGTTGAGAACGTCGATATTTGCGACTTCCTCGATATCGCCTGCGGTCACCTGCGCTGGGCCTTCTTTTTGGAGCACCAGGCGTTTGGGACCTTCGACATCCATCCGGACGGCAATTTCCTTGATGTTCAGGACAATATCCGTGACATCCTCGCGGACGCCGGTGATCGACGAGAATTCGTGCAACACACCATCGATCTGAACCGACGTCACCGCCGCGCCCTGAAGCGACGACAGCAGGACTCTGCGCAGCGAATTTCCGAGCGTCATGCCGAAACCACGCTCGAGCGGTTCAGCGACTACGGTTGCGGTGCGCAGGGAATCGTCGCCGCCGACGATTTCCAGCTTGTTTGGTTTAATGAGTTCCTGCCAGTTGCTCTGGATCACGAAGCTATCCTTTGCCTTCGTCGCACCTGCCCGATAGGCGATACGATGTTATCAAATTTCAACGTCTGAGGATCAGACGATGTGAGGGGTACTTAAACGCGTCGGCGCTTACGCGCACGACATCCGTTATGCGGGATCGTCGTTACGTCGCGGATGGTCGTAATTGTGAACCCGGTTGCCTGCAACGCACGCAACGCTGATTCCCGCCCCGAACCCGGTCCGCGAATTTCAACTTCGAGGGTCTTCATGCCATGTTCCATCGCCTTTTTTGCGGCGTCTTCAGCTGCAAGCTGGGCTGCATAAGGGGTGGATTTACGCGACCCCTTGAAACCCATTGCACCGGCTGTTGACCAGGCAATGACATTGCCCTGGGCATCCGCGATGGTGATTACCGTATTGTTGAACGACGCATTCACGTGGGCCACGCCTGCGGAAATATTTTTCCGCTCGCTGCGCCGAATGCGTGTTTGTTCCTTAGCCATTTAAAAATCCCTGAATGTCGCGCGAAGCGATTATTTCTTTTTGCCTGCAATAGCCTTGGCCGGTCCCTTGCGGGTACGCGCGTTGGTATGGGTACGCTGACCACGCACCGGTAATCCACGACGATGGCGTAGACCGCGGTAACAGCCAAGGTCCATCAAACGTTTAATGTTCATGGCGATCTCACGGCGCAGGTCTCCCTCCACCATATGGTCACTATCAATTGTTTCACGAATTCGAGCGACTTCGGCGTCCGATAATTGATTGACGCGCCGCTCGGCCGGAATATTTACGACTTCGCAAATATCGCGCGCCTTTTTGGGGCCGATACCATGAATGTAGCGAAGCGCGATTTCCACACGTTTGTTGGTGGGTATATTAACACCTGCAATTCGAGCCACGTTCGTTCGTCTCCTTGATAGCTGGCCCTGCGGCCAGCACGCATTCCTTAAAATGACCCGATACGCCAGCGCACCAAGCGCCAAACGCCGGATTCTTTCGAGAAGCCAGCGCGGCGGTCCAAATACGTCTTTGGATACCGGTTTCTATAGGACATTCCCCGGCCGCGTCAACCAACTTTTCAACTAAAACTCTGAATTTTCAGCCACTAATCTCGGCCATTACTCCAGCAATCTCTTCCGTAATATGGTCAATGTTCGCCATGCCATCGACGGTCGTCAGCAGTTTTCTGAGCGTATAATGATCAATCAGCGGCACGGTCTGCCCATGATAAGCCAACAACCGGCTTTTGACTGTCTCGACATTGTCATCAGCCCGACGCTTAAACTCGGTCCCGTCGCACGTATCACAGACGCCTTCGACCACCGGATTGTGATAAACATCGTGGTACCCGGCGCCACATTTAACACAGCTATAGCGACCGGTGATTCGCTCGATGAGTGCCTCATCCTCAACCGCAATTGCGATAACGCAATCAAGCGTGAGGCCTTTTTCATCCAGCAGATCGCTCAACGCCTCGGCCTGAGCAACAGTGCGCGGGAATCCGTCGAGGATAAACCCGTTGGCCGCGTCCGGCTCATCAATCCGTTCGGAAATGATGTCGATTACGATGTCATCAGACACCAAATCGCCCCGCTCCATGACATTCTTGACCTTCAGACCAATCGGCGATCTTGCTGTGACCGCGGCCCGCAGCATGTCGCCGGTGGATAGATGGAGAAGGTTAAATCGCTTTGCCAACCGGGTTGCCTGGGTCCCTTTTCCTGCGCCTGGTGGGCCCAAGAGGATTAGCCTCATCTGCGTCTCCCACGGCCCCTGAGTTTCGTGCGTTTGACCATCCCCTCATATTGATGGGCTAGCAAGTGACCTTGCACTTGCGAAACCGTGTCCATGGTCACGCTCACGACAATCAGCAATGAAGTCCCCCCGAAATAGAAAGGTACTGCTGCCTGGGATATCAAAATTTCAGGCAAAATACAGACAAAAACGAGATATATGGCGCCAACGACAGTAACGCGCGTCAAAACATAGTCGATATATTCGGCGGTTCGTTCACCTGGCCTGATGCCGGGAATAAATCCGCCATTCTTTTTCAGGTTATCGGCCGTGTCCTTGGGGCTAAACACAATTGCCGTGTAAAGAAATGCGAAGAAGGCGATACCGCCACCATACATCAGCAGAAACAGCGGCTGTCCCCGGCCAAGCAGGGTGGTGATCGTTGTCAACCAGCTGCCGGCTTCTCCACCGGAGAAATTGGCGAGCGTAATCGGTAGCAGCAGAATTGATGACGCGAAAATGGCAGGAATAACGCCAGCGGTATTCAACTTCAGCGGCAGATGCGAATTGTCGCCCTGGAACATCCGGTTGCCCACCTGTCGTTTTGGGTATTGGACCAACAGCCGGCGCTGGGCGCGTTCCACGAAGACGATCAGCATGATCACGCCAATCGCCATCACAATGACGCCGAGAATGAGGGTCGTCGACAATGCGCCCTGGCGGCCAAGTTCCAGCATGCCGACAATCGCCGACGGCAATTCTGCAACGATGCCTGCAAAGATAATCAGCGAAATGCCGTTTCCGATGCCGCGGGCAGTAATCTGCTCGCCAAGCCACATCAGGAAAATCGTGCCGCCGGTCAGTGTAATGACTGTCGAAATACGGAAAAACCAACCGGGATCCGCAACAATGTTGCCGGCGCTTTCAAGCCCGACCGCAATGCCATAGGCCTGCACGGTCGCCAATAGAACAGTCCCGTACCTTGTATATTGGTTCATGACCTTACGGCCCTGTTCGCCCTCTTTCTTGAGTTCCTCAAGTCGCGGCGAGACAGCAGTCATCAACTGCATGATAATTGACGCTGAAATATACGGCATGATGTTCAGGGCGAAAATGGCCATGCGGCCAACCGCGCCGCCAGAAAACATATTGAACAGACCGAGCATGCCGGACTGGTTCTGACGGAACAGATCGGCCACGGCTTCCAGATTGATACCCGGAAGGGGAATATAAGTGCCGAGACGGTAAACAAGCAGAGCGGCCAACGTAAACCAAATCCGCTTTTTCAGCTCCGTCGCCTTGGAGATCGCTGAAAAATTCAGATTGGCGGCAAGTTGTTCTGCTGCAGATGCCATTTATGCGCTCCGGGTCTGGTTGTCCCTCACCATATGGCGACGGACGTCCAAAATGTCATGCAGTTCTAGTCAGTTTTGATCTTTTTTTCCGGCTTTTTTGCCTTCGCATCACTTGCGGCCTGCTTATTCGGCGCGACCGACTCAACAATCGTGACTTTCCCGCCCGCTTTTTCTACGGCCTCAATCGCTGATTTGGAAGCGCCGTTGACTGCGAAATTTGCCTTGGTCTTCAATTCGCCCTTGGCAAGCAGACGCACGCCATCGAGCGGACGACGGGCAATGCCGGCCGCCATCAAAGCAGCAAGATCAATGGTTTTCTTCGCGTCCAGCTTTTTCGCGTCGATCGCTGTCTGCACCCGCCCGAGATTGACCTCGTTGAAGGATTTGCTGAAAATATTGACAAATCCACGCTTTGGCAAACGCCGATGGATCGGCATCTGGCCGCCCTCGAATCCTTTGATCGCGACACCCGAGCGTGATTTTTGGCCCTTATGGCCCCTGCCCGAAGTCTTACCCAGTCCGGATCCGATACCCCGGCCGACGCGTTTACGCGGGCTCGAAGCGCCATCATTGTCTTTCAGCTCGTTGAGCTTCATCACTCTATTCCTTTGACCTAGCTCTCGTCGACAACGCGAACGAGGTGGCTGATTTTGGCAATCATGCCGCGAACAGCCGGCGTATCTTCAAGCGTTCGCCGGCGGTGCATCTTGTTCAGACCAAGCCCGATAAGGGTCTGGCGTTGATCCTGCGGACGCCGGATGGGGCTTCCAATCTGTTCAACCGTGACCGTTTTGGCGGATATTGTTTTCGCCATTTCTCTCTCCATTAAAGTGCGTCAGCTCGGTCGTCGTCCGAACTAGGCATCACCCTGTGAAACACCATCTGGCTGACGACGCGCCTGTAACGAGCTCAACTTAATTCCGCGCCGTGCCGCGACACCCTTCGGGCTATCTTCGCGGCTCAGCGCGTGGAAGGTTGCCCGCACCATGTTGTAGGGATTGGACGACCCGATAGATTTTGCGACCACGTCCTGCATTCCCATCGTCTCGAAGACGGCGCGCATCGGACCACCAGCAATAATGCCGGTGCCGGGAGGCGCTGCGCGGAGCAGGACCTTGCCGGCGCCGTGGCGCCCGGTCACATCATGATGCAATGTCCGTCCCTCACGGAGGGGCACATGGATCAGCGCGCGTTTGGCGGCATCCGTTGCCTTGCGAATGGCTTCCGGAACTTCACGCGCCTTGCCGTGGCCGAACCCGACCCGGCCTTTCTGGTCACCCACAACAACGAGGGCCGCAAATCCAAACCGTCGGCCGCCCTTCACCACCTTGGCGACACGATTGATATGGACGAGTTTGTCAACAAATTCGCTGTCGCGTTCCTGCCGGTCTCGCTGCGACCTGTCGCGTTGCGACCTGCCTCTTTTATTGGGTGTGCGTTCAGCCATCAACTTCTCGCTGTCTCTCTAATAATTCGTTTCATCAACTTCTAGAATTCAAGACCGGCCTCGCGGGCGGCATCGCCAAGTGCTTTGACACGCCCGTGATACAGATACTCGCCACGGTCAAACACCACCTGCTTGATTTTGGCCTCTTTGGCCCGCTCGGCAATCAGTTTACCGATAGCCGCAGCCGCTCCCCTGTTTCCGCCGGAGCCTGAATTCTCCCGAAAGTTTTTTTCCAAGGTCGACGCCGCAACTAGTGTTTTGCCGTCCGTGTCATCAATTACCTGCACATAGATATGGCCATTGGAGCGAAAAACCGACAATCTCGGCCTGTCACTTCCACCTGCCCGCAAGGCCAGACGTACCCGGCGCTTGCGTTTCTGTGATGCGTTCAATCTATTGGCCATTAAGCCGCTCCATTACTTCTTCTTGCCTTCCTTACGGAAGACATATTCACCCTGATATTTCACGCCCTTGCCCTTGAAGGGTTCGGGTGGCCGGTACCGGCGGATTTCGGCAGCAATCTGCCCAACCCGTTGCTTGTCATTGCCGGATACCACGATTTCGGTCGGTTTCGGACACTCAATTTTGAGGTCATCCGGTATCGGAAAATTCACGTCGTGGCTAAAGCCCAAAAGAAGTTGCAAGTTATTGCCCTGGATCTGGGCGCGGTACCCAACACCATTGATTTCCAGTGTCTTGGTAAACCCTTCGCTAACTCCAACGACAATGTTTGAGACCAGTGTGCGCGACAAGCCCCACATGGATTGAGCGCGCCGGGTATCATTGACCGCACTGATCGTGATGCCATCGTCGGACATTTTGCTGACGACCTCATCGACTAAAACAATCGAGGCTTCGCCCCGGGGCCCCTTGACACGGACCTGCTGTCCATCAATCTCAGCGGTTACCCCAGATGGAACCGCAATAGGTGATTTGCCGATACGCGACATGTTTCTATTCCTGTTTGTTAAAGTAATGCACCAATCAGAAGATTCGGCACAACACCTCTCCACCAACATTGTTATCTCGTGCCTGGTGATCGGCCATGACGCCCTTCGGCGTTGATACGATCGATACCCCAAGCCCGCTCGCGACAACCGGTAAACTGCGGGAAGACGAATAAACCCGTCTGCCCGGCCTCGATACCCGCTGGATCTCGCGGATGACCGGTTCGCCATCGAAATATTTCAGTTCGATATCCAGTTCAGCTTTTCCGCCGTCATAATCGGTCCGGGTGTAGCCACGAATATAGCCTTCGTCTTTCAGCACATCGAGCACAAGCGCCCGCAGCCTTGACGCCGGCGATGTGACGCTGGATTTCTTCCGCATTTGCCCGTTGCGGATACGGGTCAGCATATCGCCGAGAGGATCATTGATCGACATCTGTCGTCTCCCTTACCAGCTTGCCTTGACCATACCGGGGACCATGCCTTTTGAAGCCATGTCCCGGAGCGCAATGCGCGACATACCGAGTTTACGGTAATAGGCACGCGGACGCCCGGTCAGTACACAACGATTCCGCTTGCGCGAAGGTGATGAATTGCGTGGCAGCGCGGCCAGATCGAGTTGCGCCTTGAAGCGATCCTCCATCGAAGCGTCCTTGTTGCGCGCGATCGCCTTAAGGCGAGCGCGACGCGATGCAAACTGGGATTCCAGTTTACGGCGCTTGAGATCCCGCTCTACTGCACTTTTCTTTGCCATCAATGGTCTCCTAAATCCGAACGGCCCCTATTGGCTGAACGGAAAGTTTAATTCTTTCAATAACGTACGCGCTTCGTCGTTATTCTTCGCAGTGGTACAAATCACGATATCCAGCCCCAGAATAGAATCGATCGAGTCGTAATCGATTTCCGTGAACACGATGTGTTCCTTGATCCCGAGAGCAAAATTACCACGCCCGTCAAAGCTGTTCGGGCGCAAACCCCTGAAATCCCGCACGCGTGGCAGCGCCACCGTTACCAGCCGATCGACAAACTCGAACATGCGTGTGCCGCGTAGCGTGACTTTGGCGCCGATCGACATGCCATCGCGAAGCTTGAACGTCGCGATCGACTTCCGGGCAATCGTGATCTGGGCCTTTTGGCCTGCAATCAGGGTCAATTGCTCAGCGGCTTTCTCAACTGCCTTGCGGTCCTGCGTCCCCTCGCCAAGCCCCATATTGAGCACGACCTTGTCGAGCTGCGGCACTTCCATGGCGTTGGAATATTTGTATTCTTCAAGAAGTTTGGCGCGCGCAACCTCATCGTAGAGCTGCTTCATGCGCGGTACATATTGCGTGTCAGCCATCGATCGTTTCTCCTGACCGCTTGGCAACGCGTACCTTGCGACCATCTTTAAGTGTCTGAAATCCAACCCGGGTCGGCTTGCCGTCTTTCGGATCGGCAATGGCCAGATTGGAGATATGCAGCGGGGCTTCCTTGGAAATGATCCCACCTTCTTCGCCAGGAGCATGACGGGTATGGCGCTTGACCATGTTTATGCCCTGAATAATAGCCCGGTTCTCTGCGGGAAAAATTTTCAGCACGTCGCCCGACCGGCCCTTGTCTTTTCCGGTAAGCACAACAACCCGGTCGCCCTTTTTAATTTTTGCGGCCATTACAAAACCTCCGGCGCAAGCGAGACGATTTTCATCTGATTGCGGAAGCGCAATTCGCGTGTCACGGGGCCAAAAATACGGGTGCCAATCGGCTCGCCCTGATTGTTGACCAGGACTGCTGCGTTGCGATCAAACCGGATCACGCTACCATCGGCGCGGCGGATGTCTTTTGCCGTGCGTACAACAACGGCACGCATTACTTCACCCTTTTTCACCCTGCCACGCGGCATGGCTTCCTTGATCGAAACAACGATCAGGTCACCAACGCGCGCATATTTACGCTTCGAGCCACCAAGCACCTTGATGCATTGCACCCGCTTGGCGCCTGAATTATCAGCGACATCTAGATTGGTCTGCATCTGGATCATGACAGATCACTCCAATATTTCCGACCTGCAATCAGGTCTGGCCGTCCGCTATTAACTGGCGGCACTTTCATTATTTACGACAACCCATCGCTTGTTTTTCGAGATGGGTGCACTCTCTTCGATTGATACCTTGTCACCCACCTTGCGACTATTGTCGGCATCGTGGGCCTGATATTTTTTGGTCCGGCGAACGGTCTTCTTGAGAAGCGGATGGGTAAACCGGCGTTCGACCAGCACCACCACCGTCTTGTCTTGTTTGTCGCTCGTCACGACGCCTTGGAGCATGCGCTTAGGCATATCGTTCTTCCTTACGAACTGGCCGTATCGGCCGATTTCTGTTGCGCCTGTTTCTCAACGGCAATGGTGCGCACCCTGGCGATATCCCGGCGCACCTGCCGCACACGGGCGGTGTTTTCCAATTGTCCAGTCGCCTTCTGAAAGCGCAGGTTGAACTGCTCTTTCTTCAGTTCGGCCAGCTTGTCATCAAGCTGGTCCGGCGACATGTCTCTTACATCTTGTGCTCTCATAATTTCACTCCGTACCGGTGCAGCATCACTGGCTGTCGCCAAGGCGCCGAACAATCCGGGTCTTGACCGGCAATTTTGATGCACCAAGTTCCAACGCCACTTGAGCAACGTCCGGGGTGACGCCGTCAATTTCAAACATAATCCTGCCAGGGCGAACCCGGGCAACCCAAAATTCCGGCGTCCCCTTGCCCTTGCCCATCCGCACTTCGATCGGCTTCTTGGACACCGGAACGTCCGGGAAAATCCTGATCCACACCCGGCCAGCACGTTTCATGTGCCGGGTCATGGCGCGACGGGCCGCTTCGATTTGGCGCGACGTAATCCGCTCCGGCTCCAGGGCTTTGAGGCCATAGGCACCAAAATTCAACGTGGCTCCCGACTTCGCAACGCCCTTGATACGGCCTTTGTGCTGCTTGCGGAATTTTGTGCGTTTAGGCTGCAGCATTGTCTACATCTCTTCTTTTCTTTGACCAATCGACACGGAAACGCCTGATTTTAAGCGTTTTCGCGCTGTCTCCGGCCGCCAGTATTCATCACATCTAGTGCGCGTTTTTCATGGGCCATCGGATCATGCTCCATGATTTCGCCCTTGAAAATCCAGACCTTGATACCGCAGGTGCCGTACGCCGTATGCGCCGTACTTTCCCCGTAATCGATGTCTGCACGAAGAGTGTGGAGCGGCACGCGGCCTTCGCGGTACCACTCCGTACGGGCGATTTCTGCGCCCCCCAGGCGCCCCCCGCAATTGATTCTGATCCCGGACGCGCCAAGCCGGATTGCAGACTGAACGGCACGCTTCATGGCGCGGCGGAATGCAATACGGCGGACTAGCTGATGCGCGATATTGTCGGCAACAAGCTTGGCGTCGATTTCTGGTTTGCGCACCTCAATGATGTTGATGTGCACCTCGCTGGCCGTCATCTGGGCAATGCGGCGGCGCAATTTTTCAATATCGGCGCCCTTCTTGCCAATCACGATACCCGGCCGTGCGGTGTGAACGGTTACGCGGCATTTGCGATGCGGGCGTTCGATTACGATTTTCGAGACACCTGCCTGCTTCAATTCTTCGAGCAGAAATCTGCGAATCTTGACGTCTTCGGCCAACAATTCACGGAACTCGCCGTCGGCATACCAACGCGAATCCCAGGTGCGATTGATGCCGAGTCTAAAGCCGATTGGATTGGTCTTTTGGCCCATCAGGCAGGCTCCTCAACTTGGCGAACCACAATCGTGATTTGCGAAAACGGTTTCAGAATTGCTCCGTAGCGACCGCGCGCACGCGGACGACCACGTTTCAACACAAGATTTTTGCCCACATAGGCTTCCGACACGATCAGATCATCCACATCGAGGTCGTGGTTGTTTTCAGCGTTTGCGATCGCGGATTCCAGCGTCTTCTTGACATCGGTCGCGATCCTCTTGCGCAGAAAGGTCAGATCGGCAAGCGCCTGACCGGCCTTCTTGCCCCGAATCGAAGCGGCGACAAGGTTGAGCTTTTGCGGGCTGCCACGAAGCATGCGGTTGACCGCCTTCGCCTCATTGTCCGGTAAGGACCGTTCTCTTTTAGCCTTCCCCATGATCTAGGTCCTCCGCGCTCTTTTGTCAGCCGTATGGCCATAATAGGTCCGGGTCGGCGAAAATTCGCCGAACTTGTGACCGATCATGTCCTCGGTCACGAGAACCGGGATGTGTTTACGTCCGTTATGAACACCGAACGTCAGGCCGACAAATTGCGGCAGGATCGTTGAACGACGGCTCCAGATCTTGATGACGTCCTTGCGCCCTGTTTCACGCGCGGCTTCCACCTTCTTCAAAAGGTAGCCATCGATGAACGGGCCTTTCCAGGTTGAACGGGTCAATTCAGTCTACCTTCTTCTTTTCTTGCGCAAATGCCGGCTGCGAACGATGAATTTGTCAGTCGACTTGTTACTGCGGGTCCGTTTGCCCTTGGTGGGTTTGCCCCAGGGCGTCACCGGATGCCGACCACCTGAGGTACGGCCTTCGCCGCCGCCATGCGGATGGTCAATTGGGTTCATGGCAACACCGCGAACAGAGGGTCTGCGTCCAAGCCACCGGTTGCGGCCTGCTTTGCCAATAGAAATATTCGAATTATCCGGGTTGGATACGGCGCCAATGGTCGCCAGGCATTCCGCGCGCACGAGCCGCTGTTCGCCCGAATTCAGCCGCAGAATGGCGTAGCCTGAATCGCGACCCACAAGCTGCGCATAGGTCCCGGCGGCGCGGGCAATTTGCCCGCCCTTGCCTGCCTTCATTTCGATATTGTGGATGATCGTGCCGATCGGGATATTCGACATCGGCATGGCATTGCCGGGTTTCACGTCAACCTGGTTGCCGGAAACAACAACATCGCCGACCTGTACACGTTGCGGCGCCAGAATATATGCCAACTCGCCGTCTTCGTAACGCAATAGCGCAATATAGGCTGTCCGGTTCGGGTCGTATTCGATCCGCTCAACGGTGCCCGGAATATCAAACTTCCGGCGCTTGAAATCCACGATCCGATAGTTGCGTTTGTGCCCGCCACCACGCCTGCGTGCAGTGACACGGCCGTGGTTATTGCGCCCACCGTGGCTCTTGAGCCCCTCGGTCAGGGACTTGACCGGCCCGCCCTTCCAAAGGTGCGAGCGGTCAACCAGCACAAGGCTGCGCTGCCCCGGAGAGGTCGGCTTGAACGATTTTAATGCCATGTCTCTACTGCCTGTTACCTGTTCCGTGCCCTAAAGCCCGGTCGCCACGTCTATCGAATGGCCCTCTTCGAGGGTAATGATCGCATTCTTGAAATCACTCTGACGACCGCGATGGCCACGAAACTTCTTGATCTTGCCTTTGCGGTTCAACGTATTCACCGCCTTCACCTTGACATCAAACAAGGCTTCAACCGCCGCCTTGATCTGCGGCTTGTTGGCGCCTTTCGTAACCCGGAAAACCACCTGATTGGCTTCCGAAGCCATGGTCGATTTCTCGGTGATGACCGGCGCCACGATCACATCGTAATGAGCAACATTGGTCATTGGAAACGCGCCTCCAGAATTTCGATTGCCGATGTCGTCAGGACCAGTTTGTCGCGGCGCAATATGTCATAAACGTTGATCCCCTGGACCGGCAGCACATCCACCTGCGGGATGTTCTTGGCGGCCAGCTTCAAATTCACCTCGACCTCGGCGCCATCGATCACCAATGCTGAACCAAGACCCAATTTCGTAAAGCCGGCCTGGAGCGATTTGGTTTTCGCATCCTTGACCTTGCCGTCCTTGATCACGATGAGGTCACCCGATTTGACCTTCGAGGAAATGGCAAGACGAAGGG
Source organism: Hyphomicrobiales bacterium (assembly GCA_021775855.1). Taxonomy (GTDB): domain Bacteria; phylum Pseudomonadota; class Alphaproteobacteria; order Rhizobiales; family NORP267; genus NORP267. The sequence goes on from JAJFGZ010000015.1 coordinate 37,514, forward strand.
CAAGCGCACGGACCTTTTTCGGTAGACCAATGGCATGGCTGTGCTGGACAGGGCCGTGAGCCTTGCCGCCGCCGACAAAGATGTTGGAACGCCGGGAACCGTGACGGGCACGACCGCCGCCCTTCTGGTTGCCGAATTTGGCGCCTGTCAGTGAAATTTCCGAACGCCCCTTGGTGGCGTGCGAGCCCTGTTGACGCTTGGCAAGCTGGTAACGCACCATCCGGTGAAGGATGTCGGCGCGCGGTTCGAGCCCAAAGACCTCGTCCGAGACCTTGAGGGACCCCGATTTCTTGCCATCGATCGTGGAGACTTGCAGTTCCATTAGGCGTCTCCATTTTCTTTAGCGTCACCGGCGTCAGCAGAAACGTCTGCCTCTGCCGGGGTTTCAACTTGCTTGTCTTCGGCTACTTCTTCGGGTGACGGCGCATCAGCGGGCTTGGCAGACTTTTCTTCACCTGCCGTCCGGAATGCGCCTGGTACGGGAGCGTCATCGGGACGTTTTTTCTTGACCGCATCGCTCAGGAAAACCCAGCCGCCTTTGGAACCCGGGACCGCGCCGCGGATCATAATCAGGCCGCGTTCCAGATCGGTTTTTACAACCATCAGGTTCTGCGTGGTGACCCGGACGTCGCCCATATGGCCAGCCATTTTCTTACCCTTGAACACCTTGCCAGGATCCTGGCTGTGACCGGTTGAACCATGACTACGATGAGAGATGGAAATACCGTGGGTTGCACGCAAGCCGCCAAAATTGTGCCGCTTCATGGCACCGGCAAATCCCTTACCAACCGTGATCCCCGAAGCATCCACATACTGACCGGGCACATAATGGTCAGCGGTAATTTCGGCGCCGACCGAGATCAGGTTCTCTTCGCTAACGCGGAATTCCGCAAGTTTGCGTTTCGGCTCAACCTTTGCTGCCGCAAAGTGACCTCGGATCGCGCGTGTAACATTCTTTGTCTTTCGGAACCCGGCGCCAAGCTGCAGCGCCGTATAGCCGTTCTTTTCGCCAGTCATGTGACCAACGACCTGGCAATTGTCGAGCTTCAGGACCGTCACCGGGATATGCTCCCCGGCATCGGTAAATATCCTGGTCATCCCGACCTTTTGCGTTATCACTCCAGAGCGCATGATGCGGCTCTCCTGACTTCTAGTTAAAGCTTGATCTCGACATCCACACCCGCCGCAAGGTCGAGCTTCATCAGCGCGTCCACGGTCTGAGGGGTGGGATCGACGATATCCAGTAAACGTTTATGTGTGCGAATTTCAAATTGTTCGCGGCTCTTCTTGTCGATATGGGGCGATCGGTTGACGGTGAACCGCTCGATCCGCGTCGGCAGCGGGATTGGCCCGCGTACCTGCGCACCGGTCCGTTTCGCCGTACTCACGATCTCTTTGGTCGACACATCGAGAATCCGATGATCGAAAGCCTTTAATCTGATCCGAATATTCTGCGCGTTCATCAATTCCACCTCTTGCAAAAAGCGCGTCTTGATAAAGACGCGCTAATGCTGGTTTGCTACTCGATAATTCCAGCGACGACGCCGGCGCCGACGGTTCGGCCGCCTTCACGGATGGCGAAACGCAGCTTTTCTTCCATGGCGATCGGCACAATCAGCTCCACCTCGACCGCGCAATTGTCCCCGGGCATGATCATCT
>JAJFGZ010000016.1 GCA_021775855.1 Hyphomicrobiales bacterium
GCTGGGAAGATCCAAAATCTGCTGGCACCGGCATCGACACTACGGGTCAGACCCGCAGAAAGCCGTTAGTTGTTTTGCTGCATGTGCTGCATCTTTCCGCTATGCAGGTCGATTTCAAGACGCTGCACCAGGGACCCATCCACAGTGTTGATGTCTGCGGTGATCTTGTCTCCATCCACTTCGACAACGTCACCAAGGGTCAGGCGTTCATTGCCCTGGATTTCGAGACGGTGTCCGAGGAAATGGCTGACATCATCTACCGTCAGGTCCTTGTTGACGACGACCTGACCGCCAAATCCCATACCCATCCCGGAATTCGAGCCCATCATGCCCTGGCCTTGGCCCATCATGTGCTGACGCATCATATTCATCATGCCGCCGCCCATCATGCCCTGGCCCTGCTGGCCCGGGTTCATCATGCCCTGGCCTTGCTGACCCGGGTTCATGTTGCCCTGGCCCTGCTGGCCCGGGTTCATCATGCCCTGGCCTTGCTGACCCGGGTTCATGTTGCCCTGGCCCTGTTGGCCCGGGTTCATCATGCCCTGACCCTGCTGACCTTGCTGGCCCTGGTTCATCATGCCCTGGCCCTGCTGGCCTTGGCTCGGTTGACCCCTATTGGAGCTATGAGCAAGTTGGACAGGTGTTTCGGCACTGGGCGTGCCGTGGCCTGCTGACGCGTAGCTTGGGCCGACGGACAACGCAATTGCCCCAAGACCGGCGAGCACAGCAACCGTTGGTTTTGATAATTTTCTCATGGTAGGTCCTCGTGTTTCGTTTATTGAATATTTTCAATGTAGGATCCTATTGTAACCGGCCAACCCCAGCCGGATCGCTGTTTGGTAACGGTTTGTAACGGCGCCGGGGTCTGTGAAGAGTTGTTACAAATTTTCCCTCGGGAAAGACCGTGACAGGAGATAATTTGCCTCGATGAGCGCGCCTGCCAAAGAACAGACAGCCCACATACTGGTCGTCGATGATGATCGCGAAATTCGTGATCTGCTGAGTCGATTCCTGAGCAAGCACGGGTACCGGGTCACTGCGGTCGCCGACGGTCACGAAATGCGCCGAACCCTTGCCGACTGGAAAATCGATCTCATTGTCCTTGATCTCATGCTGCCCGGGGAGGACGGTTTATCTTTGTGCCGAAACCTGCGGGCACAATCGCAGATCCCTGTCATCATGCTCACCATAATGGGAGAGGAAACCGATCGGATCGTCGGCCTCGAAGTGGGTGCAGACGATTACCTTCCCAAACCGTTCAATCCGCGCGAATTGCTGGCCAGGATGAAGGCCGTGCTCAGGCGCGCACCCCTTGCGACCACGCGTGAGGCGCCCGCCATCTCGAGGATTCATCAATTTTCGGGCTGGAAACTGAAAATCGGCCGGCGACAGCTTGAATCTCCGCAGGGGCTGTTTGTAGACCTCAGCACCGGCGAATTTGATTTGCTTGTGGCCTTTGTTGAGCACCCCCAACGGGTCCTCAATCGTGATCAGTTGCTGGACCTCAGTCACGGCCGGGCGGAAGCCCTGTTCGATCGCAGCATCGACATGCAGGTGAGCCGACTGCGTCGCAAGATCGAAATCAATCCCAAAAAACCAGAAATGATTAAAACCGTTCGCGGCGGCGGCTATATGTTCACATCGAAAGTAACGCTGAATGAAACGCCTGATACCTGACTCGATCGCCGTCCGGACTCTTCTTGTTATGATCCTGGGACTGGGGATTTCCCACGCCGTGAGCGTGGCGCTCTACAGTACTGACCGAACCAGCTTGCTCGAAATCAACAGCGGGGAACATGTCGGTGAGCGCATAGCTACGGTCGATCGGCTGATCCGGGATACTGTTGGTGAAGAACGCGCTCGCCTGATCGAGATCGTAGGGGGACCTCAAATTCAGGTTACTCTATCTCAAGAGAGCTATGCAAACGATGTCGATTCCAACGAACAGAATCCCGACGAATTTCGCAAGGCATTGTTAGCCCACTTAGGCCCTCTTGGAGGGCGCATGGTCCAGATCCAGTCTTTAAAAGTGTCTGAATCAAATACCATCGGATGGCTTCCGGTGTCCTGGCCTGCCCGGGATAGCGCCGATGAAATAGTGCTTGTATCTCTCACCTTACCCGAAGCCGGGTGGCTCAATTTTGCTGTCCCCAAAGAAAACCCTGAAACCACATGGTCATTTCGGTTTGGCCTGTCCATGGCAATCATGCTTACCGCCGTTGCTTTCTTTTCGATCATGATGGCCCGATTTATCGACCAGCCGCTTGCAAGATTTGCACGCGCCGCTCACCGGCTTGGAATTGATGTAGATGCGCATCCAATTCCCGAAACCGGCCCCGCTGAAGTCCGCAAGGCTATACAGGCGTTCAACGAGATGCAGGATCGAATCCAGCGTTTCGTTGAAGATCGAACCCAAATGATCGCCGCTATATCCCACGATCTGGGCACCCCCATAACGCGGATGCGTCTGCGGGCGGAATTTGTTGAGGACGACGAGCAACGACTAAAAATGCTTGCTGACCTGGACGATATGGAGAAAATGACGCAGTCCGCCCTGTCGTTTGTCCGCGACGAGGCAGCCCACGAACCGCGGGCAATGGTCGAATTTCGAACAATTTTACAACGGATTTGCGACGACGCCAAAGATATGGGGCACAAGATCACACTGCAAGTTGGTCAGCAGCCTGTCCCCTTTGATTGCCAGCCAGTCGCCCTGCGGCGCGCGATCAGCAACTTGGTCGAGAACGCAATTCGATACGGCGGCAAGGCCCACCTGACAATGCGGGAAACGGAAGATAACGTCTTTCTTGACATTGTCGACAATGGGCCGGGTATTCCAAAAGACCGTCTCGAGGACGTATTCAAACCTTTCTACAGGCTTGATGAATCACGCAACAGTAATACCGGCGGAACCGGCCTAGGATTGACCGTTGCGAGAACGATAATCCGCGCACACGGGGGCGATATCGCACTGATCAATCTCGATGAAGGTGGATTGCGGATAACTGTAAACCTGCCGCGTTGAAGCAGCTACATCTGCATGTTCATGGCGTTGCCCGGGGTCGCCATCTGACCCATCATCCCCATCTGCATATGGTAGGGCAACATGCACATGAACATCCAAGCGCCATCTTCCCCGATCTCGGCGACAAAGGAAAAGGTGCCCCCAGGAAGAACCAGGGATTTCTCAAAAAGTGCTTCGTGTTCCAACAGGTTCCAATCGGCGCGCTGGGCACGATAATTGACTGCCGCCATGGCCGGCGGCGTCATGAACATAAATTCATGTGGAATTTTGCCGCCGTTGGTGACATTAAAGCGAATCCGTTCCCCCTGTTTCACTTCGATATTCATGTCGGAGAATGTCCATTCCGACATCGTGAGATCGATTTCCCGATCAAAGCTGCCGTTCTCGGTAACAACAAGACCGCCTGTGACTTCCATTTCCATGGCGTCGCCGCTACTCATATTCATGTCCGCAGGTGCGTCGTCGCCCATCGCCATGCCCGTGGGCTGATCGGCATCCGTGTTCATACCCGCAGGCGCGTCGTCACCCATCGCCATACCCGTAGGCTGATCGGCATCCGAGTTCATACCAGCAGTTGCGTCGTCACCCATCGCCATACCCGTGGGCTGATCGGCATCCATATTCGTGCCCGCAGGCGCGTCGTCGCCCATCGCCATGCCCGTGGGCTGATCGGCATCCATATTCGTGCCCGCAGGCGCGTCGTCGCCCATCGCCATGCCCGTGGGCTGATCGGCATCCATATTCATGGTCCCGCCGGCACCCATATCCATTCCATCCAAGGACATGGCTTTCTCCAGCTCGATCTCGTCCTCAGGCGGCACCTCGAATATGCCGTGCTCTACTTCCTCGTTTTCGAAAAGAGCATTGGCATTCGGTACTACGCCATCGGCCTCAAACTGTTTGAGCAGACTTTCGGCTGGAGACATCTGATATTCAGGACTTTGCCCATACGTTGCGAAATAACTGACAAGCCCGATGGCAACAATTCCAACGATAACGAATAGTCTGATCATGTCCGTCTTCCCCTATTCCGCTGGCGCGGCGGATGGCACCGCGCCGTCTTGCTCGACCGGCCACGGCTCGTTAGGGGCCTTTTGCCCGCGCCGTGCGCTAACCGCCACGTTGTATACGAAGATGATAAAACCAAGGCCGATCAGGTAGCCCGCCGCCGTGATCATCATTTGCGGCATCATCCATTCCTGCAGGGGCAAGTAATCGTAGACCCAGCGCGGGAAATAGGCATAGCCGGCGACAAACATCATGGTAATTTTGGTGAACAACCCGATTTGCCATAACCAGAAATGGCTGTTGGCCATTTTCTGATTGTACATCCGCCCGGTAAAATACGGGAATAGATAATAGAACCCTGCAAATGCCATTTGGCCGGCAAACCCAAAGAACATGGCGTGGAAATGCGCCGGGATCCAATAAGTATTGTGGATGAAATCGCTGTCAGTCGCAATTTGGGCGTTCACATAGGCCGTTGCACCGCCGTATATAATGAAGGCGATTGATGAAACCATAAATTTGAACGGCACGCTGGCGCGGGCGGAAGCCGGGATCGGATCGCTCCACAAAGTTGCGATCCAATTGAAGACGTGCAGCACGCTGGGTATAAACACCAGCAGCGTGAATATCTGGATCATCCGCTCGTACCAGCCGGAAATCGTGTATAGCGGCTGGAAGTGATGCGGGCCGATTGGCATGGCGAACAGGCCGAGCAGTAAAAACGCCACCACGCCCGACCAGTAGCTCCACATGGGGCGCCCCAGAATACGCGGCATCAAAGTGTAGAGAATGGCGATTGCCGGGATAAACGGCAGGTAAACGGCCGGATGTCCGTAGGTCCAAAAAATATACAGGAACAATTTCACACTGCCGCCACGCGCCGGATCGAACCACGCAGATATCTCCATCCAGTCCGTGAACAATCCGAGCCCGATCATGCCAAGCGGGATGGTCGCGACGATCAGCAATAAGCCGACCACCGCCGAGGCCCAGCCCATCATGGGCAGCATCTTCCAGCCGCCGCTAGCGGTAACGCCCGCAATCGCGTTGCGCCACAATACAAATCCAGCCAGGAATTCCGAAATGGCAACAAGGAGAATGGCCAGGTGCCCCATCCAGACCAGGCTGCCACCGACCCGCAGCGACATTGGCGCATACGCCGTCCAGGTAAAGTCCGGACGGCCGATAACCAGCAGCACAGCGGCCACAATCAATACCCAGTAACTCCAGTGCGCAACTTTGGGCCATTCCAGACGATCATTGCCGAGGACCTTGGGCAGCATGTAATAGCAGACTGAGATGGTCAGCGGGATCAGGAAGCCGAATACCATGATCATGCCGTGCAAGGTCATCAGCGTCATGTAACCTCGCGCGCCCAGAAACTGGGCACCGGGGACCGCAAGCTCGGTGCGGAATATCATCGCAAAAGCGCCACCGAGCGCCAGCATGACAAATGCCGTCAATATGCCCTTGAGCGCGATATGGCGGTAGTCATCCGAAAACAATAATGTTTTCAGGGAAATCGTTCCAAGAATATCTTCCGGCTTCCAATGCGGGGCGCCGCCCGTCCGTTTGTGATCGAGGTCATGCGCCATTGTTGTTCTCCCCGATATTCATTTCGGCTGTTGGCACATCCCCTTCGACGACCAGCCAGGCTTTCATCTGAGTGTGACCAACGCCGCAATAATTGACGCATTGGATCAAATATTTACCCGGCGTTTGCGGTGCGCGGATCCACAATTCACGCACATCACCAGGATCAATCTCCGCCGTAATTCCCGCTACGGGGATATTGAAACCGTGGATCACGTCGTTTGTCACGACGCGGAAAAGAACCCGTTCACCTGGCATAACGATAGCCGCGTTGCGGCTCAATTCGTTTTCCTCAGTGATAAAGGCAAAACCCCACTGGAATGTGACAACGGTCAGAATACGATCAAATTTCTCATCACGATCGTCGTCGCTGACCAGCGTGCCGGACAGGGTCTCGCTTGCCCGCAAATCCTCTTGATAGGCGGTGTAGATTTTGGTGCTGACCCAGTCGCCGTAAAAGGCCATGACCAGTAGACCGGCTATGAACAGGTATTCAATATTGTAGGTCAGCCTCCAGCGCTTTTCCATGAACAGCGCCAACGCCAGCCCGACCAGCCCCAGAACCGTGATGCCAATCGTAATTGTCATCAACAATGCCTGGTTTCCCGACAAACCCAATGCCTGTTCCAAACTCAAATCCCCCTTGTCGGCAGTAGATATGAATATGGCCCGGTCGCCGGATTGTCAGCCGGCAACGCGTTACCCGATTCGCTCTAACCTATTCTAAACGGTACCGGCTATCTGCCACGGTAGGTCAACGCGACAGAAGGTCGCTGCGCATCACACAGTTTAATTGCTTTTTTGTCGAGTGGATATCCCTTTGCGAGCATACCTAAACCTTGGCCGCGCGAGCGATACCCCGGCCCCAGGAACATCCAGAGATATGCGACCCAACTCTCAATAAGTGATCAAGGTCTCAAGCATAAGTTGATGCACGGCCCTGCAGGGTTGTGATGTCGGGTGGTGAAGAAATCGAATTGTCGAGCTCATGGTAGGATCCTCCGTCATGTATGCGGGAAAGATCCACTATATTGGCCCTTCCGGGCCTCCTGGATCAAATTTGTGTGAGTCGACAGAACCAATGGTGCACGAATGCCGGGCTCTAAAAAACGCTGGGTTTAAAGGGTGGCCCGCTGCTGCACACTTTTGGAGGGGATCAACACAGAAAAAAGTGAACAGTCGATACCTGTAAAAGCTTTACAACAAAGCCAAAGTGCAACCGATGCCACCAGGTTCGATACCGCGTAGGATAGAGCTATCCCAAGCAACCCAAGGCTCGGATACAGCAATACAGAGCCTGCCAATGACAGGCACAGGCATCCCAGCATAACCATTGCCGAAGATTTCTGGTGCCCCTTCATCGAAAGAATTGCGGGCGCCGGGCCAAAGATCGCCCGCACAAAAATGGTGGACAGGACGACCATGAGAAGCACCCAGCCCGATACAAATTCCTGGCCAAACAGTCCCAGCAAATAGGGTCCCGCGACCGCGAAAAAGAGGATGACGCCACACGAATAGACAAACGAAAGCAAATTGAGTTTCCAAATTTGCGACCGAAATTCAAGTTCATCGTTTGTCGCATGGGCCGAAATGATTGTGGGCAGGAGCAAAACGTATAGAGACCGCATTCCGTAGCCCGCCAATACGCGAAACCGAAATACCACATGCAAAATGGCTATCTCTAGCGGTGCCACAAAAAATCCAGCGACGATGATGTGCAGTTCAATGAACAAGTCCCAGACCAACGACGTGACGATCCACGGATACGCGGCTTTCCGCCATCGCGGTAAATCGTTTTGGGGTGCAACGGACATGAAATCGGATTTGTGAAGCCGATACGCTGCCACTAGAAACGCAATGGCGATACTTGCCGCGAAGCCAGCCAGCAAACCCGTGGTGCCCAGGGAAAATCCTGCAAGAAGAGATACCGCCACGAACAGGAAGAAAGCCACCGGTTTTACCAGCGTGTCAGGGAGCGACCCCTCAGCCTGCCGCTCCAGGCCCACAAGAAGAGCGCCTTTCAGATTGGTCAGCGCGAGCGCGACAGTGGCAAACCCGATAAACAAGGCTGTCCAAATAAATTGAACACCGCCGGTCAGTCCCCAAAAGAACAAGACGGCCGCGGCGGCGAGGAAACACAATGCCCCGCCAAAATAGGCCTGCCTTATGCCAGCCTGAGAAAACCCACGTAGATGGGCGTCCTGGTTTTTCGCGCTATATTCCGCTGAAAAAATTGTTGCGACTGCCGGAAACCCGCCAGCAGCAAGAACTGATAAAACCGCGACAACTGCCATATATACGGAAAATGTCCCGAGCACTTCACCGCCCAGATAGCGGGCAATGAGCAAACTCGACAGAAACGCTGCGAAGGCCCCGAGGAGGCGCCCGCCGGTAAGCACAGACAATCGGGCAAACAGTTTTTCGCTGACAAGTCGTTTCATTTTCTCAAACGCTTTTTCAACGCACTGATAGTTCTGGACAGGGAGGCCTTGATTTCTTTGCCTCGAAAGATTGTCTGACCAATAAGGTTTGACTTAGTGGTTGCCCCGTAATGATAAACGGCAGGAGTTACGCAAATTGAACCGGATTTTCCAACAAATCCCTTTTTGAATTGATGAAGGCCACGATCCAGATCGTTTCCACCAAGATCGTACCAGCGCGTTTCGGGTTGATCGCACAGGTATGATGCAATCCACCAGTGAAGCGCGTACCCGGCCCTTAAATGCAAGGCCCGGTCATCGGTGGCGCCATAGAGGTATACGGCTCGCTCGCCGCTCAGATCGAACACGCCTCCCGCTGTTACTTCTCCTTGGTAAGAGACCAGGACGATGACCGGTCTGAAGACTTCAGAGCGGCTTTTCATCAACTCTTCAAGAGTGTAGACCGCCGAATGATCGTCAAAATTTTTGCGTGACAACATTTTCGAATAAAGATCACTGAACGTTGCCAAGGCGTCCTGACCAGCTGCGAATTCATAACTGAATTCGTTTTTCTCGGATTTTTTCAGGTTGTACCGCCATTTCTGATCGAGGCTTTGCCTAAGTTCATCCGCGTCAATGCCGGTATCGACCAGGTAGCGTTCCGGGGCCGGTAGCGAGGCCCCTGCCTTGAAACCAAGATCCACAAGCTGGCTACACATTGCGGACGAATGTTCGGGATCCGCGTGAGGCATCAGAGTCAGGTGCAACCCGCGGCGAACCGCAAACTCCTGCTGCAGCTGCAGTAAGATCGAGGCGAGACGTGCAGGTACGGGGGTTTCGCCGCGCCGCCGCCAGACCGGCCCCCATTTGACGATAGCAATTCCGCTTTTCAGGAACGGAATTTCGATAACTATCACGCTGGCGCCCCCAATTATTTCACCCTGCTCGCGAAAAACAACATTCTCGGTTTTGCCCGAACCCCAACGCGCGGCGTTAAAACAGTGGGTTTGCTCATGAACGGCATCGCTAAAATCCGATGCAATTTCGTCCCAGGCATGCCCCTCGATATACTCGAGCCCGCCATCCTGCAAAGACGGTTGGATTCTGGACCGGGAATGCTCAGCCTCCGCCAGAAATGTGGTGCTTTTCAAAGGGAGTGTCGTCATGACAATTTCCGCCTGGTTGATTGAGTGGACTGGGTGGCCAGCACGCGTTGACAAAATCGCCGGAGGCGCTGAACCAACTTGCGCCCATTTGGCACGACCTTTTTAAGGGCGATCAGACCCGGTTTGGGATCAGTTAGTGAAAAGGTCATGTGGATATCGGCGCGGATAGCAGCGCCTATCGCCCGCAGGACCCGCTTTGCAACCTCGCCGGTTCCGGCTTCAGATTCCGACCATGCAATTTTTGCAGCCAGAATTTCGCCGGACATCCAGACAAACCGGATACCCGATTTCCCGGTAATCGAGGTTGTATCAAGGGGTTGGCCCTCGGCCAGATCCAATAAAATGGTGCTCAGCCCGAGCCCTGCAAATTCAGGCAGGGCATGATTGCCGGCAATCCGCGCGTTGATTTCGAGAAAACTGACCTTGCCGGTTTTTTCGTCGACCAGAAACTGAATGCAACCGATGCCGGTATAATCAAGCGCACGGATCAAGCTTTCGCTATAGCTTCGCAATTTTTCCATCGGTTCGATGGTAGTTCCGTCAACTGCGAGGCCTGAACCATCAGGATTATCGGTCCTCGAAATCACAGCGTGAAGGTAGCGAAATAGTTCGCCCTTCTCGGCCGCAAAATAGATATTGTGCCGTTTACCCGTCGCCATTTTTTGGATAATCAATCCGGCCTGGCCGTCGGGCCAGACTGGTATTTGGCGCCGGAAATCCTTTTCGTCGACGACAAACAAAGCCTTTTTTTCGTTCAGCCTCGTGGTTGATTCTTCCGGCCTGACGACAAGCGGAAATCCGATGGTTTTGGTTGTCTGGAGGAGTTGATTTTGGTTGCGTGCAATCGCAAATGCGGCGGTCGGTACATTGTTATTGCGGGCGAGCTCCATCATGTAGATCTTGTCCAGGCATTGTCCGACAAGCCGTTGGTCGACCATCGCAATTTTTGCACCGCACGCATCGGCACCCGGGTGGCGCGAAAAATACATGATAAAGTTTTCGGACACGGGAAAGACAATCGAAACATCGTTCGCGCGGATAAACGCTCCCAGCTCGACAAGGAATTCCTGTGGTTCCGCCTCGGCATCTGGATGATCCCAGATCTTGTCCACGAAACGGCTGTGTTCGGCTCCACCGTCGCATCCATGAAGGCCGGAAATCACCCGGTATCCGTGTTTGGAGAGAACCCGCGCAAGGGTCAGCGTCGGCCGGTAATTACCCAGCAGCAAAACTGTCCGCTGGTTCGGCAGATCTGGGTTTGAACGACCTCTCATTTCTGCACCGCCAGGTACGAAATACGTTCAAAAAGGGATGTAATATGAAACGAAGCCCAACAAAAAATGCCGAAAAATTTTGCACTGTCTTCAATGTAAACAAGACTTGGATTCAGGCTATGAAAAGCGGTGTCGACCACAATAGAGACGACAAGAGCCAGTCCCCCGATAAGCAGGATCCAGAAATCCGACGCCAGAATGACCCGCCAACTCGAGGCAATATACAACAAGGCGAGCGCGGCATAGGCGGCAATCACCGCGTTTTGCGGAACGCCCAATGACGGCATCACCGTTTCATGCACAAGAAAGGTGTCGTCGAGCGCCAACCAGCCGGTAAGAATTCCGGAAGATAGGGCGAACCATGTCAACGCGCGATCCGCTTTTAGCAATGCAAACAGGGCGGCTGAAAACAAACATACTGCCGCCGTGGAAGACCAGATCATAATGCCAAGATTGGATACAAAACCAAAATAGGTGCTGCAACATTCGCCCGACAATTGTGCGGCCGTTAACGGGTCAAGGAACATCCATTTCGGCTCGGCCCACGGCTGGAGCAGGACAGCACCCAATAACAGAAGTGGCGCAATAAACGTCAGCAACCTGACCCAAATCCTGGGCAACTCGAATTCGCGAGGCAATGTCATGCCTGCAATCAGTTTGTGGCGAAGTTGGTTGGCTTGAACTGCTAGGTACATTGATGATCTCGCTTGGGTAAACCTGACAAAACAGGAGGAAAATACTTAACTGGTTGACTGGCCTATCTGTTGTGAGCTTGAAGATGGATGATCGTCTACAGGGTGCTCTTCGGGGACAGGTTCCCACAGAGATGCAGCCTGGTTTTTCAAAGAGTTTAACTTACGCAGCAGGGCCATAGCCCGGGCATTTGATTTCAAGGATTTTTTGTATTCCAGGATCAGGTGACTGACGGAAGCATAGTAGCGCCCCGACGCCGTAAGACCGAAAATGCTGTCTTTCAGGCCCAGTGTCTGGTTGCACCAATGTCGTTTATATGTCTCGTCGCCTGCAAGAAAATCGTAGGTTTCCAGCCCGGCCCGGGTGGCAAGCTCGAGGGTTTTCGTCAACAGAACTGTTCCCGTCGAGCAGCCTGGCAATATCTTTGGGTCATAGGACGTTACAAAAAGAGAAAATGTGCGCCCGCCGACAAGAGCAATGATCCCGGCGACCAACTTGGCGTCCAGATAAAGTCCGTAGACCCGCAAGGGGTTATTACCAGCCTCGATATTCGAAATATTTTTTATTGTTTGTTTTAACGCAGCGCTTGAACTCGGATTGCGATCTCCCTTTACTTCCAACTGATCGATTTTCCATCTCAAAATCCGATCGATCGTCAAATCCCGCTCGGCCTGCGCACTTACTGACCTGAATTGAAGTTTACCCGCGCGTTTGAGCTTGTTTTCTTTTTGTCTCAACCGGCTTCGCGATTTGCTGCTGCGCATTTGTCGATAAAGGGAATCCCAGTCGCCATCGAGCGACAGAAGATGAGACCCGCAAGAGCTGGGTGCTGCCCCCCTGACCACGAAAGGGTTGGCGACATTCGATAAAAACTCGGGTTGACCGGTCAGGTGGAATACATCGATATCCCCAACGATGCGGGTAACGCCTTCCCAAATTTTCCCAGCCAGTTTCTCCGTCATACCGGACAGGAATTCAAACTCCACAAGGGGGCAGTTATAGTCGTTGACCTCGCTCGCCAGCCAGGACAACCGATTGATGCCAAAAGACCGGTCGACAATGAGCGGGAGAATGAATTTCAGGCTACCGTCCACATACCCCAGGACAATTTTGTGGTCCGAGGGCGAATCCGACGCCTTCCCCTGGCACCAGGATTTCACCCACCTATAATCCTGAAAAGGCGTATGCCAGGCAGACCTCTGGAACTGCGTCCAAATCACCTCAGCATCACTCAAATTGCTGATCAGCAGGAGATCAATGTCCGGCGTAGATTCGGGATCAACGACACGAACAGCCTTGGAAACATTATTTTTCCAAAATTCCCGCGCGTGCCAATTCTCGCGCGCAGAAAAGCCAGAAAAAGCGGGCAATGTACGATCAATTTGGTCTGAGATTGTTGAACTAGAGCCTTGCGACGATCCCATACGTAACTCATTTGCCTTGTACAAAAACGATAACAATCAGTTTTAGAGCAAATCTCATGCCATCAGATTAATTTAGGTGAAAAATATCGAGTTTATAAGGCGGGAGAATACACTTTAAATCTGTATTTTTATAATACAAATCAAAAATAGTATGTATTTTATAAATCTACATTCCATTTGCAACTAGTATTACTGTATATATCGGTTAACAAAATATATATTGCTATCTAAATTCGCAATTGAATTTGTCGTTCATCGTAAAAAATGGATTAATGGAATTTGGGAGCAAGCGAGTAGGAAAAACCATCTTCTGTCCAAAATTATGGGCTTCACCCGGTCAATCCGGTTTATAAAGGCAGACCTTCGCCTCACCCGATCCCGGAACTAAAATCTCCAGACAAACGCACGTCAATTCTTGCAAACCAACAGGTGCCCTGAGATAGCGTTGTGAAAAAGCGCCAATTTGAAGGGTCTACGGCAATTGCCACGAACCCGCTGTATCGAGGATTGCCCCCGGCTGCTCCGCCTTCAGATGTTCGTCGCGCGATCCCGCCAATACGGTTCGCGCAGGACATTTTTTTGGATTTTTCCGATCGCAGTTTTCGGGAAATCTTTAACAAATTTTACAATTCGCGGTCGTTTGAATCGGGCCAGGCGCGCTTCGCAAAATTCGACCAGCATGGCTTCATCCAGTTTCGCGTCGTTGCGCAAGACTACATAGGCCGCCGGAACCTCGCCCCATTTGTCGTCCGGGATACCGAATACTGCGCATTCGAACACATCCGCATGCTCGTAGATCGCGTTCTCGATTTCCTTGGGGTAGACGTTTTCACCGCCAAGAATGATCATATCCTTGGAGCGGTCAATGAGGGTAATAAACCCCTCTTTGTCGATCGTTCCAACGTCTCCGGTCCAGGCCCAGCCGTGTTTCACGAACGCCTTGGTCTGTTCCGGCTCGCCATAATATTCGAGCATGACATTCTCGCCGCGCGACACCAACTCGCCGATTTCCCCCGGTTCGACTTTCTGTCCCTCAGTATCCACCACCGCGACATCGACGTTGAAAGCCTGGCGCCCGATGGAGCCGAGTTTCTCCGGCAAATCCCAATACCGCAGCGAAGTCAGAACCCCCATTTCAGACTGACCGTAAATTTGCGTCATGCGGATATCGGGGAGTTTTTCCATAACCGCGCGCTGCACCCAGTCGGGCATGGGCGCACCGGCAAAGGAGAGTTTGCGCCATGCCGCGAAGTTGGCAACGTCGAAATTCTCGTCGCTAATCACCATGCTGATCTGGGTCGGCACCATGAAGGCGGCTGTCATGCCTACCGATTTCGCCATGGTCGCGAAATCGCCGACATCCCATTTTGACAGCATCGTGGTAGTCGCGCCTGCCAAAATGGCGGGTTGGAACATGATGTTAAGCGCCGCGACGTGGAACATCGGGGTCACAACGCCCACCACATCCCTCGGGTCGATGGCCTCTTCGACCATGACCGTATGCGCAGTGACTGCGCGGTTGCGGTGGGAACACAAAACACCTTTTGGACGCCCGGTCGTGCCGCCCGTATAGGTCATACAGAAAGGGTCGTTCTCGTCGATTTCAATGTCCGGATAACGGTCTTCACCGTCCGCGACAAAAGCGTCGAAGCTCTCGGCCCAATCGCGTACCTCACCGATCACAACGTAGTGCGAAATCCTGGTCAGTTGGTTGCGCAGACCGTCGACCTTTTCCGCGAACAGGTCCTCGCAAATCAGCAGTTCCACATCCGCCTTGTCGAGAACGAAGGCCAGTTCATCGGGGGCGTAGAGAACCGATATATTCACCAGCACGCAGCCGCTGCGGGCCACGCCGAAAAATGCAATCCCGTATTCGGTCCTGTTGCGGCAGATGATGCCAACCTTGGCCTCTTTCTTCAGGCCAAGTGCGATCAACCTGTTAGCCAGGCGGTTTGCGGCTTCGTCAAGAGAACGGTAGCTCAGCGCGGTCCCCTGCCACAGGATCGCGGGTTTGTCTGGAAACCGCTCAGCCGAGCGCCTCAGCATGTCACCTGTCAGCATGGATCAAACCCTTTTACAAAAGCGCGCCGACAAGGCCGCCATCCACAGTGATGTTCTGCGCGGTAATATAGGATGCCTGACGCGAACAGAGAAAGGCGCAGGCCGGGCCGAAATCCACCGCTTCACCAAGCCGCTGCATGGGAACCGACGCCGCCATCCTTGCCTGGGCTTCCGCTTCACTGATGTCGAACTGCTTGGCGCGCGCGGCGAAAACCCGTTGCAGCGCGGGGGTATCCATCAACCCGGGAAGGAGGTTGTTGACGGTGACGCCGGTATCCGCAACTTCGCGCGCAAATGCCGACATGGCACCGGTCAAACCGGCGCGCACCCCGGTCGCCAGCCCCATATTGGGGTACGGTTCGCGGACCGAGAATGAGGTGATGTTCACGATCCTGCCGAACCCGCCCGCGACCATGTCCGGCAACACCAGTTTGACGAATCCGATCGCCGATAGCATGTTGGTCTCGAGCGCGCCCAACCAGGCATCGTGGTCGTGGGCTTCCATCGGCCCCGGTGGCGGTCCGCTGGCATTGGTCACCAGGATGCTGACCGGGCCGAAAAACTCCCGAGCTTCCCGAAAAATCCGCGCCCGGTCTTCGGCGTTCGAGACATTGCCCGCCACATGACCCACGGTCTCACCGAGATTTTTGGCGGCCATCGCCAGCTTGTCTGGCGTCCGGCTGTTGAGCACAATATTGGCGCCCTCGCCGTGCAGGGCACGGGCACAATCGAAGCCCAGCCCCTGACTGGACCCAAGCACCAGCGCTGTCTTGCCTGAAATTCCGAAATCCATGCGCCGCCGCCTCCAACTTTTGAATTAGCCAACAGTATGTACGGGGACAGCGAAAATTCAATCAGTCAGTTTTATACCGGAAACAGTCCGGGAAACCAGAAACTGCGTCATCCGACATGGGAATGGCGATATGCATTCCCCCGCCTACCCGACTTCGACCAGTTGGCTCAATCGTCAATACGTTGTGCAGCCTTCAAATCGCTGGAAATTTTCTGTGCAAGGGCAAGACGATCACGTCTAAATTCATCTGCGAATTCAGGCGGAACTTCGGTTTCACTATCCCAAGTTTCCGACCAGTCAATAATTTCGAGCATCGCCGGCAACAAGCCCAGACCCTTATCCGTCAGGATATAAATATACCGTTTGCCGTGGCTTGGGTCGGGGTGTTTTTCGATGATGCCTTCCGCTTGCAGCTTGGCCAATCGGGTGGCAAGAATGTTGGTGGAGATCCCCTCGCCCGCATTTATAAAATCCGCATAGTGTCTTGCGCCCTTGAACATGAGGTCGCGAAGGATCAGCAGGCACCAATTGTCACCAAAAATGGCAGCGCCATAGCGAATGGGGCATCCATTCCAATTTGCTGTCGTTCGTTTCGTCATCCCACATTGTAAAACATTATGCTTGCAAATATAAAGCATAATAATTATGCTTTTAAATAACAAGCATATTGCTCAATTGCCGCATACGAGGGGGACCGATGACCAAACACCTGCTTTCAATTTTCGCCTTCATGGCCATATCTTTCGCCGTTCAGGGGCTATCGCATTTTGTCATCAACAAAGATCATTTCGCGGGCATCGATTTTATGCGGAGCGATCCGATTATTCCTCTGGGTCTGTTTGTCATGGTTATCCAGGGATTGATTATGACGATCGCGCTCAAACGATTTGCACCGACCGGCGCAACAATCCGAGATGGTCTGGTCGTGTCATTGGCCTTCGGACTTTTTCTCATAGCCTATATTGCGATCGTCGAGCCGTCGAAATACGCGGTGCCGTCGATATCAGCGTGGTTCCTGATCGAGGGGCCAGTCGGCCTGATTCAGTTTTCAGTTTTTGGTATTATTTTGGGATTGATCCACAAAAAAATGGGCTAGGCTACGCCAATTGACGAAATGCCAATGCATCGGTTTGGTCTGCCCCCGGAGATTTGGCATTTATCCACATATTCCGCGTCGCCCGGTATTTATTCACACCTGGAACCGCCCGTCATAGGGTCGCTCGCCAATGGGGCAAGAGATCAATGCCAAGCCAGAGATCGTTAGCCCGGCTTGACCGCGAAGATTTTCACACTCGCCGCAAATTCGTTGAAGTCGATTTTTTCCAGCAGCCCGACAAGGTTGTCGTGATAGGCTGGTTCTTGGCTCCGGTCCCCGACCGGTGACGAGCAGCAACTCCCGGCATCCATGCCGGTATCTGTGACAGGCGCGTTACACCCGATACTGCCGCCTTCCCGATAAACGTTGAGATCCGAACCGGAATCGATAATTTCCACATCCCTAAAACCGGCAGCATTGAGCATGGCCTGATTGTCAGCAATCGCGACGGCACCGGAGATGCAGGAAGTCCAGGCGCCGATACTTTCCCTGACCATGTCGGGCAGCATTTTCTTCAACGCGATGTCGGAGACAGCCAGCCGACCGCCGGGCTTAAGAACGCGGTAGATTTCCGCGATGGCGGCTTTCTTGTCCTCCACCAGGTTGAGAACACAGTTGGAAATGATGCAGTCAACGCTAGCCGTCTCAAGCGGCATATCGCCGATCTCGGCAAGGTGGAATTCGACATTCTTGTGGCCGGCCTTTTTTGCGTTGCGGCGGGCCAGCGATACCATGTCCTCGGTCATGTCGATGCCGATGGCGCGGCCCTCGGCGCCCACTTTCCCCGCGGCCAGGAACACGTCCAACCCACCTCCCGAGCCCAGATCAACCACAATTTCGCCGGGCTTCAAACTGGCCATGGCGGTGGGGTTGCCACAGGACAGCCCCATATTGGCTTGTGCAGGAATGCTGTTCAGTTCTTCCTGGGAATATCCGAAGGCCTTGGCAATATTGGCGATGCCCTTGTCCTCGGAAGACAGCCCCTCGCGGGCTACCGTGCCATAGCCCTGTTTTACAGCTTCTGTAATTGTCTCGGTCACCCGGAATACTCCTTTTCGGTAATTTTGTTGGCGCTGGCTTCTACACAGCACTCATTGGCGAAGAACAGGAAGGTTGCCGTCATCTTTTCAAAATTGGCGTAACACGTCAGGATCGTTCCCTTGCGCTCCTGATGTGCCAGCCCGGCACCAATCAGCCGGTGCAAGTGATGGGTTAGTGTGGACGCCGGCAAACCCAAGGCCTTTTGCACCCGACCCACCGGAACCCCATCCGGCCCGGCGCGCACCAGCACACGAAACACAGCCAGGCGTGTCTCGTTGCCGAGCGCATTCATGCGTTTTGCGATGACATCCAGTTCCATGTGCGACAAAATTAAGGGATAAGGATCCTGACGTCAACCGTTATTCTAGTATAATCGAAATATAACCAACACACAGCACCGCCACCTGGCCCACATTGCGGCTTTAAAACCGCCCGTCATAGGCATGCTCGCCAATGGGGCAGGCAATCAGTGTGAAGCCGGGGTGCCTGAGGCCAACTTCGATCGCGGCGGCCAGCAATTCACGGCTGTCGGCCAGAACGCCCTTACCGCCCATCGCTTCGGCCAGTGCCGGGAAATCAGTGTTGCCGAAATCAACGCCGAGATTGTCAAACCCCATGGCGCGTTGCTTCATCTCGATCAGGGCGAGTGATTTATCAACAAAGACCACGATGATGACGGGAATTTTCATGTCCCGAAGGGTCGCCAATTCGCCCATGACCATTTCAAGCCCGGCATCCCCCGTGAACGCTATGACCGGCGTATCCGGATCGGCAATCCGGTGCCCGATGGCCATCGGCAGGGCGACACCCATGGTGCAGAACGCGGTGGATTGTGTGAGCGTGCGCGGCGCGTAACATTGCCAGATCTGGCTGAGCAGGATCCGGTGCGCACCGGTATCGACCGTCGCGACGCCGTTTTTCGGGAAGGCCTTGCGGGCTTCATCAATGACTGCCGCAGGACCCCAGGTCTCGTCGCACGGAAAGGCCTCTGACAATGCAGCCTTGACGCCTTCAATTTTACCGTCCGGCCAGGTCTCTTTACCGGGGATATTTTCGCCCAGCGACCGCAACCCTGCCGCTGTATCGCACACAAAACTGAAATCGGCCTGGTGCATATAGTGGCGATTGGGCGTCGCGGCGAATTCGATGACCTTGCTGCCCTCTCCCCACGGATTACGCCACCCGGCGCGCATCTCGATGGGGTCGTAGCCAGCGAGGATCACAAGATCCGCCGATTGAATAAATGGCAGCAGAAGGTCGTCCGCTTTCGGCGACAGCCCGGCCGCGCCGAGACTAAGGGGATTATCCTCGGGCATAATCCCTTTGCCCTTGTAGGTTGTGATCAGGGGAATTTTGTATCGCTTGGCGAACGCGCAAACGTCCTCGGCGGCGCCCTGGTTGAGCGCATCGACGCCCGCAATCATCACAGGGCAAACCGCATTCATAAGCAATTGCCGGGCGTTGTCCAATGCCTGCCCCGATGCCGGAGCCGACGGCTCCGGCACGGAATGGTTCGGTATTGTGGCGCCAGCCGCATCGGTGCCTGCCACATCGATCGGAATGTCCAGATGCACCGGTCCTGCCTGCCCTTCTGTGGCGATCGCTACCGCCTTGTCGATGATCTCCGCCGCCGCACCCACCGGCACCTGAAAGCTCGCCTTGGTGACCGGGCCCAGTATCGCCTGGTGATCGATGACCTGGTGGGTATAGGTGGCCGCTTCGGCTGGCGGAACGCAACCGGTAAGCACGATCAACGGAACCCTGTCCTGCAACGCGTTGGCAACGCAATTCACCAAATTCGCCGCACCCGGGCCGATAGTCGCAACCATAATCCCTGGCGCACCGGTAGCGTGATACGTGCCCTCGGCCATGAACCCGCCGGCATTCTCGTGCTTGCATTGGTGAAACGCGATGCCGGCACGAGACAGCGCGTCCATGAGGGTCAGGATCTCGCCGCCCGGAATACCAAACGCGTGCCTGCAACCCTGATCGTAGAGCCGCTTTGCGATCAGATCGGCGACAATGGCCATGATACGCTCCCCCTACTTTTTGCCCTGCGCCAGTTTCAAATACCCGTCGCGGGTCTGCGGTGTTTTGCTGCCCAATATATTGCCCGCAACGATGGTGCGCAGGATTTGCGCGGTCCCGCCCGCAATGGCGAACATGCGGGCGTCGCGCACCATGCGCTCCAGCGGCAGGTTGCGCGAATACCCGGCTGCACCAAACAATTGCAGTGCATCGTTGGTGACCTTGATGGCGGTCTCGGATGCCAAAATCTTGGCCTGTGCCGCCTGGGTCACATCGGGGAATCCACCATTGGCCGGTGCCCCGGCTGCTGCCCGCCATAACATCAGCCGAGCCGCGTCGAGACCGTTTTTCATATCTGCAAGGATCCATTGCAGACCCTGAAATTCCGAGATTGGCCGACCAAACTGTTCCCGCGTTTTGGTATAATCGACGGCGAGTTCGTAGGCCCCCTGCGCGATCCCGAGCGCCACCATGCCAGCCCCGATGCGCTGGCCGTTATACGCCGACATCAGCCCCGCAAAGCCGCGCCGCATGCCTTCGGGCGGGGCCACGAGCATATCGTTGGGGATTTCCAGATCCTCAAAAATCACTTCGGTTTCGGGGATCCCGCGCAGCCCCATCGCCGGTTCCCGGCGCCCGATGATCAACCCCCGGGGGGTGTTACCTTCCGGGTCGCGTACGGCGATGAAACCGCCAATCCCGAGTTCGGTTCCGGTTTCATCAAACGCCCGCGCGAAAATCAGATGAAGTCTGGATACGCCGCCACCAGTGATCCAGTGTTTGATCCCGTTGAGGACCCAGACATCGCCTTTCATGTCGGCGCGCGTGGTCATTTCTGTCGCCGCCGACCCCGCCCCCGGTTCGGTGATGCAGATGGCTGGTTTATCGCCGGAGAGGACGTGGGATGAGGCGAGCTTTTTCTGCTCTTCGTTGCCATAGGCCATGATGGCGCCCACTGCCCCCATATTGGCTTCCACAATGCAGCGGGCCGCGACACCGCAAACCTTGGCAAATTCTTCAATGACCAGCAATACGTCCAAATAGGTGCAACCCGGCCCGCCATATTCCGCCGGAATGGTCATCCCCATAAAGCCGGCATCTGTTAATTTCTTGATCTGATCCCAGGGATATTCCTCGCTGCGGTCGATATCGGCGGCGCGTGGAGCGAATTCTGCTTGCGCCAGCTTCCGTGCCGCGGCCTGCAGCCGCAAGCCGGTTTCACTCAATTCAAACATCTTTCCTCCAGTCAGTTCGCATCTATCACATAAGTTCACGAAACTTTTTAGCCTTGTGTCTCGTATTCCCTGTAATTCCGGTTAGCATTATCATCAGCAAACTGTTGCGTCCCGGATATCAATAACAGGGGATCGACCATGAACCAGACACTAACATCGAACTGCAATCGGCAAATGACCGCTTATCTTTACGGCATCATGATCGCATCGGGAATGTGGGGCATTCTGACGACCACAATCGTGCTTTTCTGAAGGCTAACCATTTGAGCGGGCGCCAGCGAGGGCGCGCGCCCAACATTCGATTTTGGCGGCACGCTCGGATGCCCGCATCGACGGCTCAAACATCTGATCGCTTTGCCACAATGCCGCGCACTGGGCTTCATCTTTATACAAACCGATCGCCAACCCAGCGTGAAACGCGGCGCCCAGGGCCGTTGCTTCCTGTTGGCTGGCGCGTTCAATCGGCATGTCCAGCATGTCCGCCAAAAACTGCATGAACCAGTTGTTCCGCGCCATGCCGCCATCCACCCGAAGGAGCTTTGGCGGCACCGCACCCGCGCGCGCGAAATCATCTTCGATCGCCGTCATCAAATCCATAGTCTGAAAAGCCACGCCTTCAAGGGCAGCACGAGCAATCTCTGCTTTTCCAGCGGCCCTCGACAATCCGCTGATCACGGCTCGGGCATCTGCATCCCAATGCGGTGCGCCCAACCCCTGGAAGGCCGGGACCAGATATACGCCGGAATTCGGGTCCGCTGCAGCGGCCAGTGTTTCGGTGTCGCTGGCGTCGGCGATAATCCCGAGATTGTCCCTGAGCCACTGGATCGTCGCGCCGGCCATGAACAGACTGCCTTCCAGCGCATATCGCCGCGCACCATCAACTTGGGTAAACACGGTCGTCAGCAACCGGTTTTGCGACACCGCTGCCACCTGGCCTGTATTCGCCAGGACAAAACAACCGGTGCCAAAGGTGGCTTTGATGCTGCCGGGCTCAAGACAGGCCTGGCCATAAGCCGCCGCTTGCTGATCCCCGGCAATCCCGGTGATCGGAATTTCGGCCCCGATCAAATCGCCATCTGTCACACCAAATTGCCCCTGACAATCGCCAACTTCAGGCAACAGCGATATCGGGACATTGAAGATTTTTAGCAGGTTTTCGTCCCACACGCCGCGATGGATATCGAACAGCATCGTCCGGCTGGCATTGGTCGCATCGGTCAGGTGAACCCGGCCCCCGGTCAACTTCCATAAAATCCAGCAATCCACCGTTCCAGCCAACAGATCACCATTTTCAGCCCCTTGCCTTCCACCTTCAACGTTATCCAGAATCCACGCAATTTTCGTGGCCGAGAAATACGGATCGAGCAGCAGCCCGGTCTTTCGCGTTATCTCGGCTTCGACACCGGAATTGCGCAACTCATGGCAATGCGCCGCGGTCCGCCGGTCCTGCCAGACAATCGCGTTTGCAACAGGTTCCCCGGTCTGCCGGTCCCAGACAAGCACTGTCTCGCGCTGGTTGGTGATGCCTAGTGCGGACGGAAAACTTGCCGGCGATTGCTGAAGGACATCGCGGATAACAGTTATGACATCGTTGAATATCGCGTCCGCATCGTGTTCTACCCATCCGGCCTCCGGGTAAATCTGACGCAATGGGCGGCTGGACGATGAAACAACCTTGCTTGAACTGTCGAACAGAATAGCCCGGGTGCTGGTGGTTCCCTGATCGAGTGCCAGGATTGTCGTTGGGGCCATTGCCACTGTCCAACTTCATAAAAATGATACCTCGACCGACAGTAGCAGAAACAAGCCACCATTCGTGTTAAGAGCCTCTGATCTGATGACGTTTTGTCACCGGATAGGTATACTTGATCCCCCAGTCACGAATTCGCGCCGGAATCTATTCAGTAAATGTCAAAATCCAAACTAGAAAAAATTTCATTCGTCGCCAGCAAAGGCGAGGAATCCGAAGAGGCCCTTGACCGGCTCACCGGGCTCTATGGCAACGTGGACCCTGGCAAGGCCGAGGTGATTGTTGCACTCGGCGGCGACGGACTGATGCTGCAAACAGCGCACAAGTTCATGAATTCAGGCATTCCCGTCTATGGGATGAATCTCGGGTCAGTCGGTTTTCTCATGAACGAATATAACGAAGACAAATTGCTCGACCGGTTGAAAGCCGCGCAAGTGACGGAAATTCATCCCCTTGCCATGACAGCGTCGGGAACCGAGGGCGAGACTTACATCGCCCAGGCGATCAACGAAGTCTCGCTGCTGCGCCAAACCCATCAGGCGGCAAAGTTGAAAATCTCCATTGACGGCCAGGTCCGCATGGACGAATTGATTTGTGACGGGTTGATCCTCGCAACGCCTGCCGGCAGCACCGCCTATAACCTGTCCGCCCATGGGTCCATTCTGCCGATCAACAGTCCGCTATTGGCGCTGACGCCAATATCGCCCTTCCGGCCGCGTCGCTGGCGCGGTGCGTTGCTGCCGAACCTTGCCAAAATTCGGATCAATGTTCTTGAATCCGCAAAACGCCCGGTCAGTGTCGTCGCCGATCACACCGAATTTCGCGATATCTGCTCGGTAGAAATCACGGAAGATCAGGCCGCAACCTGCCTGATGTTGTTTGATCCTGGCCACAATCTCGATGAACGTATTCTCCGGGAGCAATTTCTTTATTAGTTGAACCGGGAGCTTGGCCGAATTGACCATCCGAATTTGTCTGGTCCAGCGCTCAAGTCTTTCAATGATTCTTAAGGCTTTCCGCTGATAATTGATGACTGCTCGTGGAGAATTACGAGCGGTGGCCAGGATTTTTTTAAGGATCTCAACGAGATAGTTGTTCCATGAGTAAAATAGCGTTTGACCGTCTGAGCTTCCTTGTCGTCGACGACAATTCGCATATGCGCCGCCTGGTTCGTTCACTGCTTCATGGCTTTGGCTCCCGTCAGGTTTACGAAGCCGAAGACGGGGCGGCCGGTCTCGAGGGCGTTGAAAACTATAGTCCGGATATTCTGATCACCGATTGGGCGATGCCAATTTTTGACGGGCTGGAATTGTTGCAGATGATCCGCAACCCGGATTCCTGCAAAAATGCCTACATCCCGATCATCATGCTGACCGGTCATTCGGAAAAGGAACGGGTTATCCAGGCACGCAATTACGGTGTTACCGAATTCCTGTGCAAACCGATTTCCGCCAAATCGCTTTACGACCGTATTTTCAGTATCGTTCTGAACCCGCGGCCCTTCATCAAAACACCGAAATATTTTGGTCCGGACCGCAGACGCGTTGTTAACGCAAACTATCAGGGCAAGGAACGGCGCGCGGAAGACCGCGGCGAGACCGAGTCCCAGGATGACATCGACAACATGTTCGACGGAGCGGGCGCCGGGACAGAATCCCAGGATGATATCGATAACATGTTCGACGAAGCGGGCGCCGAGACGGAATCCCAGGATGATATCGACAACATGTTCGACGAAGCCGGCGCCGAGACGGAATCCCAGGATGATATCGACAACATGTTCGACGGAGCCGGTGCCGAGATGGAGACCGCGGCGCTCGAAGAAACTGGCAAAGAAACAGCGGCTTAGGGACACGGGATGAGCGTTTCAGTCAAGAACGGCAAAGGGTTCCAGCAGCATGATCCCAGCGATGCCCTGAATCTCAAGGCCGTCATTCCGGGTACGCGGGGGATTGACTATGACGCGATCGAGCGTGCCGAACAGGCCCTCAGCGAACTGTCGTCCAGTTTCAACAATTGGATGCTGGAAGAATGTCATAAACTTGCCGACCGTCGGACTGCGATCCACCAAAGCGGTCCGAATTGCGAAACCCTCGAAGCGATGTTTCACGTTGCCCACGACATCAAGGGACAGGCAGCAACGCTCGGGTTTCCCCTTGCCTCGGGCCCGGCAACTAGCCTGTGTAAATTACTTTATGAAATTCCCAGACCCGAACGCATGTCAGTCGCCCTGATCGACCAGCATGTTGATGCCATCTGTGCAATCGTGCGCGAGAATATTCAGGATCTGGAGCACAAAACGACTGTCGAGATATCCAGGCGTTTGACCATAGTCACCAACGACTTTCTACGTCAGGAAGCTGCAATCCATGCCAAGAAACTGGAAACCGAACCGGTTGAAACACCGATCCTGGATTAGATTCCGTCCGCAGCTCAAAAAAATAACGTGATCGGATATCATGCAGCCTGCAGGATGGAATCGGCCTGATCCTGACCAAACATTTCCCGGGCTTCCGCACGCGCAGCCTCTCCGCTCAACCGTGTCAACAATCCAAACATGTAGCTGAGATCTTCCGGCGCAAAATCCTGGTACCTTGTCAATATCCGTTCAACAAGCCGGAGACGGTCGGATTTGGTCGAGAAGTTAAACCCTTCCTTTTGACATTCGACAACGGTTCGGACCGAGAGCAGAAAACCGTGATAGACAGCCTTTGGCAATCCGGCATTGGAAAGCAATGCGAACATGGTTGCGGCGCGGCGATCGTGCAGCAACCGCAACACCCGCTTCACCGGCAACCCGGACAACAGCGCCAAAGCTTCGGCAACGATCTGCAGGTTGCCGATCGCGAGCGCGCGCATCAAAAGCCCGGGCGTCAGGCGGCCGGATACTGATAAATGGGCAACCAGGGCGCGCTGGGCTTCATCATCCGCCGCCTCAGTAAACTCGATCGTTGCTTTCTCGCAGGCTTCCCGGATGACCAGTCTAGCGCGCTCTGGCGCCATCCAGTCCCGGCCGACAATCAGAGACCCGAGTTCATCAGACAGCATTGCCAAAAGCCCGTGGCGCACATCGATCGGCGTGTCGTGACGAGCCAGTAAGGCGGCCCTCATTTCCGAATCCGCACAAAACCGTTTTGCCAGCCGGACAAATGAAATATCGGCAATTGTGGCGTCGCTATTTTCTATCAAAACCATGCAGGTGTCGCGATCACCGACCTCGGCAACCGCAGCCGCCACGGCCGACCGCAGGTCAGCCCGAGCGGCAATAGTCAGGCGAACTATTTCCGTTCCCTCACCGACCAGATCGACCAATTCATTGTCGCTAATCGCTGTACTTCTTTCAATCAATGGTTTGGCAACATCAAAATGATCGCGGCAAAGGCTGTGCACGATATGGCGCGGCGGGTTATCGGCATCCGCCATTGCCTCGGCCAACGCCTGTCGAACAGAAATATCAGTATCGTCAAGGATGGCGGTTAGGCCTCTGACGAGCGATTTATGAGCATATTCATCAAGCTCGCCGGCAAGAAACGCACGACCCATCACCTGAACCGCAAGCGACCTTTGGTGTGGGTCAGGGGACTGCAGAAAAGAAAAAAAGCTATTGTCGGACACGGGATACTCATAAACTAACACAAACAGGATACAGGGTCAGAATGCGCCGGAAACATTAAGGAAGCGTTCAGCATAAATCGTGCGAATTGCACGAATTTTTACGCCAGTCCGTCCTGTTCTTCCGCCTCTTCAACTGCCGTGACCGCAGCCACCTGGGTTGCGCGCACGGCAACATGGACGAAGTCCCCGCGTTCCTCGACCGATACGGTTGAGCGGACCGACATCCGCCAAATGGCAAAGACTGCAAGGGTGATATGAATAACGGCGGTATAGGCAAAGAAGCTGTTTACAGACACATAGGTCATCAGAATACCGACAAGGATCGGCCCGACAACCATGCCGCAACCGCTGACAAAGACCAGTTTTGAACTGGCGCCCAACATCTCGTCGACCTCCAGAAAGTCGTTGGTGTGGGCAATCGCCAAAGAGTAGATCGGTAACGAGAAGGCACCAAACAGACCGAAGATCACAATCATTTGCAGAAAGCCGGTGTTCCCGAATGCTGTTGCTGAAATAGTCAAAGCCGCTACCAGAAGTGCTGATCCGACAATCACCCAGCGCCGGTCGAACCGGTCCGAAATCCAACCAATCAGGAACTGAAAAGGCACGACGCTGATCAGCGCCGCAGCCATTACCATTCCAGTCTGCACCACGGACAATCCGATTTTCGCGCAAAATACAGCCCCCATCCCGAACAAAGCGCCTTGCGACATGCCGGCGGCAAGACAGGTCACAAAGCCCAAAGGGGAATTGTTGTAAAGTTTTGCCAACGATATGGAGCGCGGGACTGATATCCTCGGAGTCGGGGTATCATTGAGGGAAATCGGCACCAACGCTATCGAAACGAGTATCGAGATGATGATGAAGGGTAAAAAACTTTCCGGGCGAACGAACAGCAAAATGCTCTGGCCGAGCGCCATGCAGGCATAGGTGACCACCATATAGAAAGAAATCGTTTTGCCGCGGGTCTCATTGGTAGAGGCGTCGTTGAGCCAACTCTCGGCGACCACATAGAGCCCGGCAATCGCGACCCCGGTACAAAACCGAAGCAGCATCCAGAACCAGGCGACCGGGAAGACGGCGTGCAGCAATACGGTCGTTGAAGCGACCGACGCGAAAGCCGCAAATACCCGGATATGGCCAACATTGCCGATCAGTTTCGGGGTCAGAACCGATGACAGTAGAAACCCGCTCGAATACGACGCCATAATCAGGCCGATGGTTGCCTCATCAAAGCCTTCAAATGTTGCCCGCAACCCCAGCAATGTTCCCTGCAACCCGTTGCCTGTCATCAGGAAACCGATAGCCAGAAAAAGGGGCCAGACCCCCTTCAGGATTGTGATCATTTCGGTATAGCCAATTAGCCGGATGAATCAGAGCACGGCACCAACACGCTGACTAAATGCGTGCATCAGGTGCGTGTGCGACGCAACAGAAAAATTGAAAATGCGACTATTGTTTGTCAGGCGATGGCCGCCGGATCATCGCTTCCTGGATCGACTGCGGCCCACGTAATTTGCCGGGTATAGGCCTGACTGGCATTGGCAACCGCCTGTGTAGGGGGACCATACGCCACCTGCTCGGTCGGATGATGGCCAGTCGACGATGGCGCAGCGGGCGGAGGACCAATGCCGGCAACCGCCGCATCATCGAGCCGCTCCAGATTGTCAGTCGTAAAATAACTGGACACCTGTTGCCCCGACGGCCCGCCGGTAAATACCCGGAATAGTGATTCAAACAGCGACCCGATCCTCGTCGTGCGCATTGGCGGCGCGTCGCCCAGAATTTCGCGGGCGGGTCCGTCTGCGGCCTCATGCTTATTGTGCAGCAACTGATAAACATCGGCGGTATTCCTGGCGCGTCCGTCACGTTCATAAAAAATCGACTGGTTGGCCCGCGCCGCATCGGGAAAGGCACGGGCAGCACTGATACCAGGACGCTCCTGGGCCAATGAAATCAATTGCCCGGCCCCCTCGGCTCCAAGGAAATGCGCCATATACAATTCACCATCGGTCGGGCTGCGGCCCAGCCGCGAACTGAGCAACTCGCCATTTTCGCGGGTCAGTACGCCGGCCATGAGGGCAGCAACTTCGGGATCGTTCCGCAAGTCGAGGATCTGTTGGCGGACCTGGCTGTCGCGGACCGTATAACGTCCCTGCCCGGCAGGCTCGATCGCCTGCGCCGCATCGCCGAGCCCGAATTGCGCACCCTCAAGTTTCACCGTATGGAGCCAGGTCGACTCGATGAATTGGAACAAACCAGTGGCCGACGAAGTGCCCGCCTGGGCGTCGGGTCTCAGGCTGCTCTCCTGCATCGCGGTGCGCATCAGATAGTCGAAGCCAACGCCCGTGCGTTGGCTGGCATTCTGCAAAGCTCCGGATATATTATTGCCCGGTTCGACCGCGAAAAGTCCGACCATAAAGATTTTCCAGCAGGTTACATAGAAATGCCCGTTAACGATACGTTGACTTTGGTTAAGCATCCGTTAACGGAAAGAGGCCCGGCAATTTCGCCCTTCGGCGTTGTAACTGTCCGTGAAGGTCGATAATTTGTCACATATCCTGTTCCCGCCGGAATGGAATCGTTACGGAGAAATTGCATGAAAGGCCTTTATTTTGAAGAGTTTGAGGTTGGTCGCACATTCCATCATTCGCTGCGGCGCACCGTAACCGAGATGGACAATATGCTGTTCTCGAACATGACGCTCAATCCGCAGCCGCTGCATATCGACCGGCATTTTTGCGAAACCGAAACCGAATGGGGGCAGCCCTTGATGAATTCCCTGTTCACCCTCGGGTTGACCATCGGGATATCGGTGAACGACACCACGGTCGGCACGACGATCGCAAACCTTGGTATGAAAGACGTCCAATTTCCCCACCCGGTATTCCAGGGCGATACCATCCACGTAACCACCGAAATCATCTCCAAACGGGAATCGAAATCACGTCCCGATGCAGGCATCGTCGAGATGGAGCACAAAGCCTACAACCAGAAGGACGATCTGGTCGCGGTTTGTCTACGGCAGGCCTTTATGCGCAGGAAGAAAGCAGGATAATGCGGTCCTGGCTTTTCGTCCCCGGTAACAGCGAGAAAAAACTGGCGAAATCGCTTGCGACTGCGGCTGACGCGGTGATCGTCGATCTCGAAGATTCCGTTGCGCTAAACGACAAGGAAAGTGCCCGGGTCATTACGTCCTCGTTTCTGCGAGAAACTTCGCGGGCCAGCCCGGCCCTCTGGGTCCGCGTCAATGCCCTCGATACCGGCCTTACCGATGAGGATCTTGACGCTGTAATGGCGGCCAGGCCAGCGGGCATCATGCTGCCAAAATCCCTGTCGGGGAAAGACGTCACCCATCTGGACGCCAAATTGACGGTGCTCGAGGCGAGGCACAATATCGACGACGGCGACACACAAATTTGCGTCGTTGCAACCGAGACGGCGGCATCGTTGTTCACATTGGGCACTTACATGGGGTCAAGCCCCCGCCTCTCGGCCTTGACGTGGGGCGCCGAAGACCTGAGTGCCGATCTAGGCGCCCAGACATCGCGCGACGGGGATGGGAAATTGACCGACCCCTACCGGCTGGCCCGAGCGCTGTGTCTGTCTGGCGCCGTCGCCGCAAGCGCCCAACCGCTTGACACGGTATTTGTGAATTTTCACAACGAACCTGGTCTGAAAGAAGAATGCGAAGCAGCGTGTAGCGATGGCTTCACCGGCAAAATGGCCATCCACCCCAACCAGATCGACATCATCAATCAGGCCTTCACCCCATCACTAGACGCGATCCAGCGGGCACAGGTCATCGTGGCTGCTTTTGCGGACGCCGGCAACGCCGGCGTCGTGGCCATTGATGGCGAAATGCTTGACCGCCCCCACCTGCGCCGCGCCGAAACGGTCTTGACGCGCGCCGAACTGGCGAAGAATAAATAGGTCCTCAGGAAACCATTTTTCCGTTTTTAACTTCCGGCCGGCCCATCGTGAACAGGTTGTCGACCACCGCGTAATCCATATAGCCGAGCCGCGAAATAGTCCGGATTGCCGGTACGTCCAGCATTCCATCGTCGATGTAGGATTCATCGATATGGATGCCGACCACCTGCCCGAATACAACGAACACCCCAGCATCCGCTCCGGCAATATCGGTCGGCAGCACGGTCTGCAGATATTTACATTCCATGGCGATCGGGCTCTCGGCAACGCGCGGGACCGAGACCACCTTGCAAGCCGCTTCGGTCAATCCGGCCAGTTCAAATTCGTTCACGTCCGGTGGCACCATGGCCGAGGAAATGTTCATCTGTTCGCGCAGATCCCATGTTGCAAGGTTGCAAACGAATTCACCGGTTTTCTCAATATTGGCGGCCGAATCTTTGCGGTCCTGGCTGGAGAACATGACAATGTGGGGATTGTCGCTTACGCCGTTGAAAAAACTGTATGGCGCGAGATTGGGTTTGCCATCGTCGTCCAGCGAGGAAATCCAGCCGATTGGACGCGGCGCGACGATAGACTTGAACGGATCGTGCTTCAGGCCGTGCTGGTTCTTGACGGCGTCGTAATAATACATGAAATGTCCTTAATCACCTGTTGGTCCGGCGGCATCCCAAAATTCCGTGATGCCATCCAGGTCCGGGCGCGCACGGTCGCCGGGAATTGCCCCGGCAGTGCCAATATAAATGAAACCTGCCACTTTCTCGGTCTCGCCAAGATTCAAATGTTGCGACACCCCGGCGCTGTAGGCTGGCCATTGGGTCAACCATTGGGCACCAAACCCAAGTCCCAGGCTGACGCTCAGGATATTCTGGCAAACAGCGCCTGCCGAAAGCAACTGTTCCCATTCGGGTATTTTAATATGCGCGCGCGGGCTGGCGACAACGGCGATCACGACAGGTGCGCGTGCAAACCTTTTGCGCTCTTCGTCGATTTGGGCCCGATCAGCTTTCGGATTCTCGTCAGCAAACGATTCCGCGAGACATTCCCCAAACTTCAATCGCGCATCGCCCTTAAACACGATAAACCGCCAGGGTGCCAATTTGCCGTGATCTGGTACCCGCGCACCGACCGCCAGGATTTGACGCAACTGATCAGGAGCCGGGCCCGGCTCCTCCATCATTGCGACTGGAACAGACCGCCGCGCCAGTAGAAAATCGATAATATCTGTCATCAATCACCATGGTTGGCATTCGAATTCCAGCCGTTAACCAAACCAGAACCAAATACCCTGTGTTGCCGTCTCCAAATAGCTTATGCGATTTGCAAATGCTATGTTTGAATCTGAAAATGCCTTGAATTGACCGTGATTCGCGTGTCAAACCGGGCAAATTATTGATAGCCCTTCCACGGTCACAGGAACAGCTCAATATATGCTGCGCGCAATTGGATCTTTGCTGGCATTTTGCCACATCCTGGCGATTTTCACACTTGCCCAGGCCGGGGCGGCGTTTGCTGCGCAATCGGCCCTCGTCTATGTCCTGGATTCGTCCAACAGCATGTGGGCGCAGATCGACGGCGAACACAAGGTCGTCACGGTCCGTAACTCGCTGGCATCGAGTTTCCAGAGACTAGCAGGACGTATGGAGGCCGGCGTCGTCAGTTTCGGGCATGGGCAGGCAGGCGTTTGCAGCGATATCCAGACCATCGTTCCTGTCGGCGCCATCGATCCGGCCGCGTTCAGTTCGGCGGTCTCCGCACTCAACCCTAAAGGCGCCACTCCAATCGCTGCAGCGCTCAGACAGGGCGTCGATGCCGCCAGAGACCCCGCCATACAAAAGTCTATGGATGTAGTGTTGGTCTTCGACGGCCGGGACAATTGTTCGGGTAATCCGTGCGCGGTGGCCGCTGAATTGAAACAACAGAATCCCGGTCTCCGGATCCATGCAATTGCCTTCAACGAAACCATCGACGCAGACCATGAAAACCTGGCCTGTCTGGCCTCGGCAACCGGCGGGCAATTCTACCGCGCCACCAATAGCACAGAATTTGAAACGGCGATCGCAGGGATTGAGGCATTTACACTTGGCGGAGCGGCGGCCGAACCGGTCGTCGTTGCAGATGCAACGCCGCAGCCACCGCCTAATCCGGCTGTCCAGGCGGCCGTGACCAACCCGCTCATTGGTACAGTCGAATCACCGGCTCCCGCGATCCCTGCTTTGCCAACCCTCCGCGCCTCTGTGCCTGCACCCGATGTGGAAACAACCGGTAGTGTGGCTGACCGCGAGGCCACCGTCGATGCCGCAACCGAAGCTCAGGTTACCCCGCCTGCATCCCCCCCGCGATCATTGGGTGATGTGACGGTTTCCAATGCCGTACCCAACAGCGAAATTGTATCGCGCCTCCAGGAACAAATATCCACCGAGACGCAGCCCACCGCCTTCGGAATTCTCAGGCTGTCAGCGACCCTGACACCGGAAAGCCCGCAATTGAGCGATGGCCTAGTCTGGCGAATTTTTTCAAGCACCCCCGACGAACAGGGAAATTTTAAAGTCGTCGCACGTGAGGACCGGGCCAACCCGACATTTCAACTGGAAACAGGCAAATATATTCTCCATGTCGCATACGGGCGGGCAAATGCTACACGCGAAATTTTGCTCACCGACGCCACCCTGGATGAAGTCATTGTCTTAAACGCCGGCGGCCTTCGGCTCTCCAGCCGCCTCGCGAACGACGAATCTCTCAAGGCCAACGAGGTTCGACATTCGGTCTATTCGTCAGAACAGGACGAATTTGGCCAGCGCAAGCTCATCATGCCATCAGCCCCCGAAGACCTGATCATCCGCCTCAACGCCGGCACGTATTATGTTATCAGCCAATACGGCGATGCCAACGCTATTGTTCGCGCCGATGTACAGGTCCAGGCCGGAAAACTGACCGAGGCCACTGTCAGCCACAGCGCCGCCCGCATCACCCTGAAACTGGTCACCGATGAAGGCGGAGAAGCGCTTGCAGGCACCGCCTGGAGCATCCTCGATGATACCGGGAATATCGTCGCGGAGAGTGTTGGGGCGTTCCCAAGCTATTTGCTCGCAGCCGGCAGCTACACCGTACTGGCACGCAACAACGGCGAATCCTTCAATCGCAATTTTAGCGTAGAGCCTGGCCAGAATTCAGAAGTCGAAGTGTTGATGCGCTAGCGCTTGTCTGGCGCGATGGCTTCCTCGACGAGCATTTTTATCGCTTCATCGATACCCAAGGTCACCTGATCACGAGAGCCAAGGCGGCGGATATTGACCGTTCCCTCCTCCATCTCGCGTTTGCCCGTCACCATGATAGCCGGGACCTTGGCGACCGAATGTTCGCGCACCTTGTAGTTGATTTTTTCATTGCGGACGTCGATCTCGACGCGCAGGCCCGCCGCCCGGCACGCGTCGCGGACCTGGACAGCGTAATCATCAGCGTCCGATGTGATCGTAGCCACGACTATTTGTAGCGGCGCCAGCCACATGGGGAAATGCCCCGCATGATGCTCAGTCAAAATCCCGAAGAACCGCTCCAGCGATCCGAACATCGCCCGGTGCAGCATCACGGGCCGGTATTTTTCACCATCCGGCGCAATATAAAAAGCATCCAATCGCTCTGGCAGGATGAAATCTGCCTGGAGGGTTCCGCATTGCCATTCGCGGCCAATCGCGTCGCGCAGGGAATAATCGAGCTTGGGCCCGTAAAACGCACCGTCGCCAGGGTTATACTCGAATTCAACGCCGGCTGCCTCGCCTGCGCTGCGCAACGCCGCTTCCGCCTTGTCCCAGACTTCGTCTGACCCGACCCGCTTTTCGGGCCGATCAGAGAACCGGATCACGACATCTTCAAACCCGAAATCCTTGTAGATCGAGAGGATCAGGTCGTTGACCGTAACGGCCTCCTTTGTGAGTTGATCCTCGGTGCAGAAAATATGGGCGTCGTCCTGGGTAAAAGCGCGCACCCGCATCAAGCCATGCAGGGCACCGGATGGTTCGTAACGGTGGACGATACCGAATTCCGAAATTTTCATAGGCAGGTCGCGGTAGCTTTTCAGACCATCCTTGTAGATCTGCACATGGCCGGGGCAATTCATCGGCTTGAGCGCGAAAATACGGTCATCTTCGGTCTGGGTAATGAACATATTCTCGTGGTATTTTTCCCAATGCCCCGACGCTTCCCAGAGCGACCGGTCGAGCAATTGCGGGGTGTTGACTTCCACATAGCCCGCGGCATCCTGACGGCGGCGCATATAGCTGATCATGCTCTGGAACAGGTTCCAGCCCTTGGGATGCCAGAATACGGTGCCGGGCCCCTCCTCCTGGAAATGGAACAGGTCCATTTCGCGTCCCAGACGCCGGTGGTCGCGGCGCTCGGCCTCTTCGAGGCGGTGCAGATAGGCTTTCAGATCATCGTCGCTCGCCCACGCAGTCGCGTAGATGCGCGACAGCATGGCGTTGTTCGAATCGCCGCGCCAATAGGCCCCGGCGACCGACATCAGTTTGAACGCCGAACCGATTTTCGTGGTCGACGTCATATGCGGACCCCGGCAAAGGTCGAGCCAGTCGCCCTGGCGGTAGATTTTGAGATCTTCGTCACCAGGGATGGCGTCGATCAACTCGATTTTATAGTTTTCACCTTGCGTCGCGAAATGTTTCTTCGCCTCATCCCGGCCCCATATCTCCTTCGTGAACGGATTGTTGCGCTTGATGATCTGACGCATCCGGTTTTCGATTTTTGGCAGATCTTCGGGCGTAAATGGCTCATCCCGGGCAAAATCGTAGTAGAACCCGTTCTCGATCACGGGCCCGATAGTCACTTGGGTGCCGGGAAACAATTCCTGCACGGCTTCGGCCATCACGTGGGCACAGTCGTGGCGGATCAGTTCGAGCGCTTCCGGGTCCTCGCGCGACACGAATTTCACAGCCGCATCGCTTGATAGCTCGTCCGCGAGGTCGCTCAGGGCCCCATCGACGACCATTGCTACGGTTTTCTTGCCAAGTGATTTTGAAATACCGTTGACGAGATCGAGACCACTGACGGGGACCTCGAATTCGCGCTTCGCGCCATCTGGAAACGTGATGGAAAACATTATTTTCTCCTGCTCAATCGCTGCATACCAGGCAGGTAAGCGGTTAAATGACGTTTATTCGCCAAATTCGGTCTTCCCATACCCCAATCCGTGGATTCGGGCAAATTTCACGGTTAGAAATTTATTCGGGACTGTGTGGCCCGTGCCAAACCCCGTAGCGCCATGGAAAATACCACCTGGCGGCTTGATTCAAATGTTCAGGAACCGGATCGAACCCACTGGAACCTAACGGATTACAGCGCGTGATCCGGGCGAGCACCAGCCACCCGCCTGCCCATACGCCGTATCTGGCGATCGCGTCATCGGCATATTCGGAACAGGTGGGCAGGTACCGGCAGGTCCGCCCCGCGATCGACGACCAGGTCAATTGATAGACCCGGATAAAGCCGCGCGCGGCTTTGCGCGCAAAACGTCCCAGAATCCCAGGCTCGGACGTGGCGAAGTGCTGCGCCACGATCAGACCCGGCTCGGTGCGATTTGTTTGCCATCGACCGGCACGCCA
The DNA here is from genome assembly GCA_021775855.1 of Hyphomicrobiales bacterium. Lineage (GTDB taxonomy): Bacteria > Pseudomonadota > Alphaproteobacteria > Rhizobiales > NORP267 > NORP267. The sequence continues at coordinate 35,768 of JAJFGZ010000016.1, forward strand.
TTTTCGATATCGCTGATCGCAGAATCTATAGCGTCGAATGTCAATAGTGTGGATGCGTGCCGGGATTTAATGTTGCGGATGGGTTCCAGACAGGCAAATTCAGACCATTCGCCATCAGGTGGCGGCCCATCATCCTTGAGCATGGCATACATTTTTGTGCGCAACGCCCGCAATTCCGTTTTGCTGATGCCGATAACATGCGCCGCCATAAGCGATGATGACGCCTGACCCAGGGCACAGGCTTTCACATCGTGGGCAAAATCCGAGATCCGGTCTCCATCCATGGTGATATCCACGGTAACTGTCGAGCCGCACAGCCGCGAATAGGCCGTTGCCGAGGCGTCCGGATGTTCCAACCGCCCGAGGCGGGGAATATTACCGGCCAAACCCAGTACTTTCTTGCTGTAGACATCATCCAGCATTTACAAATTTCCACAAAGCGGCACGTTGCACCGGTGAGTTGATAACGTAATGTTGTTTCGCTTGGCTTGCGAATACAATCAAGGCTAATATATATGCAGTTGCGGGTTCAACTTAAAGCGCCCGATCTCGGCGAGCGAACCTTCCGCTTAGCCATCCTGAAGAAGCATGGAAAGGCCCGCGGATGGACGCCCCAGTTAAGCCCAAAAAAGACTCTGATTCTGCCAAGAACAAGCGGCCATTGATCGGCAAGGGTCCGCAATTGCCCAAACCTTCGCGCGATGAAGCGATGGAAGCTGTGCGCACATTGATCGCTTGGGCCGGAGATGACCCGGCGCGTGATGGGTTGGTCGATACCCCCAAACGGGTGGTCAAGGCTTACGAGGAGTTCTTTCAGGGGTATGACGAATGCCCGCTGGATGCGCTCTCAAAAACATTCGAAGAGACAAGCGGGTACGACGATATTGTTCTGCTGCGCGACATCGATGTAAATTCCCATTGCGAACACCACATGATCCCGTTTATCGGCAAGGCGCACGTGGCGTATTACCCGACCGATGACCGGGTCGTTGGCATCTCCAAACTGGCGCGCGTTGTCGAAATTTTTGCGCGCAGGCTCCAGACCCAGGAGACCATGACGGCGCAGATCGCGTTTTCCATCGACGAGGCGCTCGAGTCACGCGGCACTGCCGTAATGATCGAAGCGGTGCATCAATGCATGTCGCTGCGCGGTGTCCACAAGCCGAATGTTGCAACAATCACAACGCAATATACCGGCATTTTCAAAGACGATCCGGAGTTGCAAACCAGATTCCTGCAGCTTGTCGCCAACAAATAGCGAATAATCCAGTGTCCGATGATCCTGTATTTTCGGAACGCCGTGACAATACCGAGATCGAACTTGGCACCACTTTTTCACCGGCTTTCGATAGCGACGGCCTGATCCCTTGCATCACGACGGATGCGGAAACCGGGGACATATTGATGTTCGCCTGGATGAATGCCGATGCGTTGGCAGAAACCGTCCGGACCGGGACCGCCTGCTATTGGTCAAGATCCAGGGAAAAACTGTGGCGCAAGGGCGAGATCAGTGGATCAGCCCAGACTGTGATCGAGATCAGGACTGACTGCGATCAGGACGTGATTCAATTGCGGGTCAAGGTCGCCGGCTCTGGCGCCAGTTGTCATCAAGGGTACCGATCCTGCTTTTACCGACAGGTAAAATTAGGCGAAAACGGCCAGGTTATCCTTGAATTCACAGAGGAAAGAGTTGCTGATCCCGACGACCTGTATAGCAAATAGCAACAACCTTTGATTTCCCGAATAGACTCAATTTATCTGAAATTAATCTGGTTCATGCAGAATACACAATACTGGGTGTACATTTGAACCAGTCGCAACTGAACCTGTCGGAGACGATGATGCTCAATTTCGGACTGAGCAACAAGAATGAAGAATTAGACCCGGGCAGCAACGATGATGTGCCCGCCTACGCACCCCCTGCGCGCCCACTTATTGGTGTGGCCCTTGGTGGCGGCGCGGCCCGAGGCTGGGCTCATATAGGTGTTATAAAAGCCCTCCATGCCGCCGGATTTGCGCCAGATATCATCGGCGGAACATCGATGGGCGCCGTGGTTGGCGGGTTTTACGCAACCAACACGATCGACACGCTCGAAGACTTTGCCACCAGCCTCAACAAACGCCAAATGTTCCGGCTGATGGATTTTAATTTCGCCGGTTCCGGGCTGATATCAGGCAACAGGGTGGGCGACATGATCGTCGAGAATATCGGCGAAGATCTGATCGAAGACCTGCCCTTGAAATACATGGCGATCGCAACCGAACTTGAGACCGGGCATGAAATCTGGCTATCGAAGGGCCAGCTTGTGGATGCCATGCGGGCGTCTTACGCCATGCCGGGGGTCTTCAAACCGTTTAAGGTTCACGGCCGCTGGCTGGTCGATGGTGCACTGGTCAACCCCGTGCCGGTGTCCGTGTGCCGGGCCCTGGGCGCCCGGTTGGTGATCGCCGTCAATCTGAATACCGATTTTCTCGGCCGCGGGACGGTGGTGCGCAGCCACGAACATTACACGCCCGGCATCAATGACGAGACCTCGGACGAAATTCCGCCGGACCCAAATAACGGACGCTCAATGAACCGGCTATTGCGCCGACAACTTGTTGGTACCCGCAACGGCCCACCCGGCATTTCCCGCGTAATGTTCGATTCATACAATATCGTGCAGGACCGGATTGCCCGCTCCAGATTGGCTGGCGACCCGCCTGACATCACCATTGGTCCCCGCCTGGGTCATATCGGACTATTCGATTTTCACCGCGCCCAGGAAGCCATCGATATCGGAGCGGAAGCGACCGATCGCATGCTCGACGACATCAGTTTTGCCTTGAAGGCATTGGGCATAACAAATAATGCAGGCGCCGGTTAATCCACTCAACCTGTGGAAATATATTCCCGCATGGCGTTGGCTTCGAACTCGGTTTCCTCGATACGCTGCTTCACAACATCACCGATCGAAATAATACCGTCGAGTTTTCCGTTCTTCAGAACCGGTAAATGTCGGAATTTGCCGGTTGTCATCTTTTCCATTAGGAGCGCGATACTATCGCTTTCCTGACAGGTGACGACGCTGGTGGTCATAAAATCCGAAATTGGACGCTTTAGAGCGGAAGAACCTTTCTCGGCAATCGCACGGATCAAATCGCGCTCGGAAACTATGCCGACAACTTTGCCGTCGCCAGACGTCGCCAAAACTGCCCCTATCCTCTTTCCGGCAAGAAGTTGTGCCACTGCCTCAACTTTTTCGTCAGGATCCACAGTGAATACGTTGTGCCCTTTATTCGACAGAATTACTGAAACGGTCATCTTCAACCTCCTCAATTCAATGGGGCGCGACCCTGGAACCAGTCCCGGTCCGCCCCGGAAAAGGAATAGATATTGCGTTATGATGGACTCGAAAGGCCTTGCAAGCAAGGGGCGCGTACCTAATATCAGTGTTCGGATCACTGGAACCGGCACGATTGAACATGCTTGAAAGCGCGTACCGCAGGCGTCTGGAAAGAGATATTCTGGACTGGGAAAAAAGCGGCTGGGTGACCCCCGATGGCGCCACCGCAATCCTGATGTCTACCGAGCCCACCCCGTCAAGGGCACGTTTGCCGATCATTATCGGGTTCCTCGGCGCCGTCCTGATAGCGGCTGCAGTTTTGACGGCTATTGCAGCAAATTGGGACGGGATTCCGCGGATTTGGAAGCTGGCATTGCTGCTCGCGGCAATGGCCTCGTCCTACATTGCCGCATGGCGGTTCAGCCGCGCTGACCACGAAGGATTTGCCGATATTGCCCTGCTGATCGGAACCGCTGTATTTGGCAGTGCAATCATGCTTGTGGGCCAGATTTATCATATCGGCAACCATTTCCCGGACGGTATTCTGGTCTGGGCCTCCGGTGCACTGGCCGCCGCCCTGCTCGCATCATCGCGCTCGGCCCTGCTGATAAGTCTCGCCGCCGCGCTCTATTGGTCCGGCATAGAAATGCTGGAATTCAACTGGCAGTTTCACTGGCCGTTTCTTATTTTCTGGCTCATATCTGCCGCGCTGGTGGCACTTTGGAAATGGGAAACAGGGTACCGCATTGTCACTTTGGCGATCATGGCATGGCTGGCCATTGTTGTCCTCAAATACGCCGATGCCGCTGACTGGAATGCACTCAATTTCGGCGCGGTTGTCATGCTGTTCATGGCCGCGCTGTTTTCTGGTAGCCACCTCACATCACTCGCCAGCGCGCCGAAAGATAACGTAGACAAATGGCTCGGTTTTGGACTGTCTGCACGCCCCTGGGCACTTGTTTTTCTGCTCGGCGGAACAGTAACTTTTCGTCTCATGACCCTGGTCGATACGGTGCAACCGCTTAAAGGCACAGTCTGGACCGTCTGGCTGGGAGGCGTCTTTACGCTCGCCGCAATCGCTGTCGGACTGACTGGTTTTGCCATCCGCATGAAGAAACTCAGCGTGATTGATGGCATCGCTGTCTTGGGTGCCGCAGCCTTGCCATCGGCATTTGCTGTTATCGGCAACAGCGACCCTTATACCATTGAGGCGCTTTGGGCTGGGCTGTTATCCGCCGCCGTCGCGATAGGAATGTGCATCTGGGCCATGAATTATGGTCAGGAGCATCACTACCCCAAGGCTGTCAATCTCGGTCTTTTGGCCTTTGGATTCGAAGTCTTGTACATTTATTTCGAAACCTTTGGCACGCTTTTGGATACGGCCATTTTCCTGGCGCTCGGTGGTTTGGTGTTACTCGCCCTGGCCTGGTTCCTACACCGGTTACGCAAACGTTTGGTTGAACCAGCGGGGTTGGCATAGGGCCCTTTATGGTTAGATTGAAAAAAATTCCGCTTCTGGCACGGCTCCTACTTTTGTTGGTCCTTCAAGCCGGCATTTTGGGTTGGATGATATGGGATCGGGCCCAGATTCTCGAGACCGGACAGACCGTCCGATTGGCGGTCGAGCCGGTCGACCCGCGCGACATTTTCAGAGGATATTATGTAACCCTGAACTACGAAATCAGCCGCATTCAGCCAACCCTTCTCGGCAGCAATGACAATTTTGCGAAAGACGATATTGTTTATGTGGTTTTAGAAAAGGGTGCCGAAGAGTTGTGGCAGGTTGTTGGCATTTCCAGAAACCAACAACCAACCCCACCTGGCCAGGTGACCATCGCGGGAAGAATAACCTATGTCCGCCCGGGGTCTGTAATCTCGGTTGTCGTGCGCTACGGTATCGAGCAATACTTCACCCAGCAGGACGCCGCCAGGGAGATTGAACTTTCCCGCCAGGATGGCGATGTCGAGATCCTTGCCGCAGTGAATGCCAGCGGTACGGCTGCGATAAAGGGGATTATCGTTGACGGAACGCTGCGCTACCAGGAACCGCTGCTATAATCCTCAATGCCAGACAACGGGATCGGGTGGCACACGCGGCGGATCGAACAACCCAAACCCCAGCAGGCCCACCAGAAACCCGCCGATATGGGCCTCCCATGCGATCCCCCCTTCGCCTGCACCAAATGATACGACGCCGATTCCAAACAGCAAATTTATCCCGAACCATACTGCGAGAAACGCCATAACCCGGCGATCGCGAATGGCCTCAAACAAAGGTGACGCGATCGCGTGAACCCGGTCGTTGCCGCGGCCTCCCCCGATCATCGGGTCGGGACCGGCAAGTGCAAACCGAACGGCGGCTCCCATATATCCCGATACGGCAGCGGACGCCCCGATCACCGGCGATAGGTCGCCCCAGCGTGTCGCCAGATGCAACAGCGCACCACCAACAGTTGCCGCAGCCGTCAAAGCCAGAAACCGTCTTGCGCCAAACCGTTGAGCCACAGCACTGCCAAAGGCAACCATCCAGGCCAGGTTGACTAGCAAATGGGTCCAGTCGGCGTGCAACGCGCCGTAAGTCAGGAATGTCCAGAAATCGGCTGCAATTCCACCCGGAAATTCGTACCCGGCGGGCAGTTTTGAGGCGACACTCTCCGTATAGCGAGCCGGCATAAATGCAAACAGCAAAATCGTCTCAAAGTCCTGCGCCCGATCGAATAAAAACGTCCGGACCGCGTGAACCGCAATCAGTATGCCGGCAATGCCCAGCACAACTGACGGAATATTGAACGCACGAGGCTGGCGGCTTTGCATAACTGACTGAATTTCCTTCCCGGCCCATGTAATGGATTTTCAGGTGACCGTCCACAGTGCAAGGGCGGCATTTACCGTGTGATCTGGCACGTTCCCTGCTTCATTTCTCTCGAAGACCTTCGATCGCGGACAATTCTGTTTCATAGCCGGACAGAGTGTCCCGTTTAGATCAAAAGCAAAAGGGAATGGACCTAAAGTTATGAAAAATCCGGTCACGCTACAGCTTTACTCCTACTGGAATAGCCTCAAAGGCGCCCGCCAGGCTCCGGAACGGAGTGAAATCGAGCCCGCTGACATCAAGGATATGCTTCCGGATACCTTCGTTATGGAAACAGATGCCCTGGAAGGCACCTCGTTCCGGCTGGCCGGCACCCGAACCTGCGCCCTATTTGGCCGCGATCTCAAAAACGAAGACTTTCTGAATTTATGGTCTGAGCATGACCGAACCGCGCTGGAATCCTCGCTCCGCCTGCTTCGCGACGAGGCAACCGTCGTCTCGGCCGAATGGGAAGGCAGAACCGCCCGTTATCACGATACCTCCGGCGAACTGATTATGCTTCCCCTGATCCAGGATAACGCGGTTTCCCGGATCCTTGGCACATTGGTCACATCCGAGGCCCCCTATTGGCTCGGCACCTTCCCCTTAAAGACCTTAACGCTGACCGGTCTGCGAATGGTCCCGACCCAAGAGCACAGCAATCCTGTCTACAGTAAAACACCAGATCCGGCTGTTCACCCGATGCTGGGTATCAACCGGCCCAGCCGCCAAATTCGCCACCTGTCCCTGTTTGAAGGGGGCCGAAACAACGTCTGATCGCTGATTTTCCGCTCGCAAGAGCTGTGGCCAGACCGGAATTCTAACCATTCGTTTACCCTGTTCTGGGTAAATAAATTTATTGTAGATTCGCAGCAAACCTTCGCTGCGCGATTTTAGTGGAATTCAGGACCCAGCGGAATGTCCCTAGTAGCGCTACCTGAAGTCGGGGAAAGACGCCGTTTCCAGCGGGTCAAGGTGAACCTGCTTGGCCGGTTCATGTTGGCAAACAAACGCGAATATCCCTGCCAGGTCCTCAACATGTCGCCGGGCGGCGTGTCATTTATCACGCCGGTTGAAGGCAGCGTGCGTGAGCGTATCGTTACCTATATCGATCACATTGGTCGCCTTGAGGGGGAAGTCGCACGCCAGTTCGATGGCGGGTTTGCGGTCAGATTTCGCGCCACCGAACGCAAGCGCGATAAACTTGCAGCGCAGCTGACCTGGCTCGCCAATCGGAACACGCTGGGCCTCCCGGAAGACCGGGTTCACGATCGCGTTATCCCCTCCAACCCCGTTACAAGTATCGTCCTCCCGGACAACCGCAAGTACGACTGCAAGATTATCGATATGTCGATCGGAGGTGCGGCGATCGCTCTTGATGTCCGGCCCGCGCTGAACAGTGGTGTAACGCTCGGAAAAATGCGCGCCCGCGTTGTTCGCCACCTGGAAGACGGCGTTGCGCTTGAATTTTCCGACGTCCAGAACGTCGCCTCGCTGAACGATCATTTCGGGATCGCAAACAATTCAGCGACCGAAGATTTTGCTGCCGAATTCAGCCTGCTAAATGTCGGCAATGGCTAGGCGCAGAACGCTTGGCTTATTTCATGATGGCTTCAAGGATTCCAATATACGTGACACTTCGGTCAAGTAGGGCAACCGCGCACGCGCCAGTTTGACACTATCGAAATCCAGCTCAGCGCCAATTAATTCCTCCTCTTTACCAGCCCGTGCCCTGTCGGCGCCGTCCGGCGAAATAATACAACTTGCGCCCAAATACCGGGCGCCGTTCTCTTCGCCTGCATGATTGGCATAAACGAGCCAGACGCCGTTCTCAAACGCCCTGGTTGGCATCATCTGGTAGGCAACAGACGGCCATCGCTCGATCAGCGCAGTCGGCACAAGCACGATCTTGGCCCCTGCATCAGCAACCGCCCGAACGGCTTCCGGGAATTCCGCATCGTAGCAAATAAGGATGGCGCAAGAGACGCCGTGAAATTGGAACAGGGTGGGACCTTTGCCGCCAGAGAAATACCGGGCTTCAAAACCCGGCGGGTGCAAGAGCTTCCGGTGATTTGCAAGGACACGGCCATCTGGTCCAAGGCAGAGCGCCGAATTGTATAATTTGTCGCCCGCCCGTTCGGGATACCCGTAAACAATCGCCGTTTTGGTTGCACGAGCCAGATCGCCAACGGATTTGGAAAACGGGCCGTCCAAAGGTTCCGCAAAGGATGGAATTTTTTCCCCGACATTGTACCCAGACATAAAAAGCTCCGGACAGACGACAAGGTCCAATTCCCCGTGTTTCAGAACATCTGCCAACCGCGTCAGGCGCTCAGCCTGGGTCAGGCTGCTACCGTCACACTGAAATACACCTGCCCGCAAGGCCTAGCGCTCCCGCGCCAATGGCGGAGGCAGAAAGAATTCCGGTTTTTGAGATTTCTTCTGAAACATCGTTTCACTCATACCGATATCCGTGCTTTTTTGAATATATGACAGAAAGAAATACACTACGTGTCCATTTGGTTGAAACAGGCCGATGAACATCCTGCATCAGAATAAAGTAAAATCGACGCCGAGCAACGTCCGGTTTGACGCGGGACGGCATCCGCGTGCCAAGGTCGGATTTGTTCTGCTGGCGACCGAACAGACGATCCAGGACGACGTTATGAAACTCCGGCCCGACGGCGTCGGAATTCATTTTGCCCGCGCATCTATTCCCGATTCCATCACCGCCGCCACATTGTCCGCCCAAACTGATCTTCTGGCCGATTGTACCGCAAGCCTGCTGCCGGATGGCAGCCTGGATGTCGTCTGCTATGCCTGCACATCGGGCAGCATCGTGATTGGCGAAGAGCGGGTTTTAGCCGAGTTGGACAAGGGCGCCCCCGGTGCCATCGCCACATCGCTGATTTCGGGCGTTATCCGGGCGCTGAATGCCATCGGCGCCAGGCGCATCGTTGTCGGCACGCCCTATCTGGACGAAATAAATGCCCTTGAAGCGGACTATCTTAAAGCGGCTGGTTTTGATGTCTTGGCAATAACCGGCTTCAATCTGGAAAAGGACAGCGAAATGGTTCTGGTTTCCCCGGACTATATTCGCGAGTTCGCTTTGTCCATCGATCACCCCGACGCCGATGCCATTTTCATATCATGCGGTGCGCTCAGAACCCTCGACGTGATCGGCGAAATTGAGAAGGCCGTCGGGAAACCCGCCATATGCTCCAACCAGGCAATGATCTGGGACGTGCTCCGGCTCGCAAATATCGAAGACCGGATGGAAGGACACGGGCAGTTATTATCGCGCTACTAGGCCCCCACCGAAGATCTGTCCAGCGCTAACTGGGTAAGCAAAAGCTTAATGTGCCCGGTGCAATTCTAATAAAATGTCACGGCCAATCTTAGACGGATCGAAAAAATTCTATGTCACATTCCCCCTAACAACAAAACGGGGCGCCAATAGCTCCGACGATAAAACAGGGGCTAGTGATGAAGAGCAATTTCGGCAGGATCGCCGCTACCATAGGATTGACATTCGCCGCATTGACGGCAGGTGCAATCGCGCCAGCAAGCGCATCCAGAAATTCCGGCCAGAATCACCAGGCATCCAGCATGAACACTTTCCAGGCGACCCGCGCGCCGATCGGCCATGTTCTCTTTTGCCGAGCCAATCCCGGCCAGTGTGAGGCCACAAACGTCACTATGCCCCGTGTTCCGCAGCTCACCGAAGCCGCCTGGAGCCAGTTGATCCAGATAAATGACTATGTGAACCAGACCGTCACACCGGTGACCGACCAGGATCTATACAACACGATTGAACATTGGACTTACCCTCAGGGTGCCGGTGACTGCGAAGATTATGTGCTTGAAAAACAGCGCCAGCTTGTGGCCCTTGGATGGCCTATCGAAGCGCTCCTGATTACGGTGCTGCGCGACGAAAATGGCGATGGCCATGCGGTTCTGACGGTTACCACCGATGCCGGGGATTTCCTGCTCGACAACCGCTACCCGATTGTTCGCCGCTGGCAGGACGCGCCCTATGAATTCCGCAAACGTCAATCCCAGTATAATCCGGCCGAATGGGTATCTTTGGCGCCAAACGGCAACATGTTGAGCCAGAGTCTTCAGCAGTCCGACAACGCAGCTTCGTTGTCTCTCCGTTAGCCCAGGAAAATAGAAATTCGCGATTTCGGCAAGACCCACCGTCCCCCACCATCCCACCATGCTGATTTCGCGTAGAAGGCCGGTCCCCCCCCAGGACCGGTCTTCACATTTTACCGCCTCACCTATTCTGATGAGACCTCCTTCAAGCCCTCACGAAAACGCCGCGAATTGTCGACGTAAATTTCGGCGGCCGCCCGAAGCATCGCGATTTGAGGCTCCTCCAGGGTGCGAATTACGCGCGCCGGAGCGCCAACCGCGAGCGAATTATCAGGGATTTCCTTACCCTCGGGGATGAGTGCGCCGGCACCGATAATACAATTCTTGCCAATCTTCGCGCCATTCATGATCGTCGCGCCCATCCCAATCAGCGTATTTTCCCCGATCGAGCAGCCATGCAGCGTGACTGTATGGCCAACCGTGCAGCCCGGCCCGATGACAAGGGGAAAACCCATATCGGTGTGCAGCACGCAATTATCCTGCACATTGGACCGCTCGCCAATATGGATGAGTTCGTTGTCGCCACGTAAAACCGAGCCGAACCAGACGCTCGAATGGGGTTCGAGTTTGACCGCGCCTATAAGAACCGCCGTCGGCGCTACGAAACAGGGACCATCGGGGAATTCAGGCGAAACATTTTCGAGGCTGAAATTGGGCATGGTGGAGCAGCTTCCCGGCGGTTTCAGAAACGACAACCCTGCCGTTTTTCACCATTAGTCTTGCCGCAAGTCAGACCTGCATGGCAAGCGCCATATGCAGCATGAACAAGCCGGATATGAAGCTCCACCCCGTGGCGATCGCTACTGTCCCCGCGAGCCAGCCAGGGTGCCGCTTTTCAAGGACCCAGCCGCGCAAGCCGTTGCGCATCAAAATGACCGGACCAGCCAGCACAAGGACGATTGCCAGTAGAAATTTTGACAAAAGCGTCCAGTCCGGAATTTCAAACGATAATCTCTGGTTGGTCGCCAATTGAAAGGCACTCGCGCCCAACCCGGCCGCAACAAATCCGGTTGCGACTGAAAACCCAAAAGCAAGAAATTCTGACACGTTGTTCTCCGCCATTTTTCCCAAACTGTTCAGATTTGGGTAACCATGTTTTATTTTGAGCCAGTGCCACACCAATTTGACGCGGTTTTTGCTCTTGGCGGTTAAACACACAATTCTCGTGCCAGCGCCGGCCGGACGCATGGATAGCCGTGTCGAATCCTGATTTATTGACCCCGGTCGTCGTCGAGACGCTAGATTGATCCAGGGCCCCGAGAGTTTATCATGTCGAAACCGGAGGATTCATTTTGGTCGTATCGACTAGCCTTAATCGTGTTGATGACCGGCTTGATAACAATCGCGATCGTATTTGTGACCAGGTTCAGCCTAACATTGTGGTCTCGAGCCCTCGATGAAACTCAGTCTATCCCGGTTTCGCGAGAGGCGATCGATCTGGCGCTTGGTGATTACCGGCTGGTGGTCCCTGGCGATATGCTAAGCCAGACTGACGACACCGAAGGCGCGAACAAAATTGAAATCGCGGTTTTATGGCCGGAATTAGTGGGACGGCGCGACGACAATATCGAGTGGTTCGCAGATCGAAGCAGTCAGTCACGCTTAATCCGTCTGCGGCTCGCGCTCCATTCTGAACCGATCGGCACCGAAGAGCGGTTCACCCGCATCCTCCGCCCAGCATTTGACGGCGCGCCCCATCCCGGACCTGATGGACTGACTGGGCAGCGTTTTAAGCCGGGAACCGGATTTGGACCGGATGTGCTTTATTACGGGGCCCTGACCATGCCGTCCCGCTACCTGATCTTTTGTTCGGAACCCTTCGACAAATCGCCTCAACCTGATACCGCTTTCTGCCAGCGCCTGATCCAGGTGGCGCCCGACTTACGGCTTGAAATTAGGTTTCGGCCGGCTTTATTGAAAAATTGGCAGTCGATCGATCAAGAGGTTACGGCCCTGATCCGGAGCTTTTTGGTAACCGACTAGGTCACTTGGCTATTCGAGGTCAATATCCAGGATCGCCATCTGGAAGGAATAGGACGGATCGTCGTCCTCATCATCGTCGTCGCTAAAAATCACGCCGATAAATTCTTCGCCGATATACACTTCGGCTGAATCATCTTTCTGTGGTCGCGCAACTACGCGGATCGACGGCATTTTGAACAGGCCCTGCAGATACCGGTCCAGTTTTGCGATCTCGGTGCTATCCAAGGAAATCTCCTGATGTCTCTGACGGCATTGGGGAATCAAATTCTTCCCCGGTAAAGCCTAACCAGTCACATCTTCGTCGCCCACGTCAACCATATGATTCATGCTGCGCGACGGTTCCGGACAGTCGGCATGACCGACAACTTTCGCCGGGACTCCGACAACAGTTGAATTCGGCGGGACATCCTTGAGTACGACCGAACCAGCAGCAACCCGCGAGCAAGTTCCAACCTCGATATCACCCAAAATCTTGGCGCCGGCGCCGATCAGGACGCAGGCACGGATCGTCGGGTGCCTCTGGCCTGTTTCCTTGCCGGTGCCGCCCAACGTCACCCCGTGCAGGATCGACACATTGTCTTCGATGATCGCGGTCTCGCCCATCACGATGCCATGGCCATGATCGAGCATGATCCCCTTGCCCATTTGTACAGCGGGGTGGATATCAATCTGGAAAATCTGCGACGCCCGGCTCTGCAGGTAGTAAGCAAAATCCGTACGTCCCTGACGCCATAGCCAGTTGGCGAGGCGGTGGGTCTGGACTGCGTGATAGCCCTTGAAGTAAAAGACCGGCTCCACGATCCGGTGGCACGCCGGGTCCCGGTCATAGATCGCGGCAATATCTGCGCGAAATGCGTCGCCGATCGAAGGTTCGTCGTCGATCGCTTCTTCGTAGGCCTGACGGATCAGTTCTCCACTGATATCTCCGTGATCCAGTCGACTGACGAGTCGGTGAATAACCGAGTCTTCCAGACGGTCGTGGTTGAGCACGGTTTCAATGGCAAACCCCGCCAGTTCAGGCTCGTGACCAATGATCTGTTCGACCTCTTTGCGTAACCCGTTCCAGACGGGATCAACGCTGCGAAGATTTGGACGGGTGATCGTATCTTGCGTGCTCATCTTAATGTCTCCTGACCTCTGGCTGGCATAGAGCGCTTGAAAATTTGCGCCAGAATGCCACCGGGCTTGATTGTGTTTGATCGAAATCGTAGCACAAATGTCAAATTTCAACAGATTCCCGGTTCACTTTTTTGTTGGTTCCGTAAACATCGCGAAAAGGCCAAGCCATGCCCCCAACCAATTCCGGCCAGCATTTGGTCCATGAAATTGAAGATCATGTTGCCACGATCACCATCGACCGGGCAGATAAACGCAACGCGATAGACTTGGCGATGTGGGAGCAACTCGCAGCAATTATTGGCAATTTAGAGCGCGAGGAGACTGTTCGCCTGATTGTCGTCACCGGCCGGGGCCCCGATTTCTCTGCGGGCGCCGATATCTCGGAATTTGACGCCGTTCGGTCCAGCGCGGCGGGTGCGTGTGACTACGACCTTGTCACGGAAGCGGCCTACGATGCGCTGCGCGAAAGCGCCATCCCGACTTTGGCTGCAATCCGTGGATCCTGCATGGGCGGGGGATTGGGCCTCGCTTTGTCCTGCGATTTGAGGATCGCCGCCGGGGACGCGAAATTTGCAATTCCGGCCGGACGCCTTGGCCTGTCCTATCCGGTCAAGAGTCTTGCCCACCTGACCGGCATTGCTGGCCCTGCCGTCGCCAAGGATCTGTTATTTACATCCCGCAGATTGGACGCAGCAGAAGCGCTTAGGGTTGGCATTTTGACCAAAATCTGCACTGGCTCGCTTGAAGACGAAGTTGCCAATTTTGCCAGGGATATTGTCGCCAACGCGCCCCTGACCCTGAAAGCATCAAAGGCCGCAATCAACGCCCTAACCAACCCTGCCGCAATGATCGAACGGGTTGATTTTTCAAACTCCCTGGAGCGCATAAACGCCTGTTACACAAGCAACGACTACGCCGAAGGCCGGGCGGCGTTCCGCGAAAAACGGCCACCGGACTTTACTGGGAAATAATGTTGCAGGGATTTTCAGACCGCGGCCTTCGGCAGGGTTTTGAGGAATTCGATGACTGCATCGGCGAAAATGTCGTTGCGGTCGCCAGCCACCATATGCCCTGCCCCGTTGATATCTGAAAATTTAGCGTGGGGCGCGTATTCCAGAAATTCCCGCACGTGATCCTCTTCCACCAATTCGCTTTCGCGTCCACGCACCAGCAGTGTCGGGATACGCAGGGACTTTGCCGCATTGATCAATACCTCGCGCAGTTTTTCGCGGTCGGTCCCGACCGAGCGTGACCCCATCCAGAATTTCGGGTCCCAATGCCAGCGATACCGGCCATCATCGCCCAGCCGGAGATTTTTCCTCAAACCCTCTAGGTTTCTGTCTCGCTTCCGGTTTGGCATATACTTCTGGATAGCGTCAGCGGCTTCATCGAGGGATTCAAATCCTTCATTGACCCGGTCGATCATGAATTGGCGAATCCGCGATACGCCCTCCATATTGACCGACGGTGTAATGTCCACAAGAACCAGCGCGGACATTGTGTTGGGCGCAATTCCTTCTGCTGACAGGCTGGACATACCCCCAAGCGATGCCCCGACACAGATCGGCTTGATACCGAATTGCTGCTCGATTTCTGCGCACACAGCCGCTACATCGTTGGTAAAATCTGCGTGTGCATAATGTTCGTTTTTCAGCCACTCGCTTTCACCGTGGCCGCGCTGATCGAGCGTAATGGCGCACCATCCCTGCTCTGCTAGACGCCGCGCCGTAGGGTTCCACGAATGCCGGGTCTGCCCGCCACCATGAAGCATCAGCACGGTAGGGTGCCCGCTGTCGCCAAATATACTGGCCGCGAGCTTGTTGCCTTCGCTCCCGGTAAACGTGATCTCTTTTGATGTCACAACGGTACTCTCGAATCTGATCGATCTTCATGCACGTTCATGGAGAAAATCCAGAACGCCCTGCTTATAGACCCTGTCGCCAACAGCCCGCATATGATCGCGGTTCGGAATATCGAGCACCTTCGCGCCTGCAATGAGCGCTGCAAGCTCCTGTGGCGAGCCGGCAATTTCATCTTTTGTTCCGACCGCGACCAACGTTGGAATATCAACGCCCGCCAATTCCGCCGCTGATACCTTGCGCCGCGCCGAGCGAATGCACGCGGCAAGGGCAAGCAGATCGCTACCGGTGGATTCGGCAAAGGACCTGAAAGTTCGCGCGACCGGATCGACAACCTGGTTTATGTCGAGGGCCTCCAGCGCCTCGGCAA
Source organism: Hyphomicrobiales bacterium (assembly GCA_021775855.1). GTDB lineage: Bacteria > Pseudomonadota > Alphaproteobacteria > Rhizobiales > NORP267 > NORP267. The sequence goes on from JAJFGZ010000016.1 coordinate 51,434, forward strand.
TCGGGGCGGAATTCCCGACGCCCTTGACCATCCCGATGCCAAGCCCACCGAAGACCATGCTGCGCACCCGTTCCGGGTGGGCAAGCGCTAAAAAAGCGGTGATCCGCGACCCCATGGAATAGCCCATAACGTCGGCCTGATCGATTTCCAGATGTTTTAGTAGACGGTAGGCATCTTCAGCCATCATCGGCGCTCCATAGACCGCTGGATCGTGGAGCTTGTCGCTATCCCCGTGACCGCGATTATCCATCGCAATCACCCGCCGGCCACTGCCAACCAGCGAGTTGACCCAACCGGTATCGATCCAGTTTGTGCGCGCGTTTGAGGCAAATCCGTGGATCAGAAGAACCGGGTCTCCCGCTCCCTCTTCCAGAAAGGCGATCCGGACTCCATTAGAATCAAAATATTGCATGGTGAAGGACTATATCAAGTTGACTATTACGTAAAGGTTAGGTTTAATCTCAAAATGATCGGCGCTGCAATTTGCCCCTATTCTTGGCCTTGCTGGGAGGTTAGGGTCAAGAAATGATTCAACTAAAGTGCGCGAGGGAACTGCATGGCGGACGTTTCAACACCCCACTTCCAGAACGATATTGGCGTCCCGATTGTTCAGATTGGCGCCCGGGAATTCAAGTGCATCGGCGCAGTGCCGCCTTTCGATCATCCCCATATTTTCCTGGATATGGGCGATGATGAGGAAATTATTTGTCCCTATTGCTCAACTCTGTACCGGTACCGTGCGGGGCTGAAAACATCAGATACGGAGCCGGCGGGCTGCTTCCATTCCCCCCAATCCTGATCAACAGGGTTCCCGGATATGGCCGCCAAACCTCTTGACAACCGAACCATCGTTATTGCTGGCGGCGGCATTGGTGGCCTGACCACAGCACTGGCCCTTGCGCGGGAGGGATTGCGGGTAATCGTTCTCGAAAAATCGCCCGAACCGACGGAATTTGGCGCTGGAATACAAGTGAGCCCCAACGCTTCGCGGATTCTCATCGATCTTGGCCTGGGCGACGCCCTGAAAGCCAAATGGTCGCTCCCTGAAAATATCAGAATTTTCAAAAGCCGCACCGGAGCAATGCTAAACAGCGTCCCCCTCGGCAAGGCGGCGAAAGACCGGTACGGGGCACCTTACGGTGTCATCCACCGCGCCGATCTCCTGCAATTGCTCCACGACGCCTGTGTTTCGGCCCAGGATGTGGAATTGCATTACGGCGAGCAGGTCGATGAACTTGCGGCGCACCCCCGCGGGGTCACCGTCCAGACCACCCGGAACCGCGAATATACCGGCATCGGACTGATCGGCGCCGACGGCTTGAATTCCATGGTCCGCAAGCGCATTGTCGATGACGGTCCGCCGCACGATACCGGCTTCGTCGCTTGGCGCGGAATGATATCAGCACGGCGCTTGCCAGAAGGATTCAGCGGCCGGTTCACCGGTCTTTGGCTAAACAAAAATCTGCATGTAGTGCATTATCCAGTGCGCAAGGGTCTCTGGGTCAACGTGGTGGCCGTCGTGCGCCAGGATAGCCCTGGCGACGGCTGGACCCACGATTCGGACCCCGAGATCCTGATGTCGAAAACAAAATCGCTTTGCCGGGAAATCCGCAATCTGCTCGGTAGCGTCCGGAACTGGCAGACCTGGACCCTGCGCGACCGCCCACCCGCAAAATTCATCAGCGATGGCCCGGTCGCCCTGCTCGGTGACGCTGCCCATCCCGTCCTGCCTTTTATGGCACAGGGTGGCGCGATGGCGATCGAGGACGCGGAAGCGATTGCAAAGGCCCTCGTGGAAACCGATTGCAAAGTCCCCCAAGGGTTTAGGCTCTACGAAAACTGGCGGCTCACG
>JAJFGZ010000017.1 GCA_021775855.1 Hyphomicrobiales bacterium
CCGGAATATTCCATGGCCGGCACTGCCGAAAACGCGCTTTACGGGAATACCTCGACGCCGTGGAAAAAGGGCTATTCGGCAGGCGGATCTACCGGCGGCGGCGCGGCCGCCGTGGTCGCCGGCATTGTCCCGATCGCCCACGGGACCGATATTGCCGGTTCGATCCGTATCCCGGCCAGCTATTGCGGCGGCGTCGGGCTGAAACCCTCGCGCGGGCGCATGTCGTTTGGTCCCGGCATCGACGAACACGGATTTGGCCTGGCCGCCGCTCTGGTGCAAACCAAAACCGTACGCGACGCCGCCACCATGCTCGATTGCCTTGCCGTGCCGCAGACCGGCGATCCGTTTTTAATCCCGACGCCTGACGAGCCGTTTGCGGCCTATACCGGAATCCCTGCCAGAAAACTGAAGATCGGCTGGTCGGTGGACGCCCTTATGGGTGTCCCCGTCGACAGCGAAGTCGCCAAAACCGTCGAGATGACCGCCGGGTTGCTCAGCCAGATGGGCCACGATGTGAGCGAAGCGGGACCTGCCTATGACGGCATCGAAGCGGTCCGCAAATTCGCCGATCTGTGGTTTTTCGGCTTCGATCTGCGGCTCGAACTTTATGCCTCGAAAACCGGCTTGAAGATCGGGCCGGATACCCTGGAACCGGTGATCCAGAAAGTCTACGAACATTCCGTCGGGCTAACGACGGCGGATTTCTTTGCCGCCACAGGGGCGCTGAACAATGCGCGCCGCCAGCTCGCCGACTTCTACAACGATTATGATATCTGGCTCAGTCCGACCACGGCCAGCGTCTCGGTGCCCCACGGCACCATAAATCTCGGGCGAACCGACGTCGATATGGGCAACCTGGTGGAAGAAATCCTCGCCCCGCCGTGCCAGTTTACGGTCCCCCACAATATCATGGGCACGCCCGCCATCTCGCTGCCGCTGGCGATGCATTCTTCTGGTCTGCCCATCGGCATCCAGTTGGGCGCCCGGCCCGCAAGAGAAGACCAGTTGATCCAACTCGCCAGCGCTCTGGAAGAAGCCCTGCCCTGGATCGACCGGATCCCACCACTGCACGTATCGAACGTTTAGGGATTAATCGCGTTCAAAACTGTGCGGCGGTTTCCGTTAGCCAGTGCCAGAACGAACGGGCGAATCCGGCATAGACGTAAAGATCGTACGCGGGTTCGTCGCTGACCTGATGGATTAGCACCCCGACCTGGGCCATCTGGGTCTGGGCGCAGAAGCCCTTGGCCGTAACGCTCGGGTGCAGATCGAGACGGCAGCCGCGCGCCATCAGGTCCCGAGCGTTTGGCCCCGATACGCGGATGCAGATACGGGCATCGCTTTGCTCAGAAACGTAGCCAAGTCCGGAAATTTGTTCCGTAATTTCCTGGCCGAATGTATTGGCGTTGGCGTTATCAGCAATCAGCATCCATTGCCCGGGTGAGAGGGGCAAAGCTGCAAAAGAACTGGTGTCACCGGCTTTACCCGGATCCGAAACGATATCAAGTTTCTGCGCCAATTCGCCTGCCTTGCCGGTCTTGGCAAACACCTGGACCATGGCAAAATCTGGTCGGACCTGGAGAACTGCGCCACCCCCATCCGCGGAAAATTCGCTTACTTCCCCAAGCGGCGCGGCTGTTTGCAAATCAGCCATTGAGCCGCTCCCCGTCGGGATCAAAAAAATGCGGAGAGCAGATCTCTACCTCCACGGCCTCGTCATACATCGGAAAAACCGCGTGGATCCGGGCGCCCTCATGCGCCGGCAACCCGCCCTTCAGGTATCCGAGCCCGATCCAGCATCCAAGCCCCGGGCTGTCGGTCACCGAGGAAATCCAGCCCAGGCTGGTTTCCGCATTGGCGTCGTTTTTATCCAACACCAAATGCGCCCCGCCGCGCAGACGACCGGTCTCCTGCACCAGTTTGATGCCCACAAGCGTCGCGCGGTCCGGCGCGGTCATGCCCACCCGCCCGGCCATCTTCTGGCCTACAAAGGGCTTTTTGGTGGACATCATGCGCCCCAGCCCCATATCGGCGGCGGTAGTGCGGCCATCCAGTTCGTTGCCGGCCACGTGGCCCTTTTCGATCCGCAGCACGTTGAGCGCCTCGGTACCGTACGGGACCAACTCGTGGTCCTGACCCGCTGCCCAGATAGCGTCCCACATGGCCGCCCCAAAGCGCCACGGCACATTGACTTCAAAGGCCAGTTCGCCGGAAAAGCTGATCCGGAAAATCCGCGCGGTGACGCCGCGCCATTGAAACGTCCGGACCCCCATGAACGGCAATGCGTCATCGGCAAGATCGATCGCATAACCAAAGGCATTGCCCAGAATTTTCCGGGTGTTGGGTCCTGCAACGGCCACCCCGCACCATTGCTCGGTCGCCGAACAGAAATGCACATCGAGATCGGGCCACAGCACCTGCGACGCGCGTTCCATGTGCGCCAGCACACCAGCCGCGTTCGCAGTCGTTGTTGTCATGAAGAAATGATCGTCGGCAAGGCGCGAGGTGGTGCCATCGTCAAACACGTGCCCGTCTTCGCGCAGCATCAACCCGTAACGGGCCTTGCCGGGCGCCAGCATTTTCCAGCCATTGATATACAGCCGGTTGAGAAATTCAGCTGAATCCGTCCCGAATATCTCGATCTTACCAAGCGTCGAGACGTCGCAGATCCCAGCGGTCTTGCGCACCTGATCTGCTTCGCGCCAAATCGTCTCCATCACCGTTTCCCCGGGTTGGGGATAATATTGCGGACGCAGCCATTGCCCGGCCTCGATAAATACCGCACCGAGTTTTTCGTGGCATTCGTGCATCGCGGTGCGTCGGGTCGGCTGGAAATTCTTACCCCGCTCGTGACCGGCAAACGCACCGATCGCCACAGGTGAATAGGGCGGGCGGAACCGGGTCGTCCCTACCTCCGGGATGTCCTGACCCCGCGCCTTCGCCAGCAACGCGATGCCGTTGACATTCGATATCTTGCCCTGATCCGTGGACATGCCAAGGGTCGTGTACCGCTTGACATGTTCGACCGAAACATAGCCTTCCTGGTGGGCCAGCTGGATATCCTTGGCGGTGACGTCGTTCTGGAAATCAACGAACGCCTTGCCCTTGCCGGGGCAGCGCCAGACGGCAACCGGGGCCGTGATCTCGCGCGATACGGCTTTTGGCGCGGACCCTTTGCGGCCGACCTTTGCCCCGGCTGTTTTTGCTGCCTCAAGACCTGCCGCATGCCCCTCGATCAGACAATTACGCAGATCGAACACGCCGTTCCCGGCACCGGCAGAGCGTTCCCGAGCGACCGGTTTGGTCGGCACAAAGCCTAGAATATCGTCCCGCCATACGGGCGCCGCGCCGGTCTGGCTGGCGAGATTGACATCCGGCGAAAACCCGCCGGAAACGGCGAGCAAATCGCAGGCAACTTTCTCGGTAAAATTCCCATCGATATTTTGCAGGGAAACCCCCGAGACCCGCTGCATCCCATGGGCGTAGGCGGGCAGGATCCCGGTCTCCACCCGTATCCCGGCGGCCAGCGCCTGCTGCCCTGCAGGACCAAGCGTACTGCGCGCGTCGGCCACCAACACGATTTCGATCCCGGCAACTTTCAAGAGATGTGCGGTCTCATAGGCATCGTCGTTGTTGGTGCAGATCGCCACCCGCCTGCCCGGAATAGCCCCAAACCTCTCGGCAAATTTGCGGACCGCGCCCGAAAGTATTACCCCGGGCAAATCGTTATTGTCGAACGTCAGCATACGTTCATGCGACCCACAAGCGAGCACAACCTGTTTCGCCCTTATCGTCCAGAGCCGCTGGCGCGGCTGGTGGTCAGGGGCCGCACGCAAATGATCGGTTACCCGCTCCAAAGCCGCGAGAACGTTATGGTCGTAATAGCCGAACAGGGTCGTGCGGGTCATGACCGTTACATTTTCGTGTGCATCCAGTTCGCTGATGGCCTGCGCCACCCAGGCCCCGGCCGCGATGCCGTCAATCTCATCGCGGGTTGGCGACACCGCACCCCCGGCATTGGGCTGTTCCTCGACCAGGATAACCCGCGCTCCGGTTTTGCCCGCCGATAACGCCGCCGCGAGACCCGCCGGACCACCGCCCACGATCAGCACATCGCAATGGGCGTGGGCATGCTCGTAAATATCAGGGTCTTCAGCAGTTGCCGCCCGCCCAAGCCCCGCCGAACGGCGGATGATTTTCTCATAAACGCTCTCCCAGAAGGAGGCCGGCCACATGAAGGTTTTGTAATAGAACCCGGCGGTCAGAAACCGACCAAACAGCTGGTTGACGGCCATCAGATCAAATTTCAGCGACGGCGACCGGTTCTGTGAAGTGGCGATCAAACCATCGAACAATTCGACCATGGTGGCCCGGGTGTTGGGCTCCCGGTAGGCCCCGGTCCGTAACTCCACAAGAGCGTTTGGTTCTTCCGATCCGGCGGTCAGCACACCGCGCGGACGGTGGTATTTGAACGAGCGCCCCATCAGCTTGACGCCATTGGCGATCAGCGCAGAGGCCAGCGTATCGCCTGCAAAGCCGGGATAGATCCGGCCATCAAATTTGAATTTAAGTGGCTGGTCCCGGTCGATCCAGGCGCCGCCCGCATCCAGCCTGTTGACCTGCCGCGTCATGGTTTCAGTCTCGCTTGTGGGACCGGCAAACCATCGCGTGGTAATCCCGTTGCATGGATTTCGTGGGTCGCGGTATTGCGCACAACCTTTACCCATTGCCGGCACCCCCCATTATGGTGCCACCATTCGGTGTGCCAGCCCTTGGGATTGTCGCGGACATAGACGTAACTGAAAAAGTCGTCTTCGCCGGCATCGGGGTCAGGCCGTGTCACCGATGCATCGCCCTGATACTGAAATTCCGCCTCGTCCCTGACCCCACACCAGGGGCAATCAATTTGATGCATGATCGACTCTCACTGTATCCATGGATTGGGCCCGACGCCTTTTTCATCGAGCATGCGCCCCTCGCGGAACCGCTCGATTGTGAACGCGGCGTTGAGTTTATGGGGTTCGTCCTTGGCGATGGTGTGGGCGTAGCACCAGCCGGAAGCAGGCGTTGCCTTAAAGCCGCCGTAACACCAGCCGCCGTTGAGATAGAGCCCGCCAATCCCGGTTTTGCAGATGAACGGGCTGCCATCGAAACTCATATCCATGATGCCGCCCCAATGGCGCAGCAGCCGGACCCGGCCAAGCGTTGGCATGATCGCCATGCCGCCAGCCATGACGTGCTCCATCATCGGCATGTTGCCGCGCTGGGCGTAGGAATTATAACCGTCCAGATCGCCGCCATAGACAAGCCCGCCTTTGTCCGACTGGCTGATATAGAAATGTCCGGCGCCGAACGTCACCACGGTATCGATCAGAGGCTTGATCCCTTCTGAGACGAACGCCTGCAGCACGTGGCTCTCCACCGGCAACTCGATCCCCGCCATCTTTGCGACGGCGGATGTGTGGCCTGCGACGGCCATCGCTACCTTGTCAGCACTGATAAACCCCTTGCTGGTCTCGACCCCGACCGCACGTCCGCCCTCGATGCGGATATCCTGCACTTCGCAATTCTGGATGATATCGACCCCCCGCATATCGGCGCCGCGTGCATACCCCCAGGCGACCGCATCGTGGCGCACGGTCCCGCCGCGCGGCTGCGTCAGCCCGCCGCGGATCGGGAACCGGGCATTGTCGAAATCCAGAATGGGCACCCTCTTTTTGAGTTGTGCCGGCGTCAGCATCTCGGCGTCGACCCCCGCCAACCGCATGGCGTTGCCGCGCCGCGCCATGGCGTCGCGCTGGGGGTCCGAATGAAACAGATTGATAATCCCGCGCTGGGAGACCATGACGTTGAAGTTGAGGTCCTGCTCCAAACCCTCCCACAGCTGCATGGACTTCTCGTAGAAATGTGTGTTCGCCGGCAGCATATAATTTGAGCGCACGATGGTCGTGTTGCGCCCCACATTGCCGCCGCCGATCCAGCCCTTCTCGATCACCGCGATGTTGGTAACGCCGTGTTCCTTGGCTAGATAATATGCCGTTGCCAGACCATGTCCGCCGCCACCGATAATGATGACATCGTAATGGTCTTTGGGTACAGGATCGCGCCACATCCGGGGCCACCCCGAATGCCCCTTGAGACCCTGCCAGAGAATCGAGAAGGCGGAATAGCGCAAGTTTTATCCTTCCTCAACTCCAGGGGAACGGACTGTTGCTGGTCGGGTGCAGCCTGCCCTCCGCGTAGCGCGAAAACCGGAACGGCTCCAGAAGCGCCTGACCATTCCCCAACAATTCTTCGGCAACAAGATGGCCAACGCCAATCATTTTATAGCCGTGGTTGCTGTCGGCAATGAAATAGACATTCTCGCAGAACCGGTCGAATACCGGGAAACTGTCCGGCGTGAAACACCCGAGCCCGCCCGAGGGCTCGTTCTTGTATTTCCCGATCTGCCCGGAAAACCGCTCCTGGCAAAACGCAAGTGCCGAACACCACATATGAGCGAAATCATCGCCGACGATGAATTCCGGTGATTCCGGACCATAAGGATCGATCGCCACATTGTCCGCCGGCGTCTTCACTTCGTATGGCATGGCACCACCCTGGATTCCGCCAAAATGGGTATCAGGCTTGTAATAAATGCCCCACGGCTCGTCGCGCACCAGGCTGCCATCCACATCCGAATAAAGCGGGTCGTCGGTATCCACATGGATCACTGGGGGCATTTTCCCATCGTTGGTTTTCTGCAAATCCGGATCGATGCCAAGCACGCCTTCCTCGAGGCACCAGTAGCGCCAGGTCGGGATACCGTCATGGGTCGACCCGTCGCCGGCTTTGATCGTTACTTCGCGCGGCAAATCCAGCATGTCCCAGACCGTTTTGGCCCAGGGCCCGACTGCGACCACAACCTGCTCGCATTCGACCGTACCGCGATCTGTCTCAACCGCCGTGACCGCGCCGGACGCGCTGTCTTTGGTGAAACCCGTCACGGCAACACCGGATAAAATCCGAACACCCTGCCCCTCGGCCTTTTTGGCGAGGCCATAGATCGCCGCCGTGTTGTTTGCGTAGCCGCCTTTTTTCTCGTGCAGCACCGAGGTGATCCCGGTCGCCCGCCAGTCGGAGAACAGGTTTTTCATGTAGGTGAATGAATCACCCTCGCCCTCGATAAACTCGGATTCGTAGCCGATGGCCTTTTGTTGCTCGAAGATCGAAGTGATGTCTTCGCGCATGCCCTCGTGGCTAATCTGCATATAGCCGACGGGGTGGTACGAGAAGGCCTCCGGATCGCTGTCCCACACAGAAACCGAATGGGCCATCAATTCGCGCATCGCCGGTTGAAAATAATTGTTGCGTACGACCCCGCAGGCGATCCCACTGGCGCCCGCAGCGATGCCCGTCTTGTCGATCACCAGGATATCTTCGCCGCCGCCCCTGCCGGTCTTTTTGAGCCGCTCGCTCAGCGCCCAGGCGGTAGACAGGCCATGAATCCCGGCACCGATAATGACGTATTTGGATTGGGTCGGAAATGCCATGGGGATCCTCCTCGGTTCACAATAAGAATGCGGTGAAAATTTCTTGCAAAAAACCAATTTTTAGACATATTTGATAAGTTATCAGACAGTCGACACTTCGTTTTGGTGAAAGAAACGTCCATGTCCGATTCACCCGTTCCAACCCGGTTTCAATTCTTTCTCGTGCCCCGCTTCTCTCTCGTGGCGCTGGCTTGCGCCATCGACGCCCTGCGAACCGCAAACGCTGAAGCCGGGGAACCGGTATTTCAATGGCAGCTTGTGGGCGAAACAAACGGGACCGTTCACTCATCAAGCGGTGTCGAGCTGGAGGCCATCGCCCCAGAACTGGCCGGACCAGGCACGGCGATTGCGGTTTGTGGAGGCGACAATTCCCATAATTTCGAGAGCGATTCGGTCGATCGCTGGCTCAACCACTCGGCCCGCAATGGCGCGCTGGTTGGCTCGATTTCCGACGGCGCGTATGTGGTGGCTGAAGCCGGATTGTTTGGCCGGGCGCGCTCCACGATCCACTGGAAATGCCAGAGCGGGTACCGCGAGCGGTTTCCCGATCTCGATATCACCACCTCGACCATCGAGATCGACGGCAACCGGTTTTCCTGTGCCGGTGGGACAGCAAGCCTCGACCTGATCCTGCATTTCGTCATGCAGGAGCTTGGTCCCGATATCGTGGGCCGAATCGCTGATAATTATTTCCACGATTTTGTCCAGGGCGACGATCAGCAACAGCATATGACCAACGCGTTCCGGTTTGCTGCCCGCAACCGGAAACTGAGTGACGCGCTGTTGATCATGGAATCGGGGCTCGAATCACCGGTCCCGATCAACCGGATCGCCAGCGATCTTGGCTTGTCCCATCGCCAGCTCGACCGATTGTTCCGGCGCTACCTCGACACGTCACCCGGCACCCATTACCGGGAATTGAGGCTCGCCCGCGCCGCAGGCCTGGTGCGCCAGACCGGATTAAGCATCAGCGAGATCGCCGCCGCGTGCGGCTTCCAGTCGGCGTCCCATCTGGGTCTCTATTTCCGGAAACGCTATGGTCAGACGCCGGGTAAATACCGCTCCAGCAATACCTAATCGGTCAACCGTCCCAAACCCCGGTCGCCGCAAGGTCGGCTTCGAGCTGCATGCTTTCCGCACCCCCCAAAGGCCGTAAGGGAGGCTTGAGCCTGAGCCAGGTTTCGCTCTCGTACCGGTTCGCCAGAAGGTGTTTTATCGCGGGGATCAACGGATATTTTTGTATGGCGGTGCGCAGCGCTTTCATGGCTTGGACGGCTGCATCGTCAGGTGCCCCGCCCGCCTTCAGCACGTCATATGCGGCCCGGCATTTGTCAGCCGTCAGATTGGCCGGACCGGAAATACATCCTACCCCGCCTGCAGCAAGAGCCACATCGAGTAAATTTTCGGTGCCCGGAAAAACCGCAAAATCATCCGCGCGCGCGAGATAGGTATCCAACTGCTCCCGGTCCCCGGATGAATCTTTGACCCCATGAGCCACATCGCCAAACTCGTAGCGCATCATGTCCATCAGCGTAACGGGAATCCGCACCTTCGACATCTGCGGGATATTGTAAAACAGCGCCGGGATATCGGCTTTGGCCGCCAGCGCCAGGAGCGGCCGGTAATAGGGCGCGAGACCGGGCGCCCCGGTATCGGGATAATAGAAGGGCGGCAGGATCAGCACGCCCGCCACGCCAAGGTCGAGCGTGGTCCGGGTCAACTCGACAGCATCTGCCAGAGCCGCTGCTCCGGTCCCGGGGATGAGCCTGGCCGGATCAATGCCCGCATCAACGAGCGCCCGTAAGGTCGCGATCCGTTCGGCAACCGAATAGCAATTAGCTTCGCCCGTGGTACCAAACGGCGCCGCGTAATGACAGCCCTGGTCGAACAGGTTGGTAATATGCGCGGCCATCAATCCAACATCAGGCTTGCCAGCATCGTCCAATGGTGTTGCGGTTGCGGAAATTATGCCGGCAATTGATTTCATCTGGACAGGCCCCGGTTGGATCAAACCCGGCCATCTAATCCGGATCGAGGATCGGGCGCCATACATTTTGTTACGCGGCAGGACCATGTGTTCCGGTCAATCTGGATATTTATTGCCCCAATCCCGCATCGCCCTGATTGTGGCGCCGAGGGCACGGCCGCGTTCGGTCAGTACATATTCGGCCCGGGGCGGATGATCTTCGTAGAACCGGCGCTCCACGATCCTTTCGGCCTCCAGCATTTTGAGCCGGTCAGAGAGGGTATTTGGCGCAATGCCAACAAGCGAGGTCTGCAATTGCTGAAACCGTCTACTGTCGTTCAGCAATAGATCGCGCAGGATCTGCGACGTCCAGCGTGACCCGAGAATCTTTGCCGATCGGGTAACAGGGCAGAATGTATCGGCTGAATTCACCATGTCAGCATTCTATCGCACGATAGAGTTGAAAGCTATAGACTCTGATTATTGTTGTTGCTATATTTTAAATAGTTATAAAAATTGGAACCAGCGTCATGGATCCCAACATTCCGGATTATCTTTATGGCTTCACCGTGTTCGCGAGTTCGGTGCTGCTCCTGTCGGTCCTTTGTCTGATTTGGTTTGGCGTAATGCGGGTGCCTGCATCCGACCGCGAACGTATTGTCACCGCCAGCATTCTCTCGGTTACGCTGCTTGCATGGTTCGCCATCGCCGAATTTCTCGGACAGCGGAATGTCTATTGGCCCGGCAACACCCCCACAATACCAACCATTCAGTTCGGCCTGCTGGTCCCGCTCGCGATCGGACTTTTTCTGCTGTTGCGGGCACCGAGCATCGCCCGCCTCGTCGATGCCGTGCCCCTGTCCTGGCTTGTCGGCGTACAATATTACCGCGCGCTCGGGATCATTTTTCTACTCCTCTGGTGGGGCGGATTCCTGCCATGGCAGTTCGCCCTGCCGGCGGGAATTGGTGATATCGCAACCGGTATTCTGGCGCTTGTGGTCGCCGCCATGCTTGTCAACAAAGTTCGGAACGCCGAAAGCGCGGCCTATGCCTGGTGCCTGTTCGGAATTGCCGACCTGGTGGTCGCAACCGCAACAGGCGCGCTCACGACACCTGGTCGTATTCACCTGGTATCGCTTGACGCGCCCAACGTCCTTGTCACGTCCTACCCGCTGGTGATGATCCCGACATTTGCTGTCCCGGTATCGATCATTCTCCACACCATGTGCCTGTGGAAACTTAAAAGATTACAGACCAATGCACTTGCAACCCAAACGGCCGGAGTTTGAAATGTCCAGCAATTCCAACAACAAAACAATATTGGTGTCCGGCGCCTCCACTGGGATCGGCCGGGCCATCGCGGAGAGCCTGGCAGCCAAAGGGCATCGCGTCTTCGGCACCAGCCGGAACCCTGATAAATCTGCGAAAATAAGTGGCGTGGAGATGTGCAAACTCGACGTTTGCAGTGACGCGTCTGTGCACCAATGCGTCGCGGAAATTCTCGACACGGCCGGCAAAATAGACGTGCTTGTAAACAATGCCGGGTATGCCCTTATGGGTCCCGCCGAAGCTACCAGCGCCGATGAGGCACAGGCCCAGTTTGAGACAAATTATTTTGGCCTGGTCCGCCTGGCAAACGCCGTTGTACCCGCCATGCGCGCCCGGAAGTCGGGCCGGATCATCAACATCAGCTCCCTTGTTGGTTTTGCCGCCATCCCCTTCATGGCGCATTATTCGGCAAGCAAATTCGCGGTGGAGGGCTATTCTGAAGCCCTTTACCAGGAACTCCTGCCTTTCGGGATCCGGGTCAGCTTGATCCAGCCTGGCGTCACCAGCACTGATTTGTTCGGGGACAACGGAACCGAGGCGGAGACCAATATTGAAGACTATGTGCCCTGGCTGCGAAAGGCCCAGGATTCGATGACCGCTCGCATGGGCAAGGCCATTTCCACCAATCACATAGCGAGAGCCGTAGAAAAAACCATTACGGCCAGGAACCCGGCCCTGCGCATCCCGGTCGGGCCTGACGCATCCCTCGTCTCCCGGCTCAAGCGGTTCGTGCCTCCCGAAACCTTCAAGAAAATCTGGCGCAAGCAAATGGGGCTTGGTGCTTCCAGTTAAATATTTCCCGTTTCCGACCATACGGACCAACGCCAAAACGACCCTGAACCGGCCTGTTGACAAAGCTTGCCTGACGAGCAATTCCGGATATCTTCACGTGGAAGAGTTTGAAATTCAGGGAATGGGCATCGGTGCAAATGACGACTGGGACAATCAAACCTTCGGTGCGCGTCGGGGCCGATATCGGCGGCACGTTTACCGATATCGCTCTTGAGTCCGGAGACAGGATTTTTTCCGCCAAACTGTTGACGACGTCCGAGGCACCGGAGCAGGCGGTGCTGGACGGCATTGCCCTGGTCCTTGGCGAGGCGGGACTGGAATTCAGCGATATCGACATCGTCATCCATGGCACCACTCTGGCAACCAACGCCCTGATCGAACGGCGCGGCGCAAAAACCGCGTTGCTGACTACCAAGGGCTTTCGCGACGTTATCGAGATGCGGTTCGAGAACCGGTTCGAGCAATACGATCTGGACATCGTCCTGCCGAAACCATTGATCGACCGCGCCGACCGGCTTGTGGTGGGCGGGCGGATCGGCGCCGAGGGGGACGAACTGGCACCCCTCGACGAGACTGCGCTTGTTGAAATTGCCGGGCTCGTTAAAGAGCGCGGCTACCAGTCCCTAGCGATCGGCTTGATCCATTCCTACGCCAACCCCGCCCACGAAGCCCGCGCCCGGGATATCCTCCGCAAACATCTGCCCGACATCTCGATTTCCATTTCGTCAGAAGTTTCACCTCAAATGCGCGAGTTCGAGCGGTTCAACACGGTCTGCGTCAACGCCTATGTGCGCCCGCGCATGGAAGACTATCTGGCCCGGCTGGAATCGGAATTGAAAACGCGCGGTGCCAAGGGCGCGCTTTACATGATCCATTCCGGCGGCGGGTTGATTTCCGTCGAGACCGCAAAGTCATTCCCCGTACGCCTTGTCGAATCCGGTCCCGCCGGGGGCGCAATCTTTGCTGCTGATTACGCCGCCAGGTTTGGTCTGGACAAGGTCCTGTCCTACGATATGGGCGGCACCACCGCCAAGATTTGCCTGATCGATAATGCAATACCTGAAACCGCGCGTACCTTCGAGGTTGCCCGCACAACGCGTTTCAAGAAGGGCTCCGGCATGCCGATCTCGATCCCGGTGATCGAGATGGTAGAAATCGGGGCTGGCGGCGGGTCGCTGGCCTCCGTCGATGCCATGGGGCGGATCCAGGTCGGGCCCGAAAGCGCTGGGTCGGAACCGGGCCCCGCCTGCTACCAGCGCGGCGGCGAAGCGCCCGCCATCACCGACGCGGATCTGCTGCTTGGCAAAATCGACGCCGATGATTTTGCCGGAGGTGATATCCAGCTATCGATCACAGCCGCACGATCCGCCATTCAAACGCGCGTCGGCAAGGCTCAGGGCCTTTCAACTGAAGCGGCAGCGTTCGGCATTTGCGAAATGGTTGACGAGAACATGGCCAACGCCGCCCGCATGCACGCGGTCGAAAGCGGCAAGGATATTACCGGCACCACCATGATCGCCTTTGGTGGCGCCGCGCCCCTGCACGCCGCCCGGCTGTGCGAAAAGCTTGGCGTGTCCCGGTGTCTGATCCCACCGGGGGCCGGGATCGGATCGGCAATCGGTTTCCTGCGCGCGCCGTTTGCGTTTGAAGCCGTACGCACCCAGCTCATGCGCCTGTCGGAATTCGACGCAGCTTCCGCCAACGACATTCTGCAAGATTTACGCGAAGCGGCTATCGGCTTCGTCGCCCCCAACGCCGACGGCGCCAAAATCGATCAGGAAACTATTGTCTATATGCGCTACCAGGGACAGGGCTGGGAAATCCCTGTTGAGCTACCAGACCAGACCTTCTCCGATACCGATTCCGCACTTTTTCTTGAAAATTTCCGCGCCGCCTATACCCGCTTCTTTGGCCGCGCCATTGACGGTCTGGGCGGCGTTGAAATCGAGATCGTGACCTGGTCTGCACGCGCCGCCGCTAACCGCCCGCCGCCTGACCGGATCACCCTCTCGTCGGCAACTGGCGACGCAAGCCCGGCGATGCAGCGCGACGTTTTTGACCCCGCCGCAGGGGACTTCATCACGTCCGGGATCCATGCCCGCGGCGATTTGAAATCAGGCGACCGGGTCAGCGGACCAGCGGTTATCATGGAAAAGGAAACTTCAACCATCCTCACGTCCGCATTCGACGCGGTCATGCAGGATGACGGGTCGATCCTGATCCATCGGAAAGACGGGGGCGCGTCATGAGTAGCACCGGGCTGAAGGATATCCGCATGCAGGTCATGTGGAACCGGCTCATCTCGGTCGTCGAGGAGCAGGCGCTGACCCTGATCCGCACGGCCTTTTCAACGTCTGTGCGCGAGGCCGGAGACCTGTCCGCCGGCGTGTTCGACTGCGACGGCCGGATGCTGGCTCAGGCCGTGACCGGGACACCCGGGCATGTCAACGCCATGGCCGAATCGGTGCCCCATTTCATCCGAGAAATCGGTCCGGAAAACGTTTTCGAGGACGATTGCTACGTCACAAACGACCCCTGGAAGGGCACCGGCCATCTCCACGATATCACCATGGTGGCGCCATCCTTTCTCAACGGGCGTCTGATCGGCTATTTCGCCTGCACGGCGCACGTGGTTGATATCGGCGGGCGCGGTTTCGGTGCCGATGCCAACTCGGTCTATGAAGAAGGGATACTGATCCCGATCATGAAATTCGCTGAGCGTGGCAAGGTCAACCAGCACCTGATCCACCTGCTGCGCGCCAACGTGCGCCAACCGAACCAGCTTGTCGGGGATTTCTATTCGCTTGCAGCCTGCAACGAGGTCGGCCATCGCCGCCTGCTCGATATGATGTTTGAGGCGAAACTGGACGATCTCGACGACCTGGCCGAATTTATCTTTTCGCGCAGCCGCCAGGCAACGCTTGACCGGATCAACGAGCTGCCCCGGGGAAGTTTCGAGAACAACCTGACCGTCGACGGGTACGACGACCCGCTCTACCTCCAGACCAAGCTCACGATTTCAAAAGACAATGTCCATGCCGATTTTGCCGGCACCAGCAAGTTGAGCCGCTGGGGCATTAATGTCCCCCTCGTCTACACCAAAGCCTATTCCTGCTACGGGTTGAAATGCGCCATCGCACCCGAAATCCCGAACAACACGGCGTCGCTTGAGCCTTTCACGATTTCGGCGCCAGCCGGTTGCATCCTCAACGCGGAACGCCCGGCGCCGGTATCGCTCCGCCACGTCACCGGCCACATGGTCCCCGATCTGGTGATGGGCGCGCTGGATCACGCACTCCCTGGCCAGATGCCGGCGGAAGGGGCAGGCTCGATCTGGAATATCCATATCAGTGCCCGCCCGGTAGCCGGTGAAAAGGGCCGCACCGCCGAAGTGCTGATGTTCAATTCAGGCGGCTCGGGTGCGCGTGCAAATTTCGACGGGCTGAATGCCACAGCATTCCCGTCTGGGGTCATGACCATGCCGATCGAAGCGACCGAGCATACCGGGCCGATCGTGATTTGGCGCAAGGAATTGCGCCCGGGGTCCGGCGGCGCGGGGCGCCAGCGCGGCGGGCTCGGCCAGATCATCGAGATCGGGCCACTCGAAGATCATGAATTCTTATTCTCTGCCATGTTCGACCGGGTCAGCTACCCACCGCGCGGGCGCAACGGCGGCGCCGATGGGTTGAGCGGCAAAGTGCATCTCGATGACGGCACCGAAATGCGCCCCAAGGGGTGGCAATTTGTGCCCGAAGGCAAACGAATTGTTCTGGAATTGCCGGGCGGCGGCGGCAACGGCGATCCGTCCGAGCGAACCAATGAGGCGCTGCGCCGCGACCTTCAGGGAGAATATGTCTCGGCTGACGAGGTCCGCAAAAAATACACCCGCGACCCAGACGAAATCCTGTGACCCGGTCAGCCCTTTCGCCGGAGATAGAAATACCGCGCCAAACCAAAAAACCCGATGACCAGCCAGGCGGCCTCCATCAGGGTCGCCGACAGGTTGAAATTGTTCGAGAGCGAAATCAGGATACCAGCCGCACCTACAATGTTGAGACCAATATAGACCAGATTATCGGCAACGAATTTGCCAACCTGGAGAAGAAAATAGGCCCCCACAATTGCGATGACACCGAAAATACCGAAAATTTCAAACACCATTGTGAAGCCCAATATTTGTAATGTTTACCGATCCGGTAAAGTCTAAAATAAAACAATAGCAGGGAGACCTTCATGGCAAGGTTCAATCGAATTCTACTAACCGGCGCCGCCGGTGCTTTGGGGACCATGTTGCGGAACGAGCTGCCCCGGCTCTGCGACAAGCTGCGGATTTCCGACCGCGAAGACATGGACAATCCAACAGCCACCGAAGAGGCCATCCAGTGCGATCTTGCCGACCGGGAAGCGGCGGCCGCGCTGACCCGCGACGTGGACATGATCGTCCATATGGGCGGTATCGCTCTCGAGGATAATTTCGACAAAATCCTGCATTCAAACATGCTGGGCTTCTATAATCTTTTCGAGCAGGCCCGCAAAAACGGCGTCAAACGGATCGTCTGGGGCAGTTCCAACCACGCCATAGGTTTTTACCCGCGCACCCAGACAATCGACGCGTCCGCGACACCGAAGCCCGATACTCTATACGGCGTCTCAAAGGTTTTCGGGGAAGGCCTGGCGCAGTTCTATTTCGACAAATTCGGGATGGAAACAGTGTCGATCCGGATCGGGTCGTGTTTTCCTGAACCTCTAGACCGGCGCATGCTCGGCACCTGGCTGAGTTACTGGGACCTGACCCAGATCGTTGAAAAAGCACTACGCGCCCCGAAAACCGGTCACCTGATCATTTACGGCGCGTCGGACAACGACGAGAAATTGTGGGACAACAGAATGGCTTCATCAATCGGTTACCAGCCGAAAGACAATGCCGAAATCTTCCGGGAAAAGGTCGAGGCCGTCACCCCGTTGCCGGACCGCGACGACCCGACATTCATGTATCACGGCGGCGGTTATGCCCGGGGAGACCACTTCAAGGGCGACGACTGACGCGGATTCCGGATGTCAGTCCGCAACCATCCAGTGAAGAGGCACGCCCGGGTCAAACAATGTGATGGTGTCGGCTCCCGCCGAAATTGAAACCGGGAAGATGGCCGGGTCTACACATCGTTCCAGCGTTAAAGTCGCGTCGTTGACCGGCAGGCCATAGAATCCCGGCCCGTTGAGCGACACGAATTTTTCCAGGTTGGAGATTTTTCCGGCATCATCAAATACCTGCGCCAGGCAGGTCATTGTAACCGGTGCCACATAGATCCCGGCGCAACCGCATGCAGTTTCCTTGTCTTTGTCAGGGTGCGGCGCGGAATCGGTGCCAAGAAAAAACTGCTCGCCGCCCCCGGTTGCCGCCTCAACCAGAGCCAACCGGTGGTGCTCGCGTTTGGCGACCGGTAGGCAATAGAAATGGGGCCGCAGACCTTTGTTGAAAAGCGCGTTCCGGTTGATCATCAGATGGTGCGGCGTGATGGTCCCGGCCGTATTGGGGCCGGCGCATTGAACAAAATCGACCCCGTCTTTCGTGGTGACGTGTTCGAGGACGATTTTAAGGTCCGCGAAACGCGCCCGGAGCGGTGCCAGGACGCGGTCGAGAAACACCGCCTCGCGGTCGAAGATATCGACGCCGCTATCAACCACTTCGCCATGGACCAACAAGGGCAGCCCGATCTCGCTCATGGCTTCCAATACCGGATAGACGGTCTCGATATCCCGAACCCCGGCTTCGGAATTGGTTGTAGCGCCCGCCGGGTATAATTTGACAGCATGAACGATGCCCGTATTTGCCGCGCTGCGCACATCGTCGGCGGAGGTCGCCTCGGTGAGATATAAGGTCATTAGTGGCGTGAAGTCTGACCCTGCGGGCAACGCCGCAAGAATACGCGCGCGGTAAGCGTCGGCAGCCGCGCCACTGGTCACCGGCGGCACCAGATTGGGCATGACGATCGCGCGCCCGAAATGCCGGGCGGTATCCGCCAGTACAGCTTCAAGGACCGCGCCGTCGCGCAAATGCAGGTGCCAGTCGTCGGGGCGCGGAATCGTAATTCGATCAGTCATCGCCCATGACTAGCGCGATACACAGGGGGTGTATAGACGGCGACGGCGGGCGGCTGGAAAATAGAAATGGGCCGGAGAAAGGCGACCGCTCCATAGATGGGGGTCATAAAGTGGGTCGTCTCTCTGCCGAACCTGGCCGACTACGCGAAACAAGATGACGGCTTGGCCTGGAAGACGCAATTTCCTTGCCAGTTTCGGGATGGAATTCCACCACAATATAATGTGCGGCTGGACAGCAACGTAACCAGATATGGATTTGCCCAAACTAAGAATATTCGCACCTGTTGCAAAATGCGAAATTTTTGCAATTTGCAAGGGTCAGCTATGCCCCGTCGCTTTCGAAAATGCCCACGAGCCGAACGTCAGCAGCGCATACAGGACACCGATAAAAACCAGCTGTTCGGGTTGCGTCACCGCTTCATAGTAGAGGATCAGCACGGTTCCGGTCGCCAGCCCGACCAGCGCCGCCGCCGTGATCACCATCGAGGAATTTGTCTTCTTGCGGATACTGAAATTTGCATACGCCATCAGGAACGACACCAACAGAAACGTAACACTGCCGAATTCCAGAATGACACGCAGACTACCCGCCAGAACCAGACAGAAGGCCAGTCCCGACATCGCCAAAATAGCGAATACCGGGATCCCGTGCCGGCGCTTGGCGAATACCGCCGGCAGATACCCGTCGCCGGCCACGACCGCCATCTGCCGCGACGCCCCGAACAGGGTTCCGCTGATCGCGCTGCTGGTCGCCAGCAACGCGCCGAGAACAACCAGACCGCTTCCCAACGGGCCGAGGATATCTTCCGCCCCGGCGGCCAGGGCATATTCCTGATTCTCGATCAAATCTTCAGTTGGGATCGCCATCAGCGCACCGATAGCAATGACTACATACAACATGACGGCGATGGCGAGCGCGGAATAGATGGCACGCGGGATATTTTTGCCTGGATTTTCCATCTCGTTGACAGCATTGATCACCAGCTGGAATCCCTCATAGGCGACAAACGTGATCGCCGCGATGATCAGGATGTCGACGGGGCGGATGGGGTCCTCACTGCGTATAAGCTCCGGCAAGCTGGTCTCTCCGGCACCCGCCAGAACGGCAGAGACGACAATCAGGATAACCAGCTTGGAATAGACCATCAGGTCTTCCAGCTTACCCATGCCCTTCACGCTCCAAACATTCACCAGTGCGAAAACCGCAATGACGAGACCCGCAACCGCTTTGCGGACCCACTCATTATCGGCAAAGCTAAATCCGGAAATGGCGTAGGAGGAGAACGTATAGGCATAAAGCGCAATGGTGCTGATATACCCGAAGATCACCCACCAACCGATCAACGATGCCGCGAAGGATGATCTCGGATACGTTTTCTTGACGAACGAATAGGTTGCTCCTTCGTCTTTGTAATAGACCCCAAGTTTGACATAGGAATAGGCCGCCATAGCAGCGATAAGTCCACCCAGGAGAATGGCGATCGGCGTATACGCGCCAACCATCGCAACCGAAATTCCCAGGATTGTAAAAATCCCGCCGCCCACCATGCCCCCCAGCGCAATGGCGATCAATTCCGGTGCGCCGAGCGACTTTTTCCCACTTTTGTGCATAAACGAAGGTTACGCCTCTAGCCGATTTTATCGCCACGTTCCAGGCAACCGGGTTTATCTCACCGGTCCCAGATGGGACAGTATAAAATAGACCGTTCCAAATCCGACCACGGAAACCACGAATAAAACGATGCACGCGATCAGGAAGCTGACCATGAAGAAGACCATCGATAGCCAGCCGAGGCCCGAAATCAGATTGAAATAGGCTTGACCAGGGGGGTCTGAGGATCATCGCTGGTCAGTAGGCGCGAAGCCATGCCCAGACCAAGTTCAATCGCCACCGAAACTCCCGGGGCAATTGGCCCGCCAACAAATACATTTTTGATATCTGTTCATTGAATAACTATCCAACGGCTATTTATCGCATGTATCAAAATTGATAATCGCGACCGATCACCCCATGGTGAGTGACGCGGCGCGTGACGCGGCGCGTTTGGCGCCATCCCGGTCTCCCATACCGTCGAGCGCCTGGGCGATCAGGCGCCAGTTTTGCGGGCTGGTGGGCTTGGCTTCGGTACGCTCGTTGGCCAGCCCCAGAGCCAGGTCGTAGCGCCGCGCCCGGAGCGCCGCCTCCACCAGGGTCCAGGCAATCACGTCGCGCTGGGCGTGGCTGCCACCAAGCCGGTGGGTGCTGTAGCGGATCGGCAGCAGCAAATCGACGGTATCGCCGTAGCGCCCCTCGGCAAACGCCTGCAGCGCCCGACAGAAGGGCAGACCGATTTCCCGCAGCATCGCGGTATTGGCGTCGTTCGCATGTTCCACGTACCGGTCATTTGCGCCAAGCAATGTCGCGATTTCAGCACTGCGCCCATCGGCAGAAAATGCCATCATCGCGTGCACATCGTTGAAGGCATAAAGCGTGTCGCTGGCACTCGGCGCCCATTTGTCAGCTAGATGCTGCCAACGGTTGCCCACATCGACGCCAAGCAGGGTCAAGCGCCAGAGCAGAGCAGCGGCGTCCAGTTCCTCGTATTTTTCGATACCAGTGTCGCCCGAACAAAGCTTGTCGTCATAGATATGCATGACCTGTTCGATCTGGCCAAGATCCAGATGGTAGAGCGACAGATGCCACCATAAATGATTCCGGAAATTATCGTGCGCCCAGTCCTCTTCGCGGCTGGTCATCCACCAGATCCCGCCCTGCTGGCGGCCCTGCATCTCCAGAACATGGGCGACCGCGTGGATCGCGTAAGGGTTTTTCGGGCGTATCGCTACCGCCTTGCGGCCCATCTCCTCGGCGCGCGAAAAATCCCTGCATTCTTCAAGCCCGAACGAATAAAATCCGAGAACCCATTCATAGCCTGGCGTACCCTCGTCCCACAGCGGAAAGACCCGCGCTACCACGTCGCGCTGGTTGGAAACATGCCCCAGCAAAATATCGGACAGATGGACGAGCTGCAGCGCCAGCAGGTCAAGCGGGTGCGCGAACAATACCTCTTCCCAGAAGGCAACCGCGCGATGAAAGTCCCCCTCGACCCACGCCCGAACCCCCGCCATATGGGCCCGCTCACGATCATTGGCTTTGGACTTCAGGGCTTCGGCCGCCTCGAGCGCCGATACCATTACGCCGTAAATACGGGTCTCCATCGCCTGAGTCAGCATCGCCGCCTTGAAGACGTGACCCATGACAAAATCCGGGTGGTTCGCCAGAACCTTGTCAATTGACGCGACTGGATCGCCGTAAAATCCGAGACTTTCTTCGTGCGCTGCTTCCAGCGCATCGACCGCGTCCTGATCCCCGATCGAGACCGGGATTCCCCTGCAATCTTTCAATCCGGCCATGCGGACCCTCCCTGATCAACATTGATTTTCAACAATGGATATCAGATTGGTGGAAATCATGAATACCCAACCGGATCAAATCCCCGCTACCGCAGAAAAAATTTCCGCCCTAAAAATTGTATGCGTCTGCCTGCATGACGGCCTCCGGCAGCCACGTCTCGTGGATCGCCAGCCATTGCAATGGGTCGGATTTTGTCATCACGATCGTCGCAATCCGCCCGTTATTCGGAGGCGTCGAGAACGACGCGTTCCGTTGCCATTCTTCGTAGGATGCGACCACGTGGTTATCCAACACGTGACAAATTATTACATTCCGGATCTCGATCCGGAAGTCCGGGTTACTGCCGTATGCCTGCCGGATCCCTGACGCCAGTTCATCACGCTCGAGCCGATTGCCTGACGGCGGGACAAACGCAAGGTCGGTGTCCAGATGATCCAGGAACCGGGGTTCAAAATCGCTCTCGGGAATGGTTCCGGTAAACCAGCCGGCAAGAAAGACGTGGAGTTCTTCGACTTCGGTCCGCACCATTAACCGCAGATCGTTCATGGCAAAGGATCTCCCTGTCTATTTGCGCAGATCCCCGGCCAGCCAGAGATCGAGAAATTGCTCTAGCCACACACGGGTCGCTTCGTCATACCGCAAACGGGCGCGTAATTGAATGTCGGCTGGCTGGGCTTTCTTCATCAATAGTCGATCCGCACCGTGGACGGTCCAGCGATGCATCATGGCCAATGTCAATTCCGAATGGAACTGGATGCCGTATGCGGCAGGACCATATGAAAAAGCTTGCTGATTGAAGATATCACCGCATGCCAGCATGGTCGCGCTGTCGGGTACCGTGAAACCTTCACGGTTCCAGTGATAGACAATCTCGGGCCAGTCCAGCATCGCCCGCCCGGCCTGGGTCGCTTGCAGCGGCCGGTACCCGATTTCCACCTCCCCGTCGGCGTGAAAGCCAACATCGCCACCGAGATTTTTTGCAAACATCTGCGCCCCGAGACAGATCCCCAAAAAAGGCGCCTTCTCTTTCAGGGGCAGATCGATCCAGTCGATCTCCTGGCGAATATAATCTTCGTCATCGTTGGCACTCATGGGTCCGCCGAAATAGATCGCCCCGGCATGATCAGCCAGCGTCTCCGGCAGGGGGTCGCCATAACGCGGGCGGCAAATATCCAGATCGTAGCCACGATGTTTCAGCATGTGCCCGACCCGGCCCGGGGTCGAGGTATTCTGATGCAGGACGATGAGGATTTTCTCTGCCATGACCGCGCGTGGATAGCCTTTCAGGGATCGATACGCAACTGTAACAATTATTGCGCGGTCAGGCCGCCATCGAGACGGATCTCGGCGCCGGTCATAAAACCGGATTCCTCGCTCGCCAGATAAACGGCGGCATATGCCACATCCTCAGGGCTCCCGATCCGCTTCAAGGGGATCTGCCGCGCGAATTTAGTGCGCTCCTCATCGCTCAATCCTGCATCGCCGGCTTTCCCCAGAACGTCCTGCAGCATCGGGGTTTCGATAAAGGCGGGGTGGATCGAATTGGCCCGGATCCCGCTGTCGTCCCGCGCTGCCTGCAAGGCCACCGACTTGGTGAGCAGCCAGACTCCGGCCTTGGCGGCGTTATAGGCCGCCGTATTGTGGCCGGCGATCAGGCCTGAAACGGAGGAGATATTTATGATCGATCCGGGTGCGTATTTACGCATCACCGGTAGCGCAGTCCGGCACCCGAGATAAACCGAATCGAGATTTATATTCATCATCCGTCGCCAGTCATCCGGCGCGGTTTCTTCCACATTACCTGCAAAAACAATACCCGCATTGTTGACAAGGATATCGAGTCTGCCGAAGGATTCTTCGGCTATTGCGACAGCCCGTTTCCATGCCACTTCGTCGGTCACATCGTGCTGACAGAAAGCTGCATTGCCGCGCTCACTTTCCGCCAACCCGGCGACAATATCGGCAGCCGCCTGCCCATCGATATCGGTAAAGAGAACGGACGCGCCTTCGCGCAGAAACATCCTGCCCATCGCCTGGCCAAGCCCGCCGGCTCCGCCAGTAATTAACGCAGCCTTGCCCGAAAGACGGCCGCTCACGAAGATTCTTCCCGTTTATCACTGTCTGTCAGGGGGCTGGGATCACCTTCGACGCCCGCCTCAATCTGCTTCCGCATCCTGATCCTGTCGCGCGTCGAGACCCCCAACAGTTCAGCGACCCGCCAGATGAAATTATCCTCGAACTCGTGCACCTCCTCGTCAGCCAGAACAATCTCCCACAACAGCCGGACGATCCGCTGGCGCCCTTCCTGATCAAATGTCCGGGTCAGAGTTCTGGTGAACCCATAGAGATCCACCGCTTCGTGGTCCTTCTGATGAGCCTTGTCGATCAACTCGCCAAGTTCCGAATTGGACAGGGAAAACCGGTGTCGCAAGATATCCCGAAGTTTGGATTTTTCTTCAGGCTTGGTGATGCCGTCAATCTCGATGGCGTGGACCATGAGCGCAGTTGCCGCCAGCCGGTAATCGTCGTCGCCAAACTTGGACGTCGCAGGCCTGTCGCCCGAAAGATCGGCGATAAACACTTTCAGGCGTTTCAGCATGGCGTGGGTCGCATCTCTTGAAAAACTGTTTGCGGCAGGTCGCACGCGATTGTAGCGTCCCGCTTCACGATTTAACAAGCGCGAAGAGAGCCCATGTCCTGGTCGCCCGATAAAACAAAAGTGAATTCCTGGAACGAGTGGGACCCGCTCAAACACATCATTGTCGGACGCGCCGATGGTGGCTGCATCCCGCCGCCGGAACCGGCGCTGGACGCTAAGGTGCCGGAAGAGTCGGACATGCGCGGGATGTTCGGCCCCCGCCCTCAACATACCGTCGACGCTGCCAACGAGCAGCTCGACAGTTTTGTGAGCATTTTGAAGAAGCGCGGGATCAGGGTCGACCGCCCCGACCCGCTTGATTTTAACCAACCGACCGCCACCCCGGACTGGCAGACCGAGACCATGTTCGGGTGTATGCCGCCGCGCGACGTACTACTGACCATCGGATCTGAAATCCTTGAAGCCACAATGTCGTATCGTTGCCGGTGGTTTGAATATCTCTGTTACCGTCCGCTGTTGCAGCGCTTCTATAATGAAGACCCGGCCATGCGCCACGAAGCCGCGCCAAAGCCCCGGTTGACCGATGCTGATTATCGCTCCGATTATCTGTCCGACAGAATAGGCGTTGAAAAACGGCTGCAATGGACGGCGGACAAGTTTTTCGTCACCACGGATGAGGAACCCCTGTTCGACGCCGCTGACGTGCTCCGGATGGGCCGCGACCTCGTGGTCCAGCACGGCTTTACGACCAACCTGAAGGGCATCGACTGGCTCGCGCGGCACTTTCCTGACCATAGGGTACGGGCGGTCAATTTCCCGGGCGACCCTTACCCGATCCATATCGACGCGACGTTCACGCCACTTCGCCCCGGCCTGATCATCAACAACCCCCAGCGCCGGTTGCCGGAGGAGCAGCGCGATTACTTCCTCCGTAACGACTGGGAGATCGTCGACGCCGCCCCGCCGGCGCACCAGATCCCACCGCCGCTTTGCTATTCCAGCGTCTGGTTGAGTATGAACGTGCTGGTGCTCGACCCCAAAACCGTCTGCGTTGAGGCCAGCGAGGTGTACCAGATGGAACAGCTCGACAAACTTGGCTTCGAGGTCATCCCGGTCCCGTTCCGTGACGCATATGCGTTTGGCGGCGGTCTGCATTGCGCCACTGGCGATGTGTACCGGGAAGGTGATTGCCAAGACTATTTCCCGAAACAATAGTTCCAGTATTTCGATTGATGCAAGTCAAGGCGTGAGTCCCGGCCCGGACACAAGATGAACCACTTGTCCATCATAGGAACTGGAGTTCATTGTGACCTACCGGACCATCCTTGTTCATCTGGGCGACGCTGATAGGTTTCAGCCGACCCTTGACGCAGCGATCCAAGTGGCCGAGGCCCATCGCGCCCACCTGATCGGAATCCACGTCATTCCGCCGGTACGCATCTATGCCAGCGTAGAAGCCTATGTTCCCACGGAAATCATCGAGACCCAGCGCGAACATTACAAAAAGGTCGCCGCCGAGATTGGCAAAACCTTTGAATCCGCGATCAAGAAAGCCGGAATCTCTGGCGAGTGGCGGGTCTCCGATGTCGTCGGGCAGTCGCCGGCATCCGAAATCATCAGTCACGGCCGGCGGGCCGACCTGATCCTCCTGCCCCAGGTTGATCCGGATGAAAATTTCCCGGGCCCATCCAGCTGGAGCGAACAGATCATGCTCGAAGTCGGTCGACCGGTTCTTATTGTACCGTATATCGGCGCAACGCGGGATATCGGAAAAAACATACTTGTCGCCTGGAATGCCAGCCGGGAATCATCACGGGCCGTGTTCGATGCCCTGCCGATCCTGAGAATGGCAGAAAAGGTCGAGATCATGTGGGCCAATCCGCCAGCCGAGACCGACGGTGAACTGGCTCTTGCGGGAAGCGAAATTGCCAATGCACTGGCCCGCCACGACGTCAAGGTTACGGCTGCCCACGGGATCAACCATCAGGTATCCGTCAGCGACGAGTTGCTGTCACAGGCGAGCGATAAAGGAACTGATCTGATTGTGATGGGCGGTTACGGTCATTCCCGGTTCCGCGAAATGATCTTGGGAGGCGTGACCCGGGATATTATGCAGAACATGACCGTACCGGTACTGATGTCGCACTAAATTTAGTGCGAGAGACTCTAGCACGCGGGGTCAGTGGGTAATTCAGGGGGAGGGAGATTCAGCGTTTAATATGGCGGGTTTGGATAGAATGCTGGCGAGATAGAGGTCTAGTGTCTCGGGGCTATGGCTCGGTGGCAACATGCCGGACCCTTCGAGCGCCTCGTCGATATCCACGTTCGCCGGATCCAGATCGACCTCGGAAAAATAGGTTATCAACCCTTCAGGTGCCCCGGGAACCGGCCAGCCGAATAGCAGCATGATGCGGATCGCCTCGCTGACCGGCAAGTCCCGCAATCGATCCAGCCAGACATCGAGCGGCAAAAGTTCAAACCGAACCAGCGGATCGCGCGAAATGTTGGACAATTCGCTAACGTTGAATTCAGCCGGTTGGGAAAGGTTGTAAGCGCGCCCGTTCTGGCCCCGGCGTGACGCCACGTTGACGATAGCGCGGGCAACAACATCAACCGGCACTGCGTCGATAAACAGTTTGAGATCCGGCACCGCGCGGGCTTCCAGACAGGCTTTCAGAAAGAGCTTGGTCAGATCACCCTCGGGAATAAACCCGGACCCAACGTCCCCCAGGATAAAACTTGGCCGGTGGATCGTCCCCGGAACACCGCCTGCAATGGCCGCGCGCACGGTTCGCTCCGCCACCCACTTGCTTTTGAGATAGCCGATCACATGGCGGCCGTATTTCTCGAGCGGCTGGTTCTTGTTGAGATAGCCAAGTTCGGGAACATCCATCGACATGTAGACACCCGTCGTCGATACGAATTGCAGGGTCTTCTGCTTGCCGGTATTTACAAATTCGATCGCGTTCGTCGTTCCCCCCACATTGATAGGTTCAAGATTCTTGAACGACTCGATCCAGTTCATCCGCGCCGCGCCGTGAAAAACGATATCTACCTCTCCGCAGAGCGAATCCCAGACTTCATCGCTCATCCCGAGATGCGGTAACGCTACATCGCCGCACACAACATGGATCCGGTCCGCCACATCACGGGTCTCGAGCGAATAGGATTCCATATTGTCGATAATTCGTGCGAGCCCGTCAGCCTGGTTCATGGCCCGGACCAGGCAATAAATGTCGGCGCGTGTTACGTCCATCATTTCGCGCAGCAGATAGGCGCCGAGGAATCCGGTAGAACCGGTCACCAGCACGGCCTCCGCTTCCGGAAGCGTTGTATAATTGGTGATTTCCAATGCGGGAAATTGTTGGTTCATGAATTGACGATCCTAAAAAAGCAAACCCGGCCCTTGTGGAACCGGGTAGTCGTTTTGGCTATTATCACGGCCGGCTAATTCAGGTTTACCCTGAAACCGGCAGTAAACAAGTGTTCAACTTCAGAATTTGCGGATGCGACCTGCCCCGGGGCACCCCTGGTTACCACAAAGTCTCTGAATAATCCGATTGCCAATGGGTCTTTCATCATTCAACTCCTCAAGTACCAGACGTCTGAATTCCCGATTGCCGCTTGGATTCCACGTGTCGAGCCGCCATACTTTATAAATCATTTGGGAATTGGCCTAATCCTAAATTTGCAGGCCCGCTCAAAACCAGGGAAATTCTGTGCATAGTGTTGCGCATATACCACAAAAATGCCTTATAACGGACCCAGTTAAACTCGTGTTTTCGATTGTATTTTGATCGTCATAACACCTTTCTCTGCGATATTGACATTGGCCTGTTAACCATAAAATCGTGAAAATTGGCCCAAAGGATGTCAAGATCTATAATTCGAAGCATGGTGGCGGCTGCGCGTCGCCAGAAAACTGAAAGAATTATTATGAAACGAATTTCAGTCATCGCTATGGCCTTCATGTTTTTGGCGGCATGCACGACAAACCCATTCACAGGCGAACGGCAGGCCAGCCGGACCGGCCTCGGGGCTGGCCTTGGCGCTCTCGCGGGCGCCGGCGTTGGCGCCTTGGTTTCGGACGACCCGCGTAAAGGCGCTCTGATCGGCGCCGGTGTTGGAGCGCTCGCCGGCGGCGGTATCGGCCTCTATATGGACAACCAGGAAGCCGCCCTTCGGGCGCGCCTGCAGGCCTCCGGCGTCAGCGTGACCCGGGTCGGCAACGACATTATTCTGAACATGCCGAGCAATATCACCTTCGATTCTGGCAAGGCCGATATCAAAGCTCAGTTTTTTGAAGTGCTGAATTCCGTGTCGATTGTCCTCAACGAATTCAACCAGACCTTGATCGATATTTACGGCCATACCGACAGCGATGGATCGGACGAGTCGAACATTATTTTGTCCAACGAGCGTGCGGGATCCGTCAGCCAGTATCTGATCGGGCAGCAGGTGAACCCCCAGCGGATGCTCACCCGTGGCTTTGGCGAGAGCCAGCCGGTCGCATCCAATTCGACAGCTGACGGTAAACAGCAGAACCGCCGGGTCGAAATCCGGATCGTTCCGCTGTCCTGATCGGGGCGGCAATAGGTTCGAACTAAAATTTCATTGCCTGGGGCGGCGGGGTGACCTGCCGCCTGGCCGCCGCCGCTTCGCGGTGAGAAATATACGACACCGCGACTACGATCAGCGCACCGCCAAACATCACGTAGATGTCAAGTTGCTCGTTAAACAAGATAATCCCGAGCAGCGCGGCCCAAATCAGCTGCAGGAAAGTAAACGGCTGAGTGACCGTAATCGGTGCAGCCCGGAAGGCCCGAGTCAGGGTATAGTGTCCGGTGGTCGCGAATAACGCCGTCAGTGCGAGCCAAAACAATTCTTCCACGGTCGGCGTCCGCCATTGCAGGATCGCCCCCGGCAGCAGGGCCAGGGTACAAAATAACGACAGCATACCAACAATCATGCCGGGGTCTGCCCGACTGGTCATTTTCTTGGCCAGGATGTACGAGATGGCAAACAGGGGGGCAGCGGCAAGCTGGGCCAGTTGCCCGATATTGACCTCTTCAAAGCCCGGCCGGATGATAATCATTGTCCCGACCAGGCCCACCAGCACCCCCACAATCCGGCGCAGATGCAGCCGTTCACCGAGAACCAGCGCAGCGCCGATGGTGACAAAAATCGGTGACACATAGCCGATCGCCGTTACTTCCGCGATCGGTATCCGCGCCATGGCGTAAAACCACAATATCACCGCGATGCTATGCACCCCGCCGCGAAAAATATACAATTTCATGTCGTCCTTGCCAGGAGGGTTTCGCGCCATCCGCAGCAGCACCGGGGTGACCAGCGCCAGCCCGATCGCGTAGCGAAGGAAGGCCGCTTCGATCGCCGGCATATCCGAGCCGAGATAGCGCACGATCCCGGTCACGCTGACAAACAAGATTCCAGTCAGCACCATCCAGCCGATACCGGCGGGGATATCGCGGTCAGCCGGGGTGTCACGGGACGTGTCGATATTGGTCAATGTCAGATCCCGGCTAAATTCGGCATTTGCCGGCGCGGTGGGGGGTGGAATTTATCCGCACAGGATTGCGGAATTTGGGTTTCAATTCAATTGGAATTTTATCACATATGTACTTTTGCCAAAATAAGATTATGTTCAGCAGATCACTGTATTATTTGTGGCGGACGTAATCATACGAAGCAACCGGGACACGCCGTCATGAATGTCAAATACGATTTATCGAACGTTCTGACCCTCAGGCGGTTGATCGCCGGGGTTGGCCGCTCCGCAATGCTGGCCGGGATGGC
Source organism: Hyphomicrobiales bacterium (assembly GCA_021775855.1). GTDB lineage: Bacteria > Pseudomonadota > Alphaproteobacteria > Rhizobiales > NORP267 > NORP267. The sequence goes on from JAJFGZ010000017.1 coordinate 29,532, forward strand.
CGCGGGTCTAGCGCTCGCCGCCCCCTTACCGGCACAGGCAAGCAACAGCCAGGACCACCCCGACGATATCCAGCAGATCACGGCGCCCGAAAACCCGTTGAGCCTGATTATTTCCCTGGAGGACCAGACCATCGATGTCTACCGCGGCATGGAGTTGGTCGATTCAAGTCGTATTTCATCCGGCATGAGCGGGTTCGAAAGTCCATCCGGGATTTTCTCAATCCTGCAGAAAAACCGTTACCATCGCTCGAACATATACTCCAACGCGCCGATGCCATATATGCAGCGCCTGACCTGGTCCGGGATCGCCCTTCACGGCGGCAATGTCCCCAATCGACCCGCGTCTCACGGCTGTATCCGCCTGCCCATGCCGTTCGCCGAGATGTTGTTTGGCCTGACCGAGCGCAGCGCCCATGTGATCATCACCTACGATAAGACCCGCCCGGAAATCGTGCGCCATGAAAACCTGTTCCAGCCCCGGCCGGATGTTGTTGCCAGCGGTTCAACCGGATTGGGGTTACGCCCGGCCCTGCGCTATGCCTCCAGTGAGGTGCGCCTGGAAGCCGAAAACCCGTCCTGGATGTTCGGCGATTTTGAAGCCGGACTGCCCGGCGAGGAAGCCCGGACACCCTATTCCGACGAGCCATTACGGATCCTGGTGACCCGGCGCACCGGTCGCGAACGTGTGATGGACGTCCAGACCCTGCTGAACGATCTTGGCTACGATTCCGGCGATGTGGACGGCTATATAGGCTCGATGACAGCCAACGCCGTGAAAGGGTTTCAGGGCGAGAATGAGTTGCAGGCCACCGGCATCATCACGGATGACCTGATTACGGCGCTTTACCGCGCCGCTGGGCGCGGCCTGCCCCCGAGCGGGCATATCTATGTGCGCCAGGGCTTCGAGGATATGTTCGACGCGCCGATGCGCATCATCCGCCCCGAAGACCCGCTTGGCACCCATATCTATACCGCGATGCAGTTCCTCCCGCTTGACGACAAGGTCCAGTGGGTCGGCATCACAGCTGAGCGGTCACCCATTGCCGGACTGACGGAAGCCCTCGACCGGATCGAAATCCCACCCCATATCCAGCGCCGGATTGCCAACATGCTGTCCCCGGGTTCGTCCCTGACGATCTCCGACAACGGCATCAGCATTGAAACCCTTGAGGCAGGCACCGATTTCATCGTCCTGACCCCGCCGCCCGCCACTTGAGGAGCGAGGTTTCGGGAATGACCCGGGACCACGCGTTCGGAATTGGAGATTGCCTTATTCCCACAGTTCGGCACCCTGGACCTGTTCCGGGGCCCACGCCTCTAAACCCTGCCGCCCAAAGCATCTCGTTCGACGCGTTCAGTGGAATGGACCTCTGTGACACGCACAGCGGTGACAATGAGAGGGCCTTCTCCGCTTTTCAGATCCGAATCCCATTGACTCACAGATAAGAACAAAATAAGAACATTCATCCATTAGATGAGTGTTCAAATGTCTCTATCCGCGCTTCAAAAGGCGATTTCCGCGATCGAGCGGCGCAACCCCGGGGATGCTTTGCGCGGCAAGCCTGCGCGGGGCGCGGCCTGGACATTGGACCTGGCCGGCATTGATTCCCATTTGCCCGGCGGGCAA
>JAJFGZ010000018.1 GCA_021775855.1 Hyphomicrobiales bacterium
TCCAGACGATCGTCTTCCATAAAGTCATCGCCGCCGGACAAGCGCTCCACCGGCACCTTCCACTCAAACGCATCTAACCGGCCCGTCACCGGGGAGATCGGCGCCCATTGGCTGGCCGTAATGCCGTCCGCGGTCCAGGCAAAGTCGCGCGGTGCGCGCATGGCCCGCGCCAGCCATTCCCGTGCCCGGCCCCGGTCGCCGTGTTCGCCTTCGTCGATCTCGGCCATCAGGCTACAGACCCGCTGGCTCGGGCGCGACGCGATCAGGGGTTCGAGCGCTTGGCGCGCTTGCCCCCAGTCAAGGGCGTCGATCGCCGCCTCGGCAACCGCCACCGCCCCCTCGGGATTTCCCGGTGTTTTCTGCGCCAGACTTTTGACCCGTTTCAACCGGTCACGGACCGAATCGCCCGCCCGGAGATTGGCATAGGCTTCGGCGATCTCCGGGTGCGGGCCGGATTTCCAGGCTTTTTCCAGAACGCGGTTTGCCTTGCGCAGGTTGCTAGCTGCCCCCGACAGACTGCCCGCCAACACCGCCGCGGGGACAAGATCTGGCGCCAATCCGTTGGCCTCTTCGGCCAGGATAAGCGCGCGATCAGGGTTGCTGTCTTCAAGGTCCCCCGCTTGCGCGGTCAGCAACACGGCCCGCCAGCGCCGCGCCTGAGATTTTTCAATCATCCCCTGCCGGGTGTTTTCGCTCAATGTCTCGAGTGCTGCCGCCCATTTTTGCGCCGCGCATTGCATGTTGAAGAGCGCGGACGCCGCCCATTCGGTCGCGCGGTCGCGCTTCAGGGCCTGTTCGGCGTAGGTCAGCATACCGACCGCATCGTCGCGGCGTTTCGATTCGATATACAATCCGCGTAAACCGAGATTTTCGGTATCGGGGTGGGACAGCATCGCATTGAAGGCGCGCTCGGCCCCCGCCCGGTCGCCGTTCAGTTGGGCAGCCTGCGCCCGCAGCAACAAGGCGAGCGGCTGGTCAACCATCGCTTTATCAGCGACCGATGAATGTTTGGCTGCCGCCCGGGCATCCCCGGTGCCGATCGCGATCATGCCCCGGGTCAGGGCATCAAAGCCCTTCTCGGTCCGTCGCCCGCGTATAAATCCACCAAGCGCGCCCGGGGTCCCCGCCAGTCGCCGGATCAACGACCAGACTAAAACCACCGCAGCCAGAACCACGATCAACATAATCGCGGCGGCCATCAGGCTCAACTCGACCCGGTATCCAAGCCAGGTCAACACCAGGTCGCCCGGCCGGTCGGCAAGCCACGCGGCGCCAACGGCGACCAGGCTCACGGCAATAAAAAACAGAAGGACCCGGATCATCTGCGCAAACTCGACCTATTGTGTCTCTGAAGTTTCCGCCGGGCCGGCATTGCCCAGCAGAAAACGGTTGAGCGCGACAAGCGCGTCCTCGGAATTGAGCCTGGTGTTCGCGGCACCGAACCATTCTGCAGCCGCTTCCCCAGCCGGTCCGTCGAGCGCAATCAGTTCGTCAACTGCTTCCCTGAGCTGCCCGGCATCCAGATAGGCTTCGGCGCGCGCGACGATGGCCGGGATGCCGTCGCCCTCGACAAACCCCGTCGGGCGGATCCTCACCACCGACCGGATCCGGGTCAGGGTCTGATCAAGAAGCCCGGAATCCCCGGCCCCTGCTTCGGCTTCGATGATGGCGGTCGCGACTGTCTCGAATTGCTTTGTCAGATCCGCCACTGTCGCAACACCGCTTCGAGCACCTGTAGCCAGCTCCGCGACGATATCATCTGGAATTGAGCCTGAAATGCTGGTCAACAATTCCATCTCAGAATCATAGGGGCGGCCTTCCCGAATCGCCCGGTCCAGCGCTGCAAAAGCGAGGCTCGCCGCCGCCCGGGCTTCGGCGCCTGCGCCCGTTCCGGTGAACTGGATGTTCGGTAAATCCGATATCCGGGCCTCAACGCCGTCGATGCGTTGGCTGAAATTGGTTTGAATATCATCGACCCGGGCGGCAAGCGCAACAGATACCGCGCCCGCCGCCTGGATGATGTTGTCCAATCCATCCATCCGGACAGTCAGTTGGGCCCTCATTTCGTTGGCCGAGGCCTGGAGCGAGGTCAGCGATTGGCGAAGTGCCAGTAGATCGGTGCCGGCAACACTTGTCCCCTCGCCGCCCGACGCCGCTGCCTGAAGATCGGACAGCAGGGCTTCCGTGTTGGTTTCCAGAACCCCGAGCCGGGCTTCGAGGCCGGCCAGTTTCGGCCCGGTCTCATTGCTTGAAGCAACCTCGTCCAGCCGCTCTGACATCGCGGAGATCCGCGCATTCAACGTCTCCTGGCCATTGGTCAGGCCTTGAAGCGTTGTGATATCGATTGCCCCGATTTTGTTGTCGAGAGCGACGGTCCGGGAGTTAAGTTCTTCCAAACGCGCAGCAAATTCTGCGCCCGGTTCATTCGTGGTAAAGCCCGACAGCCGGGACTCAATCTCGCCCAACCGGGCCGCCTGGTCCATTTCCTGGCGGGAAAGCGACTGGCGGAGCTGATCAATTGAACCGGCGAGTTCGGTTGCATCACCGTCCACCGGGGTCGGCGCCAGGCCGAACCGGGCAAGGCCGGAATAAATCGACAACGCCAATACCCCCCCGGCAAGCCCGGCGGCGCCGTATTTCAGATAGGTCACGATTGGAACGCTGGTGACTGCAATCGGGTCCGGCTCGGTCGCGCTTTCACCCATATCGGCAGCTCCGGTATCAGTTCCGTCCGGCTGAGCCGGGCTCTCACTCTGAGGGGTCGGGTCGGCACGTGGTTCAGGCTCGGGATCCGTCTCCCCGCCGGCCTCTTCACCAACCTCGGTTGCTTCAAGATCGATCGTCACCGCCCGGACATTGCGCCGGCGCCGGGACTTTGCAGGACCAGCGGATGAGGTGGATTTTGTCGTTTTTCGAGCCATCGGACCTCCCGGGCCGGGGGAATGAATTTACCCCATCATTACACCTTTTTACAGAATATCGCACCGGTGAATTTGATAGCGGGATGACGACTAATTATCTTTTTATCTGAACCCGGCAAATTCAGACAAGCGACAATATTGACTCCAATTCGGGCACCGGCGCGATCCTGATCCGGTCACCGTCGAGGCCAAGGGGATCAAGGGATCCGGCAATATTTGCAGACAGGCAATAGTGGATCAAGCCGTGCGCCGAGGCGATAAGGCCGGCGGCGGTCACCAGCGAAGCGTAAATCGCGGCGGTGCGTGGTGACATCAGAATACACCCATCGATGTTGCCGTCGCGCATCTCGGCTTCAACCCGGTCCGGAAAAGACCGCACCGCGTCGGCCCGATAGACCTCGATGGTTTGAATTGCGGGCCCGCCTGCGCCAAGAAGCGAGCCGAGATCACCGGCCCGCTCAACACCAGCAAAGTGGACAAGACTTGCGCCTTGCTTGGGGTATTTTTTACCGAGCAGTGTCACGAGTTCACCAATATCGCCGCCGGCCGATACAATGTCGGTAAACCCGGCGGCGTGCGCGGCGTCTGCTGTCGCGGACCCAACCGCAACGACGCGCAGCCCGGTGTAATTTTTTAGCTCAGATTTGCCAACCAGACCCCGCACCGCGTTGGCGCTCGAAAATACCAGGCCATCGCAAATCGCCGGGTCAGGAAGATCAAACGGTAACGGTACGATGTCGAACATTGGCGCGTGAACCGCCTCATGGCCCTTCGCGCTCAAGTGCGCGGCGAGCGCGGCGAAATCATGCGACGGGCGGGTGACCAACAGGCGCATTATTGCGTCTCATCAAAATATCCGGGGGGAAGTTTCGCCCGGATCTCTCGCCCCAGCCTGTCGCCAAGCACCACGCCATCGCCGCGCGCACAATCACCGTCCGCGCGGTGTCGGATGGTCCCGTCCGCCGACAGGACTTCGCCGGCGAGCGTCAAGCGATCCCCGGAAATGGTGGCCAGTGCCGCGATCGGGGTCCGGCACGACCCGTCGAGCGCCGCCAGAAATGCCCGCTCGGCCACCACACAATCAGCCGAATCCGGGTCGTTAATGACCGCAACCCGGCGTGCCGCCTCGCTCCCGGTCCGGGCTTCGACGCAGATCGCCCCTTGGCCGACTGCCGGCAGCATCTCGCTGGTCTCGATCACCGACGAAACCATGTCTTCTGCGCCAAGCCGTTTCAGCCCGGCCAGTGCCAGCAGCGTGGCATCGGCCTCGCCGTCCTTGAGTTTACGCATCCGGGTCTGCACATTGCCGCGAAACAGCACGACCTTCAGATCCGGCCGGAGCGCCAGCACCTGGGACTGGCGCCGCAGCGACGCCGTGCCGACCCGCGCGCCTGGCTCCAACCCCGCAAGGGTATCGGTGTGCGGACTGAGAAACGCGTCGCGTACGTCTTCGCGCGGCAGAAATGCTGAAATTTCAAGACCAGCGGGCAATTCCGTTGCCATATCTTTTGCCGAATGGACCCCAATATCGACCCGACCATCAAGAATGGCCTGTTCGATTTCCTTGGTGAAAAGCTCCTTTCCACCCGCATCGCGCAGGGCCCGATCCTGAATCATATCGCCGCTGGTCTTGATCACCACGATCTCAATCGCGCCTGCATCCAACCCCGCCGCGACGAGCCGGTCGCCAACCTCGCGCGCCTGACGCAATGCAAGCGGGCTGCCGCGCGTACCGATTTTTATTCCTGATTGCGCCATGTTAATCCCGGTGCTAGAGCCAGTCGAATTTGCAAAATTCCCGGCGACCCTAGTTCATGAAATTGTAGAAGTGAATGCGATGGCGGCCAAAACCGCAAATAACAACCTGCCTAAAAGTCTGCTCGTTCTCGGACTGGAGACCACCTGCGATGAAACCGCAGCGGCGCTCGTGCACCGACACGCCGACGGATCAGGGGAGATTCTGGCGAATATCGTCCATTCGCAAATAACCGAGCATGCCCCTTACGGCGGGGTCGTCCCCGAACTGGCGGCCCGCGCCCATGTGGAGGTGCTCGACGCCATTGTCCGCGCTGCGCTTGACGAGGCCGGTTGCGATTTTCCCGATCTGGACGGCGTCGCGGTCGCCGCAGGTCCCGGGTTGATCGGCGGAGTGATTGTCGGCCTGATGACGGCGAAAGCGATTGCATTGGTGCACGATACACCCCTGATCGCGGTGAATCATCTGGAGGCCCACGCTCTCACCCCCCGCCTGACGGATGATTTGGAATTCCCCTACCTGCTGCTTCTGGTCTCGGGTGGCCATACTCAGTTGTTAAAGGTGGTAGGGGTCGGCAACTATGAGCGCCTGGGGACAACCATCGACGATGCGCTGGGGGAAGCGTTCGACAAAACTGCCAAATTGCTGGGGCTTGGCTTTCCCGGCGGTCCCGCGGTAGAGCAGACTGCGACAGCGGGCGACGCCGCGCGGTTCAAATTTCCCCGCCCGATGATCGGCCGTGACGACCTGCATTTTTCCTTCTCCGGTCTGAAAACCGCCGTTCGATATGCGGCCCAGGAGATCGAACCCCTTAGCGACCAGGATATCGCCGATCTCTGCGCCGGCTTTCAAGCCGCCGTGGCGGATATCCTGATCGACCGGCTTGGGCGGATGCTGGACCGCCACGGCTCCGATCCACGGCTGCCGCTGGTGGTGGCCGGCGGCGTGGCCGCCAACCGGTTTCTGCGCAGCGAAATCGAAAAGCTGGCCTCACACAGGGATGCTCGGCTTGTGATCCCGCCGCCCGCGCTTTGCACGGATAACGGCGCTATGATCGCTTGGGCAGGAGCCGAACGGTTGGCCCTCGGCATGACCGACCCGCTCGAAATTGGCCCGCGCGCCCGCTGGCCGCTGGACCCCGACGCCGTCAGAGCACCCTGGGCCGGGATCAAAGCCTGAATTTCAAAGGCTGTGAAACGCCCACATTCTGCGCTAACATTTCCACCCATGGGCAAGATCGAAAAAATTGGAATCATTGGCGGCGGTGCCTGGGGCACCGCTTTGGCCACGGTCGCGGCGCGCTGCGGGCGAGATGTTCTGATCTGGGCGCGCGAAGCAGAAGTCGTTAGCGCCATCAACGAGACCCACGAGAATACGGTTTTCCTAAAAAATATCCCACTTCCCGAAGCCGTCCGCGCCACAAATGTGCTGGCCGACCTTTCTAATCGGGACGCCTTGCTCGCGGTCACTCCAGCGCAGGTATTGGGTGATATTGCTGCACAGCTGGCGCCAGACCTCAACCCGGGTACGCCATTCATTATTTGCTCGAAAGGCATCGACCAGAAGTCCGGCATGTTTATGGCCGACGTCCTGCGTCAGGCAGCGCCCGGATTGACGCCTGCCATTCTGTCCGGGCCGAGCTTTGCCAGCGATGTGGCCAGATCCCTGCCGACCGCCGTAACACTGGCCTGTGAAGACGAGGCGCTCGCCCTCCAGCTGGCCGAAGCCTTGGGACACGTCACCTTCAGGCCCTATGTTTCCACTGACCTGCTGGGCGCCCAAATCGGCGGGGCGGTCAAGAACGTGATCGCTATCGCCTGCGGCATTGCCGAGGGCAAGGGATTTGGCGCCAGCGCCCGGGCGGCGCTCACCACCCGCGGCTTCGCCGAACTGCAACGTTTTGGCGCCGCGCTCGGTGCCCGGCCCGAGACCATCGGTGGGTTATCCGGGTTGGGCGATCTGATCCTTACCTGCAACAGCGCACAGTCGCGCAACATGTCGCTCGGCATCGAATTGGGCCGGGGTCGCACGCTGGAAGAGATCCTGGGTGAGCGGAATTCCGTCACCGAAGGGGTGTATACCGCATCTGCGCTTGTAGAGCGTGCTTCTGAACTCGATCTGGAAATGCCCATCGCCAGCGCGGTCCATGCCATCACGACTGGTAAGGAGAAGGTCAACGACGCGATCATCGGGTTGATGTCCCGCCCGATCCGTAGCGAGATTGGTTAAACAATCCAAAAAGCGGTAGGCCGTGCGATGCCGTATACTGACCGGCACCACACGGCCTGCCACCAAAACCCCTATTCGACCGGGATAAAGTCAAATAAGCCGTCTGAATGGAAATAGAACTCGCACGGCTCTTTTGAAACACACGCCGTCGCGTGGACCGAGCCGGCAGGAACGTGCCAATACGATCCCGGACCCATTTCCGGCGGGTTTTCTTCACCTTCGAACGGGTTGGTCATGATCCCTTTGATGACGACGCCGCTATAGGCATTGGTGTGGGTATGGACGGGCGTCAGGAATTCAGCCGGAAACCGGCCGAACGTCCCGTGCGCAGAAGTCGACCGATCCCCATACGCATCCGCCATGGATATCGCCGGGTTGACATTTTCGTAAACGAGCTGCCCGGCGGGCAGGGCAACCTCGCTATCTCCATTTTCGCTGAAAGCTACTGGTGCTGACGCAAGAATTGCAGCCGATGAGAGGGCGAGTGCTCCAGTGAAGTTGATGGTCTGTTTGAACAATCTAAATGACATTATTTTCTTCCTATTTCTGACTAGTTGATACAGAATAGGAAGTTATTTAGGTCGTTTGAATATCGAAAAATCTATAATTTCAAACTGAACGTCTAAATCAAACATATTTATGAGGATGAATAGGATAGTTACAAAACAAACCGAAAAACCGGAAATACGCAACACTTCCGATGCCTTGAACGAAATCCTTGCCGCAATCCGTCTGAGCGCATCGGTCTATTTCCAGCGGGATTTTAGTGCACCCTGGGCCATGGAGATCACTGGTACCGGCTTCGCTCAGTTCCACATCGTTACCCGTGGGGTGTGCGTGGTCGAGTTTTCCGGCGAGCGTATCGAATTGAGCGCAGGGGATATCCTTCTGTTCCCGCATGGTACCGGTCATGTCCTGGCCGACGAACCTGACCGCACCCCGATAGCCGGTCCAGATGTCATGGCCTCCTTTGAAACTGACAAACCGCATTTTGTATCCGACGGGCGGGCCACCAGGGTGATTTGCGGACACTACCAATACCGTATGCGACCGGCTCACCCTCTGATCGAGGGCCTGCCTGACGTTATCCATCTGAAATCCGGGTTCGGCGGATCCCGTAACAGCATCAAACAAATTCTGGATCTGATCATCGAAGAAACCCGTCAGGAAGGCCCGGGGCACGAGGTGGTCGCCAGACGGCTGGCCGAGGTCCTTCTAATCTACGTCCTCCGCGCCTATACACGAAGCAACGCCGGCCATACCGGGCTTGTGGCGGCGATCACCGACAGACGGCTATCCCGCGTCGTGGTCCAGATCCAGCGCGACTACGAGAAACCCCTTTCCCTGAGCGATTTGGCGCGCACGGCGGGCATGTCCCGGTCCGGATTTGCCCGCGAGTTCCGGTTGAAGACCGGTCTGACCCCGATCGACTATTTGACCAAGTGGCGCCTCTATTCCGCGGGCGATCTACTGATAGACCACGATCTACCGATCGCTGAGGTCGCCGCAAAAACCGGGTACAACTCGGACATAGCCTTTTCCCGTGCTTTCAAGCGCGAATACGGCATCAGCCCGTCCCGATACCGGCGCCAGTAAGCCGGGACTTTATCCAGGCCCGGCACCGCATCGGGCCCGCCCCATTCCCGCTGGACGCCATCGCACAACCCTCCTAGAGTGCCGCTCACCTAAAATCCATCTATCAGGACCCCGATTATGCTGTATGCCGTTCTGTGTCTCGATAAACCAAACAGTGAGGATCTGCGCATCGCAACCCGTGACGCCCATATCGTCTTTCTGAAAAGCCTTGGGGAAGCGATAAAATTCGGCGGACCAATGTTCGACGATGCAGAGACCGGAATGATCGGCAGCATGATCGTATTCGAAGCCGAAACCCTCGAAGCTGCAAAGGACGCCATGGCGGGAGACCCCTATGCGCAAGCCGGGCTGTTCGCAAGCGTCGATATCCGGCCCTGGAAATGGACCGTGGGCAATCCGGACGCCTGATCCCCTGGACAATGAAAATAAAGCGAGGACTTTCAACATGGCATACTGGCTATTCAAATCCGAACCCGGGCACTGGTCCTGGGACGACCATAAGAATACAGGCACTGCCGGGCATCCGGTCAAACGCAGCCGCAACCACCAGGCCAACAATAATATGAAGGTTATGGCCAGGGGCGATAAAGGCTTCTTCTATCATTCCGTCAACGAAAAGCGGGTGGTCGGCATCGTCGAAGTGGTCAAGGAACATTATCCAGACGAGACCGACCCATCGGGCAAATTCGGTGTTGTCGATGTCATCCCGATTTGCGATGTGCCCGACCCGGTTACCCTGAAGGACATCCGCGGCGAGCCCGCATGCGAAGACATGGTTCTCGTCAACAATTCACGGCTCTCGATCCAGCCGGTGAAGGAAACCGAGTGGAAAACCGTTTGCCGCATGGGCGGAGTCGATCCGGCAAGTTTGTAATGGAAAAAGCTTTATGGACATCTATCACAGCTTTTGTTCCTTGAAACCAGGTAGCTCGGATACCGATTTCGCGGACAATATTGGTACCTACCTTGATGATCTGCAGGAGAAGGGCAAAATCGCCGGGTGGCGTCTAATGCGCAGAAAATTGGGTCTCGGCCCGCGCGAGCTTGGCGAATTCCACCTCATGATCGAGATCGAGAATCTCGCCCAGCTGGACGATGCCTTTACGCTTGTCTCGACCCGCGATGGCGACATCGAGATGCGCCACCATTCCGTCAATTCCATGATCGACAAGATTACCTTCGCGCTCTACCGGGATTTCCCGGACCCCCACCGGGTCAGGGGTAATGAAAAATTCTGAAACCCCCATTCTGCTTGGCGATTTAAACCAGCTCGCCGATCCCGGGGCGATCAGCGTGATTGTCGGGGATGGAACCAAACGGCGGGACTATCTTGTCGTCCAAAATGCCGGCGCCATCCAAGTGTATGAAAATGCCTGCCCGCACCAGGGCACTCCACTGGAAACCCTGGCCGGACGCTTTTTCAACCACGACCAGACACGGCTCCTCTGCTCCACCCACGGCGCCGAATTCCGGATCGGTGACGGGATCTGTACAAAAGGACCGTGTGAAGGAAAGTCTCTGATATGCGTGGAATTTATAATAGCCGATGGAGCAATCTTCCTGCATCCAGTTGATGGAGCCGAATAGCCTTGAAAACATACGCGCCCCTGAATGTTGTCAAGCCGGTCGATGATAATATCTGGATCGTGGATGGCGGAAACATAAGTTTTTATGGCCTGCCTTTCCCGACCCGGATGACCATTATCCGCCTGGCCAACGGCGATTTGTTTCTGCACTCACCTGTTGCCGCCACCAAGGCGTTATTGGACGACGTCGCAAAACTCGGGCGCCCCGCGCATCTCGTTTCACCGAATTGGATTCATTACGCCTATATCGCCGATTGGGCGGACGCCTTTCCCGATGCAACGTGCTGGGCGTCGCCAAATGTCCGGGATAGGGCCGCAAAGACCGGAACAGATGTCACCTTCGATCGCGATCTTGGCGCACAGGCGGACCCGGCCTGGCTCGAGGATATGGAACAATTGATCGTCCATGGCAGTCCAGCTCACGTGGAAGCTGTGTTCTTTCATAAACCGTCGCGCACCCTGATCTTGACCGACCTGATTGAAAACTTTGAAACGTCCAAGATACCGATCTGGTTCCGTCCGCTGGCCTGGTTTGCCGGTATCCTGGACCCAAACGGCAAAATGCCGATCGACATGCGGCTTAGCTTTTCACGCGGCCGCCCCGAACTGCGCAGGGCCATCGAGACCATGATCAGCTGGGGCCCGGAGAAAATCATCCTGGCGCACGGCCGCTGGCACGAGAAAGACGGCGTCGCCGAATTGAGACGGGCCTATCGCTGGTTGCTCAAATAGAGCTGCAAACCTGCCAATCAGGCCGCCTGCTGGATCATTTCCAGAAAATCGGATCGGGACAGACTTCCGGATTTGCCGGCCTTTAGGCAAACTCTTTCTCATGCAGCCAGGCGGTATGGCGGGGCGGCTTCTTGGTAATCGCCCATTCATCGATCATGTCCGGCGCCACAGATTTCATCCGCTCCATTTGTTCGGGCGTCGCGGTCCAGGCGGCAAGTTCGAGGCGGTGCCCGCTCGGGTCATGAAAATAGATCGACTTGAAAATGGTATGGTCGGTGATCCCGACTACCTCCTGGCCTTCGGCCTCGATGCGCTCTTTTGCGGCCTCCAGCACACCAACATCTTTGACCTGGAAGGCAATATGCTGGGTCCATTCGGGGGTATTTTCATCGCGCCCCATTTCGGGGGAATTGGGCAGCTCGAAAAAGGCCAGGATATTACCGCCACCCGCATCAAGGAAAATATGCATATAGGGATCCGGATCCTTGGTGGACGGGACCTTGTCTTCAGCAATCGCGCCGAGCAGTTCCATGTCCAGGACACGCTTGTAGAAATCAACCGTCTCCTTGGCATCCATGCAGCGATAGGCAACGTGGTGAAATTTTTCAACTGTCATTGATCTGCTCCTAAAATGTGGGGCCCTGCTGCGCATCCGTGCAGGAATATCCTGCCGGTCGTTACAATTCTGGATCGATGGTCTGACGAGACCAAACTTTCAACTGCAGAATAGTGCCAGGATTTATGCGACCGCTTTGATCAGCATCAAATACACCAGAATAAATTATGCCCAGTATCACACGCAAATTTAGACCAAGGTTATGTTGCCCCTGCCGGGCGGCGTGGTCATAATACCGGTGACAGGTCCGATTTCCGAGGGGAGCACCATGGAACACCACGTTTATCCGGTAACCGACGAATGGGCAGCAAAAGCCCATGCCGACAACGATAAATATCTCGAAATGTACAAGCAGTCGGTCGATAACCCGGATGCTTTCTGGGGCGAACAGGGCAAGCGGCTCGATTGGATAAAGCCATACACCAAGGTCAAAAATACGACATTTGCCTACCCGGATGTCTCCATCAAATGGTTCGAAGACGGGGAACTCAACGTCTGCGTCAATTGCGTCGACAGGCACCTGGATAAGCGCGGCGATCAGGTTGCCATCATCTGGGAGGGCGACGACCCCAGCGTCGACAAGAAAATCACCTATAACGAATTGTACGGTGAGGTTTGCCGGTTCGCCAACGTGTTGAAGGATAGTGGCGTCAAGAAGGGCGACCGGGTCACACTCTATATGCCGATGATCCCGGAAGCGGCCTACGCCATGCTGGCCTGTGCCCGCATCGGGGCCGTGCATTCCATCGTCTTTGGCGGCTTCTCACCGGACGCCCTGGCCGGACGCATTGTCGATTGCGATTCGAAATTCATCATCACGGCCGACGAGGGCGTGCGCGGCGGGCGGCCGATCCCGCTAAAGGCCAATACCGATGCGGCGCTGGAAAAATGCGTCGGCGACGAAAAGGTCTTGGTGATCAGGGCCACCGGCGGCGATATCTCCATGAAGGACGGTCGCGACATCTGGTACCACGAGGCGGCGGTCAATGTGGCTGGCGATTGCGAGCCCGAGCCGATGAACGCCGAAGACCCACTTTTTATCCTCTACACCTCCGGCTCCACTGGCCAGCCGAAGGGCGTACTGCACACCACCGGCGGCTATCTGGTTTACGCCGCCATGACCCACCAATATGTGTTCGATTACCACGACGGCGATATTTACTGGTGCACAGCGGATGTGGGCTGGGTCACAGGGCACTCCTACATTGTCTACGGCCCGCTCGCCAATGGTGCCACCACGCTGATGTTCGAAGGGGTGCCAACCTACCCGGATGCGTCACGCTTCTGGCAGGTCTGCGACAAGCACCAGGTCAATATTTTTTACACAGCGCCAACTGCCATCCGCGCCCTGATGGGGGCCGGCGAAGAGCTCGTGAAAAAAACCAGCCGTAAAAGCCTGCGCCTACTCGGCTCGGTCGGCGAACCGATCAACCCGGAAGCCTGGGAATGGTATTACCGTGTGGTAGGTGACGACCGCTGCCCAATCGTCGATACCTGGTGGCAGACCGAGACCGGTGGCATCATGATCACCCCGCTACCCGGCGCCACCGCATTGAAACCCGGTTCCGCCACCCTGCCGTTTTTCGGCGTCCAGCCGCAACTGGTCGATGGCGACGGCAATGTTCTTGACGGCGCTGCGTCAGGTAATCTCTGTATCGCCGAGTCCTGGCCTGGCCAGATGCGCTCGGTTTACGGCGATCACGACCGCTTCGTTCAGACCTATTTCGCTACCTACAAGGGAAAGTATTTCACCGGCGACGGGTGCCGGCGTGACGAAGACGGGTACTATTGGATCACCGGCCGGGTCGACGATGTGATCAACGTCTCGGGCCACCGGATGGGCACGGCGGAAGTGGAATCCGCTTTGGTCGCCCACGATAAGGTGGCCGAAGCCGCCGTTGTCGGTTACCCCCACAAAATCAAGGGACAGGGCATCTACGCCTACGTGACGCTGATGGCCGGGGATTCCCCGAGCGACGGACTGAAGAAAGAGCTGGTCGCGTGGGTCCGCAAGGAAATCGGCCCGATCGCCTCGCCCGACCTGATCCAGTGGGCGCCGGGACTACCGAAAACCCGCTCCGGCAAGATCATGCGCCGTATCCTGCGCAAAATCGCCGAAGACGATTTCTCCAACCTCGGCGACACGTCAACCCTGGCAGATCCCGCGGTGGTCGAGGACCTGATCGAGAACCGGGAAAATCGCGACTAGGAAAGATATTTCGGACCTTCAATCTTCCGGGATCGTTTCCTTTTCAGCCCGCACGCTGGATATCTTCCAGTGCTGCTTGTGCCGGCCCACAAGTCTGCGTGCATAATACCGCATGTCTTCGGCCAGACGCATGCGTTTGTAAGAGGCCCGCTCGCCAGCATTCACTGGGTAAGTTCTGAAGGCTGCGCGGCTACGCCGCTGGGTCCGGATCAGATCAGCGTGACCAAAAATATTTTCGATCCGTTTTTGCCACCAGTCGGCGGGCCGGATCGTCAGATGGGCATTGCGCCCATCAGGCAATGTGTGCTTGGCGGGTACCGTGTCGATCACGAGGATTGCGTCGCGGCATGCGGTCTTCATCTCGCTGAGCACGGTGTCGATATCATCTTCCGGGATATGCTCGAGCACATCGATATTGATCAACAGATCCGCGGGCTCCGCGGGCAGCGTGTCGAAATCTGGAATGGCCGGGTCGTAGCGCAGCAGGTGCACATCGTTGCCGATATCCAGAACATCCAGAAACAGGCTCTGCCCGCACCCGTAATCGAGGATCGAGCGCGGATTGCGTAGCCGGATCCAGGGCCGCAGGTAGCGTATATATTTGACCGAACTTGTGCCGTACACCCGTCGCGAATGGGTCTCGCGGTAATAGTCGATTAGGTCGGCATTGCCCGCCATGGTTCGAAGAAAATTCCTAAATTCCGCGGCCGCTCCATTCCGCGTTTCATGGGCTGACTTACAGCTATTACCGGTCGCGGTAAAGATCAGCGCGTGTCGGAGGGAGACCTGACGGGCTCGGCCGCCGTCGCGAGGCAAGCGTCTGGTAAAGGCGCAAATTGTTCCGCCCGAAAGTGATTGAACTTGCCGCCAGATAAAGTAACCAAAGCCGCGTTTTGGGCTCACCTACTTCTTTGACGGCGGCATCATAATTGGCCAGCAGACGATCGTGCCAGAGTTTGCAGGTGCGCTCGTAATGTTCCCGCCAATTCTCGACATCGTGGACCTCGAAGCCATATTGCTCGAGCATGTTGACGGTGTTGCCGATATGATCGAGCTGGGCTCCGGGAAATATATATTTGGTGAACAAAGCAGTTTCCGCGCGATTTTTCTTGCCGTGAGGGTTCCGGTTCTTGCGTGTCGGGCGGGTAATAGCGTGGTGCAGAAAAAGTCCGTCTTTTTTCAGTAACCGCTTGACTGTATTATAATAGATCGGGTGGTTACTGATGCCGAGATGTTCCTGGATTCCGATCGCGGAAAT
>JAJFGZ010000019.1 GCA_021775855.1 Hyphomicrobiales bacterium
GCCCTTGATCAGATGCAACCGTTTGAATTCTTTTTCCAGGTCGCTGGTCCATTTGTTCACGTAGCCGCGCAGCACAAATGAATAGCCGGCCGGTTGCTGATCGGCCGTCTTGTTCTCGAGAAAGTTGTTGAACGTGACGCCCGCCAGATCGACCTGCTCGTAGGCCATCTCGTTCAGCTTCGGCACGGTGATTTCGCTCGATCGTTTCATGCCGCCGAAATATTTCTTGTGGGTCTTGGTATCCCATTCGAAGAAATTCGTCTCGTTGATGAAATTGCGCGCGAGCACGTAATCAAGCCCTTCGATATAGTCCGCGATCTCGGCAATCTCCTCGAGCGAAGAGACCGACGGCCCGACCACATGCACCAGCCCGAGATTGAATTTCCCGTCGCGCGCCGCTTTCAGAACGCCGATCTTCTCGAACACCGCAAGCGCCGAAGACAGATTGCCGGCCTTGAAATCAACGACTGTGACGTCCGCATCCGCCGTATCAAGATTGTCGAGCAGGGAGATCTGCCCCTCGACGGAATTCAGATCGATAATTTCGCTAATGTCAGGATAAAACCGCTGCAACGAGCCGCGCGGAACCTCGGTATCGAACACGCGGACGGGGATTGTGTGCCGCGTCATAAAATCAATCAACGCCCGGGAAATCGTCGTCTTACCAACGCCGCCCTTGTCGGCGCCGACCAGAATAATCGTAGGTTTCATGGATTGGGTCCTCGTGACTTTCAGCCGATCCTTGCGGCTGCGCCCATAACCTCGAACACGCGAGGCATGGGCAAACGCCCCCTAACCCAGAGGGGAACGCTAGCACGGGATTGGTGCGGGACGCTAGGGGGCTGGCAGAGGGTTTGATTTGCGTAGGTAGACGTACAGTGAAGACTCAAATCTAATATTTTTATTTCATCACACTACATCTCCTAAATCGAATCGAGTATTTTCAGCACGCCGAAAGGAAAATGGGATTTGTTCAAAGACAAAACACTGTTCGTTATTGGTGCTGGCGCAAGCGTAGAATTTGGCTTGCCAGTGGGCCGTGATCTAGCGGAGGAAATAAGAAAAAAATCTTCATTTACATTTCCTGCTCATAGCTCACCTAGAGGGGACGAAGAGGTTTTAAACCTACTTCGGCAGAACAGGTCGCCTACCGAACAATCTGAACTATTTCGAGCTTGCAGTGAAAATCACAATGGAATTTACATGGCTGGATCAATCGACAGCTTCATAGATAGAAGGAGCGATGTTTCTCGAATCGCTGAAGTCGGAAAACTCCTGATAGCAATCTCTATTTTGCGCGCTGAGAGAAAATCAAATCTCTATCTCAATACTAATATTGCCGATCCGAGAATCGATCTTCCTACACTTGGTAATACTTGGATCGATCGATTTTTCCGCATTCTGACCACGAATATAAAAAAGGACGAAATCGAAAAAATTGGTGAAGAAATAGCAATTATATGTTTCAACTATGACCGTTGCTTGGAGTTTTACTTAATCGACGCACTAAGGCAATCTTACTCTATCGCATATCAGGAATCACATAAAATAATTTACAATATGGATATTATTCATCCGTACGGTTCTTTAGGCGAATTGCCTGAAAACCCTGCTATATCATCGGGCGGTGAGACAGTTAGATTCGGTGGCGACGATTTTAGCCGAACAAATCCTTGGCCAGTTTCCAATCGGATAAAAACCTATACCGAGCAAATTGCCGAACAGAATATGCTTATTCGGATTGAAAATGCAGTGCGGGACGCAAAACAAATTGTTTTTTTGGGATTTTCATTCCAACCACAAAATATGGAATTACTGGCGGTCGGAGAAAAATTGAGCATTGATAAACATGTTTTCGCGACAGGAAAAGGTGTAACAAGGCATGGTATTAATGAAATAAAATCGCGGATATTGAGTCTCTATGCTGGTGGAGAGGAGCTCAATAAAAAATGGATGGATTTTGTGAACATTGATTCAGGTACTGAATGTAATGATTTATTGATTGACCACTTTCTGAACTTATCGGCTGCTTAGAACGGATAATAATTTACGCACCTATTTTTCCTCACCCGCCCCCCATCCGCGCCCGCAACTCCTCGGAAAACCGCCGGGGCTTGCCTTCATCGTTGATCAGGACCGCCGTCACCTCGGCTTCGAACAGCAGCGCATCCCCACGCAAAACCCGCTGGTCGATGCGCATGGAGGCGCCGCGCATGATGGCGACGCGGGATTCGACCGTGAGGATATCGTCGATCCGGGCCGGGCGGACAAACTCGATTTCCATGCGCTTGACGGCGAACGCCAGTGGCTCTGCTCCGTCTTTTCCGGAAAACAGTTCCACGTGATTGACCCCGGCGTGGCGCAGGAAATCTGAGCGCCCGCGCTCGCAATATCTGAGGTAGTTGGCGTGGTACACGATCCCGGAGAAATCGGTGTCTTCGAAATAAACCCGGATGTCCAGCCGGTGGACTCCGTCGACCACCTCGCCCGCGAGTTCCAGATCGCGCGGCTCAGTCATCGCCGTCCCCGTTGAAAAGCGGCAGGTCGGGCGCCGATCTCGGCACGGCCAACCCCAGATGCTCGAACGCCAGCGGGGTCAGCACCCGCCCGCGCGGGGTGCGCTGGATAAAGCCCTGCTGGATCAGATAGGGTTCCACGATGTCCTCGATCGAATCGCGTTCCTCGCTGAGCGCCGCTGCGATGGTCTCTATCCCGACCGGGCCGCCGCCGAATTTGAGCGCGATGCAATCCAGATAACGGTGGTCCATGCGATCCAGCCCGCGCCCGTCCACGTCGAGTTGTTTCAGTGCGAAATCAGCCGCCGCCGCGTCGATCGGGCCGTCGCCCCTGACGCTCGCGAAATCCCGCACCCGGCGCAGCAAGCGCCCGGCGATGCGCGGCGTCCCGCGCGCCCGCTTGGCAATTTCCTCGGCCCCGTCATCAGTAATCCCGACGCCGAGCACCCGCGCGCCCCGGCGCACGATCCGCTCCAGCTCTTCCGCAGAATAGAATTCGAGCCGGATGGGGATCCCGAACCGGTCCCGTAATGGGGTCGTCAACAGCCCGGAACGGGTCGTCGCGCCCACAAGCGTAAACTTCGCCAGATCGATCCTGACCGAGCGCGCCGCCGGGCCCTCGCCGATGATCAGGTCGAGTTGGTAATCCTCCATCGCCGGGTAGAGGATTTCCTCGACCGCCGGGTTGAGCCGGTGGATCTCGTCGATGAACAGGACGTCGTTTTCTTCCAAATTCGTGAGCAGAGCCGCAAGGTCACCGGACTTGGCGATGACCGGGCCAGACGTGGCGCGGAAACCGACGCCAAGTTCGTTCGCCATGATCTGCGCCAACGTTGTTTTCCCCAACCCTGGCGGACCCACAAACAGCACATGGTCGAGCGCCTCGCCGCGCCCGCGCGCGGCCTCCACAAAAACCCGCAGGTTGGCGCGCACCTGTTCCTGCCCGATAAAATCATCGAGGAAGCGCGGGCGCAAAGCCAGATCGGCGTCGTCGCCAGGGGCGGTCGTGCCGTCGATCATACGGGCATCCTCCGGTCCACTCATTGCGCCAGCTCCCGCAACCCGACGCGGATCAGGGTTTCAGTTTTGGCACCCTCGCCCTCGGCCTGGACCGCGCGGGCCACCGCCGCGCTGGCGTGGGTCAGCTGGTAGCCGAGATTGACCAGTGCCGAGACGGCGTCTGATGCAGGCGACCCTGCAGCAGTTGCCGTCACGCCGGCCAGCTCCTCGCCG
>JAJFGZ010000020.1 GCA_021775855.1 Hyphomicrobiales bacterium
TTCACCAATCATTCTGGATAAAACAAGGACTGAAATACAATGACACTTCGCATCAGACTGGCCCGGGGCGGGGCAAAAAAACGTCCGCATTACCGTATTGTAGTTGCCGACAGCCGGTTTCCGCGTGATGGGCGTTTCATCGAGCGGGTCGGCCATTTCAACCCGCTGGTTCCCAAGGACCATGCCGAGCGGCTGATTCTCGACGAAGACCGGATCAAGCATTGGCTCTCGAAAGGCGCACAACCGAGCGACCGGGTACTCCGGTTCCTTGATGGCGCCGGGATCATGAAGCGTCCCGCCCGGAACAACCCCGAAAAAGCCAAACCGAAAGCAAAGGCGCTGGAGCGTATTGAAACCAAACGCCAGGCTGTAGAAGACGCCAAGGCGGCCGCCGAGGAAGCCGCCAACGCGCCTGTTGAGGAGACAGTCGAAGAGGCCCCGGTAGAAGAAGCTGTAGTGGAAGAGGCTCCGGTAGAAGAGGCTCCGGTGGAAGAAGCTGCAGTGGAAGAGGCTCCGGTAGAAGAAGCTGCAGTGGAAGAGGCTCCGGCGGAAGACGCGCCTGTGGACGAATCCGAGAAAAAGGACGGCTAGGTCTTTGCGCGGTACCCGGACATGACGGAACAGGCAAAATCCAATGTCTGTGTTGGCGTCATTTCCGGGGCGCACGGGGTCCGTGGAGAGGTGAAAGTTACGGCTTTTACTGAGACCCCCGAGAGTCTTACGGCCTATGGGCCGCTTCACGACAAGACCGGTAACCGGATTTTTGATCTCAAAATCGTCAGAGTCACGCAAAAGCATGTGATTGCCCGGATCGACGGGGTCGACGACCGCGCCGCCGCCGGGGCACAGCGCGGCGTAGAACTTTATGTTGCCCGAGACCGCCTGCCGGTCCCGGAGGACGGGACATGGTACCATTCCGATCTCGAAGGCCTTGCTGCCTATCTACCGGATGGCGATCTGGTCGGGCGGGTCGTTAAGGTCCAGAATTACGGGGCGGGGGATCTGCTCGAGATCGACCCCGAGGCTGGAGGCGCGACCATACTGATCCCGTTTTCCCGCGAACATGTTCCCGACGTGGACGTCAAAGGTGGCCGGATTGTCGTTAAACCTATGCCCGAGGAATCGCCCGATGACTGATTCCTGGCAGGCCCATCTGCTGACCCTGTTTCCGGATATGTTTCCAGGACCCTTAGGCGTTAGCCTTGCCGGGCGGGCACTTCAAAAAGGAATCTGGTCGCTCGACGCTAAAAACCTCAGGGATTTTGCATCCGACAAACACCGCTCGGTCGACGACGCGCCCGCAGGGGGCGGGCCGGGTATGGTGATGCGGGCGGACATTGTGGCAGCGGGGATAGATGATGCACGGGCGCGATTGCATGACGCGCCGGTGATTTATCTCACCCCGCGCGGTGCGCCGCTGACCCAGGCCCGGGTGCACGAACTGGCAAATGGTGCGGGCGCGATCCTGTTGTGTGGGCGGTTCGAAGGGGTCGACGAGCGGGTGATTGAGGCCCGCGACATCGAAGAGATTTCCATCGGTGACTATGTTCTGGCTGGCGGCGAAATTGCAGCGATGGTGCTTCTCGAGGCAATTGTCCGATTGCTGCCGGGCGTCATGGGGAGCGCGCAATCGGGATTGGATGAGAGTTTTGAAGGCGGGTTGCTGGAATATCCGCTCTATACCCGGCCACAGGATTTTGAAGGACGGGCGATCCCGGACGTGTTGACGAGCGGCGATCATGGCAAAGTTTCGGCCTGGCGCCGGGCCGAAGCCGAGATTGCAACGCGCCTGCGCCGCCCGGATCTTTGGGCGGCCTACAAAGCCCGCGGGACGAGGGAGGAATAGTCGCACGAATTTTGGTAATTTTTTCGCCGTACGGGAATCGACAAAAGCCAAAAACTGGCGTAGTGAAAGCGCCAGATTTCGTTCATGCACGGACAGACGGCATTCGCGCCGGGCGCGGATCGCGAAATCCTGTGCAAACCTAAGGTGTTTTAGCCATGAATATTATCCAGGAGCTCGAAAAAGAGCACGCTACGGAACTCGCTGAGAAGCGTCCGATCCCGGAATTCCGTCCCGGCGATACGTTGAAAGTCAATGTGCGCGTCACGGAAGGTGAGCGCACCCGTATCCAGGCCTATCAGGGCGTCTGCATTGCGCGTGCCGGGCAAGGCATCAACGAGAATTTCACAGTGCGGAAAATTTCCTTCAACGAAGGCGTCGAGCGGGTCTTCCCGGTCTACGGCCCGATGATCGAATCGATCGAGGTGATGCGCCGGGGCAAGGTGCGCCGCGCCAAGTTGTATTATCTGCGCGGCCGCAGGGGCAAGTCGGCGCGGATCGCCGAACACCAGGATTTCCGTAAGAAAGAGGATGCCGGCAAGTCCAAGTGACATTGCCGTAATGGAGTCTGGACCCTATGGGGCCAGGACCCTAAAACCTCTCGGCTAGGAGCCCGGGCGCTCCGGTTGTCATAAATCGAAGGGCTGGACCATGGCCAATGCGCGTACCCTCTACGATAAAATCTGGGCCGATCATCTGGTCAGCGAAGACAAAGACGGTACGGCGCTGATCTATATCGACCGCCACCTGATCCACGAAGTGACCAGCCCCCAGGCGTTCGAAGGGTTGCGGTTGTCCGGGCGCACTGCGCGGGCACCGGAAAAAGCCCTTGCGGTGGTCGACCATAATATCCCGACCATTGATCGCAGCCAGGGAATATCCGATCCGGAATCAGCCTTGCAAGTGGAAACGCTTGCAAAAAACTGCGCCGAATTCGGTATCGAATATTTCGACGAGTCCGACAAGCGCCAGGGCATTGTTCATGTGATCGGTCCGGAACAGGGCTTTACCCTGCCGGGTACGACGATTGTGTGTGGCGATAGCCATACCGCTACTCACGGCGCGTTCGGCGCGCTGGCAATGGGGATCGGCACCTCGGAGGTCGAGCACGTGCTGGCGACCCAGACGCTGATCCAGAAAAAGGAAAAAAACATGCGGGTCACCGTCGACGGTGTCCTGCCGGACGGTGTTGGCGCCAAGGATGTTATTCTCTCGATCATCGGCGAGATCGGTACCGCCGGCGGTACGGGTTACGTGATCGAATATGCTGGAACCGTAATCCGTGGATTGTCCATGGAGGGCCGGATGACGGTATGCAACATGTCGATCGAGGGCGGCGCGCGGGCCGGGATGGTGGCACCAGACGAGACGACATTTGAATATTTCAGGAGCCGGCCGCGCTCGCCCCAGGGGGCGGATTATGGCCAGGCGGTGGATTATTGGAAAAGCCTCTGCACGGATGACGGGGCCGCATTCGATACCGAAGTCCGGCTGGATGCGGCAAAATTGCCGCCGGTTGTGACCTGGGGAACAAGCCCCGAGAATGTTGTGTCGGTCACAGGCAGCGTACCTGACCCGGGTACCGTTTCCGATCAGGCCAAACGCCGCGCCATGGAACGGGCGCTCGACTATATGGGGCTGAAGCCGGGGACGAATATGTCCGATGTTGAAATCGACCGGGCGTTTATAGGGTCCTGTACCAACGGGCGGATCGAGGATCTGCGGGTGGCGGCGGCGATTGCATCCGGGAACCGGGTCCATGAGCGCGTCAACGCGCTGGTCGTACCGGGATCGGGGCTGGTGAAGGCCCAGGCCGAAGCCGAGGGGCTGGACAAGATATTCATCAATGCAGGCTTTGAGTGGCGCGAACCGGGGTGCTCCATGTGTCTCGCCATGAACGACGACAAATTAAAACCCGGCGAGCGCTGCGCCTCCACATCGAACCGAAATTTCGAGGGCCGCCAGGGATACCGTGGCCGGACCCATCTGGTGTCGCCTGCAATGGCCGCCGCGGCGGCGATTGCAGGGCATTTTGTCGATATCCGGGACTGGCGCTAAGCGGGACCTGAACCTTCATGGCTGACGGGCGGAAAGAGAAGCAGGACGAACAACAGCGCCGGGCGCTGCGCGATCTTGAGCGCGCCGCAGAGCATTCGGAGACAATCGGGACCAGCCAGTTTACCCGTTCCGCGCTGCGCGCCCGGGATCATTTTATGGGCGAGGGCGAGACAAGCGAAGACGCCGTCGAGGTTTGGGGAAAACGAATTGGACGCCTGCTCGGGCTGGCTTTTGTTGTTGGCCTCGTCGTCCATCTGGTCTGGACCTATTGGTAGGGAATTCGAACAATGGAAAAATTCACAAACCTGACGGGCGTCGCCGCGCCGCTCGAGATCATGAATGTCGATACCGACATGATCATCCCCAAGCAATATCTGAAAACAATCGCCCGGACCGGTCTCGGCAAGGGGTTGTTTTCGGAAATGCGGTACGACGATGACGGCAACGATGTACCGGATTTCGTCCTCAACAAACCGGCCTACAAGGACGCCAGGATTTTGGTGGCGGGCGATAATTTCGGGTGCGGATCGAGCCGCGAGCATGCCCCCTGGGCGCTCAAGGATTTCGGCATCCGGTGCATTATCTCGACCTCCTTCGCCGATATTTTTTACAACAATTGCTTCAAGAATTCTGTGCTGCCGATTGTCCTGCCCCAGGAAGACGTGGATAAGCTGATGGACGATGCCAGCCGGGGCGCCAACGCAATCGTATCGATCGATCTTGAAGCCCAGGAAATTCGCGGACCCGACGGCGGTGTGATCCATTTCGAGATCGATCCGTTCCGCAAACACTGCCTTCTCAACGGGCTCGATGATATCGGGTTGACGTTGGAGAAGGCCGATGCAATCGACACTTTTGAGGCCTCGGCTCAGGCCGAACGGCCCTGGCTGTAACAAATAAATTTAAGGCAAGGCGGCATGGCAAATTTCAATCTTTTATTGTTGCCCGGTGACGGCATCGGGCCCGAGGTCATGGGTCAGGTTCGACGGTTGATCGACTGGCTGAACGCCAATGGCGACGATACGTTCGAGGTGCAGGAAGGTCTGGTGGGCGGCTGTGCCTATGACGCCCACGGCGTCTCGATTCTAGACGAAACAGTGGCTGCGGCGCAGGTCGCCGACGCCGTTTTGTTTGGCGCGGTTGGCGGTCCGAAATGGGATGATGTGGATTACGACGTGCGTCCCGAAGCCGGTTTGTTGCGGTTACGCAAGGATCTCGAACTATTCGCGAACCTGCGCCCGGCTATCTGCTTCCCGGCGCTGGCTGATGCGTCTTCCCTGAAACGCGAGCTGGTCGAGGGACTGGATATCCTGATCGTGCGGGAATTGACCGGTGGGGTTTATTTTGGCGAACCGAAGACCATTACCGATATTGGCAACGGCCAAAAACGGGCGATCGATACGCAGGTGTATGACACCTACGAGATCGAACGGATTTCGCGGGTTGCCTTTGATCTGGCGCGCAAGCGGCGCAACAAGGTGTCCAGTTCAGAAAAGCGCAACGTCATGAAATCCGGTGTGCTCTGGAACGAGGTGGTTACCCAGGTCCATCGAGCGGAATATGCCGACGTGGAACTGGAACATGTGCTGGCGGACAATTGTGGCATGCAGTTGGTGCGCAACCCCAAGCAGTTCGATGTGATCGTCACCGACAATCTGTTCGGCGACATGCTGTCTGACATCGCCGCCATGCTGACCGGCTCGCTCGGCATGCTGCCGTCGGCCTCGCTCGGCGCCGCGGATCCGAAAACGGGCAAGCGCAAATCCCTGTATGAACCCGTGCACGGCTCTGCACCCGACATTGCGGGACAGGGCCTCGCCAATCCAATCGCGATGATTGGTTCGTTCGCGATGGCGTTGCGCTATTCGCTCGACCGGGTCGCGCTTGCAGATCGGATCGAAGCCGCGATCGCCGCCGCCCTCGCAAAGGGTTTGAGGACCGCCGATATCCTGCAGGATGGCATGACCCAGGTGTCGATCGGGGAAATGGGTGACGCGATTATCGAGGCACTCGGGCAAAAGGACTAGTCGTCATGGCAGACCAGGAAGCAGAATTTGATCCTGGGCCGGCGGCCCGGCACCTGCTCGATGGCCACCAGAATCAAACGGTCTTCACACCTTTTGCCGGTAAATTCGGGATCGACAATCTGGACAAGTCCTATGCCGTGCAGGACCTGTTTGTCGCCGGGCTTGGCGCGCGTGGTCCCCGGATGGGGTACAAGATCGGGCTAACCTCAAAAGCCATGCAAAACATGGTCAATCTCGACCAGCCGATCGGCGGCGTGGTGCTGGCTGCTGGCGTGACCAATTCTCCTGCAAATCTTTCAAAGAGTAATTTCGGCAGGCTCGCGCTCGAATTCGAAATTGCTGTGCAGCTTGCCAAAAATATCGATGCCGGCGACTTACCGCTCGACCGGGATTCGGTCGGTGCCTTTGTCTCCGGTGTCGCCCCGGCGTTCGAATTGATTGATGACCGGGGCGCGGACTATGCGACCCTCGATATTTTTTCGATTGTTGCCGATAACAGCTGGAATTCGGGCGCGGTGTTGGGGGAGATGAGGCAGATAGCGGGTGACTTAGCCGCAATGACCGGCACGCTCACCGTCAACGGCGACGTTGTCGGGGCGGGAAAAGGATCGGACGTTCTCGGTCACCCGTTCGAGCCTCTGATCTGGCTGGCCAATCATCTGATCGCCAGGGGTGGCGCGCTCAAGGCCGGCGATGTCGTACTCACCGGCAGCCTGTTGCCGTCTCTGTTTCCCGAAACCGGTGACATTTATGAATTCACCGTCGAGGGATTGGGCGGGGTTACAGCCACAATTATAGCCTGATAGGCTGTGAGAATTCGGTACCTGCTCGATCATTGTCGGTTGTAGAATGCGTTACGGGGAATAGTCCCGGAACTAGCGACATAAAATCTGGGACCAGTGCTTTGTTTAGAAAATTGCTTATCGTTCCGCCGATCCTGGTTGGTCTTGCGGTCTTGTATTTCATGGTCAGCGGTCAAGAGGCGCCGGAGCGGAACCCGCCGACCGAAATCGCCCGCGCGGTCCGCGTGATTGTGGCTGAACCGATCCCGCTGGTTCCCCGGGTGACCGGGTTTGGCAGTGTTTATCCGGGTACGGTCTGGAATGCGGTTGCCCAGGTGAGCGGAAAAATCGAATATGTCCATCCCGATCTGGAGAATGGCGCGATCCTGGTGGAGGGCACCGAGATCATCCGCATCTCGCCGGTTGATTTCAACCTCGCCATTCGTCAGGCCCAGGCCAATATCCGATCGGCCGAGGCGAAGCTCGACGAGTTGAGCGTGACGGAACAAAATACGACCGATCTGCTCAAAATCGAACAGGATGGCCTGGCCCTTCGCGAAGCCGAACTGGCTCGGAAACAAAGTCTTTTCGAGCGCGGCACCATAGCCCAGGCGGCGCTCGAACTCGAGCAGCGCGAGACCCTCGCCCAGCGCAAGAAAGTCCAGGATCTGGAAAATACTTTACGCCTGTTGCCAACCCAACGGTCGGTGCAGGAAGAACAGATCGCGATATACGAAGCCCAGCTGCAATCCGCCGAACTTGATCTGGAGCGGACCCATATTGTTCTGCCGTTCAACGGCAGGATCGCCGACCTCGCAGTCGAAGCCGAGCAGTTCGTTCAGGCCGGCGGAAAACTGGTGAGTGCTGACAGTCTTGATGTCGCCGAAGTCGAGGCACAAATACCGATCTCGCAGTTCAGGGATATGATGCACGCAAGCATCAACAGTAACTTGCCGATCGGGATCGATGCGCAATCCCTGTCGCTGATCCTGGAGACCATCGGGTTCGAAGCCACCGTTCGGTTGGGAACCGGCGATGAGGCGGTCGAATGGCCAGCCAGATTTTCCCGCATATCAGATACTGTCGATCCGAAGACCCGAACAATCGGGGCGGTCGTTGCGGTCGACGGGGCGTACGCCAAGGCGGTTCCCGGCGAACGCCCGCCGCTTTCCAAGGGCATGTTTGTCGAAATTGAAATCCGCACCCGCGCCCGACTGGATAATATCGTCGTGCCGCGCTCGGCTTTCCACGATGGCAAGCTATATGTCGTGGCCGGCGACGGGCGGCTTGAAATCCGGGAAGTAACGCCTGGTCTGGTTCAGGGGGACCTGGTAGTCATCTCGGAAGGCATAAATGTAGGCGATCAGGTTATCGTTTCGGATCTGATCCCGGCTGTTTCTGGTATGTTGCTTGCCCCGCAGCCTGACGAAGACGTGTTGGCAGGCCTCAGGATTGAGGCCGCCGGCCGGTCTACACTTCAATGATCCGCTATTTCGTCTCCCATCCGACAGCCGCCAATTTGGTGATGTTGGCGCTTATTGTTAGCGGATTGTTCGCGGCGCCACTGTTGTATCGCGAAACCTTTCCAAGGGTCGAGCCGCGACGCGTCGAAATAACCGTGATCAATCCGGGCGCGCGGACCGAGGATGTCGAAGAGGCGATCTGCCAGCGCGTCGAAGACGCGGTTGACGGTATCGACGGCGTGTCCGAGATATCGTGTGAATCCCGCGAAGGACTAGCACGAGCCACGGTAGAAATGATCGAGGGGGCCGATCTCGACCGATTTACCACCGACATACGGACCGAGATCGACGCGATCACGGATTTCCCCGATCAGGCCGAGGATCCGGTCGTCAAACAACTCGGACTGACCGATTTTGTTGCCTCCGTGGTGCTCACCGGTGCCGCCAGCGGGCCGGACCTGAAGGCCTATGCTGAGGAATTGAAGGACCGGATGCTGCGTTTCGGCGGGATCCCCAAGGTCGATATCAAAGGATTTTCCGATCACCAGATCAGGATTGAACTGCCGGACGCGGTAATCCGGCAATACGGCATCAATATTTCCGATGTGGCGCGTGCGATCCAGCGGCAAAGTCTCGATCTTCCCTCGGGGAGTATCCAGACTGGCGACCAGGATGTGCTGATCCGGTTTGCCGACGAGCGTAAAACCCCGGATGATTTCCGCGACATTGTCGTTGTGGCCGATACCGGTGGCGGGCAGATCCGGCTTGGCGACATCGCCCGGATCACCGACCGGTTCGACCTGGACGAGGCCAAAGTGCTGTTCAACGGCGAACCGGCCGCCATCCTCGACATCACCAAGACCGAGACCGACGACACACTGGATGTGATCGATGCGGTCAATGCCTTTCTCGAAGTCGAGCGGGAGACGGCGCCGCCGGGGATCGAGCTGATGGTCACCAACGACGTCTCCTCGGTGGTGCGCGACCGGCTCGGGCTGCTGGTCTCCAACGGCGCCCAGGGGCTGGTGCTGGTGGTGCTGGTTCTGTGGTTATTCTTCGGGTTCCGCTTTGCCTTTTGGGTGGCCGCCGGGCTACCGGTCTCGTTCCTTGGCTCCATCGTGTTGATGGTTGCCGCCGGATACACGATCAACATGCTGACCATGGTCGGGCTTCTAATCGTTATCGGCCTGCTGATGGATGATGCCATCGTGATAGCTGAGAATGTTGCGACCAAACGCGCTGAGGGCAAATCTCCGCTGGAGGCGGGTATCGAGGGCGCCCAGCAGGTTCTGCCGAGCGTGTTCGCGTCTTTTGCGACAACGACTTGTATCTTTGGATCTCTGGCTTTTCTGAAAGGCGATCTTGGACAGATCCTGAGGGTTGTCCCTATCGTCATGCTGTTTGTGCTGATTGTCTCGCTGGTCGAAGCGTTTTTGATCCTGCCGCATCATCTGGCGCACGCGCTTGAGAAATCCGACAACAAGGAGGGACGCCTTCAGATTGCGGTTGATAAGGGCATCGACTGGATGCGGAAACACCTGATCGAGCCAACCGCGCGAGCTGCCGTGCGTTGGCGCTATCTTACTGCGGGGATTGCCATTTCGCTAATGTTGATCGCGGTCAGCATGATTGCTGGCGGGGTTCTCAAATTCTCGGCCTTTCCAGAGCTTGACGGCAACGTGATGGAAGCCCGTATCCTGCTGCCCCAGGGTACCCCGCTGAGGCGGACCGAACAGGTGGTTGCCCGGGTCACAGGCGTACTTGAAAGTATCAACCAGCGGTTGAGCCCCGAACAGCCCGACGGTCATGCGCTGGTTAAGTCGGTGGTCGTCAAGTTTAACGAAAATATCAGCGCCAACGAAACCGGCCCGCATGTGGCAACGATTACCGCTGACCTGCTCGATTCAGAAACCCGCACTGTCCTGATCGACGATGTCATGAATAACTGGCGCGTTGAGACCGGGCAACTCGCCGATGTGATCGCGATCAAGTTCACCGAAACCAATACCGGCCCGGCGGGCCTCGCATTCGATATCCGCCTAACGGGGGATGATCTGGGCGAGCTGAAAGGGGCCGCCCTGGAATTGACGGGGTGGCTCGACGGGTACCGGGGAACTTCCAACCTGACAGACGACTTGCGGCCTGGAAAACCGGAATTGCGGATCAGTCTGAGAGACGGTGCGTCGACGCTCGGGGTCGATGCCCGCCAGATCGCGGACCAGTTGCGGGCGGCGTATTTTGGAACCACCGTCAGCCAGATCCAGCGTGGCGCCGAAGCCTTTGATATCGATGTCCGGATCGACGCCGCAAGCAAGGATAGTTTCGCTGATATCGATAATTTTACCATTTCACAGACCGACGGCACTTTGATTCCGCTGATCGCAATCGCCGATATTGAGACCGGGCGCGGGTTTTCCCGGATCAACCGGGTCAACGGCCAGCGCACCGTCACGGTGCAGGGCGACGTGGATGTCACGATCGCCAACGCCAACGAGATCCTGGCGGATACAGAAAAGACTTTTTTCCCCGGTCTGGCGGAGCGGTATCCGGGCGTGTCGGTTTCACTTGAAGGGCAGAACAAGGAAGCCCAGACGACCCAGCAATCGATGATCGGGGGTTTTGTTCTCGGGTTGATCGGGGTCTATCTATTGCTGAGCTTTCAGTTCCGAAGCTATGTGGAACCGATCATTGTGATGCTCATCATCCCGTTTGCGCTCATTGGCGCGATCGCCGGGCACATCCTGCTAGGGCTCGATTTCACTATGCCGAGTATGCTCGGATTTGTGGCGCTTGCCGGTATCGTGGTCAACGATTCGATCCTGCTGGTCAATTTCATCAAGCATTATCATGGCCAGACCCAGTCGGTGTCCGAGGCTTCCCCGCTTGCCAGCAGCGCCCGCTTCCGGGCCATACTGTTGACCTCATTGACGACGGTTGCCGGACTTTTACCGCTTCTGGCGGAGACCAGCCTGCAGGCACAGATCCTGATTCCGCTAGTTACCAGCCTGGCCTTCGGGTTGATGACAACCACCGTTCTGGTGCTGTTCCTGGTCCCTGCGGCCTATTCGATCCTCGATGATTTCGGACTTGCCAGTATCGATTGACGGGTAGAGCCCCCCACATACGTCCACAATTAATTGACAAATGTATGGGCATGGTGTTTTTCGCAGCAGCGTAGATATTTTGCGCATAGATACAGGAGCCGGTGGGGAACGATGATTTTCACGACCACAGAAACAACACCGACAAAACGGGCCGGTAAAACCAGCTCGTAGGCCCTGTATTCCCCGCATCCTCTTCCCGGCGGGGGAGGAGGGTGACCAGACGATACACCCGGGGAGAGACAAGATTTCAGGAGAGACTTGATGAGCTACAGGATCGCCGTTGCCGGTGCGACCGGGAATGTGGGCCAGGAAATGCTGGCCATTCTGGAGGAGCGCCAGTTCCCGGCCTCAGAGGTCATCCCGCTCGCGTCGCGCCGCTCAGTAGGCAAGGAAGTCTCGTACGGCGACCGGCTGCTTAAATGCAAGGATCTGGCGACGTTTGATTTTACCGGCGTCGATTTCTGCCTGATGTCGGCGGGGGGCGATGTCTCGAAGGAATGGTCGCCAAAAATCGCCGCCAAGGGCTGCATCGTGATCGATAATTCGTCCGCCTTCCGCTACGAGGAAGATGTCCCGCTGGTGGTGCCCGAGGTCAACGCCGACGCGGTTGAAGGGTTTGCCCGGCGCAACATCATCGCCAACCCGAATTGTTCAACTGCCCAATTGGTGGTGGCGCTCAAGCCCCTGCATGATGCGTTCGGCATCAAGCGGGTTGTGGTCGCGACCTACCAGTCGGTGTCGGGTGCGGGCAAAGAAGCGATCGACGAATTGTGGAACCAGACCCGGGGCATCTTCGTCACCGACGCGCCGGAGCCGAAAAAATTTCCTGTCCAGATCGCGTTCAACGTGATCCCCCATATTGATAATTTCATGGAGGACGGCACCACCAGGGAAGAGTGGAAAATGGTGGCAGAGACCAAGAAGATTCTTGACCCAAAGATCAAGTTGACCGCCACCTGTGTCCGGGTGCCAGTCTTTGTAGGTCATTCGGAAGCGGTCAATATCGAGTTTGAACGCCCGGTCACAGCGGACGAGGCCCGCGATGTGCTGCGCGAAGCCCCGGGTTGCATGGTGATCGATAAGCACGAGGATGGTGGATACGTCACTCCGATTGAATGCGTCGGCGATTTCGCGACTTTCATTTCCCGGGTGCGGGAAGATAGCACCGTCGAGAATGGCCTGAATATCTGGGTCGTATCGGATAACTTGCGCAAGGGTGCAGCGCTGAACACAGTTCAGATTGCCGAGACCATGATCAATCGCAGGCTGCTGAAACCGCGAGCGGCTTAATATCGCTCGCAGCTGCTCCGCGCGTGCCCGCACGCTGTGCCACGATTGTTGCCTCGCGTTTCTGCTGACTGGCAGAAACGGACCAATTCCCATCTAAAAGAACCGGGTTGGCTCTGACGCAGGCAGGGTCATCAGGCGCGTGGGTACGGATTGAAACCGGGCAACCGGGAACATAGATAAACTGAATCTGTGTTTCTTCTATCCCGGAATTCGCGCCCGCGAAGTCCCCATTTCGTCCGAGCAAGGATTTCCAAGTGACTACCAAAGAGATCCAATTTCGTAACCGAAACAATTTGCTTTTCGGAACATTGACTTTGCCTGAAGGGGGTGCGGCCATCGCCATGGTTTTGATGGTGCATGGTAGCGGTCCACTTGATCGGGATGAGAACACCAAGGGCTTCCAGCTCAATGTTTTCAATAGACTGGCAGAGGATTTTTCTCACAAAGGAATTGCCAGTTTTCGCTACGACAAAGCTGGTTGCGGAAAAAGCGAAGGAAATTTTTTTACCACGGGCTTTCATGCACTCATTGAGGATGCCTGCATGGCAGTCGACACCCTCATACCCCTGACAGATGGTGTCCCCATTTTCCTTCTGGGTCACAGCGAAGGAACGGTTATCGCACCAGTGGTCTCCAAACGAAAACCTCAAGTGACAGGTTTAATATTACTTGCTCCTACCATTGATCGCCTCGAGACGACCCTGATCAAACAGGCTCATCGGATTGCCGAAGCAGTGAGCGTTGAATCGGGTATTGTCGGTATTCTGAAGAGGTTGTTTCTTGCTGCTGCAGGCGGTGCGGTTCAATCGCAAAGGCGGTTGATTGATCGCGTCAAATCATCAACCAAGGACAGTTTTTATTATTGGGGATCACGAATTCCGGCGCGCTGGCTTCGCGAGCTTCTTGCTCATGAACTGGATACTTGGATGTCAACTGTTGCGGTGCCGATTCTCACAATCTCAGGCTCAAAAGATATTCAATGCGATCCTAAAGACAGCGAACGAATTGCTCAGATTGTCAAATCAGAAACCGAAGTACACCTTCTTGAGAATCTCACGCACATATTGCGATCAGACGACCAACCCGCATCTTTTGCACGGTACGCCAAGCTTGTCGACAAGCCGCTGGATGACCGGGTTATTGAAATTCTAATTGCTTGGATTTCGAAACGGGCGGCCCTTTCGCCCGCTCTATGAGTCACGAGACTTATTGGTTACTTTTGACGTCGACCATGCAGCTCAAAACCCAATTAAGTCAGGATTCTAGCGGAAACCAACTAACTCCTGTCTAAAAGTGCAGGGTCGGTGTTGGCGCCGCATAGCAGGACGCCGATGCGCTCGTCTTTCGCCGGCTGGTAGCGGCCGGAGGTGAGCGCGGCGAGCGCGGTTGCGCCGCCGGGCTCGACAACGAGACGCAGGCGATCCCAGATCTGGGTTTGCGCAGCACGGATTTCGTTATCGGAGACTGTGACGACGTCGGCTACATATTTCTCAGCGAACGGGAACATCAGGCCGCCTACGCTTCTGGCCCCGAGCGAATCGGCTGCAATGCCGGAAACCTCGACATCGACCGGGTGACCGGCTGTAAGTGCTGCCTTGAGGGCGCAGGATGTGTGTGGTTCCACCCCGATCACGCGAACATCGCCCTGAAACCAGGCCGCCATGCCACCGATCAACCCGCCGCCGCCGACCGCGATAAAAACCGTATCGAGGCCGTCGGACTGTTGCTGCCATTCGCGCGCCAGCGTGCCCTGACCAGCAAGGGTCGAGGGCTGATCGTAGGCGTGGACCGACAACGCGCCGGTCTCTGACTGGAAGGCGTTACAGGCTGCAAGCGCGTCGGCATACAACGCACCGCCGATATGGATGTCGGCGCCGTAGGATTTGATTCGGTCGATCTTGGGTTTCCCGGTCACCTCGGGGACAAAAATATTGGCGGACACACCGCAATGATGGGCAGCAAAGGCGATCGCCGCGCCGTGGTTGCCCCCGGATGCGGCCACCACGCCAGCTTCGGGGATTTCCCCAGACAGCAGACCGTTCATGGCGCCGCGGGCCTTGAACGACCCGGAATATTGAACCTGCTCCAGTTTCAGATTGAGAGGGTAACCGATCCCGAAAACCTTTCGGTCGACATCCATGACAGGGGTCTTGAGCAGGTGGCCATTGATGCGCGCGGCCGCCGCTTCGATATCGTCCCGGGTGATGCTCATGAAGAACCTGCGATTGCCTTGAGGGGTGGTTTTGGTGACAGCGTTGCTTCCCTGATATCAGACAGGGACAGATTGTCATCCGGGGCGCCGGCATTTCTTTTCGCAAGAGTGAACATGCTGGTGGACGCGCGTTCGAGCGCCGAGACGAGCGCAGCGGGATCAAGCGCATGGTCGCCGTCGCGTTTCAAATAGTGACCACAGGCAAGTGCAGTAAACAGATCGCCGGTGCCGTGGGGGACCGCGTTGAATTTTGTATGCTCGACCTGCCACCAGTCTCGATCCTTGATCAACAGGTTGGCGAGCGTCTCCAGTGTTTGACCAGGAACCGATGTTGCCATCACGGCCCCGCATCGCAAAATCGACGCTGCGTCGCGCGCGGCCTCGGAATTTTCGATAGATTGATCCGTTAGCCATCCGAGTTCGAATGCGTTGGGGCTCAGAATATCGGCGATCGGGACCAGGTCCCGCTTCACCGTCTGTGCTACCTCGTCGGCCACATAAAGACCGCCCGGATCGTCGCCGAGCACGGGGTCGCACCAGAAAAAGGCATTGCTATTCGCGGCCTTCACGCAGGCGACAATTTCGGCGCAAATCCTCGCTTGTTCGGGGGACGCCATGTACCCGGTCAGGACGGCGTCGATCTCGCCGATCCAGCCATTGTTTCGCAATGCATCAAATTGTCTTTGGATCTGTTCCGAAGTCGATTCGGTTCCGAAACAATATTCATGTGCCTTGTGGTTCGAGAGCAGGATGGTCGGGATCGTCCAGACCTCGACGCCCAGAATATGCAGCGCAGCGAGGGCGGCTGTATTGCCCACATAGCCTCTGGCCACCTGGCTGGATATGGAGAGAATAGCCACGCCGCGCCGGTCAGATGATATTGTGTTCGAATAACGGGCGGTTTTCCGGAATTCGGTCATAGGCGAATTTGGAAAGGTCGATGGTCTTGAACCCGCCATGGACGATCAGCTCGGCGATCCCGCGCCCGGTGCCGACTGAATGCTGCAGACCGTGGCCGGAAAACCCGGTGGCGAACCAGAAGTTGGAGACCTCATTATGGGCCCCAATGACCGCGTTCTGGTCGAGGCAATGGTAGTCGTAGTGCCCCGCCCAGGCATGCACCGCCTTGATGGCTTCGAACGCCGGGATGCGGTGGGCGAGTGCGGGCCATACAAATTCCTCGAACTGGGAATGATCGATGTCGAGATCCTCGACGCTTCGGTCGTCTTCTTCGGGAGGAGAATAGCCGCCGATAAACATATTACCTTCGGGGCGCACCCAGACCCTTGACGGATCAGCGACCAGCGGGAGGTCCACCTTTGTTCGGCAATCGATGACAAATACGGTGCGCTTGCGGGGTTCGACCGTCAGGTCAATATCCGCAAAGGCGGCGAGCTTGCCCGCGTGTGGCCCGGCGGCATCGATCAGCAAGCCGCAGGCAATAACCTGACCGTCGCCAAGGGAGACAGACTGGATCGTGTTATCGCGACGATCGATCTTCACCACCTCGCCATGGACATAGTCGACATTTGCAGCCTGGGCCGCGCGTTTGAGAGCGCCAAGCAGGAGAGCGCCATCAAGCCAACCTTCGCCGTCCAGACCGTAGCACGCGGCCGCAATCCCGTCGGTATCGATAGCCGGGAAGCGCTGTTTAATGTCAGCGGGCTCCATTAACGCGATGTTTGCGCCCATGGATGTCTGGATCGTATGGTTGGCTTCAAGTTGCGCCTGACCTTCCGGGCCTGCCATGATCAGAAAGCCGCTCTTGTGAAACCCGATATCGGATTCGGGGCCAAAACGTTTCGGAAGATCCAGAAAAAATTCCAGCCCGAATTGCGACAAGGCGATATTTTCCGGCGTCGAGAATTGCTGGCGGATGGCGGAAGCGGACAGGGTCGAAGAGGCGCGGGCATAAGTGGGGTCGCGTTCTACCACCGCGATCGAGCCCGTATAACCTTCCTCGCGCAGAAAGAAGGCGCAAGCCGAACCGAGTAGGGCGCCGCCGGCTATCAGAATATCATAAGATTTTTGGTCCATTGGCGTTCCATCCCTAGAGACGCGATAAATCGATTCTGGAAGCACTGGTGCGCCAGCCGATCCGGGGATAGTGTGCCGCCGAATTGGACAAAGTGGAAGAGTGAATTTCATGGCCAGAAATTTTCGCCCTCGGCGCAGCGTTCTCTATATGCCGGGCTCCAACGCGCGGGTTCTGGAAAAGGCCAGGGGACTGGAAGCCGACACCCTGATTCTTGATCTGGAGGATGCGGTATCGCCGGACCAGAAAGAGATCGCGCGGGCGCAGGTTGTGGCAGCCCTCACTGAGGGCGGGTACGGCAACCGCGAACTTGTTGTCCGGATCAACGGGCTCGATTCGCCCTGGGGCCGGGACGATCTGGCGGCGGCGGTTGAAGCCGGGCCGGACGCTATTTTGGTGCCAAAGGTGAGCCATGGCGCCGACATCGGGCTGGCCGAGGGTTTGATGGCAAAGGCAGGTGCGCCGTCGTCCTTGAAACTCTGGGTTATGATGGAGACCCCGCTCGCCATGCTGAATGCCGGCGAGATTGCCCATGAGGCCGGGCGTGCCGACGCGAGGCTCGCGTGCTTTGTCATGGGGACCAACGATCTCGCCAAGGAAACTGGCGCGAGCCTTGCCGGCGACCGCGACGGTATGCTGGCATGGCTCTCGATGTCGGTCGCCGCCGCGAAGGCTTACGGGCTCGATATCATTGACGGGGTTTTCAACGATTTTCGCGACGAAGCCGGATTCCAGGCAGAGGCCGAACAGGGCGCCCGGCTCGGTATGGATGGCAAAACGCTGATCCATCCGGGGCAACTCGAGCCAGCCAACGAAGTATTTTCGCCGACAGAAGACGAGATTTCATGGGCGCGGGAGATCATCGCGGCGTTTGCGTTGCCGGAGAATACGGGCAAGGGGGTGATCACGGTCGACGGCCGGATGGTTGAATTGCTCCATGCCGACATGGCGCGGCGGACCGTCGCCATCGCCGACGCGATCAAAGCCCTTCAATCCTGAGAGTGATCCAATGACCAAAACCAATCCAGGCAGTTTTTTCGAGGATTTCGCGGTCGGACAGGAAATCCGCCACGCCACCCCGCGCACTGTCACTAACGGCGACGTCGCGCTGTACACCGCTCTGTTCGGGTCCAGGTTCCCGGTCCAGTCGTCGGAGGCTCTTGCCCATGATCTCGGCTACGGACACGCGCCGGTGGACGATGTGCTGGTGTTTCATATCGTGTTCGGCAAGACCGTGCCGGATATATCCCTCAACGCAGTAGCCAATCTTGGCTACGCTGAATGCCGGTTCCTGGTCCCGGTTGCCTGCGGCGATACGCTCAATGCGGTCTCCGAGGTGATCGGCCTGCGTGAAAATTCTTCCCGCAAGACGGGGGTCGTTTACGTGCGCACATCAGGCTTCAACCAGCACGGCGACAAGGTGCTTGAATATGTCCGCTGGGTCATGATCCGCAAACGCGATTTCGCCAACCCAGCACCTGAAGAAGTCATCCCGCATCTGGCCAAGCAATTGTCCGTTGATACTCTGGGAGACGCGATCCCCGTGCTTGATTTGAAAAAGTACGAAACCTGGATGTCCGGTTCGGAGAATTACTGGGAGCATTACGAGGTCGGCGAAAAGATCGATCACGTGGACGGCGTGACCGTCGAGGAGGCCGAGCAGCAGATGGCGACGCGGCTCTACCAGAACAGCGCTAAGGTGCATTTCAACCTGTTCGAACAAAAGGACGACCGGTTCGGGCGGCGGCTGATCTATGGCGGGCACGTGATTTCGCTGGCCCGCGCTTTGTCGTTTAACGGGCTCGGCAACGCGCTCCACATCATGGCGATTAATGGTGGGCGGCATATTGCGCCTTTGTTTGGCGGCGATACGGTTTTTGCCTGGTCGGAGATAATCGACAGGGCCGAGATGCCGGGGCGCGACGAAATCGGGGCGCTCAGGATCCGCACGATCGCCACCAAGGATTTGCCTTGTGCTGAATTCCCTGGCCCGATTGAAGGGGGGTATACGGAAGGGGTTATCCTTGACCTCGACTATTGGGTCGCGATGATTCGAAAGGGATGAAATACAACTGATTCTGGCAACAGATCATTGAAGCCTGGTCCGATTGCGTTTTCGTTTTCCGCTCTGTAGAACGAGGGAAGGCAAAGAAACGAATTTCCTCGATTCGGGAGGCTGACATATGTCCGGTCAATCTGCTTCAGATAACCGACCCCTTTCCCCTCATCTCCAGATTTATAAACCGATTTTAACGATGGTCATGTCCATCGTCCACCGCATTACCGGGGTGGCGCTCTATTTTGGAACGCTGTTGCTGGTCTGGTGGTTGATGGCGGCGGCGAGCGGCCCGGCCTATTTCGACTATGTCAACGGATTTTTCGCCAACTGGTTCGGCCGGCTGGTTCTGTTCGGCTATACCTGGACGCTGCTGCATCACATGCTCGGCGGCCTGCGTCATTTCCTGTGGGACGTGGGCAAAGGCTTCAGCGAACGTTCGCGCAACGGTCTGGCGAAACTGTCTTTGGCCGGGTCAGTCCTCCTGACCATTCTGGTCTGGGTTATTGCTTACTGGGCGAGGGGGAGCTTCTAGATGAACATGCGCACACCCATGAGCCGGGTCCGCGGGCTCGGATCGGCCAAAGACGGTACCACGCATTTCTGGCGCCAGCGGATCACCGCGATTGCCAATCTGCCACTGGTCATTCTCTTTCTGATTTTGGTGATCACCATGGTCGGTGCGTCACACGGGCAGGTGGCCGCTTTACTTGGCTCGCCGATGGTTGCGATCCTGGTGTTGTTCGGGATCGCAAGCGTCACCACCCACATGTGGCTCG
The DNA here is from genome assembly GCA_021775855.1 of Hyphomicrobiales bacterium. Taxonomy (GTDB): domain Bacteria; phylum Pseudomonadota; class Alphaproteobacteria; order Rhizobiales; family NORP267; genus NORP267. The sequence goes on from JAJFGZ010000020.1 coordinate 19,650, forward strand.
GCATGCAGGTGGTGATCGAAGACTATATTCATGGTGAAGGGGCGAAAATCCTGCTGCTGATCAGCAACGGATTTTTCTGTGCTTTTGTCGGTTTGAGCGCGGCCTTTGCGCTCCTCAAAATCAGCTTTGGGGGTTAGCCCGGTGGCAGCCTACGATATTGTCCATCACGAATTCGACGTTGTTGTTGTCGGCGCCGGTGGCGCCGGATTGCGGGCGACCCTCGGCATGGCCGAGCAGGGTTTGAGAACCGCCTGCCTGTCGAAGGTTTTCCCGACCCGTTCGCACACCGTCGCGGCGCAGGGCGGGATCGCCGCCTCGCTTTCCAATATGGGCGAGGATAACTGGCAGTGGCATATGTACGACACGGTCAAAGGGTCCGACTGGCTCGGTGACAATGATGCCATGGAATATATGGCGCGCGAGGCACCAAAGGCGGTCTACGAACTGGAGCATTACGGGGTGCCGTTTTCGCGCACCGAAGAGGGCAAGATTTACCAGCGCCCGTTCGGCGGTCACATGATGAATTTCGGCGACGGACCGCCGGTGCAGCGCACCTGCGCCGCGGCCGACCGGACCGGGCACGCCATGCTGCACACGCTCTATGGCCAGTCGGTGCGCCATAACGCGGAATTCTATATCGAGTATTTTGCCATCGATCTGGTGATGGACGGAGATACCTGCACCGGGGTGGTCGCGTGGAATCTCGACGACGGCACGATCCATTGTTTCAATGCCAAGATGGTGGTGTTGGCAACGGGGGGTTACGGCCGGGCCTATTTCTCTTGCACCTCGGCGCATACATGCACGGGGGATGGCAACGGCATGGTGTCGCGGGCCGGGTTGCCGCTCCAGGATATGGAGTTCGTGCAGTTTCACCCGACCGGAATTTACGGCGCCGGCTGCCTGATCACCGAAGGTGCGCGTGGCGAAGGCGGCTACCTAGCCAATTCCGAAGGCGAGCGGTTCATGGAACGTTACGCGCCATCGGCGAAAGACCTGGCGTCTCGCGACGTGGTGTCGCGCTGCATCACGATTGAAATCCACGAAGGGCGCGGCGTTGGCCCCAACAAGGATCATATTTTTCTCCATCTGGATCATCTTGATCCGGCAACGCTGGCGGAGCGGTTGCCTGGCATTTCGGAGTCGGCGCGAATTTTCTCCGGGGTCGATCTGACCAAGGAACCGATCCCGGTTTTGCCCACCGTGCATTACAATATGGGCGGCATCCCGACCAATTACTGGGGCGAGGTCAAGAACCCCACGGCGAAATCTCCCGACAGGGTGGTTCCCGGACTGATGGCTGTCGGAGAGGCAGCCTGCACGTCTGTCCATGGTGCCAATCGGCTTGGTTCGAACTCGCTGATCGATCTGGTGGTGTTTGGCCGTGCGTCGGCCATTCGCGCCGGTGAGGTGGTGGACCGGGATGCCCAGGCACCGCGCGCCACCGGGGACGTGCTCGCGAAAATCCTCGACCGGTTCGATGACCTCCGCCACGCCAATGGCGGCTCGCCGACTGCCCAGGTGCGGCTCAATATGCAGAAAATCATGCAAGAAGACGCCGCCGTGTTCCGGACCCAGGAATCGCTTGCCCAGGGGTGCAAACGTATTTCGGCAGCCTGGAAAGACCTGTCGGATCTGAAAGTATCCGACAATTCGATGATCTGGAATTCAGACCTCGTGGAAACGCTGGAGCTTGAAAACCTGATGGCCTGCGCCACCACTACGGTTCACGGCGCCGAAGCGCGCAAGGAAAGCCGTGGTGCGCATGCCCGCGAAGATTTCAAGGAAGGCGCCTTTTCGGGACGCGACGACAAGAACTGGCGCAAGCACACGCTCGCCCATGTGAACGACACGGGCAAGGTCAAGCTTGATTACGTACCGGTACGTACCAAACTTTTAACCAAGCCATCAGAGGGCGGTATTGACCCCAAGAAAATTGCTCCGAAGGCGCGCGTATATTGATGGAGGAGGAGAATAGTCACCGGCGGCGCAGGGTTGTATGTTCGGGTATTGCCACGTGTTTTATCACCCTGATGTTGGTCGCGTGCAGTACGGACGAGAGCAACAAAACGCGGGTTGAAACTTGGGAGGTTCGCCGGACCCGGGTTGGTGACGGGCCAGCGGAGACCACGCGAACCCACGAGGTGGATTATGAAAAAATCCAACGCGTACCGGAACAGGATATTGCAGGTTTCTGGGTCCTTTCCGACGATTTTGATCGGACGTGTCTTATTGATTTAAAGATTTTTGGTGGTGATGAGGGGACGCGGTCTGCAGAATCCACCACGGAATGCGCCAACGGCATGCGTAATCTGGCGGTCTGGCGATTTGTTGATGAGGTAGAGCCAAGGATTGAAATTTTCGACGCGGGCGGAAAACTGATTGGAAGCTTCACGCAAAATACGGAACGAGATTATTCAGGAACATTTTCGTTGACGACTGAGCAGGTTGTTAACGCGCGGATTGTTAAATTTTCCGAATAGCATGTGGATATGATGCGACATAAATCACCCCTTTCAGATTTTGTTGGTGACGAGCGAATAGCGACAAAAGCGGAGACCGGATTTAATGGTTGAACTTACACTCCCTAAAAATTCCCGGATCGAAAAGGGCCAGTCCTGGCCGAGGCCCGCCGGTACCGGTAATATCCGTGAAGTACAGATCTACCGCTGGAACCCCGACGATGGAAAAAACCCGCGGGTCGACACCTATTATATTGATCTGGACGATTGCGGGCCGATGATCCTCGACGGCCTGATCAAGATCAAGAACGAGATCGACCCGACATTGACCTTCCGCCGGTCCTGCCGGGAAGGGATTTGCGGGTCGTGTGCCATGAATATCGACGGCACCAACACGCTGGCCTGCACCAAGGGGTTTAACGAGGTCAACGGCACAGTCAAAATTTATCCGCTGCCGCACCAACCGGTGGTGAAAGACCTGATTCCCGATCTCACTAACTTTTTTGCCCAGCACGCCTCCATCGAACCCTGGCTGAAAACCTCCTCGCCGCAGCCCCAGACCGAATGGTTGCAGAGCCACGAGGATCGACAAAAACTCGACGGTCTGTACGAGTGTATCCTGTGCGCCTGCTGCTCCACTTCGTGTCCGAGTTACTGGTGGAATTCGGACCGGTATCTGGGACCAGCTGTCTTGCTGCAGGCCTATCGCTGGCTCGCAGACAGCCGCGATGAGGCAACCGGTGAACGGTTAGACAACCTGGAAGACCCGTTCCGGCTCTACCGGTGCCACACCATTTTGAATTGCGTCCAGGCCTGCCCCAAAGGGTTGAACCCCGCCAAGGCGATTGCCGAGATTAAAAAATTGATGGTGGAACGGCGCTACTAAAGCCTGATTTTGAATGCAGGGTTGCCCGGATTGATGCGGGGCGGTAACGTCCGCTCCGGATTTGAGTTTTGTATGATCCGGATGGATCAGACGGACACTCTAATAATTTTTCATAGCGCAAAGTCGCTGCGGGTCGGTTTATTGCGATCCAGATCCAGCATTAAACAGTCACCGCGCTGGCGGATGGGAGAAAATTCATGACACGAGCAATTGGCCATTTCATCGGCGGCAAGGAAGTGGCGGGAACGGGCGGTCGGACAGCCGATATTTTCGACCCCAATACCGGCGAAGTTCAAGCCCAGGTCGCGCTGGCAAGTGCTGCCGAGACCCACGCTGCGATCGCCAATGCGGCTGCTGCGCAACCCGCATGGGCCGCACAAAATCCCCAGGTGCGGGCGCGCGTCATGTTCAAATTTCTGCAACTCGCGACCGACGCCAAGGACGAATTGGCAAAACTTCTTTCTAGCGAACACGGCAAAACCGTACCCGATGCGCATGGCGATGTGCAGCGCGGACTTGAGGTGGTGGAATTTGTCTGTGGCGTGCCGCATTTGCTGAAGGGTGAATATACAGAATCCGCCGGGCCGGGGATCGACATGTATTCCATGCGCCAGCCCCTCGGCGTGGCCGCCGGCATTACGCCGTTCAACTTCCCGGCTATGGTGCCGCTCTGGAAACTGGCGCCGGCGATTGCCTGCGGAAATGCTTTTATTCTGAAGCCTTCCGAGCGCGACCCATCGGTGCCGATGCGGATTGCTGAATTGTTCATGAAAGCGGGCCTCCCGGCTGGCATCCTGAATGTCGTCAACGGCGACAAGGAAGCGGTTGATGCGATCCTGGCCGATCCAGAGGTCAAGGCGGTGGGTTTTGTCGGCTCGACGCCGATTGCGGAATATATTTACACGACCGGATGCGCCAACGGCAAACGCGTCCAGTGTTTTGGTGGTGCCAAGAACCACATGATCATCATGCCCGACGCCGATCTGGATCAGGCTGCGGATGCGCTGATCGGGGCGGGGTACGGGTCTGCCGGGGAACGCTGCATGGCGATTTCTGTCGCGGTCCCGGTTGGCGAGGAAACCGCTGATAAACTTGTTGAGAAACTGATGCCTCGGGTCGAATCACTTAAAATCGGTCCGTCCCATGACGCCGACGCGGATTTTGGTCCGGTTGTCACCAAGCAGGCGATGGACCGGGTCAAGGGGTATATCGAAGACGGCGTTGCGGCGGGTGCCGACCTGATAGTGGATGGTCGCAACTTTGTCATGCAGGGTTACGAGAATGGTTTCTTCGTTGGCGGTTGCCTGTTCGACAACGTCACCACCGACATGAATATTTACCGGGAGGAGATTTTTGGCCCGGTCCTTTCGGTCGTTCGCTCGAATTCTTACGAAGAGGCGCTTGGTCTGGCCACTGACCACGAATACGGAAACGGGGTAGCTATCTATACCCGCGACGGGGATACGGCCCGGAATTTTGCAGACCGGGTCCAAGTGGGCATGGTCGGGATCAACGTGCCGATCCCGGTGCCGCTTGCCTACCATACATTCGGCGGTTGGAAGCGCTCCGGGTTTGGCGATCTGAACCAGCATGGTCCGGATTCGATCCGATTTTACACCAAGACCAAAACTGTGACGTCGCGTTGGCCAAGCGGAATAAAGGAAGGCGCGGAATTTTCGATCCCTACCATGGAATAAGAAAAATTCCTGACCGAGGCATGAGCCCGGTTCCCAGCGTCGATTTTTTGCCAAAATTGCCGAATATGAGACGATTATCGGCTATAATCGCTTGGTGCTGTGTTGGTGGGTCCGGAAGCCGGCCTTAACTGAGTTTCCTGTTCTATATTGCGCGGGTGCGAAAATGTGTGATTTTGGGCTATTATGCGGTTAATCCGACTATCTACATGTTTGGCAGGACTGACCCTTCTTGGCGCGTGCCAGGCGGGAGACAGTTTACTGTTGTCACCGGACCAGTCAGATAGTGGCGACCAGCAGCAGACGGCACTCGGGCCGGTCCGCCCTCAGGACAATTCCCCCTCATTTCCTCAAAACCAGCGACCGGTCGAACATACAGCGACGGCGACAAGTTTAGCGCCGCCGACCGACCTAGCGGTTGCATCGGGCAATCCATCACCCGGCAACGCTAACGTTCCAGCCGGTCCGACGCCCGATCCGGTTCAGGTGGCGTCCGGTGATCATCCAGACGTAGCCCCCCCTCAAGGGGATGGTGGAACCGCCGGACAATCCGGTCCGGCCGCCAATCCGGTGCAGGTTGCCGGCAACGAACATCCTGATGAGGCCCCGCCACAGGGAGACGGCGGGGTTGTTGGTCAGGCCGGCACGGCCGGGTCAGATGGTCCGGCGCGCCAGGGCAGCCTTGCCCAGGCAGCGGGCGCCGGTCAGGCGGCCGAGGATAGCGATACGCGCGCGGTCATCCAGTCAGACGGGGGTCTTTTCGGGAGCCAGTTTCAGAGGCAGATGAATGCGTTTCGCGGCGGCGACCGGGTGCGCGTAAACAGCGATCTCGATGTGGATCCGGAAACATTTGTCGGGAACTGGAATCTGTCCGAAGAAGACGGTATGCGGACCTGTACGATAGGATTTGTTGCGCCTGAAAATGGCAATGGTGCCCAGGCAACTGGCGGTTGTTCGCCGGTCATTGGCGGGATCCAGTCCTGGGGCGTTTTTGGCGAAGATTTGTTGTTGCGGGATGCGCAGAATTCGGTTGTGGTGCGGCTCCGCCGGAGCGGCCAGGTCTGGGTCGGCTTTACCCTCCAGGCCGGGATCCCGGTTGTTCTCAGCCGCGGCTAATTCCCATGCGTCCGGGAGATCAGTGATCTCTGTTTTCATTTTGTTTACCACGATGGCCGTATACTGGTCACCCGATCAGTGGAGGCGCTTAGGCGCCGTATAAATAAAGGCTTTCAAGCCGGATGGTCCGAAGCGCCCCGTATGGAGTGCAAGATGAAACCGTTTGTGTCCAGGCATAGAATATGCCGCAAGCTGACGACCTGCCTGTTTGGCGTCGGCACGATCCTGATGGCCCAGAGCCTCACGATATCCTCGTCTCAGGCCGCTATCTGTATGGCGCGTGATAACCTTGTTGCGTATCTATCCGAGCAGCATTCAGAATCACCCCGCGCGCTTGGGCTGGTGGCTGACCGGGGTCTGATGGAGGTCTATGTTTCGCCGCAGGGCACGTGGACCATCGCCATGACCACCGCGCAGGGCGTTGCGTGCATTCTTGCCGTCGGTGATACGTGGGAAGAGAGCATGCTTCGGGCGGATGCCGGGACAGAATTTTAACAGCAATTTCCCCAGATGGCGTTGACATCTTTTGCTGTGCCATGTTGCGATCAATCGCGGGTAACATTGTTCGTTTGAATCAACCAAATTCCGATCCGGCAACATGGCTAGTTTCCAGAATAGCGTAACGCTTGGCTATCAGACGTTGGTTGATTCCGGCGAAATCGAGGATGATTCAGCGCAGCGCCGGATCGCCCGCGCCCTCGATGATCTGCGCAACGATCTGGTCAACCAGCGGCTCGCCCGAAAATCCAGTTCGCTTGGCTGGATGTTTGCCAAGGGCAAAAAGGAAACTGCCGGCAGGGGGCTCTACGTCCATGGAGGTGTCGGGCGCGGCAAAACCATGTTGATGGATCTGTTTTTCGATTCGCTTCCGGACATTCCCAAGCGAAGGGTCCATTTTCATGAATTTATGCGCGAGACCCATGACCGGATTCATGACTGGCGCCAAGAAGCGAAAGCGGGGCGGGTCAAGGGCGACGACCCGATCGGGCCGGTCGCAGAAATGATCGCCGAGGAAGCCAACACGCTTTGTTTCGATGAATTCCAGGTCAACGATATTACCGATGCCATGATTTTGGGGCGCCTGTTTTCCAAACTGTTCGAGTTGAAAGTAACAGTCGTCACCACGTCGAATACGGCGCCGGACAGTCTATACCCGGACGGACTCAACCGGTCCCTGTTTTTACCTTTTATCGACATGATCAAGCAGCGGCTCCAGGTGATGCGGCTTGATTCGCGCACCGATTTCCGGCTCGAGAAACTAAATGGCGCGCCGGTATATTTTCTGCCGCTTTGCGAGCGGACGGTCAATTCCATGGATATTGCCTGGAGGCGCTGGGCACCAACCGGCGAAGCCGAAACAGGTGAACTGACCGTGAAGGGGCGTAAAATCAAGGTCCCCGATACTGCCCAGGGCGCAGCCAGGTTCGGGTTCGCCGATCTTTGCGAGCAGCCGCTCGGCACCGGAGACTATCTGGAAATTGCCTGGAAGTTTCACACGGTCTTTATCGACGGAATTCCCATCCTTGGGGCCGAGCAGCGAAACGAGGCGCGGCGTTTTATCAATCTGATCGACGCGCTCTACGATAATAACGTAAAATTGGTGGCGTCGGCGGCAGCCGAACCGGCTTCGCTTTACGTTGTTGGCGATGGCGCCTACAGTTTTATGCGCACTGCGTCGCGCCTGATTGAGATGCGATCAGGCGACTATTTGGCCAAAGCGCACGGCAGGTAGACCGATTGATTTAAAATCAGTTGGTATTCACGTTTTGGATACTTGAACCGAATCCCCAAACAAGTTAGTCAATTTCCTACCCATCATCGCAATCGCGGCGAGAGGCAAGGGGTAATCCAGACATGGCACGTAGCAAAATTGCACTGATCGGTTCCGGCATGATCGGTGGTACATTGGCTCATCTTATTGGACTGAAGGAACTTGGCGATGTCGTTATGTTCGACATTGTCGAAGGCATTCCGAAAGGCAAGGGATTGGACCTCGCCGAATCATCCCCGGTCGACGGCTTTGATACAGCTTATTCAGGCACCAATGCCTATGCCGGCATCAAGGGTGCCGATGTCTGTATCGTAACCGCCGGGATCCCGCGCAAACCCGGCATGAGCCGGGACGATTTGCTGGGCGTCAATCTGAAGGTCATGGAACAGGTCGGCGCGGGGATCAAGAAATACGCCCCGAACGCATTTGTCATCTGCATCACCAATCCGCTGGACGCCATGGTGTGGGCGTTGCAGAAATCCTGCGGATTGCCGAAAAATATGGTTGTGGGAATGGCGGGCGTCCTTGATTCGTCCCGTTTCCAGTATTTTTTGGCGGAGGAATTTGGCGTCTCCGTACAGGACGTGACGGCGTTTGTACTCGGCGGTCATGGCGATTCGATGGTACCCCTGATCCGCTACTCCACGGTCGCCGGGATCCCGCTTCCGGATCTCGTCAAGATGAACTGGACGACGAAGAAAAAGATCGATGAGATTGTTGACCGGACCCGCAACGGTGGTGCTGAAATCGTCGGGCTGCTGAAAACCGGGTCAGCCTATTACGCCCCCGCCGCGTCGGCTATCGCGATGGCCGAATCCTATCTCAAGGACCAAAAGCGCGTGCTGCCATGCGCCGCAAGTCTCCACGGGGAATACGGCCTCAAGGATATTTACGTGGGCGTACCGGTAGTCCTTGGCGCCGGTGGGGTCGAGCGCATCGTCGAGATCGACATGAACCGGGGGGAGCGCAAGATGTTCGACAAATCGGTTGCGGCTGTCGAGGGGCTGATCGAGGTCTGTCGGAAAATTGCACCAAAGCTCGGCAGCTAGGTCGGCAGATCTTGTCACACTATTTCCAGTCCGCTGCGACAATCTGAGAGGCAACAGAATCCATGAATATTCATGAATACCAGGCCAAGGGTCTTCTCGAAGGTTTTGGTATAAAGGTTCCCAGAGGCGGCGTTGCATTCACGCCAGATGAGGCAGTGGCCGAGGCCGAAAAACTCGGTGGTCCGGTCTGGGTTGTTAAATCCCAGATCCATGCCGGCGGGCGCGGCAAGGGGGGCGGTGTCTCGGTGGTGAAATCCATCGACGACGTGCGCACCGAAGCCGAACGGATGCTCGGCATGACACTGGTCACGCACCAGACGGGACCTGCTGGCAAAGAAGTCCACCGGGTTTATATCGAAGACGGGTCATCGATCGAGCGGGAATTGTATCTCTCCTGCCTGGTCGACCGCGAGACCTCACGGGTTGCCTTTATCGCGTCCACCGAAGGTGGCATGAATATCGAGGAAGTGGCGGCTGAAACACCGGAAAAAATTCTCTCAATCATGGTCGATCCGGCAGCAGGCTATGCGCCGTATGTGGGCCGCGAAATTGCCTACGCACTCAAGCTCGAGGGCGATCAGGTCAAGCAATGCGTGCGCCTCATCGACAATCTTTACCGGGCCTTTGTCGAAACCGATATGAGCCTTCTGGAAATCAACCCGCTGATTGTCGATAGCGATGGCAATCTCGAATGCCTCGATGCCAAGGTGAATTTCGATTCAAACGCGTTGTTCCGGCACAAGGATATTCTCGAATTGCGCGACGAATCCGAAGAGGATGAGAAAGAGATCGAGGCCTCGAAATACGATCTCAGCTATATCGCGCTTGACGGCCAGATAGGCTGCATGGTGAACGGCGCCGGGTTAGCCATGTCGACTATGGATATCATCAAGCTGTACGGCGCAGAGCCGGCGAATTTCCTCGATGTTGGCGGCGGGGCGACGGCGGAGAAAGTAACGGCCGCGTTCAAGATCATTACCTCGGACCCAAAAGTCGAAGGTATTCTCGTCAATATTTTTGGTGGCATCATGCGTTGCGATGTGATCGCCGATGGGGTTGTAACCGCGATCAAGGATGTCGGTCTCGAGGTGCCCCTGGTGGTGCGATTGGAAGGCACGGAAGTGGCTGCGGGCAAGAAAATTATCGACGAATCTGGCCTCAACGTGATTTCCGCCGACGATTTGGACGATGCCGCGCAGAAGATCGTAGCCGCCGTGAAAGCTGCCTGACGATGCGCCAGCTCGCGTATCGGGATCAATTTTAGGGAATAGGGGGCCAAATATGGCTGTACTGGTCGACAGGAATACCAAAGTCATCTGCCAGGGGGTTACTGGCAAAACCGGCACGTTCCATACCGAGCAGGCGATCGAATACGGCACCCGGATGGTGGGCGGCGTGACGCCGGGCAAGGGCGGGACGGAGCATCTTGGTCTGCCGGTTTTCGATACCGTTGCGCAGGCCCGCGATGCGACCGGGGCAACGGCATCGGTCGTTTATGTGCCGCCGCCTTTCGCCGCCGATTCCATTCTTGAAGCCATCGCTGCTGAAATTCCGCTGGTGGTGTGCATCACCGAAGGCATCCCGGTGCTCGATATGGTCAAGGTCAAGCGGGCGCTCACGGGGTCGAATACCCGTTTAATCGGCCCCAACTGTCCGGGAATCATCACCCCGGACCAGTGCAAGATCGGGATCATGCCAGGACACATCCATAAAGTCGGATCGGTCGGGATCGTGTCGCGCTCGGGCACTCTGACCTACGAGGCGGTCTTTCAGACAAGCGTCGCGGGGCTTGGCCAGTCGACCTGCATCGGGATTGGTGGCGATCCTGTCAACGGTACGAATTTCATCGATTGCCTGGATTTGTTCCTGGGCGACGAGGCGACCGAATCCATCGTTATGATCGGCGAAATTGGCGGCTCGGCTGAAGAAGAAGCGGCCGAATTCCTGAAGCAGTCTAAAATCAAGAAGCCGGTTGTCGGGTTTATCGCAGGTGTGACAGCACCTCCGGGACGGCGGATGGGCCATGCCGGGGCGATCATTTCAGGCGGCAAGGGCGGCGCTGAGGACAAGATCGAAGCCATGCAGTCTGCCGGGATCGTTGTGTCGAAATCGCCGGCCGCACTCGGCACAACATTGGTAGACGTTTTGAACGGTTCGTAGTTTACTGCAATGAGTAGCGTGCGTTTGATTCATATTGGATGCTTTAAAGCATTCTGACCATTGGGATAAAGCGATGGCGCGGGAAGATTCAAATGAAGTGTTTGCGCGCACTTCATTTCTATACGGTGGAAATGCTGGATATATAGATCAGCTTTACGCACAATTTCTTGAAAACCCAGATTCGATTGATGCGGACTGGCACAGTTATTTCTCCCAGTTGCAGGACGATGCTGGCGACGTTGCCGCGGTTGCCCGAGGGGCGCCCTGGAAGCGGGCCGATTGGCCCCAGCGCGCCAACGGTGATCTGATTTCTGCGTTTGATGGTAACTGGGCACCGGTCGAAGCCATCCTCAACGACAAGATTGCGGCTTCTGCGAAACGCAACGACCTCGGTGTGTCGTCCGAGGACGTGCAGCAATCAACCCGGGATTCAGTGCGCGCCCTGATGATGATCCGGGCGTTCCGCATGCGCGGACATCTGGCAGCCGACCTCGATCCGCTTAAACTCACACCGCCGCAAGCCCATCCGGAGCTGAATCCTGAATTTTATGGATTCGAAGAGGCCGATATGGATCGGCCGATCTTTATCGATTTCGTGCTCGGGCTGGAATTTGCGACGCCGCGGGAAATGGTTGATATTCTACACCGCACCTATTGCTCCACGATTGGTGTCGAATTCATGCATATTTCGGACGGCCCGGCAAAGGGCTGGATCCAGGAGCGTATCGAGGGCCCCGACAAGGGGGTGGCGTTCACGCCCGAGGGCAAGAAAGCGATTTTGAACAAATTGCTCGAAGCTGAAGGGTTCGAGAAGTTTATCGATATAAAATATACCGGCACCAAACGGTTTGGTCTTGATGGCGGCGAAGCAATGGTCGCGGCGCTTGAGCAGATCATCAAGCGGGGCGGTTCGCTTGGGGTGTGCGACATTATTATCGGGATGGCCCATCGCGGCCGGCTCAATGTCCTCGCCCAAGTGATGGCCAAGCCGACCCAGGCGATTTTCCACGAATTCAAGGGCGGCGCCGCCAGCCCCGACAATGTGGAAGGGTCTGGGGACGTTAAATACCATCTGGGAGCTTCGTCAGATCGCTCGTTCGACGACAACAACGTGCATCTCTCTCTCACCGCCAACCCGTCGCATCTCGAAATTGTCGACCCGGTTGTGCTTGGCAAGGTGCGGGCAAAACAGGACCAACTTGACGATGCCGACCGGACCAAGGTCTTGCCGCTGCTGCTGCACGGCGATGCCGCGTTTGCGGGGCAGGGGATTATTGCCGAATGTTTTGGCCTGTCCGGCCTTAAAGGCCACAAGACCGGCGGGTCGATCCATTTTATCGTCAACAACCAGATCGGGTTTACAACGGCACCCCACAATTCACGTTCATCGCCGTATCCTTCCGACGTTGCCAAGATGATCGAAGCGCCGATTTTCCACGTCAATGGCGATGACCCGGAGGCGGTGGTATATGCCGCCAAAATCGCCATCGAGTTCCGGCAGAAATTCCACAAACCGGTGGTGATCGACATGTTCTGCTATCGCCGGCACGGGCACAATGAGGGCGACGAGCCGTCATTCACCCAGCCGCTGATGTACAAGAAAATCCGGTCCCACCCAACCACACTGGAAATTTACGGCGACCGGCTGGTGCGGGAAGGTACGATTACTGGCGATGAAATCGAAGCGCAGAAGGTAAACTTGCGGAAGTCGCTTGATGCCGCGTTTGAAGCCGCCGATTCTTACAAGCCGAACAAGGCTGACTGGCTGGACGGGCGCTGGAAAACAATTTCCCGCGCTGAATCGGCCGACGACCCACGCCGGGGCAAGACCGGGGTGGATATCGAGACCCTCAAGGAAATCGGGACGAATATCACCAATATTCCGGACGATTTTACTGCCCATCGGACGATCAAGCGATTCATGGCCAATCGCGCGAAAATGTTTGATACGGGCGAAGGGTTTGACTGGGCAACTGGCGAGGCGCTGGCATTTGCTACGCTTTTGAAGGAAGGCTACGGGGTCCGATTGTGCGGCCAGGATTCCGAGCGCGGTACCTTTTCCCAACGCCATTCGGTGCTGACCGACCAGGAAAACGAGAACCGGTATATCCCACTCAATCATCTGGGCGGCAAGCAGGCCAACTACGACGTTATCAATTCAATGCTCTCCGAAGTGGCGGTGCTCGGGTTTGAATACGGCTATTCGCTGACCGAACCCAACGCGCTTGTTTTGTGGGAAGCCCAGTTTGGTGATTTCGCCAACGGTGCGCAGGTTGTCATCGACCAGTTTATCTCGGCTGGCGAGCGCAAATGGCTGCGAATGTCAGGTCTCGTGTTGCTCTTGCCGCATGGCTATGAAGGCCAGGGACCGGAACATTCCTCGGCCCGGCTGGAGCGGTATCTCCAGGCCTGCGCAGACGACAATATGCAGGTCGCGTACTGCACGACGCCCGCAAATCACTATCATATTTTGCGCCGCCAGTTGAAACGCGATTTCCGCAAGCCGCTTATCCTGATGACCCCGAAATCGATGCTGCGCAACAAGCGGGCGACCTCGCGGCTTGAGGAATTCGGCCCCGACAGCACCTTCCACCGGGTACTTTGGGACGACGCCCAGGCGCTACCTGATCAGAAAATAAAACTGGTACCGGACGATAAAATCCGACGCGTCGTTTTGTGTACCGGCAAGGTTTATTACGATCTTTATGAAGCCCGCGAAAAAGCGGGGGTCGACGATATCTATCTGATGCGCATCGAACAGCTGTTTCCGTTCCCGATGAAGGCGCTGGTCGGTGAACTTGGCCGCTTCGCCCATGCCGAAATGGTGTGGTGTCAGGAAGAGCCGAAGAATATGGGGGCGTGGGCCTTCATCCAGGATTATATGGATTGGGTATTGAACCAGATCGAGGCTACGCACAGGAGCTTGCGCTATACTGGCCGCTCGGCCATGGCGGCAACGGCCACCGGGTTGATGACCCGGCATTTGGCGGAACTCGAGGCGTTTCTGGCAGACGCGTTGGGAGATTAGAATTTACTGCGGCGAATTTTTACGAGGACAATAACCAATGGCAGCTGAAATCAGGGTCCCGACCCTTGGCGAATCGGTCACCGAAGCAACCATCGGACAATGGTTCAAGCAGCCGGGCGACGCGATCTCAATCGACGAGCCGCTGGTGGAGCTCGAAACCGACAAGGTTACTGTTGAGGTGCCGGCGCAGGCCGCCGGCGTGATGGGGGAGATCATCGTCGCTGAAGGCGAGACGGTCGAAGTCGGAACATTGCTCGGAAGTTTTGATGAAGGCGCCAGCGGCGGTGCGGCGCCCGCGCCCGCTGCGCCTGCAACCGCACAACCTGAGGAGCCAGCAGCGGCAGCGTCCGCACCAGCCACCAACGGCCAGACCGGCGACATGCCTGCGTCTCCCGCCGCTTCCCGGGTGATGAAGGAAGAAGGCATCGACCCGGCATCCGTCTCAGGATCGGGCAAGCGCGGTCAGGTACTCAAGGAAGACGTGACGACGGCGCTTGATGGCGGTGCGGTACCCGCAGCGCCCGTTGCTGCGCGCTCACCAGTGGTGCCGGACGACGAATCCCGCGAAGAACGGGTGCGCATGACCAAGTTGCGCCAGACTATCGCACGGCGCCTCAAGGATGCCCAGAACACGGCTGCCATGTTGACTACCTTGAACGAAGTGGACATGACCGAGGTGATGGCGCTCAGGGCCCGCTACAAGGAATTGTTCCAGAAGAAGCACGGCATCAAGCTCGGCTTTATGGGGTTGTTCGTCAAAGCCTGTGTCACTGCACTCAAGGAGGTGCCGGCGGTCAACGCAGAGATTGACGGCACCGATCTGGTCTTCAAGGACTACTGCCATATCGGTGTCGCAGTTGGCACCGACAAGGGGTTGGTGGTGCCCGTGGTGCGCGAAGCACAGGCGATGGGGATCGCCGATATCGAGAAAGCGATTGCCGGTCTTGGCAAAAAAGCCCGCGACGGCAAGCTGTCGCTCGCCGAGATGATGGGCGGTACCTTCACGATCTCGAACGGCGGGGTGTATGGCTCGCTGATGTCGACGCCCATTCTGAATGCCCCGCAATCCGGTATTTTGGGAATGCATAAGATCCAGCAACGGCCGATGGCGATCGACGGCGAGCTGGTCATCCGCCCGATGATGTATTTGGCGCTCTCCTACGACCACCGTGTGGTCGATGGCGAAGGGGCGGTGACTTTCCTGGTCCGGGTCAAGGAAGCCCTTGAGGATCCCCAGCGTCTCGTGCTGGACCTGTAGGTGGCACGGAACAGCGCCAATGGATCTTGAGTTCCTTGTAACCGCACTGGTCGTCGTGCTTATCCCCGGCACCGGTGTTGTCTATACGGTTGCGACCGGTCTGGCGTCCGGGCGGCGGGAAAGCTTCGCCGCGGCCTTTGGGTGCACGCTGGGGATCGTGCCTGCGATCCTCGCGTCGATCGTCGGGCTGGCGGCCATCCTTCATACAAGCGCGCTCCTGTTCCAGCTTCTGAAATATTGCGGCGTGGTGTATTTGCTGTACCTGGCCTGGCAGACGCTCCGGGAGACCGGCCCGCTACAAATTACTGGCACGGAACGCCCGGCGGCGAACCTGTTTGCGATTGCGCGCACGGGGTGCCTTATCAATGTCCTGAACCCCAAACTCTCGGTGTTTTTTTTAGCTTTCCTGCCCCAATTTGTTGATCCGCTGGCGGGCCCGGCAACGTTCCAGATGCTGGTGATGAGTGGAATTTTCATGGCGATGACTTTTGCGGTGTTTGTGGTTTACGGATTTTTTGCGGCGCTGATCGGCGAGAGAATTCTGCGGAGCGAAACGATTTTGAAATGGATGCGGCGAACTGTCGCCGCGACATTTGCTGGATTTGGTCTGCGCCTGGCGCTTGTCGATCGCTGATTCGACACCGCTTACCTGACGCGGCAAAAGATGGAGGCCTTTATGGCAGAAACGTATGACCTCACAATTATCGGAACTGGTCCAGGCGGCTATGTCTGCGCGATCCGGGCGGCCCAGCTCGGCATGAAAGTGGCGGTGGTGGAGAAGCGCGAATATCATGGCGGGACCTGCCTGAATGTGGGCTGTATCCCGTCGAAAGCGTTGTTACACGCATCCGAAATGTTCGAGGAGGCGGGCCATGATTTTGGCGCCCTCGGGATCAAGATCAGCAAACCCAAGCTCGATCTGAAGGCGATGATGGGGCACCGCCAGGAGACGGTCGAAGCCAATGTCCAGGGGGTCGGATTTCTTCTGAAAAAGAATAAAATCGATACGGTCCACGGTACTGGCAAAATCACCGGGCCGGGTAAGGTCGAGGTGGTGCTTGCCGATGGTGGGGCGCAAACAATCGAAACCAAGAATATCGTGATCGCAACCGGGTCCGATGTCGCTACGTTGCCGGGGATCGAGATCGATGAGAAAACAATCGTTTCGTCAACTGGTGCGCTCGAACTTGGCAAAGTCCCTGAAACCCTGGTCGTGGTGGGTGCGGGCGTGATCGGACTTGAACTGGGGTCGGTCTGGCGTCGGCTCGGGTCCAACGTGATCGTTGTTGAATTCCTCGACCGGATCCTGCCTGGCATGGACGGCGAGACCGCCAAGACGTTCATGCGCTCGCTCAAAAAACAGGGCATGACGTTCAAGCTTGGCAAGAAGGTCACCGGGGCGGCGAAGAGAGGCAAGGCGCTGGAAATCTCGGTTGAACCGGCAAAAGGCGGCGATGCGGAGACGATCAGCGCTGACGTGATGCTGGTGGCGATCGGGCGGATCCCGTATACGTCCGGGCTTGGGCTGGAAGAGGCCGGGGTCGCCCTTGATGAACGTGGACGGGTCAAAATCGACAATCATTACGCCACCAATGTTGCGGGCATTTATGCCATCGGCGATGTGGTGGAGGGACCGATGCTGGCGCACAAGGCCGAAGACGAGGGGCTGGCCCTTGCCGAACTACTGGCCGGCAAGGCGGGCCACGTCAATTACGATGTAATCCCGGGCGTTGTGTACACCATGCCCGAAGTTGCTGTTGTCGGCAAAACCGAGGAAGAGCTGAAAGACGCCGGGGTCGCCTACAATGTGGGCAAGTTCCCCTTCACAGCGAATGGTCGGGCGCGTGCCATGCGCAAGATGGACGGACAGATCAAAATCCTGGCCGACGCCAAAACCGACCGGGTGCTGGGCGTCCACATGATCGGGGCGTCCGTTGGCGAGATGATCCACGAGGCTGCCGTATTGATGGAATTTGGCGGCTCGGCGGAAGACCTGATGCGCACCTGCCACGCACATCCGACCATGTCGGAAGCTGTGCGCGAAGCGGCGCTCGCGGTCGATAAGCGCGCGATCCATATGTGATCGGACCACCAATCGATTTTGACAAGGACGAGAAATTTTTATGTTTGAATTGGACTATGTTCAGACCATGGCCAGGTACAATCGCTGGCAAAATGAAAACCTGGTCGGGGTTGCGGATACGCTGAGCACCAAAGAGCGTGAAATGGACAGGGGATCTTTTTTCGGGTCGATCCAGCAGACGTTTTCCCATCTTCTGTGGGCCGATGAACTTTGGGTTAGCCGGTTTGCCGGGACCCCGATGCCAGACGGAGGGATACCGGAATCGCGGACCTTTTTTTCCGACTGGATCAAATTTCAGATAGAGCGGGAGCGGTTTGACAAGGTCATTCTTGAATGGGCCTCCAGTGTGGAGCGGGACTGGTTCGACGGCGACCTCAGTTGGTATTCGGGTGCGCTTGGACGCGATATCACAAAGCCAAAGAAGATAGCGGCGATCCAGCTATTCAATCATCAGACCCACCATCGCGGGCAAATCCATGCCATGCTGACCAGTGCCGGAGCAAGGCCCAGCGATACCGATGTTCCATTTATGCCGGAGCATTACGATAATCTGTGAGGCAGCCGAACTAAGCCCTGGGGTGGGCTTTTTCATAAACTTCCATAATCCGGGCTTGGTCGACCTCGGTGTAGATCTGGGTCGAGGACAGGCTGGCATGGCCCAGGAGTTCCTGGATCGTGCGCAGATCGCCGCCACGGCTGAGCAGGTGGGTTGCGAAGGAATGGCGGAGCGCGTGCGGTGTCGCTGTATCGGGCAGCCCAAGCGCGCCGCGCAGGCGCTCGATCGCCAGTTGGATCAGGCGCGGATTGAGGCGCTTGCCCCTGACCCCGAGAAACAACGGGTCGCCGTATTGCAGCGGGATGGGACAGAGCTTGAGATAATCGTCGATGGCTTCAGACACGGTGCCTAGCACGGGTACAAGCCGGGTCTTGCCCCCCTTGCCCTTGATGCGCAGGATCTGATCCCGCCGGGCGGTGTCGGCATCCTCGAAATCCAGCGACAGAGCCTCGGAAATCCGCAATCCACAACCATAAAGCAATGAGACAACAGCTGCGTCCCGGGCCGCGATCCATGGATCTACACTTAGCCCGGCATGGGCATCGTGGCGGCTGAGCGCGCGCGCCTTTTCAGGCGCCAGGGGTTTTGGAACCCCGTGGGCGATTTTTGGCGCCCGCAACGCCGTGACGGCAGTGCTGGTCGCCAGCCCGCGGCGCTCCAGAAAGCGGTAGAACGAGCGGATCGATGAGAGCGAGCGGGCCAGGCTGCGGCTTGATGTACCCTGTTGCCGGCGGCTGGCGAGCCATGACCGGATATCCATTGGGAGCAGCCCGGCGATATCTTTCACCGATGGCGGCGCGCCTAGATGGGTTTCGAGAAACCCCAGAAATTGCCCGAGATCCCGACGATAGGCAACAAGCGTTGCATCCGCCACGCGTTTGATATTTTTCAGCGATTTGAGCCAATCCTCGCCCTCACGCACCAGATCGGGCTGGCCGGAAAATGCGGGTGTTGGCATGGCGGACAAGGATATCTCCTAAAGGATCGACTGGCCGGTCTCCGCCCAGTCTTTCAGAAAAGCGTCTAGCCCCTTGTCGGTCAGCGGGTGCTTGGCGAGGGCTTTGATCACGTCCGGCGGGATGGTTGACACATCCGCACCAGCCAGCGCCGCGAGCCGGACGTGGTTCGCACCACGGATCGAGGCCGCCAGAATTTCGGTATTGAGGTCAGGGTAATTGTCGTAGATGACGCGGATTTCGTTGATCAGGTCCATTCCGTCAAGGCCGATATCGTCGAGCCGCCCAATAAATGGCGAGACAAATGTCGCGCCCGCTTTTGCCGCCAGCAACGCCTGATTGGCACTGAAGCAAAGGGTCACGTTGACCATGGTTTTCTCAAGGCTCAACGCCCGGCAGGCTATCAACCCATCCCAGGTGAGAGGAACCTTGACTGCGACGTTGGATGCGATTTTCGCGAGTTCCCGTCCTTCAGCGATCATCTGATCGCTTTCCGTTGCGGCCACCTCGGCACTGACCGGGCCATCTGTGAGCGTACAGATTTCAGCGATCACTTCCTTGAAATCCCGCCCGGATTTGGCGATCAGGGACGGGTTGGTTGTAACCCCGTCGATCAGTCCGGTTGCGGCGAGTTCCTTGATAGCGGCGCTATCGGCGGTGTCGACAAAGAATTTCATGGTAATTTCCCGGTTTTTTCGAATTCCACGATGCGAACAGTTGCCTATCAGAGCTATCTCACGCAATCCTTCTCATACAATTAAAGACTGATTGGCTAATACGATGCCCGAAATCAAGCCCCCCGTTTCAGTTGCGGCAACAGAGAGATTTGTCTCTGTCCTGCTGCCACTTGCTGTGGACGGTGCCTATACCTATCTCGCAGGGCCGCCGGGGGTCGATCTGAAACGGGGTGATTTGGTCCAGGTGCCGCTGGGAACCCGGGACTATACAGGTGTCGTCTGGGAGACAGACAGCGATGCCCCGCAAATTGCCCGCGCCAAGATGCGCCAGATCGGGGAACGGCTCGACGCACCGCCCCTGGGCGGTGAGCTGCTGGATTTTATCGGGGCGGTTGCCGATTATAATATGGCACAGGCAGGAATGGTGCTGCGCATGGTTCTGCCGGTGGAAGAGGCATTTCGGCCCGCCAAACCACGTAAGGGGGTGCGATTGGTGGATGGATCTAAAAATCCTCCGCCGGAGGGATTTAGGATCACTGCCGCGCGAAAACGCGTGCTTGCCGTCGCCGAAGGGGGACTATTGTGGGGCAAAGCCGATCTGGCTCAAACGGCGGGGGTGGGTATTGGGGTCGTGGACGGATTGCTGGCAGGCGGGTTGTTCGAGTTGGTCGATCTTCCAGCTGAGACGATCGCCGCTTCGCCCGACCCGGGGCATCACAAAGTGCAACTGCTGGCGGCGCAGGAAAAAGCGGCGGCGGTGCTTCGCGAGAAGGCTGGAGGCGGCTATTCCACGACGCTGATCGACGGCGTTACTGGATCAGGCAAGACCGAGGTGTATTTCGAAGCCATCGCGGCAGCGCTGGAAGGCAACCGGCAGGTGCTTGTCCTGTTGCCGGAAATTGCCCTCACCACGCAATTTCTGGAGAGGTTTGAAGACCGCTTCGGCGCACGGCCAGCCGAATGGCACAGCGACCTGACCCCGGCCAGGCGGCGGGATATATGGCGCAGCGTTTTTACAGGCGAAACCAGGGTGATTGTCGGCGCCCGGTCGGCGCTGTTTCTGGCCTTCTCAGAACTAGGTCTGATCATCGTCGATGAGGAGCATGACAGCGCCTTCAAGCAGGTCGACCGGGTGTCGTATCATGCCCGGGACATGGCAATCCTGCGGGGGTATCTTGGGAAATTCCCGGTAATCCTGGCATCGGCGACCCCTTCGGTTGAGACCCGGGTGAATGTAACCCGGGGCAAATATGGTTCGGTCCACTTGCCCGCCCGCTTCGGGGGGCAGCCGTTTCCCGATATCCGGCTCATCGATTTGCGCGAAAATCCGCCGGAGCGTGGCCACTGGATCGCACCGCCGCTGGTCGCGGCGATGACCGATGTGTTGGCGGAAGGGCGGCAATCCCTGCTGTTTCTCAATCGTCGCGGTTACGCCCCGCTGACGCTATGCCGCAAATGCGGGCACCGTTTTGTCTGCCCGGACTGTTCAAGTTGGCTGGTCGCCCACCGGTTTCGCAGGCAGTTGCAATGCCACCAATGCGGGCTGACAATCCCGGAACCCCGGCAATGCCCGGAATGCAAAACCGAAGATTCACTGGTCGCCTGCGGACCTGGGGTCGAGCGGATCATGGAAGAGGTCCGGGCGCGGTTTCCCGTTGCTCGCACTGTCACCCTGTCGAGCGATCTGGTGCGCAGTCCGGCCGAGATGCGCGAAAAATTTGCGGGCATCGCGGCTGGCGAATTCGATATTATTGTGGGGACCCAGCTGATCGCCAAGGGGCATCATTTCCCGAGCCTGAAACTTGTCGGCGTGATTGACGCCGATTTGGGGTTGGGCCACGGGGATTTAAGGGCATCCGAGCGCACCTTCCAGCTGCTGCACCAGGTTGTCGGGCGGGCGGGGCGCGAGCAGGAGCCAGGGGTTGGGTTTCTGCAGACCCACATGTCGGACCATCCGGTCATGCAGGCCTTGGCTGCGGGCGACGCCGAAGGTTTTTACGCCCGGGAAATATCAGGCCGTGAGATTGCAAAAATGCCGCCGTTCGGTCGCCTTGCCAGCTTGCTGGTCACTGGGCGCGAGCGCCACCGGGTCGAAGACCAGGCGAAGCGGCTGGCGGCGGCGGCGCCGTCGCAAGAGGGTGTCCGGGTGCTTGGACCGGCGGAGGCGCCGATTGCCATGGTGCGCGGGAATCACCGTTTCCGGCTGTTGGTGAAGGCCGATCGCGCGGTGGATTTGCAAGGTTATTTGCGGGGCTGGTTCGATAAAAGCGGATCGATTCGTGCAGGCGTCCGGCTGTCGGTGGATATCGATCCGCAAAGTTTCCTCTAGATGGAACCCCGCCGCGCGATTCGCAAGATTTGTGCTCTGCGGTATATTTTACGAGACCAAGACAATGTTGTTCGTCTGATGAGTTGCCAGCGGTTGGTCCCTATGCTAGATGATGCGCGGTTTTCAGGGGCTGCAAACACCTTCCGGTTCCCCGATATACACGCCCAATAATGTTCGGGATTGGCAGAGCCCAATAAGGGTGCTGTAATGATCCCCGAGTGCGTCAGAGGTTTAAGTTTTTGGCAGGCGGACAAGCGGATATTTCAGGCATAGCGGAGCGGTATGCGAGCGCTCTGTTTGCGCTCGCGCTCGAAGGCAAGGCGGTCGGCAAGATTCAGAAAGACCTGGATGCATTCGCCGGCATGATTGATCAAAGCGACGAACTGCAGCGGCTCATATCAAGCCCGGTCTTTTCCGCCAATGAACAGGCCGACGCGATTGCCGCGCTGGCGTCGAAAGCAAAAATCACCGGCCTTACAGCGAACTTTCTTGGCCTGGTCGCAAATAATCGACGGCTGTTTGCCGTCCAGGGCATGATCAAGGCGTTCCGCAACCTGGTGGCCGACCATCGCGGCGAAGTGACCGCAGATGTGACATCGGCAACCGCGCTGACGGCGGCGCAGGTCAAATCACTCAATACTGTATTGAACAGTGCGGTTGGCAAGAAAGTACAGATTGCCCGGCATGTTGACCCGGCCATTCTTGGTGGGATGATCGTCAAAGTCGGCAGCCGCATGATCGACACGACACTAAGAACCAAACTCGATAACCTTAAAATTGCTATGAAAGAGGTCGGCTGATGAATATCCGCGCCGCAGAAATCTCCTCGATCCTCAAGGATCAAATCAAGAATTTCGGCAAGGAGGCCGCCGTATCCGAAGTGGGTCAGGTGCTCTCGGTCGGGGACGGGATTGCCCGGGTCTACGGGCTCGACAATGTCCAGGCTGGCGAAATGGTGGAGTTCCCCGGTGGCGTCCGGGGCATGGCCCTCAATCTCGAGACCGACAATGTAGGGGTCGTGATTTTCGGTTCCGACCAGAACATCCGCGAGGGCGATACGGTTAAGCGGACCGGCGCTATTGTGGAAGTGCCGGTTGGCAAGGAATTGCTCGGCCGGGTGGTAGATGGTCTTGGCAACCCGATTGACGGCAAGGGTCCTATAAAGGCCAAGAAGAATGCCCGTGTGGATGTGAAGGCGCCCGGGATTATCCCGCGCAAATCGGTGCACGAGCCAATGTCGACGGGCCTTAAGGCGATCGACGCACTGATCCCGATCGGGCGCGGGCAACGCGAATTGGTGATCGGTGACCGCCAAACCGGCAAGACAGCGGTTGTGCTTGATACCTTCCTCAATCAGAAATCGATCAACGAATCGGATGACGAGAGCGAGAAGCTCTATTGCATCTATGTCGCCATCGGGCAGAAGCGCTCGACGGTTGCACAGTTTGTGAAGGTGCTTGAGGAACAGGGTGCGCTGGACTATTCGATCATCGTTGCGGCAACTGCGTCTGACCCGGCGCCGATGCAGTATCTGGCACCATTTACCGGCTGCGCGATGGGCGAATTTTTTCGCGACAACGGCATGCACGCCGTGATCGCGTATGACGATCTTTCCAAGCAGGCCGTGGCGTACCGCCAGATGTCGCTGCTGCTGCGCCGCCCGCCCGGGCGCGAAGCCTATCCGGGCGACGTTTTTTACCTGCATTCCCGGCTGCTGGAACGCTCCGCCAAGATGAACGACGACAATGGCGGGGGGTCGCTGACCGCTCTGCCGATCATCGAGACCCAGGCCAACGACGTGTCGGCCTATATCCCGACCAACGTGATCTCGATCACGGACGGCCAGATATTCCTCGAGACCGATCTATTTTATCAGGGCATTCGCCCGGCACTCAACGTTGGTCTGTCGGTATCCCGCGTTGGGTCGGCGGCTCAGGTCAAGGCAATGAAACAGGTTGCCGGTACGATCAAGGGCGAACTCGCCCAGTACCGCGAAATGGCGGCTTTCGCCCAGTTCGGCTCCGATCTGGACGCCTCTACGCAACGGCTCCTGAACCGTGGCGCGCGGCTGACCGAATTGCTGAAGCAGCCGCAATTCTCGCCCCTCAAAACCGAAGAGCAAGTGACCGTGATTTTCGCTGGCGTGAACGGCTATCTCGATTCCCTCGATGTGACCGACGTAGGCCGGTTTGAAACCGAATTGTTGCGCCACGTGCGCGACAAGCACGGCGATCTGCTGGATACGATCCGCAAGGAAAAAGAAGTGTCCGAGAAGACCACCGGGAAACTCAAAACGGTGCTCAATACGTTCGCCAAGGCGTTCGCGTAACCGAACCGGATTTATGAGACAGGATAACGGTTTATGCCGAGCCTCAAGGACCTGAGAAACCGGATCGCCTCCGTCAAGGCGACGCAGAAGATCACCAAGGCCATGCAGATGGTCGCGGCGGCGAAATTGCGTCGGGCCCAGTCGGCGGCCGAGGCCGCGCGGCCCTATGCGGAGCGGATGGATGATGTGCTGGCTAATCTGGCGACCGCGCTTGGCGGTCAGGACGGTGCTTCGCCGCTGATGGTCGGGACCGGTAGGGACGATGTGCATTTGTTGGTGATCTGTTCTTCCGAGCGCGGGCTTTGCGGCGGGTTCAATACCTCGATTGTACGCCTCGCCAAGACCCGCATCCGGGAACTGCAGACGGCCGGCAAAAAAGTCAAGATCTTGTGCGTTGGCAAGAAAGGTCACGACCAGCTCAAACGCGAATTTGCGACCATGATCATCGATGTGGTTGATTTGCGCGAAATCAAACGGGTCGGGTTTGAGAATGCCCAGGCGATTGGAACACAAGTCCTTGATCTGTTTGAGAACGGCGAATTCGATGTCTGCACGCTGTTTTACGCTCGGTTCCAGTCGATCATCAGCCAGATCCCGACCGATTTGCAGATTGTCCCGGCGAGCCCACCCGAGGCTGGCGGAGACGCAAGCGATTCGAACTCGGCCTATGAATACGAGCCAGACGAGAGTGAAATTCTGGCCGATTTACTGCCGCGGAACGTGAGTGTGCAGATTTTCCGCGCGTTGCTGGAAAATGCCGCATCCGAACAGGGCGCACGCATGTCGGCGATGGACAATGCGACCCGCAACGCGGGCGAAATGATCGACGGACTGACGCTGCAATATAACCGCTCGCGCCAGGCCCAGATTACCAAGGAACTGATCGAAATTATTTCCGGCGCCGAGGCGCTCTAAAAGCAAGAGGTTTAGAACCATGGCGAGAAAACCCGCCGCGAAAAAGGCCAGCGCGAAAGCCAAAGCCGCCGCGACCGGCAAGGTGGCCCAGGTAATGGGCGCTGTTGTGGACGTGTCGTTTGAAGGCGAGCTTCCCAACATTCTGAACGCGCTCGATACCGAGAATAACGGGCAGCGGCTGGTGCTGGAAGTGGCCCAGCACCTTGGCGAAAACATGGTGCGCACCATTGCCATGGATTCGACAGAAGGTCTTGTACGTGGTCGGCCGGTCTCCGATACCGGTGATCCAATCATGGTGCCCGTTGGCGAAGAAACGCTTGGGCGGATCATGAATGTGATCGGCGATCCAGTGGACGAAGTTGGTCCGGTCAAGACCAAGGCGAAACGCGCGATCCATCAGGATGCGCCCGAATATGTCGAACAGTCGACCGACGCCGAGATCCTGGTCACCGGTATCAAGGTTGTGGATTTGCTGGCGCCCTACGCCAGGGGCGGCAAGATCGGCCTGTTCGGCGGCGCGGGCGTTGGCAAGACCGTTCTGATCATGGAACTGATCAACAACGTTGCCAAGGCCCATGGCGGGTATTCGGTGTTTGCCGGGGTTGGCGAGCGAACCCGCGAGGGCAACGACCTGTACCACGAAATGATCGAATCCGGCGTGAACAAGCCGGGCGGCGGCGAGGGCTCAAAATGCGCGCTTGTGTACGGACAGATGAACGAACCTCCGGGCGCGCGGGCGCGCGTTGGCCTGTCGGGCCTGACGGTCGCCGAACATTTCCGCAACGAGGGACAAGATGTTCTGTTCTTTGTCGATAATATTTTCCGATTTACCCAGGCCGGCTCCGAAGTGTCGGCGCTTCTGGGGCGCATCCCTTCGGCGGTGGGTTACCAGCCGACGCTAGCCACAGACATGGGCACCATGCAGGAACGGATCACCACAACAACCAAGGGATCGATCACCTCGGTGCAGGCAATTTATGTGCCGGCCGATGACCTGACCGACCCGGCGCCTGCCACTTCGTTTGCCCATCTGGATGCCACCACCGTGTTGTCGCGGGCGATCTCGGAAAAGGGCATCTACCCAGCCGTGGACCCGCTTGATTCGACCAGCCGCATGCTCGATCCGCGGATTATAGGTGACGAGCATTACGCAATTGCGCGGCGCGTGCAGGAAGTTCTTCAACGCTACAAAGCCCTGCAGGATATTATCGCGATCCTTGGCATGGACGAATTGTCGGAAGAGGACAAATTGGCGGTGACCCGGGCACGCAAGATCGAACGCTTCCTGTCGCAACCCTTCTTTGTCGCCGAAGTGTTTACCGGGTCGCCTGGCGTGCTGGTGGATCTGGCCGACACGATCAAAGGCTTCAAGGGTCTTGTCGAAGGCGAATACGATCATCTGCCGGAATCGGCATTTTATATGGTCGGCACCATCGAGGACGCGATCGAGAAAGCCGAGAAACTTGCTGCGGAAGCCGCCTAAAGAACGGTTTCGATAAGAGGATTGAGACATGGCCGAAGCGTTCCAGTTTGAACTGGTAAGCCCCGAAAAGCTGCTGATGTCGGAAGCGGTCGAGCAGGTCGTGGTGCCGGGATCCGAGGGCGACTTCGCGATTCTGAAGGGCCATGCCCCGGTCATGTCGACATTGAAGCCGGGCGTGGTCGAAATCCAGATCAATGACAAGGACCAGACGCGCATTTTTGTGCGCGGCGGGTTTGCCGAAGCCGGTCCGGACAGGTTGACCATTTTGGCGGAGAAAGCCATTCCACTTGATGAGCTGGATGCGGATGCATTGACGCAGGAAATCCAGAATGCCGAAGAAGACGTCAACGATGCCAAGAGCGACGAAGTGCGTGACAAAGCGCAGACCCAACTAGACCGGCTGAAAGAGCTTCAGGTCTCGCTCTAGGATTCGTTTGCCAGATCGGCAAATTCCCCAACGACTGATTCGTAGACGCCGCGTTTGAAGGCGACGATCATGCCGGGAACGTCGGCCATCGGAACCCATTTCCATTGATCGAATTCGGGTTTGTCGCCGTTACCGGGGTCAAGAATATCAACCTCGTCGTCGGTGCCTTCGAACCGAACCGCAAACCATTTCTGGATCTGGCCGCGGTATCTGGCGCGCCACCCTGTTTTCGCGATTTCGGAAGGAAGATCGTATTTGAACCAATCCTGGGATTCCTGGAGAATCTCGATCGATTTGATGCTTGTTTCTTCATAGAGTTCGCGCAGCGCGGCCTCGACCGGCTCTTCGCCGGGATCGATCCCTCCCTGGGGCATTTGCCACAACTCGCCCATATTGTAGCTGCGCGAATCATCGAACCGCCGGCCCATCCAGACCAGCCCGTCCCGGTTCAGGACCATGATCCCAACGCATGGCCGGTATTCCGGTTCGGACGCGGGATTGTTCATTCGAAGACTATTCCTGACCCTAGCTTTGCGCCAGCGGAGTCACGGCGGCGCTGATAGGAATGAGGTTGATTCCCTTGCCCTGCAATTGCCGGGCCCATTCTGTCAGGCGGGAAATTGAGATTGGCAGCGCGGTGGCATATCCGACGGCCAGACCGTGGCGGAGCGCGAGATTTTCCAGCCTGAGGAGCGCTGTGTCGATATTCTCCTGGTCGGCAAGCGCATCGATAATGACGTCGGCGCTGCCGGCCTGCAGACCAATTTGGGAGGCGATTTCTTCGTGACGACTGCGGGCCGAAGAATGATCGTCCAGATACAAAAGGCCGCGGTCGGAAAATTCCTGTAGTATAGGCGAAAACACTTCGCTGTTGGCGGTGAAGCGCGCACCCATGTAATTTGTGACGCCCACATAGCCAGTGAAGCGGGACATCAACCAGTTGAGGCGGCGGATATTGGTCTCGGCATCGCTATCCACCCGGAGTGTATGGGGTCCTGGGTCGTTATCCGGATAGTCGAAGGGCTCCATGGGGATTTGCATGAGGACTTCGTGGCCGTTGCGACGGGCCTTGGCGACCCAGTTTTGCAGGTCCGAGCCGTAAGGCGCGAAGGCAAGAGATACCTGGCCGGGCAAGTTGTTGATGGCGTCGAGCGTGCCTGAAGCGCTGATGCCGAGGCCAGAGACCAGGATCGCGATGCGGGGTTGATCGGGATTTTGGATGATTGGATCCAGGCCGGCTGGACGGGCATAGGCCTGGGAAGGGCGGCGGCCATCGGTGGCGATGCGTGGAAGCGGGCCTTCGGGACCGGCTTCGGTCAGCGCCGGGTCGGAATTGGGTCCCAACCGGATGGTCGATCCGGTACCGGGGCGGCGAATAATTGTGACGCCGTTGTTGCGAATTTCTGATCGCCCGCCGGTTGCTACGATCCGGCTGCGTTGGTTCGGCTGGCTGTCCCCCGGCGCAATCGACTGGCGTATGCTCAGGGGCGCCGTGTCGGCGCGCTCGTCGTTTGCTGCAGGGCCATTGAGAGATACGATCGCATAGGGTTGGCCACCCATGGGGTCGGCCTGCAATATAATCCAGACCAGGACCAGCAGTCCGAATGCGACCAGCCCCGATGCCGTATAGGTTACGGTTGACCGGTTGTTGCCGGTCAGTAATTGTGCTACGCGGCGGCCATGGGCTTTGAGTGGTGTGTTCAGGTCATCAGACATGCCGGTATCTTGCTTGCGTAGCATTGACATCTGGTAAACCATGTTGGTTCGGGCAAAACTTTATGGCAATCACCGGAAATTCCCAAAAGCCCTGTTTCCTGGCCCGGGTCTGGAGAAATTGTCACACAGCTTGCCGGAACTGTTCATTTGCCCGGCGAGGTGAACTGGCTTAACAAGGGCTGGGAAATCCTAATTTACACAATGGACAAAGTGCGGACAGAATGAACCAAGCGAGGCAGACGATGCCGATTGACGGGGATACCAGATCAGCGCGCGATTTGCTGAAGGCGCTGGCCCGGTACCGGGAGCCGGATCACGGGCGGAGTATTCTGGAATTGGCCGTCACCGCGATCCCATTCGTGGTGCTTTGTGTCGCAGCCTGGTGGGTAATGCCGATCAGCTACTGGCTGACCCTCGTCTTCATAGTACCGGCGGCCATATTTCTCGTGCGGCTTTTTATGATCCAGCACGATTGCGGTCACGGAGCCTTCTTCCGGCACCGGGCAGCCAATGACTGGGTCGGGCGAATTCTCGGCGTCCTAACATTCACGCCTTACGATGTCTGGCGGCGTAGTCACGCCACCCATCATGCGACATCGGGCAATCTCGACAAACGCGGTGTCGGCGATGTGGATACCCATACCGTCCGGGAATACCAGTCGATGCCGCGCTGGCGGCGGATTGCCTACCGGCTTCATCGCCATCCGCTTATCCTTTTCGGGATCGGGCCGGTATATTATTTCCTGCTCCGGAACCGTTTACCGGTTGGGATCAGCAATGGCGACCGGCGGTTCTGGATGAGCGCCATGGGCACGAATCTCACAATTTTTACAGTCGCTGCAATTCTGATATATCTGCTGGGTCCCTGGCCCTTCCTTCTGGTGCAACTGCCGGTCATTATTCTGGCGTCTTCGATCGGGGTTTGGCTGTTTTATGTCCAGCACCAGTTTGAAACTACTTACTGGGAAAGCGATGCGGATTGGAATGTGCATGACGCGGCACTGCACGGCAGCTCGCATTATAGACTACCCGGGATATTGGGTTGGCTCACGGCTCATATCGGCGTGCATCACGTGCACCATCTTTCAAGCCGGATACCCTATTACCGCCTGCCCCAGGTCCTCCGGGAGATCCCGGAATTCGAACCGATTGGGCGGATTACACTTTTACAGAGCCTTGGCTGCGTACGGCTTCACCTTTGGGATGAAGACCAGCACCGACTGATCTCGTTTGCGGAAGCCGCTACCCGGTAATCTTATTCGCCATAAACTATTCGTTTGTGGCGGGTGCTTCTGCGGTGTCGGCCAAGTCACCTTTAGCCGGATAGAATTCGCTCACGATTTCACCGGAAATCAGATCAATTGCGTATTGCAACTGCACGTCGTCTTCCTTTTCCGGGGGGACGTAAGCAGACGAACCTGATTGCGGGGCGTCGGGTGCATCTTCTTCGAGGATTTCACCGTTCTCGTCCTGGACTTCCAGATGCCCGCGCAGGCTCGATTCGCCACGCGTCGCGTTGGGCCGATTTTGCAATTCCTCGGGAAGCTCCTGTTCGACGAAGATATCAGGTTCGATGCCGACGGCCTGAATGGAAATACCGGCGGGGGTGTAATAGCGTGCCGTTGTCAACCGGATGGCGCCGTTGCTCCCCAAGGGGATGATGGTTTGGACTGATCCCTTGCCGAAGGAACGCGAGCCAACAAGGGTGGCGCGGTTATGATCGCGGAGCGCACCGGCAACAATTTCGGAGGCCGACGCAGAGCCTCCATTTATCAGTACAACGATCGGCTTGCCGCGGGTAATATCTCCGGCACGGGCATTGTAGCGCTGGGATTCGTCACTATTGCGGCCGCGGGTGGAGACGATGGCGCCACGATCGAGCATGGCGTCGGACACTTCGATCGCCTGGTCGAGCAGACCGCCCGGATTGTTACGCAGATCAACAATGAAGCCGGTAATGCTGTCGACGCCAATTTCTTCCTCGAGTTTTTCAACCTCGGCCTGCAGGGTGTCGAACGTTTGTTCGTTGAAAGTAGTGATCCGGACATACCCGATATTACCGTTTTCGACGGAGCTGCGGGCCGGGCGGATGCGGACTATATCTCGCACGATTTCCACATCAAACGGGGCATCGACGCCTTCGCGGATGATGGTGAGGACAATCGGTGAATTGACCGGTCCGCGCATACGGTCGACGGCTTGCGACAGGTTCAAACCTCGGATGGCTTCGCCGTCCAGATGGGTGATCAAATCGCCGCTTAAAATGCCGGCCTGGGCGGCGGGGGTTTCATCGATCGGGGAGATCACCTTGATGACTTCGTTCTCCATGGTGACCTGGATCCCCAGACCGCCAAATTCTCCCCGGGTCTGGACCCGCATGTCGCGGAAACTTTGCGGGTTCATGTAGCTTGAATGGGGATCAAGCGACGTCAGCATGCCGGAAATGGCGGCATCGATCAGGTCGGTATCTTCCGGTTCCTCAACGTAGCCTGCGCGGATGCGCTCGAACACTTCGCCAAACAGATTGAGCTGGCGGTAAGTTTCCGGATTGGCAGTGGCTGCTACTGCCGGCAGGAGACGCGGCACAGAAAATACCAACCCGCCGGCGAACCCGACACCCAAAGCAATCAAAGAAATCGAAGTTTTGCGCATTATCCGCGTACCCTTTGTTCATCACTGACCCACCAAGGGGCCGGATCGATCGACATTCCGTTTCTTCTGAATTCGACGTAGAGAATAGGCTGTTCCGCTGATTCCGTCGCTACAAGCGACCGAGCCAAGGTTGAGCCTTGTCCCATAACTGCTACTGGCTCACCTGCAAGAACAAACTGACCAAGAACCACATTGATGTGCTCCATGCCGGCAAGCAGGACATGATACCCGTTTCCGGCATTTATGATCAAGAGCTGACCGTATGAGCGGAACGGGCCGGCATAAACAACCCAGCCGTCACTTGGGGCGATGACCTGCGCCATTTTTCGTGTGGCCAAACTCTCGCCCTGAAACTGGCCGCCAAAATTATCGGAATCACCAAAGCTTTGCAGCATGATTCCGGAGGCAGGCAGGGGCAGCATACCCCGAACGTCGGTAAAAGCTATTGCGGGGCGGATGCGGCCCGGGTCGCTCATGGCTGTCCTTGCGTTTGTGGGGGTATTGGCGGCGGGCGCAGAGGGGTCTTCAGGTAGCGGCGCGATTTGGGTTGATATTTGCTCGTCCATCTGCGCGATCAGGTCGCGGAGTGAACTGGTGCGGGCGGCAAGGGCCTCCGCCTGGGCGCTGATGGCGGCCAGGTCCTGCTCGGTCTGACCGAGGGTGTTGCGTTTTGATTCCAGCAATGTCGCGATCCGTTCGCGTTCGATAGCAAGTTGACCGGAAGTTTCCGCCAGTCGGGTTTTTTCTTCCTCAATGCTGACCCGGAGGGCGACCAATTCGCTAAGGTCAGTCGACAGTTTGCGCGCTTCGTCGCGCAATTCAGGCACCAAAGATCCAAGAAGGATGGCTGACCGGACCGCAGCGAGTGCATTTTCCGGTCTGACCGCGATCGCCGGGGGTGGTGATACGCCGAGGCGCTGCAGGGCGGCAAGCAGCTCCGTCAATTCGTAGCGGCGGGATATTAACGAGTTTTGGATGTCCGCTTCGCGGCCGGTCAAACTTTCCAGCCGGTCTTCGGCAATAGTGATCTGGCGCTCACTCGCCTGGATACGTTCGGCGGTTTCGATCAGGCGGCGGTTAAGTTCCACCCGGTCTTCGCGGAGGGTTTCAACTTCAGATGTAAGATTGGTTTGCTCGGCGGCGGCGACCTGGAGCGCATCTGACAGTTCTGACAGTTCAGCGGTCTGCTCGCCGATGACACTGTTGATCGCGATCTCGCCTGCGCTCGCGGCATCTATTGTAATCGGAGCGGTCAACATCAGGGCAAGCGCCAACATCCGGAGGGTCCGGAGGGGGGCGAGACTGAGAGACTGAATAGACTGGTACACGGCGCGCTCGCGCAATTTTTCAGGATCATCAATGGCTATCCCAACAGCGTTAACAGATTGTCAAACAGAAGAGGAGGTAGTGACGGAATCCAGCAAAAATGGGGCTAACAGCCGATTCAGCCGTGATAACTGGTCGCCGAAGGTCACAATGTGGTGATCGCGTGGTTTGGCCGAGACGGTTTATTCGAACGGCACGGTCTCGATCATAGTCGATCTGGCCGAAATCCTGTCCCACCATGCCGACAGGTTGGGGTGGCCTTCGCGCCAATCCACGTGCGGCAGGCGGAAGGATAGAGCCCCGAGCGCACAGGAAAGGGTGATCTGTGGCAAATGAAACGGCGCTTCTGCTACGCGCCAGTCTCGGGATAGAACTTCGAAGGTATCGATGCAGCGAATGACGCGACCTTCCTCGAGCGCGATGGCCTTGGGGTTGCGGATCGGTTCGGGAGCGCGCATCGCCCGTACCCAGGTCACCGTGCCCTCCAGAAGCCCGCAAGCAAGGCCTTCCAGGGCCAACGCGGGCCAGCGATCTGTGCCACCAGGGAATATGTGAACGTTTTCGAAATTCGCCTCAAGATAGGCACAAATATAGTTGGTCTCGCTGATTATGATCCCACCGGATGTTTCCAGCACAGGGACCTTGCCTGGAGGGTTCAGCTGCAAAAGGCTGCTTTGCGGGTCGCGGACAATAGATTTCACGAGGGTTACCTCGTTATCCAGTCCGGCTTCCTTGATCACAACCCGGACCTTGCGGGCGAACGGTGAAGTTGTGGTGTAATAGAGCTTCACCAGGCGTGCCTCCGGTCAGGTATTGTGGACCGAAACCGGGGCATCGAAATAAGAGATAATCGGTATTGCACCGTATTTATCGGTGACCATTTTGCGCCATTCTTTGCTATAGGTTGCGTCAGCAAAGTCCCGATTTTCCCAAAAATACAGGCCGCCGACACGCATGCCGTCGTCTGAGCGGATATAATATTTGTGGTTGAGACCGGCCTTGCCCCTGTATTTGGGGGCGGTGCTATTAAAGATTTCGCTCGCAGCTTCAAGCGATATCGGTTCATCCAACTGGAATATTACCTGGGTGATGATCATTTTCGGGCTCCTGATCAAGTTAACAGGTACAAGACGAAATTAGGTGTGAGGGGGGACGTTTTTCGGGGTCCGGTCAGGCCATCTGGCCGCCGCCAAACGAGAAGAAATCCGGGGCGTCACCGACCTGAATTCTGACCAGCATGTCGAGATTGCCCAGATGGTAGGATCGGTGTCCCCAGATGCCCCACAGAAACCCCATCGCGGTCCATGTCGATTTGTCACCGGCAAAGACAATCTGTTTGCCAAGCGTTTCAGGGGTCAAACCCTTCATGACATCCATGGTTTCATCGTGTAGGGCTTGGGTGTTTTTTACAAAATTCCCGTCCATGGTTGCGTGGAAAAAGTTCATGTCGCGGGGCAACGGTACGGTATCACCCGGCGCGCAATCGCGCAGCGATTTGGACCAGACATTGTCGGCGATGGCCATATGGACGAATAATGCCTTGATGCTGGCGTGCCGCAACCGGGTGCCGAAATGTATGCCGCTATCGCTCGGCGGGGTCCAGTCGAGAGACTTTTCCGGGGTTTTTTCAATCCACTGGGTTCCCTCACGAACGAGTTTGTCGAACAGTACGAGGAATCTGTTTAACTCTCCGCCAAGCGGGGTGTCAGGACTTGTTGCGTTCATGGGGACCGGTACCTTTGATAATCCAATTTGACTTACATTCAATTAATCAATTAAATGATATAATGTTATCTTTGGCAAGATTAAATTTTGTGCGAGGTCTAAATAATGCCAGCGGAAGCAGATTTTGATCCGAAACAGCCTCTGTTCGACCAGTTTTCGGTCGTGGCCAGGGCGTTTGCGCACGGGCATCGGCTGGCGCTGCTCGAGGTGTTGGCGCAGGCCCGGCGGGACGTCAATTCGCTCTCCAGCTATACCGGGCTCTCGATTGCCAATACCTCCCAGCATCTGAAGGTGCTGCGTGCCGCCGGTCTGGTTTCGAGCCATCGTTCCGGTAAGCACGTGCACTACGCGCTTGCCGACGATACCGTTGTTGATCTGGTGCGCAGCTTGCGCGCATTTGCCGAGAGGAATTCGGACGCGGCGCGGCGCACCGTGAAAGACAATTGGCCGCAGATGGATCGCTACCCGGAAGTAACCCGCGAGCAGCTCGACCAGTGGGTCGCTGCAAAGTCGGTCACGCTACTCGATACCCGCCCTCTGGAAGAATTTACCGCGGGCCATATTCCCGGCGCTCATCACGTGCCCAAGGGCATGCTGGATATCATTGATCCGTTGATCGAGGGAGAGACACCCATCGTCGCCTATTGCCGGGGTGCCTATTGCGCGACACTGCACGACACGCTGGAATATCTCGGCGATCGGGATATCGCCGCGCACAGGCTCGAAGACGGGTTCGCGGAATGGCGGGCGTCAGGGTACCCGGTGAAAGCCGAGGGAATTTCCTAGTCCCGGTGGTAGGGGTGACCCAACAACAGGGTGATGACCCGGTATATTTGCTCGAGCAGCATGACCCGGACCAGTTGGTGTGGCCAGGTACTTTTGCCGAATGCCAGCACCAGCCTGGCCTGGCGGACAAGGCTGGGGTCGAGGCCATCGGGACCGCCGATCAGGAAAACCAGATCGTTTTCGCCGTCGTCGCGCCAGGTTGAGATCTGCGAAGCCAATAGCCTGCTGGAGAGGTTTTTTCCGGTTTCATCCAGCGCAACCATGATGCCCGCTGGTGGTCGTGCGGCCACCAGTTTTTCCGCTTCCTGAGCTTTCCGTTTGGAGAGGGAGGACGCCTTGGCCTCCTCGAATTCCCGAATAGTCAGGGATTTTAAACCTGCCTGAGGGCCTGCCTTGCCAATACGGTCAGCGTACCCGGCGGCGAGCTTGCGTAACGGACCATCCTTCAGACGTCCGATCGTCAGGATATGGATGTTCACCGTCTGGCTTTCGCTGTGGCCCTGTCAGGCAGCCGTTTGGGGCGGGATTGTTGCTGACCACATCTTTTCGAGATTGTAGAAATCACGCACTTCGGGCCTGAACACATGCACGATCACGTCGCCGCCATCGATCAGGACCCAGTCGCACTGGTTCATCCCTTCGGTGCGGGCTTTTCCCAGGCCGGCGTCTTTCATGTCGGAGATCAACCGCTCGCACACCGCGCTGACGTGGCGGTTGGAGCGCCCGGAGGCGACCACCATATAGTCGGCGATCGACGATTTTCCGGCCAGCGGAATTGATACGATATCCTCGGCCTTCAAATTTTCGAGGCTGTCGACGATCAATTTAAGCTGGTTTTCGGGGGTTTTCAGGGTCGATTTTGTGCGTCGCTTGCGCGTCGTGGTGACGCTTGTCGCACTTTGATTTGCCATCATGCTGAGGCTCAGGTCCTTTTTACGCGTGCCATTTCGGCTGACGCCTCAACTTAAAACCGGACCGGGGTTGAATTCAAGCAACAATTTGTTTGTCCGTAAATTTGGCAATCATTGTCGCCGTAACGAATAGGCAATATACCGGTCGGGGTCCAATTGCGCGATCAGGCAGCGCGGCGAACGACTTTAGGGGTGGCCGATTGATCGAAAATTATTTCGTCTGTATCGGTGCGCAGAAGGC
>JAJFGZ010000003.1 GCA_021775855.1 Hyphomicrobiales bacterium
CAATATATGGACATGCTCGTGCTTCGGCGCATGGATAAAATCGCCTACCGGCTGGCGGAGGCACTTGAGAGAGAGGGGCACCCTTCGTTTGTGACTGCGGCCCAGGAAACCGATTGGGACTATAAGCGCGCCAGCTACGGCCGTCTCTCGACCCGGCATTTGGGAATCGAATCCGGGCTTGGCACGTTCGGACTTGAAGTGAATATTCTCACCCCGGAATATGGCCCGCGCGTGTACCTGACGGGCATCCTGACGGATCTGGAACTGGAGCCTGATGAAATCATGACCGAGCAGGTCTGTATCGGCGAATCCTGTTCGCGCTGCCTCCATGCCTGCCCCACCGATGCGGTCAACCATTTCGGCATCGACAAGCGCAAATGCGCCGAGGCCGCCCAGGAATTCGGCTTCATGACATCGCTTGCGAGCTGGGAGGGGTTTATCGACGGCGACACAGCGCAGAAAAAAGAGATACTCCGCTCTCGGGATATCTTCGGCCTCTGGCAGGGGTTGCTGCGGGTGGTCGGCTCGTTCGGTGATTGCCCGCGTTGCCTGGCCGTCTGCCCGGTTGGCAACGACTACCACGCATATCTGGCCAGCGATCAGAAGGTGATCCCCGAGAAGACCCCCGAGAAGGCCGACAAGGGCAAGGCCTTCAAGGCGGCCCGCAAGTTTGGCGACGAGATTGCCGGCCTCAACGACTGGAACCGGCGTTGGGTCGGGCCCGACGGGTACCAGGGCATCGTCGCGCGGCAAATGAAGACCTTCAAGGCGCAGCAAGCGGAGCGCGCCGCATCGGATTTCAAACGCGAACCGGAGGAGACGTCCTGATGGTCGCGGTCTTTCAAAACCCCATCACGGCAGCTGATATCAAGGGTAAAACCCGCGATCTGGGGCTGGACCTGGCAGGCATCGCCGATGCTGCGCTGTTGAACCAGTTCCCCCCTGATCCAGACGATCCGCGCCGCCCGGCGGATATATCGGACTACGATGCCGACCGGGTCATCGTGATTGGAAAACGCCTCAATATGGGCGCCACCCGGCTCACCCGGTGGGACGAACGCCACAAATATTACAACGACGAACTGACCCTGACGGTGCTCGAGGAAGCGGCCCTTGAACTGGTGTTGTGGCTGGAAGATCAGGGCTACCCGGCACTGATGGTCCCACCGACCCACACCGACCCCTGGGCCTATCAAGGCGACCCGAAAGCGCATCTGCATACAATCCTCTCCCTCCCCCACGCCGCAGTCGAAGCCGGGCTCGGTACGCTTGGCCTCAATCAGCAATTGCTGACCCCTGAATTCGGCCCCCGCGTGGTCCTTGGCGCAGTACTCACCTCTGCGCCGGTGGAGCCCGACAGGAAACTGGAGACAGCGCTTTGCAAGGGGCCGGAATGCGGACGCTGCCTGCAATCATGCCCTGGCGACGTCATCCGGCACTGGGACCGGGATTGGGTCGCGTGCGACCGGTACAAATCACCCCACGGCTTTGCAGCCCTGACCGAACACGTGGAAAAAATCATCGACGAACCGGACAACGAGAAGAAGAAAGCGATGCTGCGCTCGGAAGACCAGTTTTATATCTGGCAAAGCATCCTGCGCGGTTCCGGCGTTGTGACCGGATGCAGGCGTTGTCAGGATGTCTGTCCGGTCGGCGAGGACTATGACGCGTTGAACAATGCGCTGGACGATATCGCCGAAGCGAACACCGAAAAAACCGCTCGGTTGGCGGACTATATCAAAGCCGAGAACGCCGGGAATTTCCCGGACGCCTACCGGCAAGCATCCCGCTGGATCGGCAAACCCGACGATAAAAGCGAAACCAAACCATGACCGCACTCCCGATCCCGAAGACCCGCGAAGCGCTCGCCGCGCACCAAACGAAGCGTAAGATCGTGGCGGTCGAGAATGCCCGCAAGTCCCGCTTTTTCAAGGGCAAGCTGGACCATGTTAATCCCGACCATCTGGACGAGCCGGAGGAATGGGCCAAAATCCCGATCCTCTCAAAAGACATGCTGCGCGATATCGCCGATGACCGTTTCTTTGAGGATTTCTGCATCGCGCCGCGCTCCGATATCCAGGAATTCTGGCGCTCGGGCGGGTCCACCGGCAAGCCGCTTTTTTACCCCCGCACCTTTGAAGATATCAAATACGCCATGGCAGCCTTTGCCCGGTCGTACGAAATGATGGAAACGACGCCCGACGATATTGTCCACAATTCTTTCCCGCTCGGCATCCACCCCGCCGGCCATATGTGGGCGCGCTCGGCCAGCCACCACAATGTGGGCGTCAACTGGGCAGGATCCGGCACCGGCACCCCGTCCGTGATCCAGCTGCAATTGCATGGCATGATGAACCCGACGATCTGGATGGGGATGCCAAGCTTCGGGCTGCATCTGGCGAACCTGGCGGAAGAAAAAGGCATCGACCTGGCATCCGGCAGCGTGAAGAAAATCCTCACCTCGGCGGAGCCCCTGTCCGACGCCAAGTGCGAAAAGCTGGAGCGCCAATGGGGGGCCAAGGTGTTCAACAGTTTCGGCATGACCGAATGTTCCCTGATGGGGTCCGAGAGCGTGCACCATGATGGCTTTGTGATGTGGACCGACATGCTGTTTTTTGAGGTGCTGGACGAAAAGACATTTGAGCCGGTTGCAGAGGGTGAACAGGGCACGTTCGTGATCACCTCCCTGATGACCAATAACGCCACACCGTTCGTGCGCTGGAACACCGGCGACATCGTATCCTGGCACGAGACCCACGCCGATACCGGCCCCTATTCCGTATTCCCCCTTGTTTGTCATGCCCACCGCACAGCAGGCTTTTTCAAGGTGCGCGGGGTCAATATCAACCATTCGGAATTCGAGGACCTGATTTTTACCCAGCCTTCAATCGCCGAATTTCGCCTCTCAGCCGAAAATCGCGGTGACAGCGATATCCTGTTGCTCAGGCTGGAGTTGGCCGGCGGCGCGGACGCTGAATCCGAAACCGGCCGGATCCGCGATCTGGTGAAATCCACTTTTGAAGTGACCCCTGAAATTGAATTCCCGGCGCGCGGCACTATCGGCGCCGAATTCGAGAAAACCATCAAGGCCGAGCGCTTTTCAGACAACCGGGGATAGGAAGATACCACGGGTTGGCCTTCGCGACAGACGGCAATGGCAGCCCGGCGTGTACAGGACGACGATGATTACGATCACTCCGGTAAACGGATACACCATGCCAATTCCCTGGAAGGATTGGCCGACGGGTCCCGCTTCGTTGCGACAAATCACAGCGGGCTTAGAGAAAAGCTTCGCCCATGCCAGTCTCCCTCGATGAAAAACCCGTTTCGTGGAAGTCAGCTCTGGCGAGGCAGGATCAATTGAACACGACGCTGCTCGTAATATTGGCCGGACTTGTCGGCGCCATCGCCGGATTCGCCCTCGCCGTTCTTATTGCCGTCCAGTTCTTCCTGCCGTCCGTGGCAGCGCAAGACAAAGTCGGATTTTCGATGGGCATTTATATACAGTTGGGCCCGATTGGCGCCGTTGTCGGTGTGGTCGTCGGTATTGCCATAGCTCTATTGCTGAAGAACCATTACCAGATCTGAATACGATGCTAGGCCCGCGCCACCATACCCAGCACGTTCTCAACCAGACGCGCGGCGACCAGCGCGCCGAGGCCGTCGACATCCAGTTCAGGCACGAATTCAACGATATTGAACCCGGCGATCCGGGCCTTTTTGGCCGCCCCGTGGATCAACCCGATGGTATCCCAATAGGCGAGCCCACCCGGCGCGCGACCGATCACGCCTGGGATAACGGCCTGGTCCAGCCCGTCGCAATCGAGCGAGATCACAACATTTGCTCCGTCGGGAATGAGATCGAGCACCTGTCCGATGCCGTTAGCGTTGATCTGCTGCGCGGTAATCAGTTTGGCGCCCCATTGACGCGCGTCGTCCACATCGCCGGGCCGCGCCGACCCGATCGCGCGCATCCCAACCTGGATGATATTTTTAACGTGCGGCATTTCGGACGCCCGGCGCATAGTCGAACTGAGGCCCCAGGGCTCGCCGTGGGCCTCGTCGCGCCAGTCGATATGGGCGTCGATCTGCAAAATCGTCAGGTCGCCGCGCCCCTCAAAGGCCTGCAGCACCGGTGTCGGCACGGAATCGTCGCCGCCAATGACAATCGGCACCGCGTTCTGTTCAAGCATCGCCTGGATGGTCGATTTAATCAGATCGCGATTTCCCGGTCCGTCCTGCTCGCCGCATTCGAGATTGCCGCAATCGACCGCTGTGACATTGCCGCCCGGGAAAACCTGCCCGCCCAGATCGAAATCGAAATGGTGCAGGTTGCCGGCATACGGCGCGATCGCCCGGCGGATCGCCTCAGGCGCGTTGGCGCAATAGGCCCCGGCCTGCTTGTAGGGCGACGACGTCGGGACGCCGACAATTGCCATCGCAGCTCCGCCCAAATCGTCCGCCAGTGCCGTCGGCACCCCTAAAAACGTGTCCACGTCGTTGGTGCCGAGAACATCGGCAATCCCTTTAAATCCGGCCATCATACCTCGCTTTCCAAGACCACCTATTCGATCCCAGAAACGCCTCTCGGGCAAGACGCAAGCGACCTCGGCTGGTATATAAAGTCCTCCAGATTATGAAATCGCAGACAGGAATTATCCACGCCATGAGCACCGATCTGAATGTCGCCGTCATCGGCCACAGGCCCATTGGTGCCTACGTGGCGCGGCACCTGGCGGAGAGCGACGGGATCAACGTTGTCGGGTTCCTGTGTCGCCCTGGACGCGAGGCGCATGCCTCCAATATTGTCGATTGCCTGCCTGCGTTTGCCGATCTTGCGCTTTTTCCCGAGCGACCAGATCTCGTTGCCGATTGCGGAGGGCACGCGGCGTTGCGGCAACACGGCGCGGCCATTTTAGGCCAAGGCATCGACCTGGTAACGGTATCCACCGGCGCACTCGCTGACGTGGAGCTGGCAATCGCTCTGGAGGCGGCTGCGCGCAAAGGCAATGCTAGGCTGCAACTGGCGAGCGGTGCCATCGGCGCGCTGGATATCATCGCCGCCGCAAATACCGAAGGTCTCGAAAAACTGGTCTACCGGGGCCGCAAGCCACCTCAAGGCTGGAAAGGGTCACCCGCCGAAGCCGCGCTCGATCTGGACAATTTGCAGCAAGCCGAAATCCATTTCACCGGCACGGCGCGGGCCGCCGCGCAACGCTATCCCAAAAACGCCAACGTCGCCGCCGCCGTCGCCCTGGCCGGGCCGGGGCTCGACGATACACTGGTTGAACTGATCGCCGACCCGTCGATCACCCGCAATATCCACGAGGTCGAGGCAACCGGCCCCTTCGGAACGATGTTATTCAGGGTCGAAGCCAATCCGTTCCCGGACAACCCGAAATCCTCGATGCTCGCCGCCATGAGCATGGTGAGCGTCATCCGCCAACGGATTGCGCCGGTCGGGCTATAAGCCCAAAATATCTGGTTTTCAGGTCACGGTCGGGATTCCGCGAAGTGCCGGCAGACTATGTACCTCGCGGACGTTTTAACTTACTCGAGACACTTGCCACCCGCGCAAATCGAAACGTGCAATCAAGTCGGGTACAATCCCTGCAACGAGGTAAATTTCCGGAAAATTCACTTCGTGTTCCCCTACCCAGGGTCCTGACCCTAACTCTGCCAATACTCAAGTTGTGATATGTATTGGTCCAAAGCCACTTCGGAGGTCATTATGGAATATTACCGATTACGTTATGATTTTCGCGCGAAGGCCGAACGGGCGCGTGTCATCAACAATTTGCAACGCCTGCGCGATCAACTCGATGATACGGTGCCCCCCAAGGATAGCGAGCAGACGCTTTTGCTCGCGACCTGGAACATCCGCGATTTTGACGCCTCGAAGCGATACGGCAACGGTCGGCGGACGAAAGAAAGCCTCTACTATATCGCCGAAGTAATATCGCGATTCGATTTTGTCGCAGTGCAGGAAGTCAATGAACTGGGCGAATGGAATACCGTCAAGAAAATACTTGGCGGCGCCTGGGATTTCATTTGCACCGACGTCACCGACACCAGACTTGGCGGCAATGGTGAGCGTTTATTGTATGCTTTCGACCGGCGAAAGGTGCAATTTCGCAATGTGGCCGGAGAGTTGGTACTCCCCAATAATATGCTAATTTCGAATGAGACGGCTACACTCGGCGACACGAAGATGTATTCCGGGAAGCAGTTCCGAAGGACACCCTTTCTCGCGGCTTTTCAATCAAACTGGTTCAAGTTCGATATATGCACAGTTCATATTTATTACGGAGCCAGTAGCGGGGATAAGCTCAATCAACGTGTAGAGGAAATCAATCGGGTTGCGAAATATTTTGGAAAAAGAGCGAAAGAAGCGGAACGAGAAGGCAAGGCGTTGATCTTGCTGGGTGATTTCAACATCGTCCATCCGGATCACAAGACCATGACTGCCCTCACCGATGAAGGCTTCAAAATACCCAAAGCACTGGATCGCCCGAGCAACCTCGACATGACGAAATATTATGACCAGATTGCGTTTCGCGCCAAACAGGGCGTCCTCGATTTCATAGATACATCAAGCTCATCGACATCACGATCAAACGCCGGAATTATCGAGATTTTCGAGTCGTTGTTTCGTGAGGAAGACTTTGCTCAGTATGAAGACGCTGTCAGCAAGACAAACAATGGCAAAGCCGTGATTGAAGGAACTTCTGGAAACCACGACACGCTTGAAAGCTATTATCGGCTATGGCGCACCTTCCAGTTTTCCGATCACAAACCCATGTGGGTGCGGATCAGTAGCAACAGTGCGAGCGATTATCTTGATAGCCTCAAGTCCTAGCGAGGTCGGGAAATCAGGTCTTGAGGTTGCTGGTATCTGCCATATCCGGGACGTCGGGCAGGTCGTAATAATCTCCCTTGTCGCGGGTAAAAATCTGCCCGACCATTTTCAAACCTTCCGGGTTATCGAGCGCACCTGCGAAAATCGACGTGGTTTCGGATCCGAACATCCGCCAGAAAAGGTTGCTGCCGCAGGTCCCGCAAAATCCCCGCTCGGCAATATCTGAAGATTTGTACCAGACCAGCGTAT
Source organism: Hyphomicrobiales bacterium (assembly GCA_021775855.1). Lineage (GTDB taxonomy): Bacteria > Pseudomonadota > Alphaproteobacteria > Rhizobiales > NORP267 > NORP267. The sequence goes on from JAJFGZ010000003.1 coordinate 7,109, forward strand.
CGCCGGTGACCGTCAGGTCCCTCGTCTTGCACCGGGTCGCCGCCACATGGTGCCCGCTGGTCTTGCGGCATTGGTTGCAATGACACGCGACTACCGGGCGCAGGTCGCCCCGGATTTCGTATGTAACACCGCCGCACAGGCAGCTGCCATTCGTGATCTTCGTCATCCCCGGTCCAATCTTCGTCCATAAATTCCGATCGCTCAGCATATACCGTTTCCCCATCAGGCTGAAACGGTACGGCCCTGAATTGGGATCCGGCGATCGTGCGCAGGGCCTGCGCGAAACGCAAACATTGGACGGCAAAAATAACTGTTGACATAGTACCGAATGGTTTCATATAAAGAGAAACCAAAAGGTTTTATATTATGACTCCATCAGATCCAGCCCAGCCCGTTTTTCGCGCCCTCGCCGACCCGACCCGGCGCGCCATCGTCACCATGCTGGCGGACGGCGCGCGGCCGATCAGCGACATTGCAGGCGCCTTCGAGATGACCCGACCTGCGGTCGCCAAACATCTTGCCATTTTACGCGAAGGCGGCCTTGTGCTGGTGGAGGTTCAGGGCCGCAAAAGGATCAACAAGCTGAACGCGAACAGGCTGAAAGACGCCGCCGATTGGCTCAACCATTTCGACCGCTTCTGGGATGAGCGGCTCGCGAAACTCAAACAAATTGTGGAGAAAAAATAATGACACCTCTGAAAATCGTCAAAACCGTCTTCCTTAAAGCCCCGCCAGCGCATGTCTGGAAATTCCTGACCGAAGCCGACAAACTCGCCGTCTGGTTTCTCGAGGGAGAAAGCGATCTATCGGAAGGCGGCGATTGGGCACTCCTCACCAACAGCCTCGGCAAAGAGGGCGAGCGCATATGCTGGGGCACGGTTGTCACCATGAAGGCGCCTGAAAAACTGGTCCATACCTTCACCCACTCGCACCTGCAAAATGTCGAGACGACCTGCACCTGGACGCTCGAAGGCGTCGGCAACGGCACCGTTCTTACCCTCGTCCATGAGGGCTGGGAAAAGGTCGAAAAGGACGCCTTCGGCATGGCCGCAGACCACGATACCGGCTGGGACGAACATTTCGCCCGCCTGCGCCGGGTTACCAGCTAGCACGATTGCACCTGGCGGCATGGCAATGGTTCATTCTCAGTTCCGGCGATATTTTGAATAGAGGCTCGCCGCCAGTGGCAATCCTGTTACCAGCCCCAGAAGCAGGACCGCCAGGAAAATCCTGTTGGCCTCTTCGTCAACCAGCGCGTTGCCGAAATGCGCCAGTAAAAACGCCGCCGGAATGATCCCGGCCAGCGTGGCAACCGCAAACCGCCAGAAGGTGAGGTTCGTCAGACCCGCCGCGTAGCTCACGATGTCAAATGATATGAACGGCATCAGGCGGCTTGCAAAGAGCGTCAGCATCAGGAAATTCTGCGACCCCACGAGCCCCTGTTTCAACTGCTCGCCGAACCAGCGGTGCAGAATATCATAGCCGGCAAACCGCGCTATACAGAAGGCCGCGATGGCCCCCAATTCCGACCCGGCAAGGACATAAACCCCGCCCCAGATATGACCATAAATCGCCCCCGCCGCGATCCCGATCGGCGCGCTCGGGATCGGGCTCACAAGGATTGCGGTCATCATCGCACCGATTACCGCCAACGGCCCCCACGCACCAAGGTCATCGAACCATTGGCGCAGCGCAGCACCGTCGGACAGCAATTCCATATCTATCGCCCACCACCAGGCTGTTGCAAGCAGTCCGGCGATAACAAGTCCAACAACAATTTTTGCGTAGATCGGCACGCCAGCGTGGCCATTTCTCAAGCTTAAGTTTTAAGTCCAGATCAATCTTCCCACACGAACCACAATCTCCTGAATAATAAAATCGTGATGAATTGGCTCCGGTATTGCGCCAGCCAATCAAGCGGGTGCATGTCGCTAAATTACAACCAATTAGCGAAATGTTAAGCCTAATCGTGCGAATTCTTGTGATTACGATTGGATATTAAAGGTTATCAGCCATCGTCGTTCTTCTGTGGCGGGGGTTCGGATCAAACGGGGGTCTGGAATGAAAGGAATTGTTTTTCACCAATTCTTTGAGATGGTGGATACGACGATCTTTCCGGAAAGGACTGAAAAGCTGATTGCGCAAAGCGATCTGCGATCCGGTAGCGCCCACACGAGTGTTGGGACCTACTACCCGGCTGATATCTTGAGTAGCGGCGTTGGCCAGCACAGCCTCTTTTCCTTGACGCGGGGACGTTGAGAAATATGGAAGACGTCGACATTTCCCTTGAAAAACTACCAATGCAGCTCGAACGCGAGAAGCTCGCGCGCGTCGAAGCAGAGCAGCTACTGGAAACCCGCAGCGCCGAACTCTACATCGCAAATAGACAATTGCACGGCATTGCCGATCAGCTATCACTGCAAACCAGCCAGCTAAACAATATCCTCGACAGCGCAATGGCCGGCATGTGCCTGGCCGATCCAGAACGCTTGATCGTCCGCACCAACACGTATTCACACCGGGTTCTGGGCTACGGTCCGGAGGAATTATTCGGGGCAAGCATAGTCGATATATTCGGTAAGAAATGTGTCGAGAATACCCGCGCGTTTGTAGCCCAATCGGCAGATATCGCCGAGCAGGTCGGGATCGAGGTAGACGGCATTCGTCGCGACGGTAGCATCGTCCCGCTCGAACTGTTCGTGACTGAGGTCATTGTAAAAGACCGGCGTCACACGCTTTGGAATTTTCAGGACATCACCAAGCGCAAGGCGCTTGCCGTGGAACGCGACCGTCTTGCGGAAGATTTACGCCGCGCCAGCAAGCTCGAAGCTCTCGGGACGCTTGCAAGCGGGGTCGCCCACGAGATCAATACACCTGTCCAATTTGTCGGCGACAACCTGCATTTTCTGTTGGAAGCATTCGACGATGTTTTGAAAATCATCGATACAACGCCCCAGATTGAACCTGACGAGGATTTGGAATTCATCCGCGGAGAGGTCCCCAAGGCACTTGAACAAAGCATCGCCGGCCTCTCCCGGGTTACCGAGATCGTCACAGCAGTACGCGAATTTTCTCATCCAGGCTCCAGGGATAAAACGCCGACTGATCTCAACAAAGCAATTGCGAATACTGTGACAATTTCTATCAATCATTGGAAATATGTCGCCGACCTGACAACCGATTTGGACGAAAAAATGCTTCCTGTCAGCTGCGTGCCGGGTGAAATCAATCAAGTTATTCTCAATCTGATCGTCAACGCCGCGCAGGCTATCAAGGCAAAGGCCCTGGACAACAAGGGCACCATTACCATATCGACCCACATGAATGGAGACCTGGCCGAAATCAGGGTGACAGATACAGGCATCGGAATCCCGGAAGAGGCGCAAGGTCAAATTTTCGACCCCTTCTTCACGACCAAGGAAGTTGGCGAAGGAACCGGACAGGGCCTCTCTCTTGCCCATTCAATCGTCGTCAAGAAGCACGGCGGAAATATCCGTTTTGAAACCCATCCAGGCGTCGGAACGAGATTTTTCGTCACACTACCCCGTGTTGATTCCATTTACGCACCACAGTCAGACGCAATGACCGCGGTCTAGCGCGACGAGGAGAATTGCAATGAATAAAAGAGTTCTTTTTGTGGATGACGACACCCGCATTCTGAGCGCCTTCCGCCGCCGGCTCCGCAAAAATTACGATTTTCATGTAGCCGAAGGCGCCGAAGAAGCTCTGCACGAGTTGGCCTGCGAAAATCCTTTCGCCGTCGTCATTTCCGACCAGCAAATGCCTGGTATGAAAGGCATCGAATTTTTAAAAATTGTCATGGAACGGTACCCGTCCACCGTCCGTATCATGCTGACCGGCAATGCCGACCGGGAAACCGCAGTCGCGTCCGTCAATGAAAGTGGCGTATTTCGTTATCTCAACAAACCCTGCTCGCTTGAAGCAATCGTCAACGCGGTTGACGACGGGCTTGCCGAACACAAGCTCCTGGCAGGACGACAAAACCTTCTGGAAGGTACCCTGGCGGGCAGCATCAAGCTGATTTCCCAAATGATCGCCAATTGCGATCCCGATGCCTCCAAGAAAGCTAAAAAACTACACCGGCATGCTCACAACATTGCCCTATACATGAAATCCGAGAAGGTATGGGAACTGGACGTGGCAGCCTGTCTTTCGCCACTTGCGACAATCATGCTGCCGCCGACAATCAGGCTTAAGATAGCCGCCGGCTCAAGCCTTTCTCCGCAAGAAAAACTGACTGTTGCTAAGGGCCCCGAAACCGCTCAAAAGTTGATCCTGAATATGCCCCGCATGAAGGATGTCGCCGAAACCCTGCTTTATATTGAAAAGGGTTTTGATGGGTCCGGCGCGCCGCACGCTGATATTTGCGGCCACAATATCCCGCTGAATGCACGGCTTCTGTATTTGCTGCGGGCGCTACTGGAGATTGCCGGCGACGGACCTATTACCAGCGATACCTTTGCAGACCTGCCATCGGACAGCAACTGCTTCGACCCGGATCTGGTCCAGGCAGCACGCGCCTGTTGTCTCAACCCGAGCGCGAACGCAGCCCTCAAACTGAAGGAAATGCAGATCGATATCGTCGCCCTGAAGACAGGCGACAAGGCTGTTGAGGATTTCAAGACGCGTTCCGGCAACAAGGTGCTCTCGGCAGGCGCGGAACTGACCGCGGCCACCCTTGAAAAAATTCGCACCTTCCATGAGACCCGGCCAATTGCGCAGCCGGTACGGATCACGCGAAAAGTCAGCGAGACGGTATCGGACGTGTCCAGGGTAGCGCAACCAGAGGACTCGCAGGTGGTTCTTCTATAGGCTGCGACCCAATTCCGGGATCAGGACTCCTAGACCCTTTCTTCATTAAAGACCCCGCGCTGGATCTGGTCTTCTTCGATCGATTCAAACAAGGCGCGAAAGTTGCCTTCGCCGAAGCCGTCGTCGCCCTTGCGCTGGATGAACTCGAAAAAGATCGGGCCGATCACGGTTTTCGAGAAGACCTGCAGGAGAATGCGGGTCTGGCCACCATCGACGACACCTTCACCATCGATCAGGATGCCGTGTTTGCGCATCCGTGCGATCGGCTCCTTGTGGCCATGGACGCGTGTGAACGAATTTTCGTAATATGTCTCGGGCGGGCCTGGCATGAACGACAGGTCGTTATCCGCCAGGGTATCGGCGGAACCATAAATATCGTCGGTCCCGATGGCGACGTGCTGGATCCCCTCGCCTCTATAGTCGGTCAGATATTCTTCGATCTGGCTTTTGTCATCGGAACTTTCGTTGATCGGGATGCGGATTTTGCCGCATGGCGAGGTTAGCGCCCGGCTGGTCAGCCCAGTCAGTTTACCTTCGATATTGAAGAACCTGATTTCCCTGAAATTGAATATTTTGGCGTAGAACTGGAACCAGGTGTCCATGTTGCCGCGATGCACATTGTGGGTCAGGTGATCCAGATAGTAGAACCCGAACCCTTTGGGCCGGGGGTCGGGCGCGCGAACCCAATCGAATTCGCGGGCATAGGGCGAACCCTTGTCGCCATAGGTTTCGATAAAATACAGCAATGATCCGCCAATGCCTTCGATCGCCGGCACGTCGAGAGCCTTGCCGTTGCCGGTATATTCCGTCGCCCCGCGTTCAAGCGCCCGCTGCAATGTGTGCTGAGCATCCACAACCCGCCACGCCATCGACGGCGCGGAGGGGCCGTGCGCCTGGACAAACTGGCCTGCCTGGGACTTCACCTCGCGGTTGACCAGGTAATTGACGCCGCCCTGGCGGAAGACCGAAATGTCTCTCAGCTTGTGCCAGGCGACTTCCTCAAACCCCATACGCCGGAACAGGACTTCCAGTTGTTTTGGATCGGAATGCGCAAATTCTACAAATTCAAAACCGTCGGTGCCCGCCGGATTTTCATCCGAAATCGTGGCGGGCGCGGAATCGTGCGGGAACGGGCCCATGGATCATCTCCTCGGTTTGTCTGTTTGCACAGAATACCAACCGAGAGATGATTTTTCTTTGCGTAATTTGCGGCAATTCATCAAAATATGCGTATATATTGCACTTTCTAGTAATTTTTTGGATAAACATAGCATGGACAGATTCGATATCGGGATCCTGCGCGCGCTGCAGGAAGACGGCCGGCTGACCAACCAGGAACTTGGCGAGCGGATTGGCCTATCACCTTCGCAATGCTCCAGGCGGCGCGTTTCGCTGGAATCCGCCGGGTATATCGAGAGCTACAACGCCCTGTTATCGGCCAAGGCCATCGGCCTCGGGGTCACGGTATTTGTCCGGGTCGCGCTCGCCACCCATTCGCCGGAAAATTC
>JAJFGZ010000021.1 GCA_021775855.1 Hyphomicrobiales bacterium
AGCCAGGCGCAATCGCGCATCAAAGCGCTCGAGCGGATGCAGCCGATCGCCTCGATCATCGAGGAGCGAGCGACCCCGATCGAATTGCCCTCGCCTGAAAAAAACCTGGCGCCGCCGCTCATCCAGATGGACGATGTGAGCGTCGGGTATGACGGCGTTCCGGTCTTGCGCGACATTTCGCTCCATATCGGGGTCGACGACCGGATCGCGTTGCTGGGCAAAAATGGTAACGGCAAAAGTACGCTCGCAAAGCTGTTCTCAAACCGGTTGCAGGCGATCGACGGGCGCTTAAAACGCCATCATAAAATGGACATTGCCTATTTCGCCCAGCACCAGCTTGACGAAATGACGCCAGAAAAATCCGCCAAGGACCATGTGCGTGCATTGATGCCGGACGGAACGGAAGCCCAGGTCAGGGCACGCACCGCGCGGATTGGTCTTGGTGCCGACAAAATGGATACCAAAGTGGCCGACCTGTCGGGAGGCGAAAAGGCGCGCCTGCTGCTGGCTCTGGCGACATTTGGCGGCCCTCACCTTTTGATCCTTGACGAGCCGACCAACCATCTGGATGTAGACGGACGCCAGGCCCTGGTCCAGGCGATGATGGAATACCAGGGCGCCGTGGTTTTGATCAGCCATGACAAGCATTTTGTCGAGACCTGCGCCGAGCGGCTCTGGCTGGTGGATGACGGGACGGTAACGCCATATGAGGGTGATATGGCGGATTATCGGCGCTTCGTCCTCGATAAATCGACCAAGGAACGCCGTGCAGCATCTGCAAGAAACAGGAACAGGGACAAGGCCGGGTTGCGACGCGAAACAGCCAAGGACCGTGAAGCTCTGGCCCCGCTCCGGAAAGAGGTTCGCGAGATCGAAAGGCAGATCGCGCAACTCGAAAAAGATCTTATGCAGATCGACAAAACCCTGGCTGATCCTGCACTCTATGAAAAAGAGCCGGACGCGGTTGTGGAATTGGGCAAAAAGCGGAGCGGCAATCAGTCCGCAACCAAGGATCTGCTCGAAAAATGGATTTTGTTGTCTGCCGAATTGGAGGGTGCCAAAGTCTCATAGAGGGGAATATCGATGGCCTGGATCAATACGATAGCGATTGAAGACGCAACTGGACGGCTGAAAAAAATTTACGCCCGGATCACCGGCCCGACCGGGCAGATCGACAATATCATGTCGGTCCACAGCCTCAGGCCTCACACGATCGAAGGCCATATGGCTTTGTACAAGGCCGTGCTTCATCACCCACACAACAAAAACCCGAAATGGCTCCTGGAAATGCTGGGCGTTCTAACGAGCCACCTGAACGGGTGCGCCTATTGCGTGGAACATCATTTTGCTGGCCTGAAACGGCTCCTTGGCGACGATGCCCGGGCGGACGCCATGCGGGCAGCGTGTGAATCCGGTTCCTATGAACCCGCTCTCTCCGGCAAGGAACTCGTCGCCGCGCGCTATACGCGTATTCTGACACTCGACCCCGCAGGCATGACGGAAGGTGATATTGCGCCGCTGCGCGAAGCCGGATTTGATGACGGAGAAATTCTCGAGATCAACCAGGTTGCCGCCTATTTCGCCTACGCCAATCGCACCGTCCTTGGCCTCGGCGTCAGCCATGTGGGAGAAGAACTGGGGCTCTCACCGAACGATGGCGAAGATCCCGAAAACTGGTCGCACGGCTGATCCAGGGAAACAGATTCCTACTATGAAGAACGGGAAGATTTTTTCCGGATACGAAGATTTTTACTCAGGCCTTGTGCCGCCTGTTCGAAAGTTGCACTTGCCCGATTATTCCTTCAAGAACCAGCTTCTCGTTGTTTCGTCGGCTGGTAGCAAAGTTTCAATTCGTACATCGTCAATGGCGGCGTCCGCACTCATACCGATTGTCGCGATCATCGAAAATAGGTTCAGCACCCTGTCTTCGGCTTGGAACCGGATTGTCAAAACCGGCGTTGGATTGTCATTGACCGGTTTTCTGACCGCCTCTTCGACGCCAGGGATAGTTAGCAATTCGACAAGCAGGTTTTGAGCCTCGGTATCGTTTGGCCGTCGCGCGACCTCAAGCTCGAGCAAGCGAATAAGGGCTCGCGCATTTTCATCCCAGTTGACAATCCTTGATCGAATTCCGCCTGGCTGCAAAAGTTCCCTCAGTAGATTTGGATTGCCAGTTGCGCCAAAACGCATGAAAAAATCCTGCGCCGCGATATTGGCTTTCAGAAGATTCCACATCCGGTCAATTGAAATTGCGGGATATGGTTCGTGCCCCTTCAAAATATGCTCAATGGAAGTCTCAACCGCAAGCCGGGTTTCCTGTCCCCATCTGGCAGTGAACGACTGCGTCGCAAATCCGGCCGCGGTTAGCATCGCGTCGACCTCGGCGGCCGGAAACGCCAATGCCTCGCCCAACTGCAAAACTGTGTGACGGCTTGGTTTTGATCGTCCAGTTTCCAAAAAACTGACGTGGCGCTGTGACAGACCGGCATCCAGCGCCAACTCGAGTTGGCTGAGCCGCCGTCTTGAACGCCATGTTCTCAGCAAATTGGAGAATGCCGTTTGGGGACTTTTGGTCTCTGATGTCATGATTTCAATATCTAGCAGCGAATTGTCGAAATCTATTACTTCAGACGTAATTGATATCATTCATGGCAGGTGAAATCGTCCGGGTTAAACGCCATATTCGAAAGGACGCCCTATGTCGAACTCGCCCACAGCAAGAATTTTTCTGGGAATAAATGCAGCTTTCTCCATTCTAACCAGCGCGGTTTTGGTCACCATACCCGAAACCGTCAACCTAATGATGTTTGTTGAGCCGGAAGGCTGGAAGCCGGTCATTGTGCGATTGTTGGGGGTGGGCTTGGTGATATTCGCGTTCGATCTCATAGTGATGGCGACCAATCGATTCGTCACGAAATCTGAAACCCTTCTGATCGTTGCCGCCGACGCCGGATGGACCGCCGCCAGCCTGCTGACAATTGTTTTTCTAGACGAGGCGTTTACTTCCGAGGGTGTGTTAGCGGTAGAAATTGTTGCAACATTCGTTGCACTGCTTGCAATCGGGCAATACGTTGGCGCCGGTCAAATTGTTGCGCCTCTCAGCAAAGCCAGCGTTCGTTTCAGCGAAGGAAAAGTGATTGCATCAGTCAAGCGGCATGTGAAGGCACCGCCATCGACAGTATGGGAAGTTATGACCGATCACCCCGGATATGCCGATGTGGCAAACAATCTGTCCAAAGTCGAGATCCTGTCCGGGGACGGAATTGGCATGATGCGCCGGTGCTTCGGCCTAAAAGGAGAGAGTTGGGTGGAAACGTGCAACATTTTTGAAAAAGGACACGCCTTTGGCTTCAACATCCACACTGATGCACCGGATTATCCATATCCGATATCCGAGCTAAATGGGCGCTGGGCGATTGAACCTTCGGACACCGGGTCCGCATTTTCGATCGAAATCGCCGCAAAGCCCAAGGGTGGTATCATCGCTCGGAAACTGTTCGCCCTTGTTGCCCGACGACGGTTTAATACCGTTCTTGTCGAACTCGCTGATGCCTGGGCCGAACGAATGGAGCGAGAGGTGTTGGCGTAAAACCAGTGCGCAGACGTGGTCGGCCTGGAAGACCTTGTCTGATCAGTCTTTCGCGGATATTCGGTCAAGCCGCAATCTTTGGCGGTCATCGCACAAACGGCGGTTGGCGATCAGAACTGCGATCAACGCGCCGAGCGCGGTCGCGCCGGCAATCAGGAACATGATTACGATCTGATATTTGACGGCTTCGACTGGGGCGATGCCGGCGAGAATCTGGCCGGTCATCATGCCCGGCAACGCGACAATCCCGCTCGCGGCCATGGCGTTGATGATCGGCATCATGGCGGTCAGGAGCGCGTCGCGGACAATCGGGTTGGACGCTTGTGACCAGCTATATCCAAGCGCTAGCTGGGCTTCGATGGCGCGCTGTTCGCGGCGCGCCGTGGTCAGCAAGGTGTTCAGCCCGAGCGCCACCGCCGTCAGGATATTTCCCAAAATCATACCAAGGATGGGGAGAAGATATCGCGGCTCATACCAGGGGTCCGGATTGATCACGATCAACATCGCAAACAACAGGGTCGTAAACCCGGCGGCGAACAAAGCCGTGACCCCGATGCCGTATCCCCAGAACCCGGCGAACCGGTATTTCTGGCGCGACATCACCTCGCGGCCTGCGATCAGCACCATGGCGATCGCGATCAGCCCGATCAACCACAAGGTTGATTGGCTGAACACGTAGCGCAGCACAAACCCGACGGCGGCCAATTGCACGCTCATCCGGATCGCCGCGATAAAAAGCGAGCGCGCGATGCCAAGGCTGAACAAAACAGAGATCGCGCCATTGATCAGGATCAGCAACGCGGCAACGGCGAGATCAAAGATATCAAGGGATACGTAGTTCATGCAGCGTTCCCCCTCTCCGCCGGGCGCTCCAGTTTCAGATGCTTATTCCCGAACGCCTTGGCTTGCTTGATCGAATGCGTCACGAAAACCAGAATGCCGCCCCGCGTCGTAAAATCGCGGAGCAATTTTTCCGCTTTTGCCGTCGCTTCTTCGTCGAGCGCCGCGGTCGGCTCGTCGGCGAGCAGCACGGTTGGGCTGTCTTCTAGCGCTCGCAATAGCGCCATGCGCTGGCGCTCGCCGGTGGAGAGCAGGGATACAGACCGCTCCGCCAGGGTTTGTTCCAACCCGAGCAAAGCCAGGTTTTCGCTCAACCAACCGGCATCGTGGAAATGCCCGGCCGGGGTCTCGGCCCACCATCCGGGCTCAGCTGCCAGATACCGCACCTTCTTGCGCCAGTCCGGTCCGGACATGGAACGCCGTGGACTATTGTCCAGGATCACTTCACCTTCGGAGTCATTCAGATCAGCCAGTGCCCGAAGCAGGACCGATTTTCCCGATCCCGACGGTCCGGTGACGACAAGGCACTCGCCCGGATGGAGGGTAAAATTATACGGCCCAAAGTCGAGGGCGTGCAGGTTCCGGGCTTCAAACATCCCCGACCATTTCAAATATTCACCTCAAGGACGACGGAATTCTGCAAGAAAATGCCGGATGGGCCGATCGCGCTGTTCTGCAAAGTCATCGAGACGGACGAGATCAAGGTCATATTTCTCAAATGCGGCCAATTCGTCACGATCCAATGGCCAGGGCGGACCATCCGCTTCCTCGCCCTCGTCGCGCGCCCGGGTGATCACCAGAAGCCGCCCTCGCGGCGCCACCATCCTGGCAATCGAGGCAATAGCCTTGCGGCGCATGTCGCCCTGAAGAGCCTGAACCGTGTAGGTCTCGTGGACCAGGTTGAAAGCACTAAGCCAATCCCTGGGCGGATCAAGCAGATCGGCCACCTCGTATTTCACTCTTGAATCCGGAAACCGCTTTTTTGCCCAGACAACCGCTTTTTTTGAAAAATCGAATGCGGTGGTCTCGAACCCAGCAGCGCTCAAAGCCTCGGCATTGTCGCCAAGTCCGCAGGCCACATCTAAGGCGTGGCCGCGCAAATGGTCTTCCGACTGCTCGGCCAGCCAGCGCACCAGCGGCGCCCGGGGTTCGGTATCGCTCCACGGGACTCCAGCTGGATCGCCATCGGCTAAATCGTATACGCCCTCGAACCAGCCTTTACGCTCCTCGGCAGTTTCGCCAAGACCGAGATTTTCCCGGATCCGTTCCAGCGCTATGGCGCGGCGGGCCATGAATTTATTGTCGTTCCAAACCGGCATTGTGTTGGTCTCCTATGCCCCTCAGGCCTTCTTTACCCACCGCCCCGTACCGTCCTGCTGCCAATAGGTGACATCGTGTGCTTCGCGATCGAGTGTTTTCCAGACTTTGCGGGCGGCTTCCACCGCTTCTTCCCTACGTCCATCAAGAAGATGAACTATACGATTGAATTCGTTTAACTTATCGGTTCCTGCGCCATCCACCAGGATACATACTTCGGACCCGTTTGTGCGTGTATCCGAAGTCGACAGCAGGACCGGTTGCCCGGTGTCGTTGCCGTCACCTGATTTACCGTGGGGGAGAAATGTCTGGTCTGAATAGGTCCAGAGCAGGCTGTCCAGGGACTCGACCCGTTCCTGCGACCCGGCGACAATCAATGTGGGCCAATCCCTCTCGACGCATTTCGCCACCAGCTCCGGGAGGACCTGCTCCAGGGTTTTTCGTTCCATATGATAGAACAGGATTTCGGTCATGGTTGGCGCGAATTATTTTTCGTAATTGTCTGCGACCAGCCGATCGAGCAGGCGGACGCCAAAACCGGATCCCCACGAGCGGTTGATCTTGGTATCGGGTGAATTCATTGCGGTGCCGGCAATATCAAGATGCGCCCAGGGGGATTCGTTCACATATCGCTTGAGAAATTGCGCGGCCGTAATGGAGCCGGCCCAACGCCCGCCGATATTTTTCATGTCCGCGAATTTTGAATCGATCATCTTGTCGTAGGTCTTGCCGAGCGGCATGCGCCATACTTTTTCGCCAGTCACCTCACCTGCCGCCGCCAATTGCGTGCTCAGTTCATCGTCGTTTGAAAACAACCCCGCATGGTCCTGGCCGAGCGCTACAAGAATAGCCCCCGTAAGGGTTGCCAGATCGATGGTGATTTTGGGTTTGAATTTTTTCTGGGTGTACCAGAGCGCATCAGCAAGTACCAAACGTCCTTCAGCGTCGGTGTTCAGGACTTCGATGGTCTGGCCGGACATGGACTTGATAATGTCACCGGGGCGGGTGGCGTCGCCGTCGGGCATGTTTTCAACAAGGCCGATCACCCCGACCGCGTTGACCCGGGCCTTGCGCGCCGCGAGCGCGTGCATCAGGCCAGTGACCGCAGCCGCACCCCCCATATCGCCCTTCATATCGCCCATCCCGGCGCCTGGTTTCAGGCTGATCCCGCCAGTATCGAACACCACACCCTTTCCGACAAAAGCTACCGGGGCGGTCGATTTGGTTTTCGCCCCGTTCCAGCGCATGACCGCTAACCGGGCAGGCTTGACACTGCCCCGAGAGACACTGAGAAGGGAGTTCATTTTCAGTTTACTGAGATCTTTCTCGTTCAGGATCTGGACATCGACACCCAATTTTGACAACGCTTTGGCCCGGTTCGCGAATTCGACAGGTCCCAGAATATTGGCAGGTTCATTGACCAGATCACGGGCCAGATTGACCCCCTCGGCAACCGCCGCGTGCGCCGTATACCGGCGCTTTGCTTTTGCCGTGTTAGCGGTAGCAATTTCTATTTTCGGTAATGATTTGGCGCGCGCCTTTTTGGCTTTATCGCCGGTCATGTATTGGTCAAATTTATAGGCGCGCAATGTCATGCCCATCGCCACTAAAGCGGCCTGATCTCCGGAAATATCTTTTCCTTCGGGGTCTTCCAGAAGGATTGTTGCCGCCTTCGCATCGCCCGACGACAAAGCCGCGATCACCACGCCACCGAGGTCTAGCCAGGATTGCTCGGCACCATCTTCGGGTTTTCCGACCCCAGCAAGAAGGCATCGGTTGACCCGGGTTTTCCCGGGCGTCCAGACCGTCATTGTCGAACCGGCAGACCCCTTGAAGTCAGCCGCCTTGATCGACTTTGACAGTAGCCCATCGTGGCGTGCGTCAACCTCCTTGCCGATATTGCCAAGGGCGCCATCCGTGCCAACCAGCACCACAATATTTCCCGAGGCCGGGATCTTCGCCTGCCTGAATACGACCGTCAATTTTTTCGCCATATCAAATGTTTCCTGGTTCACGGATGTCGATACGTCACGGCTCTTGCACAAGATGCGGCGGGCTGCAAGTCTGGTGGAGGATCAGACCATGATTCTGCGGCGATGCAGTCCTATTTTCGCCATCAAATCATCGGCATAATCGGATTGATTGAATTCAGGCAATGTAAGTGGCGCAGGGGCAAACGATGACCGGGTATAATTTGCGATCGGATACCGCCGAATGAGCCTGATCAGTCGCTATATTTTCAAGCAGACGTTGTTCAGTTTTCTCGTGATCCTGGGATCCCTGACTGTACTGGTCTGGTTGACCCAGGCGCTCAAGGAATTTGACCTGGTGACGACCAAGGGTCAGGCGCTCGGAATTTTTCTGATGGTGACAATGCTGGTTTTACCGAAATTCATTTCGATTCTTGCGCCAATTTCATTGTTTATTTCTACCATTTTTGTCCTCAACAAACTCAATGCAGATAACGAACTTGTTGTCATAAACGCCGCCGGGGCATCACGTTGGCGCACCATTTCGCCGTTTCTGACGCTCGCGATACTGGTCGGTATTGGTGTCATCGTGATCAACATGGTGTTTATGCCGCGCACAAACGGAATTTTGCGCGGCCTCGTATCAGAGATCCGAACCGATGTTTTAAATCTCATGCTCCGGGAAGGCCGCTTCTCGACGCCCCAACCGGGCCTTACTTTTCATGTGCGGGAGCGAACCCGGGACGGTGCCCTCTTGGGGCTGCTGGTCGACGATGAGCGAGATCCTGACAAAAGAACCACCTATTTTGCCGAGCAAGGGCGTTTAATACGCGATGGCGAAAAGAACTATTTGCGCATGGAAAACGGCTCGTATCAGATTGTTTCAGACGATATTTCAAAAACGCAAATGGTGACATTCTCGCAGTACGCGTTTGATCTTTCCCAGTTTGAGCAGAATTCAACATCGATTTACACCCAGCCCGAAGAGCGCTCGATGGGTTTCCTGTTCAATCCGGATGCCGAGGACCCTTTTTACAAGGCTCAACCTGGCATGTTCCGTAGCGAATTGCACAATCGCCTCTATGGCACGATCTATCCCTTCGCGCTGGTGATGATCGCAATTGCGACAGTCGGGTTTGCACGGACAACCCGGCAGAATCGGGGATTGGGCATTGTCGCCGCGATTGTGATTGCATTTGCCGCGCGGATATCGGGGTTTGCTTTTGGCAAAATGTCTGGATATTCGGATATAGCCGTGTTCCTTCTATATGCCATCCCGATCGGCTTGTTCGTTGGGAGTGCACTTGTGGCGTTCGGTGTCATCAGACCCGGGCAAATGCCGATATTTGCACGTGCTGCGCAGAAATTTGGCGAAATTACCCTTTCAGTTGGAAATTGGTTTCGGAAATTTGTGCCGCGCGCCATTACCGCGCGGATGTTGCCCGCCAGTTCACACGGCGAGGCCGGTTGGCAATGATTGCCCGTCCCCTTACAATTGGATGGTACATTTCACGGCGCTTCATGTTCCTGGTCGCCAGTATATTTTTGGCCTGCTTGATGTTGCTGTTCATGGTTGAATTTGTCCAATCGCTCAGCAAATCAGGTATTTCGCAGGACGTTCCGCTGCTGTCTCTGGCAATCATATCGGCTGCGAAAATCCCCGCCTTGTCCGAAAAAGTCATGCCGTTTGCCGTGTTGTTTGCATCAATCGGTACTTATCTCGGACTGGGCAGCAAGAGCGAGCTCGTAGTGATCCGCTCAGCTGGTCTTTCAGCCTGGCAATTCCTGATGCCTTCGGTTTTGACCGCTTTCGCGATCGGGATTGTCACCGTTACGCTCTATAATCCCATGGCCGCCCGTTTCAAGGAACTGCATTTGCAGATGATGTCCGAGATTTCGGAGGAGTCCAGTCTGGTATTCTCCGCCGCCGGTACCGACGCCTGGCTTCGTCAGGACGGCGTGGATGGTCAAACCATTATCCATGCGAGAAATTCGTCCGGGCAGGGAGCGACGCTCTCCAATGTAACCGTATATGTTTATGATCAAGATGACTCTTTTTCGGCGAGAATTGAGGCCAGTCGGGCAAATTTAAAATCCGGTTTCTGGGAACTCGAAGATGCCTGGGTCATTTCGACAGATCGCGAACCGCAATTTCATGCATCCTATTCGATCAGCACCTATTTGAGCGCGGCCCAGGTTCAGGAGAGTTTTTCCGACCCGGACACCGTTTCGTTCTGGCAATTGCAGAGTTTTATCACGCTGGCCGAGCGTGCCGGCCTCTCGGCGACGGGATACCGTATCAAATACCAGGAACTTCTCGCCCGCCCGCTCTTTCTGGCGGCGATGGTTTTGATAGCAGCTACGACCTCGTTGCGCATTTTCAGGTTTGGAGGAATCGGACGAATGGTGCTTACGGGCATCCTTGTCGGCTTCCTGCTTTTTGTCGTTTCAAAGTTTCTGGGAGACCTGGGACGGGCGGGCCGTGTTAACCCTATTATTGCTGCGTGGTCACCCGGGATTATTGGTGCACTTGCAGGACTTAGCTTCTTGCTCTACCAAGAGGATGGTTAAGTTGACACGTCGATCGGGAGTTGCGATGCGGCGACAAACGGCTGATGAATTTCGTAGCGAGATTCATCGGAAATGTATGATCATGCGGAAGGCGTGCGCGCGCCTGAGCGATATTGCTTTGTCCGCCGTCCTGATTACCCTGATTTCCTTGGCGTCTTTTGCACCCTCACCGGCTTTGGCCCAGAGTCCCGGGTTGCTCGACCGGCTATCAACTTCCGACAACGGCGTACCCATGCTCGTCCAGGCGGACGAGATGTTTTACGACTACGAAAACGATAAAATTACCGCAATTGGATCTGTGGAAATTTATTATGACCTATACGTACTGCTCGCCGATAAGGTCATTTACGATCGCAACCAGGACCGCATGTTTGCTGAAGGAAATGTCAAGCTGACACAACCGGACGGCAACGTAATTTTCGCCAATGAATTTGAGGTGACCGGAGATTTCAGGGAAGGCTTTGTTCGGTCCCTGTCGATTATAACGCCCGATGATGCGCGGGTGATCGCAGCTACTGCGGAACGCGTAGACGGCAACATTGTAGTTTTCAACAAAGCGATCTACACGGCCTGCGAAATTCGCCAGAATGATCCGGATGCCAAACCGCTCTGGCAGATCAGGGCGAACCGGGTTATTCACAATCAGGAAGAGCAGATCATGGAATTCGAACAGGCAACGTTCGAATTTCTAGGCGTTCCGATTGCCTATTTTCCGTACTTTTTCCATGCCGACCCAACCGTCAAGCGGAAATCCGGATTTCTGATCCCGAGGATCTCCCAATCGGAGGATTTGGGAACCGATATAGCGTTACCCTATTTCTGGGTAATCGCCCCGAATATGGATGCGACGATCACGCCCCGGTACCTTTCCGAGCAAGGCTTCCTGCTGGACACCGAATTCAGGCACCGGGTTGAGAACGGCA
>JAJFGZ010000022.1 GCA_021775855.1 Hyphomicrobiales bacterium
TTTACCGAAGACGTGCCTGAGGGTGAACCGCCGGTCTTATCGAACGCCCATTTTGCGGATTGGGCGGTGGCCTATCTGGCGACCGATAAAAGCAGCGGCGACGTCAATCCGCCGGCGGTCCTGGTGCCTTCGGGCCCCGCAGCCGACATCCGTGATGCCTGGAGCGGTCATTTCCCCTACGATCCCGCGCAAATTGTCTGCCCGGCGCTCATCGTGCGGGGCGAATGGGACAGCCTGACCCAGGACGCCGATGCCGCATGGCTGTCCGGTAATCTAAGCCGTGTCGCAAACGTTCAGGACATCAAGATTGCAAGAGCGACCCACCTTGCCCACCTGGAAGCCGGTAGGTTCGATCTCTACAAAGCCTGTCGCGATTTTCTATTAGGAGACCGATGAACCGCATCTGATTCTTGCCGGATCAAATTTGATCCTAAAATCCGAGGTATAAGTCCTTACCCTATTCCCCGTCCGCCAGTTCCAGCGGCAATGCGGTTGTAAACTTGATCTGCTCCATGGCGAATGTGGAGCTGATATCCTTGAGATCGACGGATGCGATCAGCTTTTTGTATAACGCGTCGTAGGCCTCGATATCGGGCACAACCACCCGCAACAGGTAATCAACCTGGCCGCTCATCCGGTAAAATTCCACCACCTCCGGGGATTCCCGGGCGCGGTGACCGCGACAAACACCATCACCCCCGAATTCCACCATGCCGGGCTAGAATTTCCCCGTATAATTATTGGTCCGAGGCATCAGTGGAAATATGTCTTTCTCGACGCTCTACCGAAAATCGCAACCAACAAAATCCTGCGCAGGGTGCTCCGAGAAACCGCCACCATGGTCAAAGAAGAAAAGGCATCCGATCTGGTTTTTCATAAAATCGGCAAAGGGAAGCAGCAGTTCCCGCTGCGCTTGGCCCGTATTGCCGACCGTGTATCCTTAGCCACGCAACTAAGTGTGGCTTTCAAAGAAACCAGCTGCGGGGATACGGGCGAACAATTGATTGCCGATGCAAAGGACTATTGTTTGCCAATTTGGTTGGTGGTCGAAAAATTCAAATCTTTGCAAAACAACATAAATCTGGTGAAGTGAAAGAAGCTACATGAATATTATTAGGTTCTTTACAACGACCTAGGGAGCGGTGATGGACGTTTCAAGAGTTCAGATTGGTTCCTTTGTGGACGATCTCTACTCTGCTGCAATCGGGGATAGGGAATGGCACGGTGTGCTGAACAGGTTGACGGAACTGGTTGCGGGCGAATTTGCGACATTTGAGTTCATGGATATGCGGGCGGGCGGGTACGCGGATTTCCACGCCTCCGCCGCGCCGGATGTCAATCAAAGCTATCTGGAATATTACGCGCAAATCAATCCGCGTCTTGATGGGGTCATCAATAATCCTGATCTTCTTCTGATTTCGGATTATGATTTTCTATCCGAGCAGGAAATGGAGCGCGACGAATTTTACAATGATTTTCTAGCGCCGCATGGCTTACGCTATTGCGCGGGCGTTCGCGCTTTCCACACCCCGGAATTGATTGGTACATTTTCAATTCAGCGTACGGAACGCCAGGGCCATGTTACGGAGTCCGAATTAGGCGTGCTTGGGGAATTGCGGCCGCATATGTGCCGGGCAGCTCAAATCTATCTACGCCTCGGCAAACTTGCGGCAGATGTGGGCCTGTTGCAATCGCTTCTGTCGCACAAGGGACGCGGGCTCATCATCGTCGATAAATTCGACAAGGTGACGTTCATGAACGATACGGCTGAAACTATTTGCCGCCGTGGTGATGGGTTTGGCAGGAACAGACGGGAATTCTCTGTTCGGCACAAAGAAGCGCAAAAGGCGCTTTCACAGGCCATCGATAGCATTCGGAAAACGGGTTCCACAAAGCCGGCGCAGGCGCGTCGGTTCACGGTTCCGCGCGGCGAAGGGTCGCTGCCATACATTGCAACAATTTCGAGTATTCCGCCGAACAGCGAAATGCAGTTCGATATGTCTGGCGGTGCGGTTATTGTTACTATCGATGATCCAACGCTTTCCCACCAGCCATCGCACGAGATTTTGATGTCTCTATTTGGATTATCGCAGGCGGAATCCGAGGTAGCCTGCGCTGTGGCGGGTGGACTGACGGTGCGCCGGATCGCCGAGAATCGCGGCGTCACTATTGCCACCGTTCGAAGCCAAATCCAGTCGATCCTGCAAAAGACCCAGCTGCGCCGCCAATCCGATCTCGTGCGGCTGCTTGCCGGTCTGGCATAATGGCAACAGTAACAATTGAAACTGCGATTTATCATCAAATCTGATGATGACAGTCTTCTTTGCCAGGCTAGAATTTTCCCGGTAAAGTTAAAGATACGAGACACTGGGGGAAAAATGCCGGCACTGAAATTCAACCGCATAATAGGTGCGGCGGCAGTGATTTTGATTGGCGCGACGCAACTACCTGCGCAGGCACAGACCGATATCCCGGTTCCACCCTTCGGCCCGGCTGTCATGACACCTGCAGACCAGATGACCGGCACAGCAGCGGTCGAAGCGCTTCACGAGGATATTGCAACTCGTCTACGAGATCTGGAAAGCCTTCAGTTCGATGGATCGGAGCTATCGTGCTGGCTTTTTGGCTTCTGGACGGCTGGTATTGTAGATGATGGCGTTGCGGATCGGCACCGCGAACTTGCTTTGCGGATCGGCGAGTTTTCCGCCGACGAACAGCGCCGGGCGGCTGAAGATATCGCCACTTATGTGCGTCGTATCGGAGAGATGGTCAGAGAGGGCTGCCCGAAAATCGCCGTAGGTCAAACTGGCAATCAGAATGTACAGAATGCGCCCGAACCTCAATCACCGCCGCCTCGCATTCTGGAAGGTGAGGAGTTGCGCCGCGCGATGCCCAACGTGGCGATCGCGCTGCCGCCGCGCATTGAATTGTCAAACCAGCGACTGCAGGACAGGGCGAATAGCGCGCTGAACAAGATGCAAACCGGTATCGATACGCGAAGTCAGGCTCTGTACGACGAGGGCCGGCGCGAAATGACACAGATTTTCAGCGAACTCACCCGGGCCCTGAACCAGCTTCTGGCAACGCCGCTGGATACAAATACAGACACAAGGGAAGCCAAACAGGAGCGTGCGGAAACGCTTTACGATGAGCTTTATTTGATCGACGGATTTCTCAGATCGGTGACTTATCCTGAGGAAAGTTTGCAACCGGTCAACAGAATTCGAGAGGTCGGAGCAAGGCAGACAGCAGGCGTGCAAACGGTCGTGCTTTCGGACCCCCGGCAACAGGCAATACTTGACGGCGCGATCAGACTTATGAAGCAGGGAATTGCCAATTGTGATCGCGTTACCTGGCAATTGGGGCTAGATGAGCTGAAAGGTATCGAGGATCGTCTCAGAAACAGCAATCAGAATGCTTTGGCTGATCTCGTTGCGATTATCTACCCGGATTTGATGTTTCCAGCTTGCACGCCGCCAACATTGATTATGTCTGCGGGCATCGAGGTTGAACGCAGCGAAGAAACAGACCGGGTTGAATCGTTCGGCTATCGCCGCGGCGGTCTGGAGGTAATGACCATCCTGCGGCTCAGCAATGTCGACACCAATGTGGGATACTGGGCGGATGTTGAGTTGCCATCCATAGCGCCTTCACCGTCCAGATTATTTGAAGGCCCGATCAATCAAGCCGTTAAATTGAGTTTTTCCAGTTCCAGCGCGCGCGTCAGCGCTCCGATGATCCCGTCGTTCGGTGATGACTTGCTGTTACCGGGTGCCAGCAATCCCGGCGTATTCCTGCCAGGCGCAGGCACCGCGACGGATCTGACGGACGTTGAAATGAAATACGAGGGCTTCAGCTTTAGCGCCCGGTACCGCTTGTCGACTGATGTTGAGATAGGAGAGAATACCACTTTGGAGCTCAATGGCGGTCCGGTTGTAAACATTCGCGATATCGATATTTCGTCATCCGGCAACATCCCGAATTTCGGTTTTGGCCCAATGTTCGGCTTTTCCTACAATTCAAATATCAATGTGAGAGAGCTTGGCGGATCAGTCGGCGCAACCATAAAAGGGAATCTTCCGGGGCCGGCAAAGCAATTCGAATGGATGATTGGGGCCACTGTGGACCTTCTCCTTCAGGACGTTGATGGAACCGATATTGCCTTTCTCGGTGGCGGCGGAGCGGGAACGCTTGTGCGAGATACCGCCCAAATAGGTCTCAACGATTCGGCCGTCAGCTATAATGTCTTCGCGGGATTTACGATGAATCCGACAAATGATGAAAATGTTAGCGTCAGCGTTCTGGGCTTCATGAATGAATCGCAGGATTCTTTTTACGTGGAACGTAGCGGGGCTGTCGGCGGGATGGCCCGGTTGCGCCGCGATGACGCCACGAGTGTTGGCGGTAGAATTGGTGTGAACATCCAGTTCAAATAGTCCGCAGTGGAACCACGCCGTAGGACTCGGGGCCGTGGAATCCGGGGGAGCGTTTTCTCCGGCTATTCCCCGTCAGCCAGTTCCAGCGGCAATGCGGTCGTAAACTTGATCTGCTCCATGGCGAATGTGGAGCTGATATCCTTGAGATCAACGGATGCGATCAGCTTTTTGTAAAACGCGTCGTAGGCCTCGATATCGGGCACAACCACCCGCAACAGGTAATCCACCTGGCCGCTCATCCGGTAAAATTCCACCACCTCCGGGAATTCCCGGACCGAATCATGGAACTGGTCCAACCATTGCTGGCTATGCTCGGGGGTGGTGACCGCGACAAACACCGTCACCCCGATATCCACCTTGGCGGGATCGAGCAGCGCGACGCGCCCGACGATGACGCCATCCTTCTCGAACGCTGTGATCTTTTCAGAACATTCGCTCGTCGATATCCCGGCGATCTCGGCGATTTTCGCGTCTGACAGGCTCGCGTCCTTTTGCAAGGCCTGAAGGATCTTGCGATCGGTTTTATCCAGCATATGGCCCAATCCCGTTTTTGACCGACCCTTTGACAAGGTCAGCGGATTTCTAGAACCTACCACACGTGCTTGAAATTACACCATTAACGTCCGAATTTGCCATCGCCCCGCAAATCGCGCTGGACGATATCAAGACCATCCGCGACCGTGGTTTCCGCGCGATCCTCAACGCCCGCCCCGACGACGAGACGGGGGAGTATATGCGATCAGCCGAAGCCGCCCGGGCCGCGCGCGACCTCGGCCTTGAATATGCCCACGCCCCGGCGCGTAACCATGCCATGTTCGATCCTGATACAATCGACAGGTTTGAAAATGCGTTGGTGGAACTGCCCAAGCCGGTACTGGCGCATTGCAAATCAGGCACCCGCGCCGCCATCCTCTGGGCCCTGGTGGCCGCCCGCCACCGCAATGTCAACGACGTGATCGCGACCCTCAACAATGCCGGCCAGGACCTGGAGTTTTTGGAACAGGAACTGCTCGACCAGGCAGCCTTTGTGCGCTCCTCACCGTTCAGACTGAAAGATGCGGGCCTTTTGAGCCTGGGCCGCTCGCCTCTGCTCGGCCCGGGTGCGGATTGAGGAATTCGAAGACTTGTTATTCTTCAGGGATAACCGCGGGTTTACCGTCTACGATGATGAGGAACGCGACAACCTTCGCGGGTTCGGTCTCGCTCGCGTTCCGCGAAACGCGGTGCAACACCATTGGCGGCTCGTAAAAGATCTGCCCCGCTGTGTAGGTGATTTTCTCCCGGTCCTCGATCTGGGCGACAACCGAGCCTCCCTCGACACGGGCAAAAATCTCCGCCGGAAGTCAGTGCGGCAGGGGGCGCCACCGGGCGGGTATACCACACCGTGATCGACCAGCCTTGAAGATCGGAAGCCAGCAGCTGGTTGATGATGCCCCAAACTTGAGATTAAGGCGCACCCTCGCCTGCCTGCGCGGGGACACGCCCTGCAAGCGCAAGCAACATCACGGAAGTGGTTGCCAATACGACGCGGTGCTCCGCACCTCCATCTTTTGACCCGCTCCATTGGACGTAGAAGGTATTGCAAATGGAGGCGTGAACAGAAGGAAATCGTTGAGCGCACCCGAAAGCGGGGTAAATCATTTGACCCAACTCGGGCATCAGCATAATCTACCACCTAGCATTAAATTGAGAAAAACCTTTGACGCGGAGATTGGATATGAATCGGATCCGCACATATGCGATTTCAACACTGGTCTCCTTTCTTTGGGTGACATCAAGCCTGGCTCAGCCAACGGATGACTGGAACCGGTGGGGCACGTGGGGATGGGGACATATGATGTTCGGCGGAGTGATGATGATCGTCTTCTGGGGCGGGATTATCCTGCTCGTTGTCTTGCTTGTTCGCTCATTCGGCAGCAGCAATTCTGGTGGCTTCAACGCGCCCCCGCGAGCAACGCCGCTCGACACCCTCAAGGAGCGCTTTGCGAAAGGCGAGATCGACAAAAAAGAGTACGACGCGCGCAAGAAAACGCTGTTAGATTGAACTGTGGCAAATGCTCAAGGGCAGGATCGACCACAAGTGAACCTTTCAATATGATCAAAGGCAATTCCGTCTCGGAACCCCGATGAACAGAGGCGGCAGGTTCAGACATGTCGTATCGCCTGGATCTAAGATTGCTTCCCAAAAACCGACTCGACCGGAACTATCCCGGTCCGGACCGGGATATCTCTAACGCCCTCATAGGGTGTCGGGTGCGCGAAGCGGGTCTTGGCAGAACGTTCTGTGATCGCCAAGCGCAACACCCGAGCGGATTGCGGTATCGCTTCTATCCCGGCCAGCTGACTTGGACCGGCCGGGATAGGAGGAATTCAAGCGCTTGTTATTCTTCAGGGATAACCGCGGGTTTGCCGTCTTCGATGATGAGGAACGCAATAACCTTCGCGGGTTCGGTCTCGCTCGCGTTCCGCGAAACGCGGTGCAACACCATTGGCGGTTCGTAAAAGATCTGCCCCGCTGTATAGGTGACTTCTTCGCCGTCTTCGATCTGGGCGACAACGGAACCTTCTTCAACGTAAACGAAAACCTCGGCCGGGTGGCGGTGTGGACTGGACGCGCCACTGGGCGGGTATACCACGCTGACAACTTTGACCAACCGGCCTGCCAGATCGGAAGACAGTGGCTGGCTGATGATACCTGATACCTGAGATGAAGGCGCATCCTCGCCCGCCTGCACGGCGATAGGCCCTGCAAGCGCGAGCAACATAGCAGATGTGGTTGCCAATACGGCACTGCGCCCTTTGGTTCCAATAAATCTATTCATTTCCAATTTCCCTTCTAATTTTGGTGAAAGCGAAGCCGCATTGTGCGTTTCGGTTCGTGCCTCGTCGTCATGCAGGAACCGCCATGCCTCTTTGAATGGCGGGGCGGGCAGAAATTGCCACGAACCACCGGTTGAGATGCGCCCTGTCGCCAATCGACAGGTCGATCTCGGGAGCCTCGAAACGGGCAACCCAGGTGTAGCTTGCAATGTCGGCGATCGAGTAATCGTCGCCCGCGAGAAACCGGGAGGTATCGAGGCGTTCGTTCATCACCTCATAGAGCCGCTCGACTTCCTTGCGGTACCGCTCGATCGCGTATGGCACTTTTTCGGGGGCGTGGCTGAAGAAGTGATGATATTGGCCAAACATCGGACCAATATTCGCCATCTGAAACATCAGCCACTGGATCACATTCGATCGTTCGATCGGGTTGTCCGGGAGAAGCGGGCTGCTCAATTTTTCCGCCAGGTAGATTAAAATGGCGCCGGATTCAAATACCGTGTGGGGTTCTCCGCCAGGCCCGTTTTTATCGACAATTGCCGGTATTTTGGAGTTTGGGTTGATGCGCTTGAACGCCGGCTCAAATTGTCCGCCCTTGAGAATTCCTACAACATGGGTGGTATATTCAAGCCCGGTTTCCTCGAGCATAATTGAGGCTTTGCGCCCGTTAGCGGTGCCGTCTGTATAGAGATCAATCATGGGACGTCTCGGCAGCACGATCGGCATAGGTCTTTTGGAACGCCTCAGACAGGCCTGCCTCAGTCACGCCTTCGCCGAAGGTGTAAGCCGGCGAACGGACCTCTCTGACGTTGTTGACAGCAACTTTTAAAACCTGGTGGACCGGGTATGCCTTGCCGTGCTCCGCCCATAGCGGGTCGGCCACAAACGCGTATTCCGGCGTTCCTTCGAGCTTGATTTCAGCGACACCATCGAAGCCGTATCCGCGCCGCGTAAACATATCGATGACATTGATTGCGACGTGCGGGTCGCGTCGTATATTTTCGATTGTATTGGGTGAAGCGATATTGGCGAACACCAAGTGCCCGGCATCAAACACGGCCAACGACCCTTTCGGGGAAAGGTTTGGTGTCCCGTCCGCGTTGACCGTGGCAACGAAACACAGTTGCACGTTTTCTATAAATTTGGCGATTTCACTGGAAAGATTGATCATTTACTTCCTCGTTATGATGCTTGTTCCCGCCCGGGCGAAGATCGATCTCGCGGTTGATTGCGTGACCAAATCCTCGCCCGGGCGGGGTCGGGGGAGACCTAAGCTGGGACCAAGCCCTGTTCGCGTGCAAGTTGCCCGGCAATCTTTGGCCCATACCAGAGTGTCGGCAATATAATGAGCGAAACCGGCACCGCCGTTACGACAATGAAGGATTGCAATGCCGAAACCCCGCCGGAACCGATCGAAATCAGCACTGCTGCCACCGTGCCCATTGCCACGCCCCAGAAAATCCGGACAGAGCGCTGGGGGTGATCGTCACCGCTAATGACCATCGAGATGGCGTAGGTCATCGAATCACCGCTGGTCGCGACAAAGATTGTCGTCAAGACCAGAAATGCCAGAGACAGAAGAAATCCAAACGGGAATTGCTTGGTGATTGCAAACAGCGCCGCAGAGAAATTGAAGCCTTCGAATGGCCCGGAGACTGAACCTGGCGTGGCAAGCTCAAAGAAAAGACCTGATCCGCCAACCACAGTGAACCAGAAAGTCGTTGCCAGGGGGGCTATGATCGCCAGCGCCAAGAAGATCTCGCGGATTGTACGGCCGCGTGAAATACGGCTTACAAATACCGCCATCAATGGCGCTGTGCCCAGAAACCAACCCCAGAAAAAGATGGTCCACCAACCAAGCCAGGCAGGGGAGCTGCGGAACGTAGCCATGGGGATCATATTTGTGACGTAGAGCCCGAAACTTTCGATGTAGCTGTCAATAATGAACGCTGTTGGGCCGAATACCATAATGAACGCAAGCAGCGCAAAAACCAGGTAGATGTTCAATCGACTAAGCAACTGGATGCCACGCCCGATTCCGGTAACCGTAGAAATTGTGTAAATTCCAACGACTGCCACCAAGGCCAAAACCTGGGTCGCATACGTGTCGGGAATGCCGAACAAGTCGTTGAGCCCGTAGCTTACCTGGAGTCCGAAAAAGCCGATCGGGCCTATTACTCCGGCGGCGGCAGCGACCACGCAGGACGCATCGACAATCCCGCCGAAAAGCCCGGTCATGACGCGGTCGCCAAATATCGGGTAAAGCAGTGTGCGGGGTTGCAGGGGCAATCCCTTGGCATGGTGGAGGTGCATTAAAACGATGGCTGACAGTGAACCAAGGATGGCCCACGCGAGAAAACCCCAATGCATGAACGATTGCGCAAGCGCTGGATATACCATCTCGGGGGTATTTGCCGTGCCGCCAAAAAATGGTGGTGGCGAGGTGAAATGCGCCATCGGTTCGGCGGCGGCCCAAAACACGCCGCCACCCGCCAACAGAGTGCACAGGATAATAGAAACCCATTGAAAGGTGTTCATTTCCGGTGTATCGCGACCGCCCAAGCGGACATTTCCTGAGCGCGACAATGCAACGCCAAGTCCAACAAAGAATGTGAGCAAGATGAGAAATTGCCAGTAGGCGCCAAATATTCTCGTGGACCAGCCAAAGCCGGTATTGACCAACTGGCTGGTTAAATCCAGATCTAACATCGCGAGGGCGACAAACAATATAATCACGCCGCTGCTGATAATCATGGATGGACGGGAAAATACACCCACCAGGTCCGGTGTTGGATCACCAGTGGATTTCGCGTCAAAGGTCTCGGTATCGGTTGTCATTTCTGTTTCTCCCGCTGGTTTTAGATTTATTTAGATGGTCCCGATCTTTGGTGCCGGGATTTGGTGTTGGATGGGTCGTTACGGAGGTGCTTTCTCACCACCATGTTGAGTGTTTTCTGCTCGCAATCATCTCCTGAGATAGGGTTCATATCCGCCGTCGGTTGTGTCGATCCTCATGGTGTCACCCGCCCGCCATTCACGTGAATGACTTGTCCGGTGATGAAACTCGCGGCAGGACTTGCGAGGAACAATGCCGGGCCGATTACGTCTTCGGGCTGGGCAATACGCTCGAGCGGGATCGTGGGCAGGTATTGGTCCTTCATGGACTGGAACCAGGCGTCGCCACCCTTGCGCGCAGATTCTTCGCCGCGCGACCCGTCGCCACCGGCAAGGAACGAGGTTTCAATGGCGCTAGGTGCGATGAGATTTGCACGGACATGGGGCGCGTTCTCGATCGCGAGAGACTTTGTGAGCGAGACAAGGCCGCCTTTTGCAGCGGCATAGGCGCTCACACCATTCAGTGGATTATAGGCCAGGCTGGACCCCACATTTACGACGGAGCCG
This sequence comes from Hyphomicrobiales bacterium, assembly GCA_021775855.1. Classification (GTDB taxonomy): domain Bacteria; phylum Pseudomonadota; class Alphaproteobacteria; order Rhizobiales; family NORP267; genus NORP267. The sequence goes on from JAJFGZ010000022.1 coordinate 10,659, forward strand.
CCGTTCTTGTGGAGCAGCGGAAGGGCTTGCCGGCAGACCAGAAAAGCCGAACGCAGGTTCCCCAGGATCACTTCGTCCCAAGCCTGCGGTGAAACATCGGGGATTTTCGTCGGGGGTACAATCATGAAACCCACAAGAAAGATCAGCACATCGATCGATCCCCATTCCTTCTCGATATTTTCGAAGGCGCCGACCACTGAAGTTTCATCCGTAGCATCAGCCGGGACGGTCAAAACCCCGTCGGGCGGGGGATTTCGTTCGATCGAAGATGGTAATGCGAGCACCGCGACTTCCAGTCCGATCGCCTGACAGGCAAGGACCATTGGCCGGCCTACCCCGCCGCAACCGCCGGCCACCAACACCCGGCTTCCCGGCGGTGGCGCAAGTTGAGGAATGTTCGATGCCTGCGCTGACCGCGGCACAGCAGTTTGGACGGACGGATGCATTCTGACCCCAATTCATTTTCCAGCTCAGAAGCATTTTCAGTTGCTTTTACATAATATGTCCAATATCGTTTACATCTCATTTAATACTTATAAAGTATAAATAGATGGAGCTGCGTCACCTCAGATATTTTGCAATTGTCGCGGAGGAACTGCACTTCGGGCGGGCGGCAAAACGGTTGAATATTGCCCAGCCACCACTCAGCCAGCAAATTCAAAACCTGGAAGCCGAACTTGAGGTTGCCCTCTTTGATCGCTCCTGCCGACCGATCAAGCTGACCGAAGCCGGGATGGTGTTGCGGGCGCGGGCGAGGAACATTCTCGATGAGGCCGAACACGCGGCAAACGAAGCGCGGCGAATTGGTCAGGGACAGATTGGGCGCTTGGTGATCGGATTTATGAGCACTGCAACGCTCACCCATCTGCCACTTGTGTTGCGGACTTTTCGCAAGGATTACCCCGACGCCGATATAGAGTTGGTGCAGATGACCTCAGGTGAGCAGCTCGACGAGATTGCCGCCGGCCGGATCGACATTGGCTTTATATCGATCAGTCCGGAAATGCAGCCGGTCTTTGTCAATGGTGTTGAGCTGGTCCTGGAAACCGCCTGGCGGGAGACCCTGGCCGTGGCGCTTCCGCCCGCTCATCGTCTCGCTGAACGGAGCGAAATAGCACTTGGAGAACTTGCGAAAGAAACATTCATCGGATTCCCCCGCCACCCGCACACGGCCTATTTCGACCAGGTGATCAATTTGTGTCTCGGTGCAGGTTTCGCTCCACGAATTCACCAGCAGGTTTCCCAGTTGCCAGCAGCCCTGGCTCTGATCGCGGCCAACTGCGGCATAGGCCTGATGCCGCGCAGTCTTGGCCACGCCTGGGATCCATTGGTAGCCTTTGTACCATTGCGAGAGCCAATGCAAATTGCGGTCAATTCTATACAAAGGCGGGATAACCGCTCACCGGTTCTGAAGGCATTTTTAGGATCTCTACGAGGGACGGATTGACAGCGCCGGTGTTGCGGCGAACTCCAACGGTCGCTTTTCCAATGCAAATGCTAGGAGACGGGAATGCGCTCCGCAATGGCCAATATTTTTGCTTGGCGTAAACCGGGATGCGGCTCAAAAATCATGTGTTGTCGGGGGTAAAAGCGCAACAATTCTGAGGTTTTTGGTATAAAGGGGAATTGGATCATGGGGAATTATATTCCCCCAGTCGCCCCTGCCGCAGGATCAGCAGTTGAGACTTGTCTCACCGGATTGTCAGGCTCGATTGCCCGGGTTTTACCAGATGGTAAGCCGCCATCATTGTTGCGCAGCGGGACCTGTCCAGACTTGGATATTTAGCGGGATTGGTGGTTCATGTGTACCCGGCCCGACAGAGGAGGGTCCTGTCAGACCGGGTACATTGGACACCTTTCAATTCATCCGTCTGTACTTTCGAATGCCTTGATAACGCTGGTGTAACCATTGTCCTTGAGGTTCGGTCCACGAAGTTCGAACATATCCTTGTTTCCCTTGACGCCGTGGCCATCAAGCATACGGTTCATAAGATTGAACAGCGCCGCCACCATGATCGCGTCGTGCAGGGCCTGCTCGCTCCAACCTGCCGACCAAACCGCATCAGAATCAGCCTGAACCAGTTTCGCCGGCTCGTTGGTCAGTTTCCGGACATAGCGCAGGATGGGCTTTAGTTTTTCATCAACTAGTGCGGTGTCGACGTCGTCCATCAGGCCGGTAAACAAGTCTTCCTCGACCCCGTATGCAAAGGCTGTCTGGCTATGAACGCCAAAACAATATTGGCAGGAATTCAAACCCGACACATAGGATGCGATGAGTTCGCGTTCCTTTTCGGTCAGAGGCGATGGTTGGCGCATGACCAACTCGTGGAGTTCAATGAGCTTTCGGCCCGCCGGCGGATTGAATTTGAGGACGTCCGGGACGGCACTTTCGTCCGGCATGGATTTAAAAAACGTCATGATACGATCTCCTTTTAAGGTCTAAATTTGCTTTTGCTTGTCAGCAAGATTTTGTCGGCTGGTCACTATTCCTGGTGCCGGAATATGGCCAACGGGCGCGAAATTTTGCGTCCGTTTTCGTCTAGGCAAATGTGATTCACGATTGAAGGTCTGGCGACCAACCGATCTATTGTTGGTTCCAGCGTGATTTCAGACCCAAGTCGAACATATGTCCAATATTGTTTATGTCTATTTTGATATGTTATATGTATATATCGATAGCGTTGCACCAGCTCTGGCATTATTGATAGACAGAAACCACGAGCCGCGCGACAAATCTGGCAGGTCGACTACTTAGCCGCACCCGGCAGCAAATGCTGTCAGCAAGTCGAAACCTTGATCCCAGGAACCAAGATCGCCTGTCGCACTGATATGACTTTTTGCTCCAACATTGATTATTGGGACCCCACTGTTTCGATCTCCTGCTGGAATAATCAATCGTGCCGTAAGGGTCGTTGGTGCTTGCAATAATTACACATGGGAAAGCGAATAAATTTTCCGGTACGTTGCGAAAAGTCGCTGCCTGTGCCGGATAAGAATTCCCATTTGGATCAGGCACTGCAACCAGATTTACGTCGGCAAACCTGTCCGCAATTGTCCGCCAGCGACGGTCAACGCAACTCCGCCATTATGCCGATGAGAAAGTGAAGCGCCAAGTCGATCTTCAAGATAACGGACCGCCCGACTTATCATTAACTCTTGAATATCAAGTGCGGCGCTCGCGCGACGAAAGCTGCCATGATTCGCAGCGGCAACAAAGTAGCGTAAGTGACACAAGCGCAGCTCTTCAGCAATATTTTGCTTCTCCGCACCTGCTGCAGACCTATCTACATGAATCATCATCTTTTTCTCGCGGCCACTCAATAATTTGAGGCCTCACGGGAGAAATTTGGCGGAGCCATGTCAGATATCGTGGCAACTGGTGCGACGCTACAGCGTCTAAGAAGGACACAACCTACTCCAGCAATGTGTATTGCGTTCATTTCGCGCTTGACTCTGTTTTAAAACACACATTATATAATGAACGTTCTAAAATGAAAGGTAGAAATGGCCCGCCCTCGTTCATTCAATCAAACTGCTGTTTTGACAGCCGCAATGCATGCTTTCCGCCGTCAAGGCTTCGCCGCAACTTCCGTTCGAGATCTCGAAGCGGCTGCGGGCGTGACTTCCGGCAGCCTTTACAACAGCTATCGCAACAAGCGCAGTCTATTTCTGGCGGCGAGCGAGCACTACAATCACGCTGTACTTGAGCGTCGAATTCAGGACCATGCGCCGAAGGGGTCTGGCATTGAGGGCCTGCGTCAATTGTTCCTGTCGCTTCTGCATGAGCCCGACGGAGGTTCAGCAGGATGCCTGGTCACGAACTCCGCAGTCGAATTCGGCGACACGGAAATACCGAACTTCGTGAGCGACGGATTCGACGTCCTTCGCGACACGTTTGCCGATCGCCTCGGCGACGATCGGGCTGAAGCCGTCGCGTTGCTAGCCCTCTACCAGGGCGTCCTTGTTCTGATCCGAGCCGGCTACGCAGCGCACGATCTGAAAAAGATGATCACCCACTATTTTGAGAACCTGGAGGAACGTCATGGACGCTGAAACGCTTTGGCCGCGCTATGCAAAGATCTGGTCATCCGAGGCGACCCTTCGCGCGAGCGAATTGAAGGACTGTCTCGCTGAGAACGCCACCTATTGTGACCCGAGCGGCCTGCTGACGGGCCGCACGGCGCTGTCTGACTATATGGGCGGTTTTCAGGAAAACGTTCCGGGCGGGCGGTTTGAGATCCTTCAGGTGATCGATCACCACGACAGGTCTTTGGCCCGCTGGGCGCTCTTAAACGGCGAAGGCGCAACTCTGCAACTCGGCGCCAGTTTTGCCACACACGATGCCCAAGGCCGGCTCAAAGCCATCAGCGGATTCTTCCCACTGACGGCATCAGAGACCTCGTGATGAACGCGAGGACACAATCCCAACGAGCACTCGCGGAGGGCTTCGCGGATCAGATCGAGGGGATCAGCGACATCACGGTACACCGTTATTTTGCGGGTGCCGGATTGCGCGCCGACGGTGTGCAGTTCGGCTTCGTGATGAAAGGTGTCCTCTATTTCAGGGTAGACGACGTCAGCCGCAGAACGTTTGAAGCGCGAGATTGCGCGCCGTTTAGTTACCGCGGCGCGTCCGGCGATGTGACGGTCGCCGCCTACTACGAGGTGCCGAACGAAATTCTCGATGATCCGGAATACCTCTCAACCTGGGCCGCCGATGCGCTTCGAGCAGCGAGTTCCACGCACAAAAAGGAGCGCGCTCGCGCATGAAACAGATCCAATTCGAAAAACCAGGGCGTCCGGAAGATGTGGTGATCTGCGTTGACGCGCCGGATCCAGCGATTTCCTCCGATGATCAGGTGCTTGTGCGCGTGGACGCATTCCCGATTAACCCAGCCGATCTGTTGCTCTTCCGTGGTGTGTACCCACGCAACCC
>JAJFGZ010000023.1 GCA_021775855.1 Hyphomicrobiales bacterium
ATGTCTCTATCCGCGCTTCAAAAGGCGATTTCCGCGATCGAGCGGCGCAACCCCGGGGATGCTTTGCGCGGCAAGCCTGCGCGGGGCGCGGCCTGGACATTGGACCTGGCCGGCATTGATTCCCATTTGCCCGGCGGGCAATTATCCCTCAGTGCTTTCCACGACGTGGCGGGCGCCGCGCCGGGCGATGGCGCGGCGGCGGCGGGCTTTACCCTCGCGCTCCTCTCCCGGTTGCCGGGCAAGGGCGACATTCTCTGGTGCCACGCGGTCCCCCAATTACGCGAACATGGCAGGCTTTATCCCCCCGGCCTCGCCCGGTTCGGACTATCGCCGGAGCGTTTTATTGAGATCACGGCACGCCAGCGAGAATTGCCCTGGGTCATGGAGGAGGCGGTGCGCGCCGGACGGATCGGGGCCATTGTCGGCGAAGGCGGACCGATCGGGTTTACCGCATCACGCCGCCTGCAGCTTGCCTGCGCCAAGACCCGGACCCCCTGTCTGTTGCTCAATTTAAGCGGCGGCCGCGAAGCCTCCGCTGCCGCATCGCGCTGGCAAATCTCGCCCATGCCAAGCCGTGCGGACATGGCCGACCCTGCCGGGCCGGGCCGGGCCGGCTGGCAGATCATCCTGACCCGCTGCCGGGGCGGCACACCCGGCACCTGGAAAACCCATTGGAACCATGAGACGCATTCTTTTTATCTGGCTGCCGAAACTCTCGATCGAGCGGCACCTCGCCGCCAGCGCTCAGGGGTCATACCGGCAGCCTTCCGCAAAACTGGATGAAACCGCCCCCCTCGCCCTGATCGAGGCCGGCGCAAGGGGCATCCGGATCGCCGCCGCCAACGGTCCCGCGCGGTATGAGGCCGTGCACCCAAACCAGGCCCTGGCCGACGCCCGCGCCCGCTGCCCGCACCTGCAAACCGCGCCCGCCGACCCGGCCGCTGATAAGGCCGCCCTTCTCGCCCTGACCCGCTGGGCGGGTCGTTACTCGCCCCTTGTCGCCCCACACATTCCCGACGGGCTTCTGATCGATATTGCAGGCGCGGCCCATCTGTTTGGTGGTGAAACAGGTCTGGTCGAAGATATCCTTGCTCGTCTGACGCGGATGAAGTTGACGGCACGCGCGGGGCTCGCCGATACGCCGGCTGCGGCTATGGCCATCGCGCGGTTTGCGCCCGCCGATGATACCCCGGATTGTATATTGCCCCCCGGCGAAATCCGGGACCGGATCGCCGGCCTGCCGATCGAAGCCCTGCGGCTTGATGACAACGCCACACTGCTGTTGCGCCGCCTCGGGCTCAAGACGGTTCGCGCGGTCGCCCGCCTGCCCCGCCACGCCCTCGCCCGCCGGTTCAGATCGAAACAGGCGGCCATGAATGTGTGCCTGCGGCTCGACCAGATGTTCGGCGATTTGCACGAAGCCATCACACCGTTGCGCCCGGAGGTCCGCCATGCGGTGCGCCGCGCCTTTGCCGAACCAATGCTGGAACAGGCGGCCATCACCCACGGCCTGGAACATCTGACCCACCGACTTAGCGGCGGGTTGGAAAAGGCCGGGTTGGGCGCACGGCGGATCATCCTTACCGCGTGCCGCGCCGATGGCGGCGCCCAGGATATGGAGATCCGTCTCGGGACCCCGAGCCGCAACGCCGATCATATCATGCGGTTATTTGCCGAGCGGTTGGAAACCCTCGACCCCGGCTTCGGCATCGATGCCCTGATCCTGACGGCGGCGACAACCGAGCCCCTGACCCCCGACCAGAACCAATTGGTCGGGGCGGGGACGGACAGTTTTGAAGCCCCCAGCGCCCTGATTGACCGGCTCACCAACCGGCTGGGGGAGCAGAATGTGCGCCGCCATGCACCCTATGAAAGCCACCTGCCCGAGCGCGCCACCCGGCCCGTCGCCGCCCATGTCCAGCCCCAATGGAGCCTGCGCGATCAGGATATATCCCGCCCGTTCAGATTGTTTGACCACCCCGAACAAATCACCGCGATCGCCGAAGTGCCGGACGGCCCACCCCTGCAATTCACATGGCGGCGGCTGACCCGGCGGGTCGTGCGCGCTCGGGGGCCCGAGCGGATCGCGCCCGAATGGTGGCCCTCGGGCGGGGTCCTTGAAGAGACCCGCGATTATTACGAGATCGAGGACACGGAGGGCCATCGCTACTGGATCTACCGCGCCGGGCTGTACCAGGACCCGGGCCGCCGCGGGCCGCCGCGCTGGTATGTCCATGGCCTGTTCGCATGACCGGACCTGACCAGAAATACGGCTATGCCGAATTGCAATGCATGAGCAATTTCTCGTTCCTGCGTGGCGCCTCGCGCCCCGCCGAACTGGTCAGGACAGCAAAAGAGCTTGGCCACGGGGCCATCGCCATCGCCGATCTAAATTCGCTTGCGGGCGTCGTGCGCGCCCATATCGCGGCAAAGGAGGCAGATATGCATGTCCTCCCCGCCTGCCGCTTGCGCCTTCTGGACGGGGTGGAGATTTTGTGCCTGCCGCAAAACCGGACCGCCTGGGGACGCCTCTGCCGGATGCTGACAAGGGGCAAGCGCGCCGCCAAAAAGGGCGCGTGTCATTTGACCCTCGATGACGTGGTCGAATTCGGCGCGGACCAGATTTTTATTGCCCTGCCCCCCGATACTCTGGCCCCCGATACTCTGGCCGAAGATGACGGTCATCCGTTCATCGCCACGCTTGGAATATTGCGCCGGGCCTTTCCTGAAAACCTCTATCTCGCCGCCCATTGGCTGTATACCGGTGACGACCGGCGCCGGCTCGTCCGGCTTGAGGAATTGGCGGCGCGCTTTGACGCCCCGCTGGTCGCCACCAACGACGTCCACTACCACGACCCCGCCCGGCGGCCCCTGCAGGATGTCATCACCTGCATCCGGGAAAAGTGCAAACTGGCGGAAGCCGGTTACCGCCTCGCCGCCAATGCCGAGCGTCATCTGAAACAGCCGCAGGAAATGTACCGCCTGTTCCGGGACCATGAAGCGGCAGTGGCGCGCAGCCTGGAGATTGTGGCGCGGTGCACCTTCAGCCTCGACGAGCTGGCTTACGAATACCCCGAGGAACCGGTACCGGACGGCAAAAGCGCGCAAGCGCATCTTACCGACCTGACCTGGCAGGGCGCCGACTGGCGGTACCCCGACGGCGTCTCCGATAAGGTGCGGACCACCTTGAACAAAGAACTCGCGTTGATCGAAAAGCTCGGTTACGCGCCGTATTTCCTGACTGTCTACGATATCGTTCGCGAAGCCCGCTCGCTCGGCATCCTTTGTCAGGGCCGGGGGTCGGCGGCCAATTCCGCCGTCTGCTATTGCATCGGCATCACCGCCGTCAACCCGGCGAAGATCGACCTGCTGTTCGAGCGCTTCATCTCGGAGGCCCGCCGGGAACCCCCCGATATTGATGTGGATTTCGAGCACGAGCGGCGCGAAGAGGTGATCCAGTATATCTATAATCGCTACGGCCGCGCCCGCGCCGGACTGACCGCTACCGTAATCACGTACAGACCGCGCAGCGCGGTTCGCGAAGTGGGCAAGGTGATGGGCCTTAGCGAGGACATCACCACGGCGCTCGCCGGCACCGTCTGGGGCTCGTGGGGGGCCAGCATCAACAAGGAGCAAATGACCGAATCCGGCCTCGATCTCGCCGACCCCCTGCTCGCCCGCACGATTGAGTTGACCGAAGAACTGCTCGGTTTCCCCCGCCACCTCTCCCAGCATGTGGGCGGTTTTGTGCTGACCCGGGGGCTGCTGGAAGAAACCGTCCCGATCGGCAACGCAGCGATGGCGGACCGCACCTTTATCGAGTGGGACAAGGACGATATTGACGCCCTCGGGATTTTGAAAATCGACGTGCTGTCGCTCGGCATGCTGACCTGCATCCGCAAATCCTTCGACCTGATCGAAGCCCATCACGGCGAAACCCTGACGCTTGCCAATATCCCGAAAGAAGACCCGGCCACTTACGCCATGTTGCAAAAAGCCGACGCCATCGGGGTCTTCCAGGTCGAGAGCCGGGCCCAGATGAACATGCTGCCGCGCCTCAGGCCAGAGTGCTTTTACGATCTTGTCATCGAGGTGGCGATTGTCCGTCCCGGCCCGATCCAGGGCGACATGGTGCACCCCTATTTGCGCCGCCGCGACCGGATCGAGCAGGTCGATTATCCCTCCCCCGATCCGGTCCACGGGCCGCCGGACGAATTGCGCAACATCCTGGGCCGCACCCTTGGTGTACCCCTGTTCCAGGAACAGGCCATGCAGATCGCCATCGACGCCGCCAAATTCACCCCCGACGAAGCCAACCAGCTGCGCCGCTCCATGGCCACGTTCCGGCGCATGGGAACGATCGCCACGCTGGAAGAAAAAATGGTCAACCGCATGATCGAACGCGGCTACGACCCGGATTTCGCCCGCCGTTGCTTTGACCAGATCAAGGGGTTCGGGGAATACGGCTTTCCCGAGAGCCACGCCGCCAGCTTTGCGCTGCTGGCTTATATCTCGGCATGGATCAAGTGCCATTACCCGGATGCTTTTTGCGCCGGGTTGCTCAATTCCCAACCGATGGGGTTTTATGCCCCGGCGCAGATCGTGCGCGACGCCCGCGAGCACGATGTCGAGGTGGCGCCGGCGGATATCAATAAGAGCTATTGGGATTCCGTCCTTGAGTCACGCGCGGCTGATAGCTGGGCCGTGCGCCTCGGGTTCCGGCAGATCAAGGGCGTGCGCCAGGACGATATGGAGGCCTTGATCGCGGCCCGGCCTGAACAAGGCTTTGCCGATATCGCCGATATCCGGGCGCGCACGACTATCTCCGCCGCGTTGCTCGAGCGCCTCGCCGCCGCCGACGCGTTCCGCTCCGTCAGCCTCGATCGGCGCCAGGCACTGTGGCAGGTACGCGCCCTGAAAGACGCCCCCCTTCTGCCCCTGTTCGACCATGCCCGCGCCAGCTCCGAGGGTCACGACCCGCCGGTCATATTGCCCGACATGCCGTTGCCCGAACACGTGGTCGCCGATTACCAGACCATGCGGCTGTCCCTGAAGGCCCACCCGATGGAGTTTCTCAGGGAAAGCTTCCGGGCGCGGGGCATCATCTCAACCACCGATCTGATCAAATGCCGGGACGGCGATCACGTCTCGGTCGCCGGCATCGTGCTGGTGCGCCAGCGCCCGGGCAGTGCCAAGGGGGTTGTTTTCATCACGCTGGAGGACGAGATGGGGATCGCCAATCTGGTGGTCTGGTCGGATGTCATGGCGCGCCGCCGCAGGGTCATTATGGGCGCCCGGCTGATCCGCGTCGACGGCGTCATCCAGCGCACGGCCGAGATCATCCACGTGGTGGCGCGGGATCTCGAAGACCTGTCCGGCGAGCTTTACGCCCTGTCCGATGACCTGATGCCGATCGCACTTGATCGGGCCGACGAAGGCGCCCGCGAAGCCCGTGGTGCCCCGGCCCCCCGGCCATCAACATCAATCCGGGGGCACCCGCGCAACCTGAGGGTCATCCCCCGGTCCCGGGATTTTCACTAGATCGGTTCGCTCGCGGCTATTCCTTGCTTACGCTCGGGCCTGCACGGGCGCGACGCACTAGCGCCGGGCCACAGTCGTGGCCGTCCGATTTTGTTGGATAACAAAACCGGTTTAACTGTTTGCCTCGCTCCTATTCGTCATCCCAGGCAGTGTGCGCAAAGCGCATCACGTGATCCTGGACCCAGCGCAACCAGCGGCGCAGCCACATTTCATAGGGCCTGACGGCACATATTTCGCTGGATGCCGTCGGAGATAAAAGTCTGGCCGACAATCCCTAACCCGCGCATCCCTTGCAGGTACCGCGGATCTCGATCGTCGTGCGTTCGGCCCGAAATTCCCTGCCCCGCACCCAGGCATCCAGCCGAGCCTCGACTTCCGTATCGGAAAATTCGGATACCTGGTTGCATTGATCGCAAATCGCGAACGCAACTGTTTCGTGGCGATGGCAATCCGGGCGGGCACAGGCGACAAAGGCGTTGAGGCTCTCGAGCCGGTGGACCAGCCCCTTCTCGCACAACGTATTCAACGCCCGGTATACCTGTAGCGGTGCGCGTAGCCCCGAGTCCCGTAGCCGGTCGAGGATCGTATAGGCGCTCAACGGCACCGCGGCGTCCACCAGCGCCTTGAACACAAGATCCTGGTTCCTGGTCAGGTCGGTCGTGTCGATCATGATGCGTCTCCCTCCTTGCCAGAAAACGCGCGACCGAATAGGGACCCCAACACCCGGCTCGCCAGAAACAGCAAGAGCGCGGCGACCACGATCGAGGGGCCGGACGGGGTATCAAATCGAAGCGACCCGAACAACCCGGCTGCGACCCCGAGCATCCCGGCGATCGAGGCCATAACGGCCATCTGTTCGGGGCTTGCCGCGAACCGGCGCGCGGTCGCGGCCGGGATAATCAGCAGCGAGGTGATCAACAGAATCCCGACGATTTTCATGGCGATGGCGATCACCATCGCGAGTACCAGCATCAACAGGACCCGGGCGCGCTTTGGCGCCATCCCCTCGGCGCGGGCAAGGTCTTCGTCGACCGTTGCCGCCAATAGAGAGCGCCAAAACCACGCAAGCAGCGCCAGAACCAGCACCAAAACCCCGGCGACAACTGCCAGATCGGCCCTGGACACCGACAGGATATCGCCGAACAGATACGCCATCAGATCAATCCGCACCCAATGCATCAGGGCGAGCAGGACCAGCCCAAGCGCCAGGGTCGAATGGGACAGGATGCCGAGCAGCGCGTCGGTGGAGAGCGCATCCTCGCGTTGCAGAAGAAGCAAACTCAGCGCCACCCCGGTCGCCACCAGAAAAACCCCGAGCGTGAGATTGATCTCCAGTAGGAACCCGAGCGCCACCCCAAGCAACGCCGCGTGCGCCATGGTATCGCCAAAATAGGCCATCCGCCGCCATACAATCAGACACCCGAGCGGCCCGGCGAGCACTGCCAGTCCAATTCCCGCCAAAAGCGCGCGGATAAAAAAATCATCCAGCATCGCCGCCCCCTGTATCGTCGTCGTGATCGCAATGGGGCCCGTGTTGGTGCAGATCGAAACTGGTCGAGCCGTCGCCGTGGCGGACGCTACCGTCCGGCAAATGGGAATGGTCGTGATGATGCTGGTAAACCGCGAGCGTGTCCGCCGCACGGGCGCCGAACAGGCGCACGAATTCAGGATTCCCCGCAACCGCCCGGGGCGTCCCCTGGCAGCAGACATGACCATTGACGCAGATCACATGGTCGGAATCGGCCATCACCAGATGCAGGTCGTGGGAGATCAGCAGAACCCCGCAATTGGTGGCGTCGCGCACATCGCGAATTAATTCGTAGAGCGCAACCTCGCCGGAAAAATCCACCCCCTGGACCGGCTCGTCGAGCACCAGCAAATCAGGTTTGCCAAGGATCGCCCGGGCGATCAGCGTGCGCTGAAATTCGCCCCCTGAAAGATGCTGCACGGCTACATCGGCGAGGTGGCTGATCCCCGTTGCCTCCAGCGCCATTGTGACGTCCCCTGTGTCGTGGCGACCGGTCAGATTCATTAACCGCCGCACGGTCAGCGGCAGCGTCGCGTCGACCACAAGGCGCTGCGGCACGTATCCGATGCGCATCCCGGGGCGTTTCCAGACGTCCCCTTTGTCGGGTTTAACAATCCCCAGAACCATCTTCGCAATGGTGCTTTTGCCAGACCCGTTCGGTCCCACAAGGGTAACAATTTCGCCGCGGGAAACAGCTATATCGACATTCTGAACCAGCCAACGGCCGTCCCGGTAAACCCCCGCATGGCGGCATTCCGCCAGAATTTCTCTACCCGGTTTGGTTACAGCCGCTCGACCGGTATCCGGTCGGGTCGCTGAAAAAGTGTTGTTTCCTGCCGGATTTGTAATCGTCATGGTAATATCTTCAAGGCGGGTTGATAAGGTTTGGAAATGTTATAGCATTACATGACTTGGTTTCAACCAGACCGGACTGCAATTGCAACGCGGCCACAACCGCTTTATTTGCCAAGAACAATTTCAGGAGATCTCCATGCCCGGCCCGTTTGACGGCATCCGCATTATTGATTTAACAGCCATGGTCTCCGGCCCGCTGGCAACTATGACGCTCGCCGACCAGGGCGCCGACGTGATCAAGGTCGAGGCGCCGAATGGCGGCGACCATGCCCGCCACGTAGCCACCCGCCGGGGCGGATTTTCGGCTGCCTTCCTGAACAACAATCGCAACAAACGATCGATCATCATCGACCTCAAAACCAGCGATGGCCTCGAAGTCTTCAAGCGCCTTGTCAGAGACGCCGACGTGGTTATCCAGAATTTTCGCCCCGGTGTCGCCGAGCGGATCGGCATTGGCGAACCGGGCATGCGCAAACTCAATCCTAACCTGATCTATGTCTCGATTGCCGGCTTCGGGTTCGACGGGCCATACGCGAAGAAGCCGGTTTTCGACCCCCTCATCCAGGCCGTGTCCGGGCTCACCACGGTCCAGGCCGGGTCCGACAAGGAGCGCCCCAAGCTGGTGCGTACCGTCCTCCCCGATAAATTGACAGGGGTTCAGACGGCGCAGGCAATCTCTGCCGCGCTATTTGCCCGCGAGCGCACCGGTGAAGGTCAGCATATTCAGATCTCCATGCTGGATACCGTGGTCGCTTTCCTGTGGAGTTCCGATATGGGCGGGCATACATTTATCGGCGACGAGACGGAATCCGAGCGCGCCCAGTCTTTCATCGATCTGGTCTACGAAACTACCGATGGTTACGCGTCGATTGCGGTCATGCAGGACAAGGAATGGCACGCCCTGGCGCGTGCATTGGAGCGCCCGGATTTTCTTGAGGACGAACGCTTCAAGACGGCAACATTGCGCGGCGGCAAATACAAGGACGAGCGCATGACCCTGACCCAGGAGGCCGTCCGGCATTTCACCACCTCCGAATTAATGGCGCGGCTTGAAGCCGAAGACGTCCCCTGCGCCCCGGTCTTGACCCGCAACCAGATGCGCGCCCACCCACAGATCGCCGCCAACGGCACGCTGTTCGAATCCGAACACCACACCGCCGGCCCCCTGCGCCAGGCCCGCCAACCGGCGCGGTTTTCAAATTCCGCCGGCGAACACCGGTTCGGCGCCCCCGTTTACGGCGAACATACGCGCGAGATTCTACTCGAGGCCGGGTGGAGCAGCGCCGAGGTTACTGCGCTTGAGGAATCCGGGGCGGTGCGCAACAACGCACCCGGTCCGCGCGAGGCCGCCGAGTGATCGATTTTTTCTACGCCCCGACCCCGAATGGCTGGAAAGCGGCGATCATGCTGGAGGAATGCGGGCTCGATTACGAAACCCGCCTCATGCGGCTCGGCGAAGGAGATCAGTTCAAGCCGGATTTTCTGAACATCTCGCCGAACGCCAAAATGCCCGCCATTCTCGACCACGATGTCGATGGTGACTCCATCAGCGTTTTCGAGAGCGGCGCGATCCTGATCTATCTCGCCGAGAAAACCGGGCGTTTCATGCCGACCGACCCAATTGGGCGCAAGGAAACCCTTGAATGGCTGTTCTGGCAGACCGGCAATCAGGGGCCGATGGCAGGTCAGTTAAGCCACTTCGTCAATTACGCCCCGGAAGACCAACGCGCCTACGGACAAACCCGCTATGCCGGGGAGTACGACCGCAACCTCGGTGTGCTGGAACGCCGGCTCAAGGACCGGCCCTATATTCTTGGGGACGAATATTCGATCGCCGACATGATCGCCTTTCCCTGGGCGTTCATCGCAAAACCCCTTGGCGCGTCATTGGACGATTTCCCGCGCATCGCCGACTGGCGCGGGCGGATCAAAACCCGCCCGGCGGTGCAGGCCGCGATCAATCTCCACAAGGATGGCCAGAATCAGGGCCGGCAGAACGCGACAAACAACAATATCCTGTTCAACCAGTCGGCAGCGCATTTCAAGGACACACCCGAATAGGCCGCGCCTCAATCCTGCTTTGGCGGTCGGGGCAACCCGGGTTGCGCTGAAATACATCGCCTGATGGTTTCGTGATGCGTCTCCCACGCCGACCATGCCGATTGCGCCCATGCCCGCACATTTTGTTTGTGCTCCAGCGCGGATCCAGCGTCGGCAACTTCCGCCACTGTAATCAGCCCCATCGAATCGGGTGGCGTCAACCAGACAAAAGCATCCTTGTACTTGGCTGCTGCCACCATCACATCGTTGGCGCGGTTTATCGGCAAGCCATCCTCCAGCAGCAGACACAGCCTGATCAGATGGACGCCGACCGATCGAATGCATCTGGGATCGGGCGTCCCGGGATGCTGGACGGCATAGGCGTCGACCGACAATCTATGGACCTCAAGCAAGTCCGGATTGCTATATTCGCGCGCAAGCACCCGGCCAAACGCGGCCCAACAGCCGGGGCTAGACGTCATATAGGCATGGACCGGACCCGTGATCTTGGGAAACTCGGCGCCGCAACCCGGGCACGTTTCGGTATCCATCGCGACATCTCCCGGCGCGGTAAACCCGGTCACACCAGTTTGGATTTCAAACCGTCGAGCATCTGGATACAGGCCTGTAGCTGCTCAAGACTGACAAATTCGTCGGCCTTGTGGGCCTGCTCGATCGACCCCGGGCCACAGATCACCGCCGAAATACCCGCATCCTGAAACAGGCCCGCCTCGGTGCCGAACGACACCACATCGGTCTCTTGCCTCCCAGTCAGTTCCATAACGATGGCGCGGGCCTCAGATTCCGCCGCAGGCTCAAGCCCCCCGACCCCACCGGCCATGCGGGTGGTAATATTGGCGCCTGCATGGACCGCCTGCATGGCGGGCAACAGTTCGTCTTCGACAATTTTCCGGGTTTGTTGGTCCACATAATCCGTGTCGGATTTCTGCACCGGGCGGAATTCCCAATCCACCGAACAGTTGCCCGCAATCACGTTGTGCGCGACCCCACCGTTGATACGCCCGACCTGGATCGTCGAATAGGGCGGATCAAACCGGCTCGCCTTGGGCGTGCTGTTTTTCAACTCCTCGCGCAAATCCATCAACCGGGAAATATAGCGGACCGCATATTCAACCGCATTGACGCCGAGATGCGGCAACGAGCCGTGCCCCTCCAGCCCGGAAAATTCAGTGGTATATTCGTAACACCCCTTGTGGCCCTCGATGACCCGCATCGAGGTCGGTTCGCCGATAATCGCCGCCGCCGGGCTGAGGCCCATGGATTGCAGTTCCGCCACCAGCGCCTTGCCGCCCAGACACCCCACCTCCTCGTCATAGGTGAAGGCAAAATGCACCGGGCGTTTCAGATCAAGCGCGGCATAATCCGGCGCCAGCGCGAGGGCAGCAGCGAGAAAGCCCTTCATGTCGCAGGCCCCTCGCCCGAACAGTTTATCGTCCCGCGCGACCATTTCGAACGGGTCGCTGGACCAGTCCTGCCCCGCCACCGGCACCACATCGGAATGCCCGGAGAGCACAATCCCGCCGTCGATATCCGGCCCCAACCCCGCAAACAGATTGGCCTTGGTCCCGGTCGCATCCTTCGAGACCATAACCCGCGCGCCCAACCCCTCGAGATAGTCCGCGCAATAGGCAATCAATTCCAGATTGCTATCCGCGGATATGGTCGGATAGGCAATCAGATCGCCAAGAATTTTCCGGGTGGTCTCAAGATGGATCATGGGTT
>JAJFGZ010000024.1 GCA_021775855.1 Hyphomicrobiales bacterium
CGGGCGGCGGCGATATGCACGCGAAAGCTCGCATCCTGAAGGTCCCGGGGTGAATTGTCATAGTGAAAATCCAGTCCGGCCTCGCCAATCCCAACTACCTTTGGGTGTTCCGCCAGTCGGCATAATTCTTCGACCGTGACGTCGGTTTCTTCCTTCGCATTGTGGGGATGGGTGCCGACCGTACAATAAATCGGATCGAACCGCTGTGCGAGCGCCAGGATCTCGTCAAATTTGCGGACCCGCGTCGAAATCGTCACCATGCGGGCAATTCCGGCATCGGCCGCCCGGGAGACAACCGCGTCCAGTTGTGGTGCGAATTCCGGGAAATCCAGATGGCAGTGGCTGTCAACCAGCATCACGCGGGCTCCTCGCCGTCCTCCGGTTCCACATAACGCGGAAAGACCGGTTCGGGTTTTGGCAAGGTACCGCCGGTAGGAATTCGATTGGCGTCTCCCAGACAAGAGAAATCACGTTTATCCGCATCAATCCCAAGCATATCGAGGAGCTTTTCGGCGGATGCCGGTACGAACGGCTGGACAAGAATTGCGACCTGGCGAATAACCTCCGCCGTCACGTAGAGAACCGTCCCCATACGGTTGGGGTCGGTCTTTTTCAGTGCCCAGGGTTCCTGGTTGGCGAAATACCGGTTGGCGTCGCCAACAACCTTCCAGATGTCGGCGAGCGCCCGGTGAATGGCCTGGCGCTCCATCGCGGTCCGGGTAAGCTCCAGCATCCCGTCGGCTGCTGTAAGAATAGCCAGATCCTCTTTTGTGAATGAACCGGGTTCAGGCATCACACCGTCCAGGTTTTTGGCAATCATGGAGAGTGATCGCTGGGCGAGGTTTCCCAGATCATTGGCGAGATCGGAATTTATTCGCTGAACGATTGCTTCATGGCTGTAATTGCCGTCCTGCCCGAACGGCACTTCGCGCATAAAGAAAAAGCGGAACTGATCGACGCCGTAATGTTCAGCGAGGGCAAACGGATCGATTACATTGCCGACCGACTTCGACATTTTCTCGCCTTTGTTGAAGAGAAATCCATGCGCGAATACACGCTTCGGTAATTCCACACCTGCCGACATCAGGAAAGCCGGCCAATAGACGGCGTGGAACCGCACGATGTCCTTGCCGATGATATGAATGTCGGCTGGCCAATAGCGTTTGAAACTCAGACTGTCCATGTCCGGAAATCCGACACCAGTTGCGTAATTGGTGAGCGCGTCGACCCAGACATACATGATATGCTTGGCGTCGCCTGGCACCGGAACACCCCAATTAAACGTGGTGCGCGATATGGAGAGGTCCCGCAAACCACCTTTTACAAAGCTGGCGACCTCGTTGCGGCGTTCTGCTGGGCCAATAAAATCCGGATTTTCCTCGTAATGAGCAAGTAAGGGTTCCTGGTATTTCGAAAGGCGGAAAAAGTAACTTTCTTCCTCGACCCATTCGACCGGCGAGCCTTGCGGGCCATAGCGCACGCTGTCGTCACGGAGTTCAGTCTCCCCTTCCCCGTAAAAAGCTTCATCCCGCACGGAATACCAACCGGAATATTTGTCGAGATAGATATCTCCGTTGGCCTCCATCCGCTGCCATATGGCCTGGGATGCGGCATGATGACGAGGCTCGGAAGTACGAATGAAATCGGAATTGGAACAATTCAACGCTTTGGCCATGGCCTCGAAGGCAGGGACAGTGGTTTCGACAAACTCCTCGGGGCTCATATCGTTTGCTGCAGCGGTTTGCTGCATCTTCTGGCCGTGCTCGTCGGTTCCGGTCAGAAAATACACGTCGTAGCCGTCAAGCCGCTTGAACCGGGCGATGGCATCTGTTGCGACAACTTCGTAGGCGTGCCCGATATGCGGTGCGCCGTTGGGATAGGAAATTGCCGTTGTTATATAAAAGGATGGTTTGTCGTTCATGCGCAATGGGTACCAGGTGAATCGCCCGACGGAATGGGGCGCGGGATATTAGGATGTATTCAATTTAACGGCGTAGAACAATGCCAGGGCCAGGACCCTCGGGCAGCAAATTGAATATTTGCATGAGGGTCCGCCGTTTGTTCAGGTTTAACGCCAAAGCCTCGCCAGTCAAATCATTGACGCGACCCCAGACATGCAACCAATGGTCAGCGTTGCCGGGTCCCGATCTGGCGCGCTCGTGGATCCAGGCTTTCAGGATATCCAGCGTCAGGCGATATTCGGCTTCTGCTCCGACATTCTCAACCGATCGGGCCAGGGCGTGGGCGCGGCCGATATCCAACCTCGGGTACCTGTGCAGAATGGCGCTTACTTCCTGATGCACCTTTATACCGCTACCCTGGATAAAATCGATCGTACGGCCGGGGCTGCCCTGGGTTAATTTATGGAACAGCGGTATATCTGATTCATCGAAACTCAACTTAGAATTCGGATCTATGCATGCCTTCAAGGCACTGCCGAAATCCTTCTCATTCAAAGTGGTCAGTGTCAGATGGCGGCAGCGCGAATGGATGGTTGCCGGCAACCGTCCCGGGGCGCTGGAGAGCAGAAAAAATATCCCGTTGTCGGTAGGTTCTTCCAGGGTTTTCAGCAACGCGTTGACGCTATTGCGGTTGAGATCGTCGGCGCTATCGACGATCCCGATACGGAATTTGCTGATCGCTGCCGTCATATCAAAATGCGCAATCGCCTTGCGGACATTGTCCACCGAAATATTCTGGAAAAAGCGTTTGTTTTTGCGGTCCCATTCGCGCCTCAGCACAAACAGGTCAGGGTGCCCGCGGGAACCAATCAGGCGCGACGATGGTGCTTCCGGATCGACTTCCAGCGTGGCGGGATTGGGCGCCGCTACACCTGGTTCTGACTCCATTCCCAACATGAATTTTGCAACCCGGTACGCAAAAGTTGATTTCCCGATGCCAGACGGCCCCTGAATAATCCAGGCGTGGGGCATCCGGGGCCCGGAGATGGCCTTCAGAATTTCCTGTTCGGCATCATTCTGACCGAAAAGATTCTGGTTCAGTCGTGGGTGAATAGTGCCCGGCCGCTGATCGGATTCAGGGAGCGCTTCTTCTGCGAATTGTTTCTTGGTCGATTGGCGGGCCACGGACCAATCCTTAACTCAACAGTCTGTCCTGGACAACTTTCCATACTGAACTGGACACCGATCTTTTCAGACGTCCAGCATCTACCACGACGACCCGGTCGGGATTCTGCTCGGCGATATCATGGAACGCTTCACGGAGATTTTTGTGGAAATTTTTGTCCTGGCGATCAAACCGATCGTCTTCCACCCCTTCTTCCCCTGCCCGGCTTTTCGCCCGATCCAAACCGGTTTCAAGTGGTAAATCCAACAATAGCGTCAAATCCGGCTGGTCGTCGCCAACAACGATACGTTCCAGTGCGTTTATGATTTCAGGTTCGACCCCACTGGCGCTGCCTTGATAGGCCCGTGTTGAATCAGCAAACCGGTCGGAAATAACCCATTTTCCGTCTTCCAATGCTGGACGAATGACCTCATTGAGGTGATCGTCGCGAGCAGCCGATACCATGATAGTCTCGGTGAAAGGCCCCAAAGGCTCGAGCATGCCGGTTTTTAGTAAATAACGGACCAGCTCCGCTCCTGGCGTTCCGCCCGGCTCGCGGGTCGTCACAACCTCGATCCCCTTATCTGTAAGGCGCTTTGCCAAGAGTTCGGCCTGGGTTGATTTACCCGCCCCCTCGCCACCCTCAAACGTAATGAACTTGCCGGGATGTTTCATTCGTCCAACTCGTTGATTTCGTTTGCGCGTTGTTACCTACGGATAAAGGCCAAATTGGACATCGGCATTGAATTGCGATCTGACGCCACGCTTTTTACCAGGGAATATATCGCGTCATGAGATTTAGGACGGCATCCATCGCCCGGCGGTGCAAAGGGCCCTCGGCCACATCATCCGCCGCGTAGAGCGGGACAGAGAGGCTGATCCCGCTTTCGGTCGTCACATTCAGCGACGCCACCCGGTCACCCGCCTCGATTGGCGGCATGAGTGGGCCAAAATAGCTGACTTCGGCGCGCAACCTGCGCCGGACCTCCCGGGGCAACAGGATTTTAACCGCGCCGTCACCTGTGAGCGAGACGCTCCAAATTTCGCCTCCGTAAACACGGGCGGTGCCGACTTCCGCGCCGGCGTCAAAAAGTGTGACTTGTTCGAAAGCCCGGAATCCCCATTCCATGAGCTTGCGTGCTTCTTCTTCCCGATCGCGGCGGCTATCCATCCCCGTCACAACAACCACAAGGCGCAAATCGGCGCGCACGGCCGATCCGACCAAACCATACCCCGCGTCAGCCGTGTATCCCGTTTTCATCCCGTCTGCGCCAGTTACACTGCGCAACAGCGGGTTGCGGTTATACTGTCGGATCCCGTTCCAGGTAAATTCGCTTTGGCTGTAATACTTATAAAATTCCGGGTAGGTCGCAATAATATGGCGGGCCAGGAATGCCAGATCGCGAACGGACATCAGGTGGTCTGGATCGGGCAACCCCGTGGAATTGATGAAATAGGAATCCAGCAAACCCAGATCGGCAGCCCGTCGGTTCATTTCGACTGCAAAAGCCTGTTCACTTCCAGCAATTCCCTCTGCCAATATGATGCAGGCATCGTTGCCGGACTGGACGATGACGCCCTGTATAAGGTTCTCCAGGCTAATGCTTGAATCAAGCTCAGCGAACATCGTCGAGCCACCGGAATTAGCGCCGCCCGTCCGCCACGCATTTTCACTGACGAAAAACTCGTCATCCATGCTCAATCGCCC
This sequence comes from Hyphomicrobiales bacterium, assembly GCA_021775855.1. Lineage (GTDB taxonomy): Bacteria > Pseudomonadota > Alphaproteobacteria > Rhizobiales > NORP267 > NORP267. Next base: position 4,775 of record JAJFGZ010000024.1, read on the forward strand.
CTCCTGAAGAGCATTGAATACGATTTCCATCGTCATGAGCTTGCTCAGGCTGGCCGGCGGGACCGGGACATTCGCTTCTTTCTCGAACAGCACCGTTCCGGTGGCCGCGTCGATTAAAATGGCGTACGGCGCTTTTGTGTCGATCGATTGAGCGAACGCGGCGGAGCCAAGTGCCACAAACAGGCTGACCGTCATCGCAACAATATGACGGAAGGATTTGTTCATTTGAGAGTCCGGTCTAGTTGGCGCCTGCGGGGACGTTCTTTGTGCGTCCACTGATCAAATATTATATCATCTGGATCAATCGGCGATAGGTTATCCGAGATCAATAACGATCAATTTGATGCCATTATACCGAATAGGGTCAAAAACGGGGAAAACTAAACAGGTTTTCCTGCTCGCTCTCCCGAATTCCTTTAGTCTAGAGGCACTATCCGCGCGCCCTGGACACCCGACGACACGACTTGTTGACGGATGTTTTCAGCTGCAGCCGGCGCAGCATATGGACCTAGACGGACCCGGTAGTAGGTCAGATTGCCCACATTCACCGTGGAAATACTGGGGGAATCGACTGAACTCAACCGAGCGGAAAGTTGGTTTGCGCGTGCAGCATCGCGAAAAGATCCGGCCTGGACGTACAATCTGGATGGAAGCGAACTGGTAAAATCGTCATTTGCGTTCGAACCAGCCGAAGCCAACTGGGTATTTGAATTCGGAGTATTTTGAGCTGTCGCTCCCGGCGGCACTATATTGGCCAGGGTGTTTGGTTGCCCGCGTGTGCGTTCGTACAGCCTGGTTTCCCAGGAATCATCGCCGTCCAACGGCGCCCGGCCCAGATAGGTCACGCGGACGCGCGTGGTCCCCTGTTCGCTGAATCCGAGCGCCTCGGCCGACATTCTGGACAGATCGATGATCCGGTCGCTGGCATACGGTCCCCGGTCGTTGATCCGAACGATGATCTCCCGGTTGTTCTGGAGATTTACAACCCGCGCATAGATCGGCAATGGCAAAGTGGGGTGCGCGGCAGTCAGCGCGTCCATGTCGTAAATTTCACCATTGGCCGTCCTGCGGCCATGGAAAGCGCGCCCGTACCAGGACGCTATTCCCGTCTCGTCATAGTTTTCATCTTCGCGGGGGTAAAACCAGTTTCCGGCAATCTGGTACGGATTGCCGACCTTGTAGATTCCGCCACCACGGGGCACCGGATCGCCATATTCGACAAGCGCCGGGTTGCTGGTCGCGGGAGCTGCAGGTTCGAGAAGCGACCCGCAGCCAGCCAGCGTCAGGCCAAATAATGTGAGCGGCAGCGCAACGAGAATTCTTTTCCGGCGCTTAGAAAATGCGGCTAAAAAATTGAAAAACTTACCGGGACGGGAAGCCCTGTTAAACAAAGCGCTCAAATTCATACCAACTCACTCTCAGGCGAGATCATCAGATATCGTATACGACACGCTGCCGTATCCCGGAAATGGATTGTGGCCGCGATTCCAATCGATCTATCACCTTACACAACAAACTACACATCAAATCCTGTTTGATTTTTCAAGAGTGCCGTGGAAAAAGTTGTCAAATGTTTAATTCGGCCCGGTAATACGGGTAGGAGATTCGACCTTTGAGCATATCGCGGCAGTTAGTGAAACTCATCCATCGGAAGCCTGTGACCCCCCAGGACCGGGAGGCTGCGGCTTTGTTCGCGCTTGACGCCATTGCGAACATTATCGCCGGGCAAAATTCAGATCAGGGCCGCATTTTAGTTGCATGGGCCGACCAACAGGGATTGTCCACCGCGAATGGCATTCACGATGCGGGTCGGCGTGCGCTGGTGCTTGGAGGGCTGTGCCACATCCTTGAAATGGATGATCTCCACAGAACCTCCGTGGTGCACCCGGGCTGCATTGTTATTCCTGCCGTCTGGGGCCTCCTGGAAAGCGGGCGGGTATCAGTGTCCGGTCATGCGATCCTTGATGCGATTTTCGCCGGATTCGAGGCGTCCACACGGGTGGGAATAGCGGTTGGCCAAGAGCATTACCGGATATTCCACAATACGGCGACATGCGGCCCTTTTGGCTCTGCATTGGCCTCCGGGATATTGCTGGGTCTGGATGAAGATTCACTCGTCAACGCTCTGGGGAATGCTGGCACCCAGGCTGCCGGGCTTTGGCAATTTATCGATACTGGCGCCATGTCAAAACACCTGCATGCTGGGCGCGGCGCCGAAGCTGGCGTTGTGAGCGCCGAGCTGGCAGCGCTTGGGTTCACCGGTCCGCCAGAAATATTTGAGGGCGAGCGCGGGTTTTTTGCCGGACTGGCGCCACTTGGCGACGCGATGCAAATTGTTGGTGACACGGAGGCCCCGTGGCAACTTGTTAGCACATCCATTAAACCTTTCCCCTCATGCCGCCACACCCATCCGGTGATCGATGCCTGTTCCGATATCAGGCAGCGGATACTGGAAAACGGCACATCAATAGACACGATTGAAAAAATCAAAATTGATACGTACCAGGCCGCCATCGATGTTTGCGACCGCCCGATCCCTGACACGGTTTACGAAGCGAAGTTTTCACTGCAGCATTGCGCTTCGGTTGGCCTGACCAACTCACTCGTGGATTTTGCGGCGTTTGATAGTGCGGCGCGCGAAGCCAACCGGCAACTGGCCGAAAAAGTGGAATTGAATACAAACCCGGCTATTGATAGCAGATATCCAGCCCATTGGGGATGCAGTGTGGTCGCCACGCTTTCAGATGGCCGAACAATCGAAGTTTCAAGAACCGATGCGCCCGGTGATCCTGAGGCTGCGCTGTCGAAAAATGAGATGATCGGCAAGGCGCGCAAACTGATGGAATTTGGTGGCTTGGCTGATCCGGACCAGCTGATTGCGAATGTATTGGCGATGGCGGACGATGGTCCCCTGCCCCGGTTACCAATCTAGAGCTCCGAACTGCCGAACTAATTTGGTTTATTTGCCCGCGCCACCTTGCGATCTGGCTCAGGCTCGTTTATCGCAATTTCAGCTGGATGGGTGACCGAGTGGTTGAAGGTACCGGTCTTGAAAACCGGCGTGCGTGAGAGCGTACCGTGGGTTCGAATCCCACCCCATCCGCCACCTTTGGCAGGACGCGCTCGCGCAAGCGTTATTTGAGCAAATTTGATCGCCGTGGTATGCGCCATTCATGTCCTGGATCGTCAAACTGGCTGGTATCTGCCTGGCCCTTGGTGTTGCCTGGTCCGTCAGCGCGTCGGAGCAGTCTGCTACACACCTGGACGAAGGCCGGGCTCTAATTCTTGCTGCAAATTCAATTTCTGGTCCAGGTATTGACGCGAGCGATCTGCGTGGTCGACCGGTTGTCGTCACTTTCTTTGCGTCCTGGTGTCCGCCCTGCACTGAGGAATTTGAGGTTCTCAACAAAACTTTTGAACGTTATGGACCAGACCGCGTCAAAATCGTGGCGCTCAATGTGTTTGAACGATTTGGCGGGCGCGACGATCCGGCTCGGATGCAGCGCTTTTTAGCACGAACGGCTCCACAATTTTCCGTGATAGCCGGGTCGCCCGAAATGCGCATGATCTTTGGCGACATACAGCGGATCCCGACGCTGATCGTCTTCGATTCAGAAGGCGCCGAGGCGTGGCGCTTTATCCATGAACGCAACGCCGAAAAAATGTCCGCGACCTTTGATGAAATCGACGCGGTGCTCACCCGGTTGTTGGCCGATTAGCTCTCCTGGTCCGGCCAGAATAGAGCAGATCGACTTGATAGACCTGGATGCGAGATAGTCATTTCGTTACTGCCGGCGGGATGAGGACCAGCTTACCTGTGTGGGTTTTTGACAGGAAATCTGGTAGTGTCTCAGTTTGAAAAAACTCACTCTTGACGCCATCGGGTCAGCCTTCATGCTTTGCGCTAAGCATGTTTATGACTATATTGATAAGGGACTGCCCGGTCTGCGAAGGGCGCGGTGATCTGGACTGTGAGGCCTGTATGGGTTCCGGCCAGAGAAAAGCCACCAATCCGCTTCTAAACGGGCTAACTTGTATTAAGTGCCATGGCACCGGGACTAGGCTATGTCCCCGATGCACGGGCAAAGGCGAAATAAAGGAATACCATGCCCAAGGGACCACGAGGCGAGAAGCGGCCAGCAGACGTTATCGGCGCGGCGATAAAGGTTGCTAAAATCGCCACGGGCGAGGATGTCGAAGGTTCAACAGAAGACGGCAAGAACTCTGCCGCCAAGGCGCTCGGCGCGAGGGGGGGCAAGGCTAGAGCGAATAAATTAACACCAGAGCGCCGCAAAGAAATTGCGCAAATGGCGGCGGCTAAGCGGTGGGGAAAGGCTGATACTAAGAGTTGAGCGGTAGCTGAAAATTGTCGCCTTCCTTTGGAGCGACTTTATCCAAATTCACCTTGAAATCATCCCATGTGTTTGCAGCCTTCATGAACATCGTAACCATGTGAACATGTTGGGCCAATAGTGGATGGCCAATATCGTCAGTGAACAATTGATGCAGGCGACCTTTATTGTTACCCGATTCAGATTTGGGCATCCTGCTAATCAATTCTTGTCGAAGGCCAGGTGCTATTCGGTCATAGATAAAATCGTTGGTGTAGTGAGCAACAACTTGCGGTGGATTAATGTGTCTTCCTCTCCATTCCCAGCCTCGTAGACGATAAATCTGTTTGTAAAATTCGTCAGGGAATCGCTTTGCCCATGCAGCTAGCTCTCTCTGTAAGACAGCCTCAAAGACCTCTTGAAGCGCCATGCGATTGCGAACGTCCTGATAGCCTGTGGCTTCATCTATCAGGGCAATGACACCTGTTTCAGCAAATGCATTTTTTATCGCATTTGCAGCAAACACCATTTTTTTATAACGCTTAGGAACGCTACCTTTCTCTATTAGACAATGTTCTCCATAAGCGAGATAAACATCCGCAACTTTGTTAATTAGTGTTGCGTCGTATCCAACGCCTTTTTTCCCTGATCTTGTGCGAAAAAAGATAGGTTTGGTCGACACTTCTAACTCTTTGTTTATAAAGGATTTTAGTGCTTTTGCTTGCAAAAAAACCGGTAGTTGGTCGACAGTGGAAAGAACACCCGTCCCAGCTTTTGGGGAGCGAGAACGCCCCAACGCCTTGAGGAAGGTCGTTTGAGTAATAACACGCCGTTCATCACGTAGAACCGCGCAGGACACCACGTTACCGTCTATTAGAAATTCACCTTCAAAATCGGCTTCTGGGAGATTCGCAGACCAACGGGATTCTGCCGCTTTCTTTGCAATCTCGGAGCGCCTCTTTGACGATAGGGCTTCGGCTCGTTTTAACCCGCCCTTGGAACGAAAATTTTCGGTCATAAACAATCCATGCTTGCTAATATTGATATCCAAGCATATGCTTGCTAAACAATAAATGCAAGCATGGAATAAAAAATGAACTTTCCGATTGACCCTAAGCATAAAAGTTCATATATTAGAGGCATGAATAAATTGCCTCTCAAAACCCGCGTTCAAATCCTCCACATGCTCTGCGAGGGGTCATCCATGCGGTCGATCTCTCGGGTTTGCGATGTGTCGATCAACACGGTGTCCAAGTTGCTTGTGGACGCGGGCGAGGCTTGCGCCGCGTACCATTGGGATCATGTTCGCAATGTTCATGCGAAGCGCGTCCAGTGCGACGAAATCTGGTCGTTCTGCTACGCCAAGCAGAAGAACGTGAAAACCGCCAAAGCCGCACCGTTTGGCTCTGGCAATGTCTGGACATGGACTGCGCTTGATCCTGATAGCAAGATGATCCTGTCATGGATGGTTGGCGGACGCGATGCAGAGTCGGCGATGTTTTTTATTCAAGACCTGAAAGAACGTCTGGCAAATCGCATCCAACTGACCACAGACGGCCACAAGGCATACCTGGATGCCGTTGCCGGGTCGTTTGCCGATGAGGGCATTGATTACGCGATGCTGGTCAAAATGTACGGCGATGCACCGGACAAGGGACCAGAGCGAAAATACAGCCCAAGCAATTTTAACGGGTCCAAGAAGAAGCGCATTTCAGGCGATCCAGATATCAAGCATGTCAGCACGTCGCACGTTGAGCGCCAGAACCTGACCATGCGTATGTCGATGCGCCGGTTCACGCGATTGACGAACGCCTTTTCAAAGAAGGTCGACAACCACGTCCATGCGCTGTCGCTCTATTTCGTCTGGTACAACTTTTGCCGTATCCACAAGACGCTTCGCGTCACGCCAGCTATGGCAGCAGGCGTTACAGATACGGTTCGCGATCTGGAATGGGTCGTTGGCTTGATTGACGTCCGTGCGCCGAAACCCGGGCGGCCAAAGACTTACATAAAGAAAACCCCGCTGACTTGAATTATGATATGTTCAGCCCAATCTAAAGTTTTAAGAATCATTAGCTAAGGAGGTTGTGATGACTGTTTCTGTTCTCTCAGCCGCCAAGTATTTGGCGATGCGTTCGGACTGGGTACTTTCCAACCTAGAGTTGCAAAAAATCTTATATCTCGCGCACATGTTCTTTATGGGCAGGCATGACGGCGAGCCGCTTGTCATTGGAAGTTTTGAAGCTTGGGATTACGGGCCGGTACATCCTGACCTGTATCACAAAGCAAAAATATTCGGGTCGGATGGAGTGGGGAATATTTTCCATTCAATCTCTGATTTACCAGAAGGGCGAGAACGGGAAATAATTGATGAAGCCTATTTGGCGCTTGGCAACGCCGGACCGGGCCGCTTGGTGAATGCAACTCATCGCACAGGTGGAGCGTGGGATCGGAATTACCTACCGGGTGTGCGGTGTTGTGTTATCCCAAATGAAGATATACTGAGTGAGTATCAAGGCTTGGATAATGCCGCCAAAAAAACAGGGTGAGAAACTGAGAAATTTTGATAGTCTCGTTTCTACTGAGCCGACTAAACAAGATAAGCAGATTGAAGAGCTGCAAGAGCATCTCGAAAAAGAGCGAGATGGGAGGAACGAAGATAGATTCGTTTTTATAGTCTGCCTGATATTGTTGCTGGATGTAGTTTTCTTCACTGTCATGCCGACATTCGGCGGCCCATTAGCGCTGTTGATTCTTGAAATGTTGGTACTCTTACCTCTCGCTAAACGAATGGGTATGGAGGAGATAGTTCAGATAATGAGCAGCGTCTTAAATCGCCTTGCTGGGAAAGCGGGCGATGGTCCCAAATAGTCAAATTTCAAACTGAGACACTACCGGAAATCTTCCTGAGCGATGGCAATCTCGGACAACGGATAGGTTTTGGCGACGATGGGGCGAATTTCTCCGCGCTCAATATAGCTGATGAGATTCTCGAAAACCTCATCTTCCTGAAATGTGCAACCGAACAGCGTCAAGTCCTTCAGATAGAGTGTGCGCACATCGATTTCAGCAATCGGGCCCGCAATTGCGCCTGCTGTTGCATATCGTCCGCCGCGACGCAGCAAATCCAGGAAGGTGGGCCACTGCTCACCGGCCACCAGGTCGACCACGACATCGATCTCACTGGCACCAATCTCGGCGATCAGATCTGCATGGCGGTCGATCACCCGATCAGCGCCCAAAGCAAGGACATCAGCCGCCTTGGAGGACGAGGCAATTGCAATAACAGTCGCGCCGCGACGCTTGGCTAGCTGAACAGCTGCTGACCCGACACCACCTGAAGCCCCGGTAACCAGAATTTTTTCGGCGCCAACATTTGCCCGATGCAACATATTCTCGGCGGTGGAGAAGGCGCACGGGATTGACGCAAGTTCGGCGTCCGACCAGTCACAGTCTACCTTGTGGGTCTCGCGCGCAGGAGCGACCGTGAACTGGGCAAAGCCGCCATCGCATTCAGATCCGATGGTCCAACATTCATAAGGGCGATAGTTCACATAGGTGCGCAACATGTTGCGCACGAGAACGCGCTCCCCGATCCGGGCCTTATCAACGCCCTCACCCACGGCAACAATCTGGCCACAGACATCCGCGCCCTGGATACGCGGAAAAGTCAGAGGCGCGCCAGACCAGCTTGCATCATCGTCGTCGATTCTGTCGAAACCGTCAGCCCCACCGCTGTTCGTCTCCTCGGTTACTTTCTTCGAATACCATCCAATGCGCGTATTGATATCGGTGTTGTTCACGCCCGCCGCGGCGTTCTGGATCAGAACCTCCCCTGGCCCGGCAGTGGGTGTTGGCACGTCTTCCCGGTAATGCAGCATTTCGATACCGCCGTGGCCAACCAGATGTACCGCCGTCATTGTCGTCGGGATGGTACCGCTCATGCTATCGATCCGCCTGATCTGATGTTTATTGGCACGCCGAAAGTGCTTGCTACAGTCTGGTCCAGCCTTATTACATACTTAAAAAGCTACAAGAGACCAAAGCACCCGCCGAATACCAGGTTTATTGCCGCAGAGGGTAATTCCCAAGTCGCCCAATCTGAACGCGTTATCATCGTTCAAAGCGACAGGAAACGGTTGAGCTTTATCTGTACAACGGAAGAATTGCGCTAAACGCTGGGTGTCATCAGGTGCGTAAACCGGAAATGTTCCTTCGCGTCGCTTTATCCCGCCGCCGTTACCCTGTGTTTGAACTGATCCACGATGGGCGGTATCATAATCCTGCTGTGTCGGTGGTGCTGGTCAGGGGAAGATGAACGGAGCCAGGATCGTGCCCTGTCAGCTTTGGGCAGAGCGTAAGGGGCGCCGGTATGGTGTCGATTTTCCTAAATGTGAACATTCTACCGACAGGGTCGCTGCAATAGGACGGCTTGACTTAAACAAAAACTAGCAGAATAGTCGATAATTCATCGGGCACATTTCTAGGATCGCGTAAAATCGACAAAACGCGATAGCGATGAATTTGTTACCTTTTGATCGAGTTTCTTTGTTTGGAAAACGAAAGAATTGGAGCTTTGAAATGCTACAATTTATTAACAAAAATCCTATGCTCGGCGGACTATTGGTGGGATTGGCGATCGGTCTGCCGCATCTCGTCTTGCCAACGACCTGGTCGATCTCATTTGCTTCCCTTACTCTTGTTTTTATTGCCGGAATCTATGTCGGCTTCGCAATCATCCATGGTCGCGAGCAGGCATTTTTGACAGAGGTAACCACTGCTATTGCCTTTTCGGCGTTTGCGTTGGTGGGGTTATTTTTCTCTGCTTGGCTTATTCCAATTGCATTGGTCGGTCACGCAATTTGGGATTTATTGCATCATCAAAAATCAAGAATGCTGTCAGAAGTGCCGATGTGGTATATACCATTTTGCATTGTTATCGATCTTGTGTTGGCGCTGATCCTGGCACTCGGTTGGAGTGGTTTCGTCTATCCGATATTTGCGGTGTAATTCGTCTCCCTGGCACCGAATTCGTTCATTCAGTTTTTAACCGGGGTGCCCTTGGACGTCGGTATTACGTTGGTCTTCGCGATGCGGGCAATTCTGTCAACGATAGAACATAATTTTTCATGAAATATGGCCGCTTACGGGTCATTCATGTCAATTTCTCGCCGACATAAATCGACGCGACGGTCGGTCAGTTGTTGTCAGACTAGTTTTTTGAAACGGCGGTCAATTTCTGGACCCTTCCCAGCGCTTGTGGAACCAAAGCCACTGCCCCGGATATTCCCTGATCCAACTCTCGACTATGCCCGTAATCTTGGCTGTCGTTGCTTCGATATCGACTTCGCCGCTGCTATCCCTCGGGATCGAAATTTCCTTGGTGATTTCCATTCGAAACCGGCCATTCGGGAGACGGATGGTCCGAGCACCGTGGACCGGGCAATCGCACGAGCGGAGCAATTTGGCGAGTAGCGGGTTTGTATAGGCCGGCTCGCCAAAAAATGGGACCACGATCCCGCGCAGAAATTTCTGATCGACCAGCAATCCGACGTGCTCACCGTTGTGCAAACTGCCCGTCAGACGGTATGCCGCACCGGGCCCCGATGCCACCATCCCTTCCATCACCAGGCCGCGCATATCGGACAGTTTCCTGGCGATAAAGCGGTTGTTTGGCATGCGGAAAAGAGATTGAACGTTCAACCCGAAGGTCGCCGCGCAGACCGGCAGCAATTCCCAGTTTGCCAGATGTGCGGCAAAAATCAGCGCCGGCTTGCCGTCGTCCCGCAGGTTGAAAAATTCCTGTTCATTTTTGTAATCGAAACGATCGGGAGAGATGCTATCTTTCTTGAGATCAAATATTTTGTCCAGGTAGACATATTCCGCCGTGGTGCGGCCAAGATTTTCCCAACTTTCCAGCAAAATTTTCTTCCGCTCTTCTTCAGATTTGTCAGGAAAAGCGCGGCGTAAATTTTCCATGCCCAGGCGATGTCGTGGCAATAGGGGACCAATTTTCCGGGCGGTATTGCCAGAAAAATTGACCGCTCCTTTGGCGGGGACGAGCCGCAGCAAAGCCATCAGCAGAAACACGCACTGGGCGATTACCCAATCACGCGCTTCGACTATCGGTCGAAGCCATCTATATCTTTTGTATGAACGCAACTATCTGGTTCCGGAAACCTGAATTTAAGGGATGAAGCTACAGCGTTACGACGATCTTCCCGAATACCTTGCGCGATTCAAGGCGTTCAAGTCCAACCCCGATCTCGTCGAGCGAGATTTTGGTGTCGATGACCGGATTGGCAATCCCGTCAGCCATTTTATCCAATGATTCCCGGATATTACGAAGATTGCACCCGAAACTGCCAATAAGCCGCAATTGCTGTTGGAACAATTGATAGAGATTGATACTTGTAGAAATTCCAGTCGTGGACCCGCAGGTAACCAGCCGTCCGCCACGTTTTAGACAGAACATGCTGCCCGCCCAGGTATCGGCACCGACATGTTCAAATACCACGTCGACGCCCTTTTTCTTGGTGAGTTTACGCACAACACCCTCGAACCGGTCAGTTTGATAATTGATCGCGTGGTCGGCACCAATCGCGAGCGCCTGTTCGACTTTTTCGTCCGTGCCAGCCGTGGTGATTACGGTTGCACCGACTGCCTTGGCCAACTGGATGGCGGCAGTTCCGATGCCGCTGCCGCCAGCATGGACGAGGATCAATTCATCCTTCTGCAATTTAGCATTGTCGAACAACATGTGCTGGACAGTGCCGTAGGTTACGGGTGCACAGGCCGCGGTAATGGCATCCACGCCGTCCGGGGCTTTAACAGCAAGGCGCGCGGGAACGTTGATCATTTCCTGGGCAAATCCGTCGATATGGAATCCGAATACACCCTGAACATCTTCGCAAAAATTATCCCGGCCCTCGAGACACGGTTTGCATGTGCCGCATGTTTTTGCCCCGTAGAGCGCGACGATGTCGCCAACCTTCAGATCCGATACACCTGCGCCGATCGCAATCACTTCGCCAGCGCCTTCAGCGCCAATCGTAATGGGTAGAGTGCGTTTGGCAAATGCCATGCCGCGCCATCCCCATACATCGATATGGTTGAGCGCGACTGCACCTATCCGAACCTGGACTTCATCGTCGCCAGGCGCTGGTGGCGCCGGAACGTCACAAATTTCGAGCGTTCGCTCGCCGGTATTTTGAAGTGCTTTCAATTTGATGCCTTATCGCTGAACCGGTAGGCCTGCGTGAATCCCGCCATCAATGGGGATAACGGTGCCGGTAATATACGCTGCAGGTGGTGATAACAGGAAGTCGACAAGTCCTGCAATTTCCTCGGGTTTTGCAAATCGTCTAAGTGGAATCTGTGATTCCATCTTCTTGCGGTAATCCTGATAGGGCGCCAACATGTCTGTATCGACGAACCCGGGCGCGACATAATTCGCGCACACCCCACGGCGCGCGACTTCAATCGCCAGCGTTTTGATATAACTCATCATCGCGCCTTTACTGGCCGCGTATACTGCATTGCCGGTCACGCCGTGTGAAAATGTAATTGAACCGATGCCCACAATACGACCCCGTCGGGCGGCCAACATCGGTCTGACAATCCCGCTTATCAACCTTGTCATGGCCCAAAAATTCAACTGCATTACTTTTTCTGCACGGTTTTGATCAACCATCGCAGTCAGTGCATCGTAGGACATTCCCGCATTATGGATAAACCCGAAGAATGCATCCCGTTCCGCGAGATCATCGGCAAACGCGTCAACGCTCTCGCGATCCGCAAGATCGAGCTGACGAGCCATGAATGACTGATTGGGATATTGCTCCGATAGATTGCGGGCGAGCGCATTGGCATCTTCTTCCGATCGACTAAATGTGAACGTGACATCGAAACCCGATTGGGCAACTTGCCGGACAATGGCTTCGCCGATCCCCCGGGCGCCCCCGGTTACCAGCACATGGCTGTTGGTTGTCGCTTGATCTGTCATCAGAAATTATCGTCAGGCCGGTTCACCAGAGAAAACCAGGCATACATTCTGGCCGCCAAATCCAAAGGAATTTGAGAGCACGGTTCGCACGTCCTTATCCCGCTTAACGTTCGGGACCACATCGAGAGAAATGGTCGGGTCTGGGATGTCCCAATTTATCGTCGGAGGGATTACGCCGGTCTGGATGGTCATCATCGAAAATACGGCTTCGATCGCCCCGGCGGCGATCAGGGCATGTCCTATCATGGATTTGTTGGAACTAATGGGGATGTTCTGGAGACATTCGCCAAACGCGGCGTCGAGCGAAAAATGCTCCATCTTGTCATTTTCGGGCGTGCTCGTGCCGTGGGCATTGATGTAATCGATTTCTTCGGGCTCCAGGCCTGAATCGCTGAGCACATTGTTGATCGCACCAATGATTGCAGAACCGTCTGGCTTGGAGCGGGTCCGGTGAAAATCATCGGCACGCTCTCCCCGACCCCTGACGACACCAAGAATTTTCGCGCCTCTCGCCTTCGCAGATTCGTATGTTTCCAGGACCAGCGTTGCAGAGCCTTCCGCCATGACAAACCCGTCGCGGTTTTTCGAAAAGGGTTTCGACGCCTTTTCGGGAGGATCGTTCTGCGTGGTCAGGGCCGAAAGGAGAGAAAACCGAACCACCATTTCCTCGGTGGTGGAACCGTCGGTGGCGACGCACAATGCCGCATCCGTATCGCCTCTCAAAATTGCTTCAACACCCATTTGGATCGCGGTCGCGCCAGTCGCACAAGCTGTCGAGAGGGCCACCGGCATACCGCGCGTACCGAGTTTTTCCGCCAGATATTCGCCGCCTGCTGCAAATTGGAATAAGTCGTGGACGATTGTAAAATCGCCGGTTTGTGCCGCTTCGATCATGCGGGGATACCCGGTCAAATTACTATCCGGGTTCTTGCGATACATTTCAGCGCGCACCGACCAATCTATATCTACCGGCGGTACTGCCAGAAATAACGGACCGGGAAATGAGCCAGGGCTTCCAATTCCCGACTGCTCGAGTGCTTCGTTCGCTGAACGCATGGCCATATCCAGCGAGTGTACTGTGGAGACATGTGGTCCAGAATTCCCCAGGTCAACAAGACCGGCAATCTGGGTGCGGAGGCCATCGGTGGAAAATCTCGTAATCTTGCGGATCCCGGATTTTCCCGATGTCAGCGCATCCCAATTATCGTCCCTGCCTTCACCGAGCGAGGTGACAACGCCGATTCCAGTCACAACGATGACCGGGCGGCCTTTATGGTCTTTGAGTGCCTGACCCATGCCTATCCTTCTCCGCGTGTAGCTGTATCCGGGGGGGTATCGATCAGGGCCATTCCCTCGCCGCGCCAACTTCCCCAGAAATTGAGCAACATTTGCTGGATATTGCCAGTAAAATCCTTTTCAAATCCAGTTGAGTCAAATGGTGTAAAAAATTCGCCTTTCGACAGAGCAAGCGCTCCGAGCGCCATGCCGAGAAGAAAATGGGCTTCGTTTGATTGCCCGAATTGCGTTCCGTAACCGCGATAGACCGGGTCGTATCCACGTTCAGCGAGGGATTCCAGGAACCCTCTTTCTTCGTCTGTAACTGGTTGCACACCGCTGGCACCGGATAGAATGGCAAGCGGGCCTTTGGGGATATCCCTGCTCATCCTGTCGAATTGTTCTTTGGCAATGCGCGTAGCTTCTCCTGGTTCGCGGCGGCACCGATCGCCTTCAATCGAGTGTATCCGCGCGTAAGGTTTTACGCCGCGCGCTTCGGCATGGGCGCGGGCCTCAAGAACCAGGAAAGTGCCCGCCGTGCCAAAGATAAATCCACCTTCGTCAGTCCGGCTCCAGACGGGAACATGCGGCTTGTCCCATAAATAATTACCGGCTTCCCAAATCAATATTCCGTCTGCACGGGAAGCATAGTAGGCGCCACCAACCAAAAACAGATCTCCCTGCCCGGACTGGATTTGCCGTGTCGCCGTTTGCATCGCGGCCAAGCCGCCAGGGTCTTCACCCATCAGCGTGCGCGACGTGCCTGTTACGCCGTGGACAATCGAGATGTTCCCGGCGAGCAGATTGGTCAACTGAGACAGAAACAACGTGGGGCGCAATTCATTTGAAAGAGATTCGACAAGAAATGCAGCCGGGTCGTTTGATTGCCCCAACCCTTCGAGAATAGCAGTATCGACCTCTTCGTCACGCCGACCTGCGCCGGCAGCCACTACCAGGTTCATTTCCTGCAGGTATTCAGATTTTTGTGTGAGATTGGCATCGGCCAACGCAAGCCCCGCCGCGTATGTGCCGAGCTGCTGCCAATTGCCCATCTGGCGTTGATCGCCGCGCTTTGGGATCTGCGAGGAGACATCAATCTCGGCTTGGGGGTGTACCGGGTATGGCGCGAAGGATTCTTCGTCGAGGATGGGTTTTGGAGGCGTATCTGTCGTCAAATGCCGCCAATGGGTCTCCAGACCTTCGCCGATTGAACTGACCAGACCGATACCCGTAACCCAAACTTCGTCGGGTTTACTTTCCATGGTCACGATTGGTCACCCGAGGGGTATATTTCCTTATACCGTTTAAGCATTTCCTGGCGCAGTTCGTCTTTCGGAAATGGCATAATGCGGAACGTTAGCCGTGCGTTGCAAATTCGTTTACCCGCCGACGTCACCTCTGCCTTGGAAACGGCAAAACCGGAGCCATCATGTATGATTTCAGCTTCGATATTCAATACAGTACCGGGCTCCACAAATGTCCGTAACTTGGCCTCCGATACGGCGACGAGAAACGGCATCAATTCAAACTCCAGCCGGTCCAACAAAAGGTATCCGCTGGCCTGCGCCATAGTCTCGATCAGCAATACACCGGGCAGCAGTGGGTGAGTTGGAAAATGACCTTCGAATATAGTACTTTTATCAGGAACATTCGCAATAGCGTCGATTTTACCCGTCTCCCGATTGATCGTGGAGATGGTGTCGATCATCTGAAAATATTCAAGGTGCATGGCTAAACAGGCCCGGATCCGCGCTCAATCGATAGCTCCAAGTCAACAACAAAATTGGAGAAACGGCGTCTCAGGAATTTTTTACAGCAACCAGCTCGTCGATCCGTTCGCTAAGGCGACTGAGCAAAAAATAATCGTCAACCGAAGCATTGCCATCATTCATTTCTTCGGTCCACGTTTCGATCGGAATCTTGATGCCGAAATGCTTGTCAACCGCAAAGGCGATGTCGAGAAAATCAAGACTGTCGATGCCGAGATCGGTAAACGCATTTTTCTCAGGCGTAATATCCCCCATCGGAATATCGCTGGTTTCTGAGATTATTTCGGCAAGAGCTTCAAAAGTAGATGACATAGATCAACCTGTTTGATTTGGTCTGGTTCTTCTGCATAGAAACGTTCCAGGCGCCAATTCCTTGTTGTATTCTGGCCTTTTAGCATGACAGGATTATTTGTGCAGAAAATCTTTCGCGATCAAGTTTTACCAGCCTGGACCGGTACGGTTCGATCATCTTCCCGATCAAGATTTTCGCGCGCATTGTCACGCAATAGAGCGATTCAAATGGTGTTTATAATGACTCATTCAGGAAATTGAAATAGGCGATTGTGAATGTCGATATGGATAAAAAATCCAAACGATATCCTAGCCGAAAATGCTGGAGGTGGCGTCGTCGTTGCCGCAGGGCGGATATCGGAACTTGTACCCTTTGGCGCGAAGCCGAAGACCAAGATCGATACGGTTTTTGACGCCCGGAAACTTGTTGTTACGCCCGGTCTAATCAACACCCATCATCATTTTTATCAGTCGCTTACTCGAACCCTACCAGCAGCCTTGAATAAGGAGTTGTTTGGCTGGCTGTCAGCGCTTTACCCGGTCTGGGCAGAGCTCGAACCGGGGTTCATCGAACAAGCCACACGGCTGATCCTGGCCGAACTGGCATTGTCAGGCTGTACGACCACGACAGACCATCACTATGTCTTCCCGGCTGGCGCTGAGGAGGCAATCGACATTCAGGTCTCGGAGGTCAAGGAAATTGGCATGCGGGCCGTTCTGACCCGGGGGTCCATGAACCTCAGCCAAAAGGATGGCGGATTGCCGCCTGACAACGTTGTCCAGGATGCCGACACAATTCTCGCAGATAGCGAACGGCTGGTGGCAAGATACCACGAGGTTGGGCCTGACGCGTTTGTTCAGATCGCATTGGCGCCCTGTTCACCATTCTCGGTTTCGCGGACCCTGATGACAGAGACCGCGCGCCTCGCAGACCGATTGGGGGTCTTGTTGCATACCCATCTTGCAGAAACAGAGAACGAGATCGAATTCTGTCGCGAAAAATTTGGCTGTACACCGGTCGAATATCTCGAAGATACGGGCTGGCTCGGCAACCGAACCTGGCTTGCTCACGGGATTCATTTCACCGATCACGAAATCCAAATACTCGGCGCCGCCGGGGTTGCGGTCTCAACATGTTCGCATTCAAACATGTATCTTGCTTCCGGTATTTGCCGGGCGTGCGAACTCGAATCCTCAGGCGCGCCGGTTGGATTGGGGATCGACGGATCGGCGTCCAACGATGCGTCCAACATGATCGAAGAGGTGCGCCAGGCATTTCTCCTGCAAAGGCTAAAATATGGGTCAACCAATATTTCCCACCTGGACGCGTTGCGTTGGGCAACGGCTGGTTCGGCGGATTGTATCCGCCGCCCTGAGCTTGGACGGATCGAAGTTGGCGCGAACGCTGATCTGGCGATGTTCAAACTAGATGAATTGCGCCATTCAGGGGGCCACGATCCGCTCGCAACCCTGGTAATATGTGGCGCTTCCAAAGCCGAACAGGTGATGGTTGGTGGAAAATGGGTAGTTGAGAACGGGGCCATACCCGGCCTCGATATCGAAAGGCTTGTGGAAACACATACCGAGGCGGCTCAAGCTCTGGTGTTCAAAGCCGGATAGACTTGGCGCGGGACTATTGCTGGTCCAACCAGATACCGAGTTTGTCCCGTTCTTCCAGGGTCATGGCGGTTTCGTTCCCCAATGGCATAGTTTGCCCAATGACCGCCTGCGCCCTCACCTGCTCGGCGTAGCGGCGCAGCTCGTCGACATCTTCAAGTTTAATCCCCGCCGGGGGCTCGTCGAAAGCCTCATGGCTCGGCGCAGCTGAATGACACATCACGCAATTGCGGTTGACGATTGTCATCACCTCGGCGTCGTTGACGGCGGATAGATCTCCGGATCGCTCCGGACGAACGCCGGATACGACAGCAGCACTGACAAAGGCGGCAGCGGCAACGCCCAGCGTCCAGGCGATGCCTTTGAAATGCCTACCGGCATCGTGAAGATTGATGAAATGCCGAACCATGGCACCGGAAATAACGATCAGTCCGACGATGATCCATTTCCATTGGTGGCTGACCAACCCAGGATAGTGGCTGGCAACCATCATCAACAATACCGGCAGGGTAAGGTAATTGTTGTGCATCGAGCGTTGCTTGGCGATGATGCCGTGGGACGGGTCCGCCTCTTCCCCGCGCATCAGCGATTTGGCGGCCTTGTCCTGACGCGGAATGATCACCATGAACACGTTGGCGGCCATCCAGGTGCCGATCAGCGCGCCCACATGGATGAGCGCGCCGCGGCCGGAAAATATCTGTGAATACATTGCCGTCGCCGCAAGAATAATAGCAAACAGGATCGCTGCCAGAAGAACCGGGTTTTTCCCGATCGGCGAGCGGCAAAGTCCGTCGTAGATCAACCAGCCGAACAAAAGCGATGACAGACTGGCGACAATCGCCTGCCAGGGCTCAATCGCCAGGACCGACGGGTCAATCAGGTAGGATTTGGCGTTGATGTAATATTGCAGAACCAGAAGGCCGAAACCGGTCACCCAGGTCAGATAGGCTTCCCATTTGAACCAGTGCAGGTCCGGCGGCAATTGGGCCGGGGCTACGGTGTATTTTTCTACATGGTAGAACCCCCCGCCATGGACCATCCACACGGTCCCATAGACGCCAGGGTTCATCTTGTCCCGGGGTTTGAAGGCAATGTCCAACCAAACAAAATAGAACGACGCCCCGATCCAGCCGATACCGATAATGATATGCGCCCAGCGCAATAACAAATTCAGCCATTCGCTAAACAGGGCAATATTGCTCATCGTTCCCCCAATTCCTTCCGAGTCGTGCCGGTTCTGATTGCCAGTCTTGGGTCAGGATAGCAGCCCCAGCTTGCTTCGGCGACCATATTGGGATTTTATATAATGAAATTGAATTTCAAATTTGAATTGATAATGCCATGTTAAATCACTTTGACGATATTCGCGTATTCATGCGCGTTGCGGAATTGGAAAACCTGTCTGCCGCGGGTCGAGATTTGCGTAAAACACCTGCAGTGGTCTCCAGCCGGATTGCACGACTGGAAGCGGCAACCGGCGTCTCCCTACTATGGCGCACCACCAGGCAGGTACGATTAACGCCCGAAGGCGAGACGTTTCTCGAACATTGCGCGGATATCATGCGGGCGGTCAACAAGGCAGAGGCCTTGTTGACTCAAACCGACAAAACCCTATCCGGACCGGTCCGCATCACCGCACCGACGGGGATTGGAGAGAGCATCCTGGTCCCCGCTTTCGTGGAATTTTCCAGGGCCAATCCCGAGATCAATATCCAGCTTCATCTAACGGACCGGCTGGCCAATCTTGTTGAAGAAAAATACGACCTGGCGATCCGGATTTCTGAATTGCGGGAATCCGGTCTGATTGTCCGGAAACTTGCTGACAATCGACGCGTGATCTGCGGAACGCCCGAATATTTGAAAGCAAACGGTATCCCCCTCACCCCCCAGGACCTGCAGAATCATAATTGTCTACTCCTCAGATTCCCGGGATCCGAACAATACCAATGGCGCCTGACCGGGCCCGACAACGAAATTCATAATTTGCCGATCTCGGGACCGTTGGACAGTGACCGGACGGACGTACTCAAGCATTGGGCATTGGCGGGAATGGGTTTGACGTTGCAAAACCGGATCGATATCGCGGCCGAACTTGAAGCGGGACTGCTGCTGCCCGTTCTTCAGGAATTCAAGGCAGACGGGCATCGAATTCATGCGGTCTATCCGAAAAGGCGGCACATGCCGCCGCGCCTGCGCGTTACGTTGGATTTCCTGGTTGATAAATTCAGGGACCTTCCAACCTAAAGGACGGGACTCAAAAAGGCCGCGGACAAGTTGCCCACGGCCTGATTGAACCCTGTAGATAAAGTCTAGTTGGAACTAGGCAGTGTGTCTTCAATCCCTTTCACATACCAGTTCATGCCGGCCAGCGTGCCGTCATCAAGGGTCTCGCCTTCCGCAACAACCAATTCACCTTCCTGATTGTAGAGCGGGCCCTGGAAGGGGTGCAATTCGCCTGAACTGATCTTGTCAACGGTGGCCTGGGCCATCGCGGCAACATCATCGGGCATGTTGGTATAGGGTGCCATTGCAACCATGCCGGTATTGAAGCCACCCCAGATGTCGCTGGATTCCCAAGTGCCTGCACGCACCGCTTCGATCTGGCTCACATAGTAGCCCGACCAATCGTCGATAATGGCAGTAAGCTGGGCATTTGGCGCATAGGCAATCATGTCGGATGCCTGGCCGAATGCATACACGCCACGTTCCTCGGCAACGCGCAGTGGCGCTGGAGAGTCGGTATGCTGCGTGATCACGTCAGCGCCCTGGTCGATCATGGCTTTGGCGGCATCGCCTTCCTTGCCCGGGTCAAACCAGCTGCTCACCCACACGACCTTGATCTGCGCGTCCGGGTTGATTGATTGCATACCCAGCATAAACGCATTGATACCACGGACAACTTCGGGGATCGGGAAGGACGCGACATAGCCGACGATTCCGGATTCAGACATACGTCCGGCGATTTGCCCAAGAACATAGCGACCTTCGTAAAAGCGTGAGCTAAAGGTCGTCAGATTGTCGGTGCGTTTGTAGCCGGTGGCATGGCCGAATGTTACGTCAGGAAACTGCTCCGAGACTTTTACGGTCGGATTCATGAAACCAAACGAAGTGGTGAAAATGACGTCCTGCCCGGTCGCGGCGAGTTGGCGTATGACACGTTCGGCGTCGGGACCCTCTGATACATTTTCAACAAATGTTGTGACGACGTCGTCGCCCAGTGCTGCTTCGACCGCAAGTCGACCCTGATCGTGCTGGTACGTCCAGCCGTGATCGCTAATCGGGCCTACGTAAACGAAAGCGACCCGGGTCGGATCTTCGGCTGCTGTCGCGGCACCCAGCATGATCGCCAGGAACGCTGCAGCAATATATTTCACATATCTAGTCATGTTTTACTCTCCCTATCTTAGTCAAAACAAACCTCCTTTTTGCGGAGCGCTACAGGAAATTGCCAGCGCAGCAATTTCCCCTAGCGATCCGGTACAAATACGCGGCCCAGACTGGCCGGCGTGTTGGCCTTGGCCCGGTTTCTGCTGGCCGAGATTATGACCAGCACGGCGACCGTGGCAAGGTACGGCATAGACGCCATAAATTGTTGCGGGATTGCGATTTGCGCACCCTGGGCATGGAATTGCAGGATCGTGACCGCCCCGAACAGGTACGCACCCACCAAGAGCCGGAACGGCAACCAAGACGCAAATACAACCAGGGCCAACGCAATCCAGCCCCGCCCCGCTGTCATCTCCCGCGCCCAGAATGGTGTATAAATGATCGATAGATAAGCACCGGCAAGACCGGCACACGCGCCACCGAACAGAATTGCGTAAAGGCGCACTCTAAGCACATCATACCCGAGCGTATGCGCTGATGTGGGGCTGTCGCCCACAGCGCGAAGGATGAGCCCTGCCCGTGAACTGTTCAGGAACCAGGCGACCCCAATCAGCAGTGCAAAGCCGATATATGCAATCGGGTCCATACCGAGCAAGATTGGGCCGATGACCGGAATTTCACCGACAAACGACAAAAATTCCATCGGGCTGCTCTGGATGGTTACGCCAGCAAATGGCTCGCCAATCAAACCGGAAACACCCAATCCGAGCATCGTCAATGCGAGCCCCGTCGCCACCTGATTGGTGGCGAAATTCAAAACCAGGACTGCAAAGAAATACGATAATATTGCACCCCCGACCATGCCCCCGATGAACCCCATAATGAGGCTGTCGAACGTAATCGCGGCGGCAAATCCGCACGCTGCGCCGATGATCATCATGCCTTCCACGCCGAGATTAAGGACCCCGGATTTTTCAACAACGAGTTCGCCAAGGGCCGCGATCAGCAACGGCGTCGAGGCAGATACCACGGTTAGAAAAATGGCCGTAAACGTATCCATGATCTAGCTCTCCCCTTCAGCGACCGGTTTGCCACCGAAGCCCGTTATCTTGACGCGGTATTTGATCAGCGTGTCACAGGCAAGAATGAAAAACAGCAGGATGCCCTGGAAAACGCCCGTTGCATCGCCAGGTACCTGCAGCAATATCTGCGCGTTTTCGCCACCGATATATGTGAGCGCCAAAAGCAGTCCGGCAAATATCACGCCGATCGGGTTCAAACGTCCGAGGAAGGCAACGATAATCGCGGTGAAGCCATAGCCGGGTGATATGACAGGCAAGAGTTGTCCGATTGGCCCGGCGACCTCGGAAATACCGGCAAGACCCGCCAGGGCGCCTGAGAGGAGTAGGGAAAAATAGACCATCCCCTTCTCGCTGAACCCGGCGAACCGGGCCGCGCGTGGGGCTTCGCCAGAGACTTTTACCTCGAAACCCTTGATTGTCCGCCACAACAGAATTGCAATTGCAATCGCCGAGATAACAGCAAATACGGCCCCCAGGTGCATCCGACCGCCATCCGTCAACAATGGCATTGTGGCGGACGGCGAAAAAAGCTTGCTCTCGGGAAAATTGAACCCGTCGGGATCGCGTAGCGGGCCCCGCACCAAATAATCCAGGATCTGCAACGCCACGTAGGTCAGCATCAGACTTGTGAGAATTTCATTGGCGTTGAACCGCGCCTTGAAAAAGGCGGGCAGCAAAGCCCACAACAATCCCCCCAAAGCACCAGCAATCATCATCAGTGGCAGGATCCAAAAACCTTCCATTCCATGAAATGTCAGCGCCACCCAGGAACCCGCGATGCCGCCCATGACGAATTGGCCTTCTGCCCCGATATTCCAGTTGTTTGAGAGAAAACAGACCGACAACCCAACCCCTATCAGGATTAACGGGGTTGCTTTGACCACGAGTTCCTGGAGCTGGTAGGCGTTGGTCAAAGGCTGGACAAAATAAACATAGAGCGCATTCAACGGTTCCAACCCCATGAAAGAGAACATGATCCCGCCAACAAAGAGGGTTATGACAATGGCAATAACCGGCGACAACCAAATCATCAGAACCGAGGGTCGCCCCCGGGCTTCGAGATCAATGCGCATGACTGTCTGTACCTTCTTTTTCAGAAGACGCACCCATGCCACCCATCAGCAGTCCGATGCCTTCATAGTCGATATCACCGGTTGAAACAGCGGGTGAAAGACGCCCGTCCGAGATCACGCTTACGCTGTCGCATACCTCGAAAATTTCATCCAGATCCTGTGAAATTACGACGATTGCCGAACCTTGTTCGGCCAGATCGACGATAGCCTGGCGGATGGTCGCCGCGGCGCCGGCATCGACCCCCCAGGTTGGCTGGTTGACAATCAAAACACCCGGTTCGAGGGAAATTTCACGACCGACCATGAATTTCTGCAGGTTGCCGCCCGATAGGTTTCCCGCAACCGGGTCCGGACGTGGGACACGTACATCAAACCGCTCCACCACATCGCTGCTGAACCGGCCGGTTTCGCCGCGATCAATCATGCCGGATTTGACGTGCAGACCGATCGCATGAGTGGAGAGTAAAGTATTTTCAGAAAGCACAAGGTGTGGCACCGCGCCATGGCCCATGCGCTCTTCGGGAACGAATGCCACTCCCAATTGTCGCCGTGCGTTAATACCAAGGGCCGTAACCGTTTTCTCGTCGATTTCGATAACACTGGATTCGGGGGCTACCTGTTCGCCGCTAATCAGGGCGAACAATTCCTCCTGGCCGTTGCCAGCGATCCCGGCAATCCCCAGGATCTGACCTGCGCGAACAGACATGGTAACATTGTCCAGATCGACACCAAACATATCGTCGGATTTACGCGAGAGATTTTCGATACTGAACCTGACGGCACCGGACTTCCGGCTACTGGCTTTGATCTCGGCGATATCTTCACCGACCATCATGCGGGCAAGACTGGCCGGCGTTTCCTTGCGCGGATCGCATTCCGCGACATTCTTGCCCATGCGCAGGATGGTTGCAGCCGAGCAGAGCCGTTTCACTTCTTCAAGGCGGTGGCTGATATAGAGAATGGCAACACCTTCGCCGGATAGCCGTTCCAGGGTCACGAACAACTTGTCGGCTTCCTGCGGGGTGAGGACTGACGTTGGTTCATCCATTACCAGCAAACGCGGGTGCTGTAGCAGACAACGGACAATCTCGATTCGCTGGCGTTCGCCGACCGACAAGGAATGAACCGCCCGGTCCGGTTCCAACGGTAAACCGTAGCTGTTGGAGACTTCGACTACTTCGCCGGCAATATCAGCAAGGCTCCTCTCGCCGGTCATGGCGAGGGATATATTTTCAGCGACAGTCAAAGCTTCGAACAGGGAAAAATGCTGGAAAACCATGCCGATGCCGAGATCTCGGGCCTGCGCCGGGTTCTGGATGATGACGTGGTTGCCGTTCCAGAACATTTGACCTGAGGTCGGTTGCAGGACGCCGTACATCATTTTGACTAGGGTCGATTTCCCGGCTCCGTTTTCCCCGAGAAGCGCGTGAATTTCACCGGGCTTGATCGACAGATTTACGTGATCATTGGCGTACAATGAACCAAAAGCCTTGGTGATATCCCTTGCTTCCAGAAGCGGTATAGATGCTTCCTTCGGCGCTTTTTTTGTTTTGGTCTTTTTGGCGGTAGCCATAACGACCCTCTCCCTCAATATTCAGTTCGGTCGTCTTTTAACAACCAGTCGTCAAACACTTTACGCGCTTCCGCAAGTTCCAACCTGTGGATAGGCAATTGCCGTTCCTCAAGGGGTTTAGAGATCTCCTGGTATAAAATTTCGTCGTCGAAGCCAATTTCGGCTGCATCAATCCGGGTATTCGCATAGTAAATCCGATCGATGCGTGCCCAGAATATCGCTGCCAGGCATAGCGGGCACGGCTCGCAGGAAGTGTAAATTTCACACCCCAAGAGCGAGAAATCACCGATTTTTGTACAGGCTGCGCGGATCGCCACCACTTCGGCATGTGCGGTCGGGTCGTTGGCCGTGGTGACCATGTTGAACCCTTCAGCAATGATCTTGCCGTCGCGCACGATCACGGCGCCGAACGGGCCGCCCATATTGGCTTCCATTTTCTCGCGGCTGATCTCAACAGCGCGGCGCATGAATTCGGGATCAGGCATCGGCTAATTTATCCCTGTCCAAATTCTGGCTGTTTTGATCCGAGCTGTTCTGGCTGTGCAGTTCGTGTTGTTCAAGCAACTGGCAGGCAATGCTTGCAGCGACCACAGCCGGTTCCTTGCCCTTGATAGTTGCAACGCCCAACGGGGATACTAGCCGCGCGACCGCATCGTCGTTGAGCCCGGCGTTTTTCAGTCGCAACCTGAACCGCGCGGCTTTTGTCTTGCTGCCGATGACGCCCACATAGCCATGGCAATCCTGCCGGAGCGCTTTTTCACACAATTCAAGATCGAGTTCGTGGCTATGGGTCATGATCACGACGAACGCGCCTTTGGGGCATCGATCGAGATCCGCCACCGGATCTTGGCTGACGACGCGGGTGATGCGCGGACTTCGCGTTTCCTGAAATTGTCCGGCACGGGAATCCACCCAGGTCACCTGAAACGGTAATGGGGCAAGCGCTTTCACCAATGCGTGCCCCACGTGACCCGCGCCAAATAACCAAACCGGTGTCAAATAATTTGCAAACAGAACCCGAACACGCCCGTCGCTGAGATATTCAAACGTATCGTCCGGGTTCGCCTGAGTGGTGCAAACAGACCGTTCTGCGCCATTGATAAGCGGTCTGATCTCGATGGCAAAATCAGCGCCCGCTATTTCGTGGCGCGATGCTTCGCAAACAAAGTCCAGATCATCGTTATCGAAAATTTCGAGATACAGGGTCACCGCGCCGCCGCAGCATTGGCCCAGCTCCGGACCAAGGGCGTAATATTTCTTTGCCGGAGCCTTATGCAACTCCGTCATCATTCGCTGGACTTCCGCAAGCGCCTGCCATTCCAGGCGACCCCCACCAATGGTGCCCGATATCTGGCCATCGCTGGCGACCAGCATGCGGGCACCGACTTCGCGCGGACCCGAACCGTCGAGTTCGGCGACCGTAACCATCGCTGCGACACCTTGAGCTTCAATCATTGCAGCCAAACGGGCCCATATTCCGGTCATGCGCCAGTCCCCCGCATCTGCTGGACTGCTGTTAAAATATGTTCCGGTGTAGCCGGTAATTCGAGCGCAGGTAATGTTTTGTAATCGCCAATCGAAGCGATGGCATCGGAAATCGCAGCGAACACAGAGATCGCGAGCATCAAGGGCGGTTCACCCACGGCTTTCGAGCGGTAGATCGTCTCTTCCACGTTGCCTTTTCCGTCGTGCAGCGTGACGTTAAAATCTTCCGGCACGTCAAAAGCAGTTGGGATCTTATAGGTCGAAGGCGCGTGGGTGCGTAGCGCCCCTTTGCTGTCCCACCATAATTCCTCGTTTGTGACCCATCCCATGCCCTGCACAAATCCACCTTCGATCTGGCCTATATCCATCGCCGGATTGATCGAATGTCCGACATCATGGAGGATGTCCACACGGTCGACGCGCATCTCACCGGTCAACGTGTCGATGGTAACCTCGCTGCACGCCGCGCCGTAGGAGAAATAATAAAAGGGACGCCCGCGCGCAGTTTCCTGATCGTAGTGAATTTTCGGGGTTTTATAGAAGCCTGAATCAGACAATCCGATACGGTCAAAATAGGCCTTGTCGACCAGGTCATCGAAGTCGAGCGTCTGTTTTCCGTCGCTTACCTGGTTACTGTAAAATTCAATATCGTCGGGAGATGACTGAAACCGTTCGGCGGCAAATTCAGCAAGCCTTTTACGGATTTTTCGGGCAGCAGCCTGCGCCGCCATACCATTCAAGTCAGTGCCCGAGGACGCTGCTGTCGGAGATGTATTGGGTACTTTGCCAGTCGTGGTCGCCGTGACCCTGACGCGGCCTATATCAACGCCGAATTCGTCGGCAACAACCTGGGCCACCTTGATGTACAATCCCTGCCCCATCTCAGTGCCACCATGGTTCACGGTGATCGACCCGTCCCGGTAGACATTCACCAATGCCCCGGCCTGATTGAGGTGCATCACGGTGAACGAAATGCCGAACTTGACGGGGGTCAGCGCTAAGCCCTTTTTGAGATACGGGCTATTGTCGTTGAACTTTGCAACTTGCTTGCGCCGGGCCCGGTAGTCCGCGCTTTTTTCCAGTTCAGCAATAATTTCTGGCGCGATATTGTCTTCGACCGTCATGTGATAGGGCGTTACGTCACGGCCCACGCCGCCGTAGAGGTTGGCGACACGAATATCCAACGGGTCGCGCCCCAAATGCCGGGCAATGGCGTCGATCACGGTTTCGATCCCGATCATGCCCTGGGGGCCGCCAAAACCGCGAAACGCCGTGTTGGAGACCGTGTTGGTCATAAGACGACGGGAATTGATGGTCGCGTTCTCAAAATAATAGGTGTTGTCTGCATGGAACAATGTCCGGTCGCAAATGCCACCACTCAGATCGGCCGAGCAACCGCAATTGGCGTCGAAATCCATGACAATGGCCTGGATAACACCGTCATTGTCGAACGCGACATCGTAGCTGCAACGCATGGGGTGGCGTTTTCCGGTCATGACCATATCGTCATCGCGGTCGAGCCGGATCTTGCAGGCCTTTCCGGTTTTTAACGCAGCTAAAGCTGCCATCGCAGCCCATGGCGCGGCCTGGGTTTCCTTGCCGCCAAAGCC
>JAJFGZ010000025.1 GCA_021775855.1 Hyphomicrobiales bacterium
GGCAATTGCGTTGTCCGTCGGCCCAAGCTACGCGTCAGCAGGCCACGGCACGCCCAGTGCCGAAACACCTGTCCAACTTGCTCATAGCTCCAATAGGGGTCAACCGAGCCAAGGCCAGCAGGGCCAGGGCATGATGAACCCGGGCCAGCAGGGCCAGAGCATGATGAATCCGGGTCAGCAGGGCCAGGGCAACATGAACCCGGGTCAGCAGGGCCAGGGCATGATGAATCCGGGCCAGCAGGGTCAGGGCATGATGAATCCGGGTCAGCAGGGCCAGGGCATGATGGGCGGCGGCATGATGAATATGATGCGTCAGCACATGATGGGCCAAGGCCAAGGCCAGGGCATGATGGGCTCGAATTCCGGGATAGGTATGGGATTTGGCGGTCAGGTCATCGTCAACAAAGACCTGACGGTTGATGATGTCAGCCATTTCCTCGAACACCGTCTCGAAGCCCGGGGCAATGCACGCCTGACCCTTGGTGACGTTGTCGAAGTGGATGGAGACAAGATCACCGCAGACATCAACACTGTGGATGGGTCCCTGGTGCAGCGTCTTGAAATCGACCTGCATAGCGGAAAGATGCGGCACATGCAGCAAGACAACTAGCGGCTTTCTGCGGGTCTGACCCGTAGTGTCGATGCCGGTGCCAGCAGATTTTGGATCTTCCCAGCTCTAAATCCCTGGCACCGGCAAATACCGAAACAACGTAAAAAGTGAACGACATAATTTTCGGGAGGGAATAGTTTTGGAAGCGTTGCTATATTTTATTTTCTGGGCAGGGTTTATTTTCCTGATGATGCGTTTTGGATGCGGCGCGCACATAGTAGGGCAGGGGCACGGCCAGATTTCGCCCCAAAACGCGCCCGGGGACACTGGCACTCAGAAATTCAGCTGGGTTCCACCGGCAACCGATATAGATCCAGTCTGCAAGAAATCGATTTCAACGGATACGGCGAAATCCAGCGTTCACGCCGGGAGCGTCTATTATTTTTGCTCGCGCGATTGCCGGGAGATGTTTGAAGCCGCGCCCGAATTGTATGTCGGGACCGGAGATTCCAGCAAACAGGAACTGGAGCTCTCGAATGCCTAAAGCCACCAGAAAACAGACAAAACAATCGCATGCAGGTACGCAATTGCCGGGACGTATTGTGCCGCTTATTCCCGTTGTATCGTTGGGTATGAGCCTTGGTACGTTTATCGCCCTGACATTTGTACTATGTGTATTGTTCGATCTCTGGTTCCCGGCCCTGGCAATGAACTCGGTATGGGGGAAATTATTGCCAGGCTTTACCTGGATCAGCTGGCCCAGTTTTTTCCTCGGACTTGTCGAGTCTTTTGGTTACGGCTGGTACATCGCATTGATCTTTGGACCGCTTTTCAACTTTTTTTCCGCCCGTACTGCAAATAGACAGATTCCGGAGTAGATTGATGACCGATGTTTATAGTCTGCACGGTACGACCGCCGCCGAGATATTTTCGTCCGGCCTCGAGAATCTCGATCAAATCGATGCCATTGCGGTCGCGGTCACCTGGCGAGATGGCAAGGTGACAGCAGGTGCTTCGAACACGACCAACGAACGGCTCGCATTCATGCTCATGGTGCTCGAGCACCATGTAAAGGCGGGATTTTTCAACAATACCGCCCAGGATCCTTCGTAGGTATGCTGATGATAAATCCAACAAGGGGAAGATGTGAAACCGATGGATAACAAGGCTCCAAGTGAACATGCGGGTCATGCCCATGGCCGGCCAACCGCTGGCGACCAAATCGTCAGGGACCCGGTTTGCGGGATGGAAGTGGATCTTGCCGCCGGCAAGCCGAGCCAGACTTTTGAGGGCCACGACTATCATTTCTGCAGCGACAGTTGCGCGACCAAATTTGCCGCGGCTCCACAAGATTATATCGAAGCAACGGACCCGGTCTGCGGGATGAAAGTCGCGCGGGCGTCCGCCAGACATTTGACCAAACACAGCGGCAGCAACGTCTATTTTTGCTCCACGGGTTGCAAAACCAAATTCGAGGCCGATCCGGATAAATATGCCGACGGCGTTCCGGACGCAGAGCCGATGCCGGAGGGCACAATTTATACATGTCCGATGCACCCGGAGATCGAGCAAGTCGGGCCCGGTGAATGCCCAATTTGCGGCATGGCGCTCGAACCTATGGGCGTGCCGACCGGCGACGAGGGGCCAAACCCTGAGCTTGTTGATTTCAAACGCCGGTTCCTGATCGGCGTGGTGCTAACGATCCCGCTTCTGGTATTGAGCATGGGGCCGTTTATCGGACTTACCTTGCCCCGAGACATGCTGGGCGAACAAACATCTTTATGGGTTGAATTGTTGCTCGGGACGCCGGTCATTCTCTGGTCCGGCTGGCCGTTCCTGGTTCGCGGCGTAAAGTCCGTAAAGACCATGAACCTGAATATGTTCACGCTGATCGCCATGGGAATTAGTGCCGCCTGGGGATTTAGCGTCGTGGCGGTTCTGTTCCCGACTATTTTTCCAGACGGGTTTCGCCAGGCCGATGGCAGCGTCGGCGTCTATTTTGAAGCAGGCGCTGTGATCGTGGTGCTCGTACTTCTGGGCCAGATCATGGAGCTGAATGCCCGCGAGCGCACCGGATCCGCGATCCGGGCGCTGCTGGATCTTGCCGCCAAGACCGCGCGCGTCATCCGCGACGATGGCAGCGAGGAAGAAATTCCGCTGGAGGAGGTTGTGGTTGGCGATCGGGTCCGGGTTCGTCCCGGCGAGAAAGTTCCGGTCGATGGCGTGGTCGTCGATGGCCGAACGTCGATTGATGAATCGATGATTTCGGGTGAATCCATCCCTGTCGAAAAAGTCACGGGCGACAAAGTCACCGGCGCAACCATCAATGGTACCGGGTCCCTGATTATCGAAGCCAAACGGGTTGGCGACGATACTATGCTGAGCCAGATCGTCGAAATGGTAGCCAATGCGCAGCGCTCGCGTGCGCCGATCCAGAAATTCGCCGACGTGGTCGCCGGCAGATTTGTGCCCATCGTCATTGGCGTGGCTATCCTCTCGTTTATCGCCTGGTCTGTTTGGGGACCGACACCGGCCTATGCCTACGCGCTGGTCTCGGCGGTTGCGGTGCTGATCATCGCGTGCCCGTGCGCGCTGGGATTGGCGACGCCCATGTCGATCATGACGGCGACCGGGCGCGGAGCGCAGGCCGGTGTGCTGATCAAGAATGCCGAAGCGCTGGAGCGTTTTGCCAAGGTCGATACACTGATCGTCGACAAAACCGGGACCTTGACCGAGGGCAAGCCCAGGCTTGTGGCTGTGTTGCCGGAAAAGGGCCACGACGAAGCCGAGGTTTTACGATTAGCAGCCACCCTCGAGCGGGGATCTGAACACCCGCTGGCAGAGGCTATTGTTTCCGGCGCAGAAGAACGCGGCATAAAATTCGGCAAGACAAAAGACTTTGAAGCCATCACCGGTATGGGTGTTCAGGGCATCGTGGATGGCAAGGTTGTTGCCCTCGGCAATGCCAAAATGGTCGAAAAAATGGGCATGGACCGTGGGTCTCTGGTTGAGACCGCGGATGCCCGGCGCGACGAGGGCGAGACGGTCATGTTCATCATGGTCGGGGACGAGATAGCCGGGCTGGTCAGTGTCGCCGACCCGGTCAAGGAAACCACCCCCGATGCGCTCAAGGCGCTGCACAAAGAGGGTTTCCGGATCATCATGGCGACAGGCGACAATGAACGCACTGCGAAAGCCGTGGCGGCAAGGCTCGGGATCGACGAGATCCGCGCTGATGTGATGCCGGAAGACAAGGCCCGCATCATCAAGGACTTGCAGGACCAGGGTAAAAAAGTCGCAATGGCTGGTGATGGGGTGAACGACGCCCCGGCGCTTGCCCAGGCGGACGTTGGCATCGCCATGGGAACCGGGGCCGACGTGGCTATCGAGAGCGCCGGATTCACACTTGTCAAAGGCAACCTCGACGGGATTGTTCGGGCCCGGCGTCTTTCGCGCGCAACCATGCGCAACATCAAGCAAAATCTATTTTTTGCGCTCGTCTATAACGCGGCCGGGGTGCCAGTCGCGGCTGGGATCCTCTATCCCTTCCTTGGCATATTGATATCCCCGATATTCGCCGCCGCAGCGATGAGTTTCTCGTCAGTGTCGGTGATTGGCAACGCGTTGCGATTGCGGTCGGCCAAAATCTGAGAGCAGGGAGACTGGGCGGTCTGGTGGATAAATTGTGATTACGGGCAGAATATTTGACGGGCGTGAAAACACGCTCATCCGCGAGAAGGAGGAATGACGTTGTCAGCTTCTCAAGAAACCGGCTCCGGTCAGGTTCCGGGCGAACCCGGAAACCGCCGCGATTTTTTGTATTTGGCGACTGCCGCAGCGGCGGCAGTCGGGACTGGGATTGCCGTCTGGCCACTCATTGACAGTCTGAACCCTGCCGCCGATGTGCTCGCGATCTCGAAAATTGAAATTGACCTGTCGAATATCGAAGTCGGTGCGCGGGTGACCGTTAAATGGCGGGGGAAACCGGTTTTTATCGTCCACCGAACGCCGGAACAGATTGCTCAGGCCAGGGCGGACGACCTGAACCCCGACCTGATCGAGCCGGCAACAGATGCCTCTCGGGTTGAGCGCGCGGAATGGCTGATCGTGGTGGGCGTGTGTACCCATCTCGGCTGTATCCCTCTCGGTCAAAAAGCACAGGATCCCCAAGGTGAATGGGGCGGCTGGTTCTGCCCGTGCCATGGTTCCGTGTATGACATTGCAGGTCGTGTGCGCCGCGGTCCGGCGCCGGAAAATCTTTATCTGCCGCCCTA
>JAJFGZ010000026.1 GCA_021775855.1 Hyphomicrobiales bacterium
CTTCGCCGGAGCGGTACCGGACCGCGCCGCATAAACATCCCCCGGTCCATTCCATGGTTTTTCTCCTACTGGCTTGCCCACAGAATGCGGGCGATCCAGGTGACGTCCGACATCGGAAACACCAGATTGTCGTGGTCCGGGTTGAGGGAATGCAGCTCGATCGCCTCGATGGTCCGCCTATAGAGGGTTTTGGCCATCACCTCGCCGTCGTTGGTCTTCAGCACGACCCGGTCGCCGCGCCGGGTTTCGGCATTCGGCGAGACAATGATCACGTCGCCGTTTCGGTAAAGCGGCATCATGCTGTCGCCGCTGATCTCCAGCGCGTAAAGATTGTCGTCCCGGGATTCAGGAAATTTTACATCGTCCCAGCCGCCCCCAACGGGGAACCCGCCATCGTCGAAATACCCGCCGGTGCCGGCCTCCGCAAACCCGAGCAGCGGGACCGAGCGGGCCGACAGGTTGCCTTGCCCGGCCTCCAGGATAAGCGCCAGAAATTCATCAAGGCTAGCGCCAGTCGCGTCCAGTATCTTGGACAGGCTTTCGGTATTCGGCCAGCGCTTACGCCCATCCATACCCTGCCGCTTCGATTTGTTGAAAGTCGTCGGGTCAAGGCCAGCCCTTTTCGCCAGCCCCGAGGGGGTCAGGCTGTACCGGGCGGCGAGCGCATCAACAGCCGTCCATATTTGTCTGTGGGTCAGCATATCCCCGTGATATCCACAATCCATTGTCTTTGCATGGGTGACAGATAGGAATTATCACCTATCTTGGAGCTCTGTCCAGATCGCGTTTTCAGGCCGGTCTGGCCAGCGAGATGCGGGTGCCACGAAGGATGAGCGAAATTGAAGAATAGCGGCGGCAAAGCACGCACGATTTATAAAATCTGTCCCCGCGCGCTTTGGCAAGACGCAGACCAGAAGGGTGTCTTTGCCGGCGCGCCAATTGATATCGCGGACGGATATATCCATTTTTCAACGGCGAACCAGGTCCGGGAAACCGCGGCCAAACATTTCGGCGGCGAAACCGATCTTGTCTTGGTGGCTATCGCTACGGGCAAACTCGGCAAGGCGCTTCGTTGGGAAAAATCGCGCGGTGGGGCGCTGTTCCCACACCTCTATGCACCGTTTGATTTTGAGGCCGTGATTTGGGTCAAACCTCTGCCGCCGGGGCCGACCGGCGAACATCTTTTCCCGGAACTGCCGGAATGAGCGGGCTCTATTCCCTGATGCGCCCGTTCGTGATGCGGCTCGACCCCGAACAGGCCCATCGGCTTGCGGTCAACGCCTTCGCCACCGGTCTGCATCCCCGCCAGACGAAACCTGACCCGTCCGCGCTCAACGTCAATCTGTGGGGTCTTGATTTCCCGAACCCGATCGGCATGGCGGCGGGCTTCGACAAGAATTGCGAGGTCCCGGATGCTTTGCTCGCGACCGGGCTCGGATTTGTCGAAGTCGGGACCGTGACGCCGCTCCCCCAGGCCGGTAATCCCAAGCCCCGGGTGTTCCGGCTCGCGGACGATTGTGGCGTCATCAACCGGCTCGGCTTCAATAACGACGGGCATACACGGGTCGCCAAACGCCTCGCGGCGCGTGCGAGAAGGGGCGGCATCGTCGGGGTCAATATCGGCGCCAATATGGACAGCACGGATCGCCACCGGGACTATGAACTTGGGGTTTCGCAATTCGCCGCCGATGCGAACTTCCTGACTGTCAATATCTCGTCGCCGAATACCCCCGGCCTGCGCGATCTGCAGGGCCGCGACGAGCTGGACCGGTTGCTGAAGACCGTATTTGCTGCGCGTGACAAGATGATCGACAAAGACCTCGCCTCCCGACCGATCCTGCTGAAAATTGCGCCGGATATCAATGAGGACGGGCTGAAGGATATAGCCGAGGTTGCAACGAAGCGCGGCGTCGACGGGGTCATCGTGTCTAATTCAACGGTGTCGCGCGACGGCCTGAATCCCGGCAGGTATGTGGCTGAAAAAGGGGGTCTGTCCGGGCGCCCGCTTTTTGCGTTATCGACCAAAATCCTGGCCAGGTTTTATCTTCTGACGGGTGGGAATATACCGCTTGTCGGTGTTGGCGGGGTCGAATCGGGGCAAACGGCGTATGAGAAAATTCGCGCCGGCGCGTCGCTAGTGCAACTCTATACAGCTATGATTTTCGAGGGCCCGGACCTGATCGCGGAGATCAAGAGGGACCTGCACAAGTGCCTTGCCGAAGACGGCCACGACTTGATATCAAAGGCTGTCGGGACCGCAGCCAAAGACTGGGCAAACAGGGAACTTACCGCATGAGCGTGACCATATATCACAATCCGAGATGTTCGAAATCCCGCGCCGCACTGGCGCTACTCGAAGAGAAAGGCGTCGCCACCGATATCGTCGAATATCTGAAAACCCCGCCTTCGGTTGATGAGCTACGCAGCCTCATCAATATGCTCGGGATCAGTGTTCGCGATGTCATGCGCAAAGGCGAAGCTGTCTACAAGGAGTTGTCGCTTGGCGATCCGGACAAAAGCGACGACGTCTTGATCCAGGCGATTGTCGATAACCCGATCCTGCTCGAGCGCCCGATTGTAGTATCGGGTGGGAAAGCTGCTATCGGCCGCCCGACCGAGAACATCCTCAAGCTGATTTGACGCCGGTTCCAAATGTTTCATCGGCGCGAGTTTTGGTGATCGCCAACAGGGTGATGCCACGGATCCCGAGGAAAATCACAAGAGCCAGCCACAACCCATGATTGCCGAGATAAGGCGCGAGCAGCCACCAGGAAATCACGTAAACCGCGAGTGACGCCAGCATCATGTTGCGCATGTCGCGCGACCAGGTTGCGCCGATGAATATTCCATCCATCTGAAACGCCAACACCCCGGCTAACGGTGTGACGATGGCCCAGACAAGATAGTCCTGCGCGACCCCACGCACATTGTCCGCCGATGTGACTAGATTGATCAGGTCGACGCCAAAGAAAAAATACACCCCGGTCAGGACACCGGCGAGGCCAAAACCCCACAGGATGGTCAGCCTGACGGTTTGGTCAAACGCCGGGCGTTGCCGTGCGCCGACCGCGACACCGGCTAATTGTTCAGCGGCGGTTGCAAAACCATCAAGAAAGAACCCGCTGAAAAAGAAAAAATTCATCAACACCGCGTTCGCGGCCAGCACCACGTCGCCTGACCGCGCGCCGATCGATGTGAACATGGTGAAAGCAAAGATCAGCGCAAAGGAGCGGATCATAATATCGCGGTTGAGCGACACCATCCGCATCACCTTGTCGGGCGCGACCACGCGGGCAAGGCGTGGTGCAAGGCCGGAACCCGACGTGATAGCGACCAGCCCAAGCCCGGTCACCAGACCGACAATTTCTGCAATCACCGTACTCCACGCTGCGCCAGCAATGCCCCAGTCCAGATAGAGAACGAACCAGACGCACAGCGCCATATTGGTCCCGTTCAGTATGACTTGAATGACAAGCCCCGCAGATGCGCGTCCGAGGCCAAGCAGCCAGCCAAGGACAGCAAAATTGGCGAGTGAAACCGGGGCCGCCAATACGCGGATGTAAAAATACTCGCTGGTCGCCGCCCGAACCTGATCACTGGCACCCATGAAATACATGGCGGTGAGGAATATCGGGACCTGCAAAACAACAATGATTAGGCCGGCGGAGACGCCGAGGCCGAGCGCGCGCCACGCGATATCGTTTATTTCCTGCTTGTCACCGGCACCGAGTGCCTGGGCGGTCAGTCCGGTCGTGCCGCTGCGCAGGAAATTGAAACTGGTGAAAACGATACTGAAAATGATCGCGCCGACCGCGATACCACCGAGCAGCGTGGCATCGCCGAGCTGCCCGATGACTGCCATGTCGACAATGCCCACAAGGGGTGTAGTGAGATAGGCCAGGGTCATCGGGACAGCGATCCCGAGGACACGCCCGTGGGTTACCTGGATGTCGCCAGCGGTAGGTATTA
This sequence comes from Hyphomicrobiales bacterium, assembly GCA_021775855.1. Classification (GTDB taxonomy): domain Bacteria; phylum Pseudomonadota; class Alphaproteobacteria; order Rhizobiales; family NORP267; genus NORP267. The sequence continues at coordinate 3,970 of JAJFGZ010000026.1, forward strand.
CACCGCCCACGAAACGGGCGTCCCCTGGCGGGACGTATCAGGCATCACGGCGCGGGGCCGGGCGTGCAGGGTTACGCCGGCTCATCTTGATCGCCCTGAGGATAAACCAGACCGGAAAGACCACCAGGGCACCAAGGAGAAAGTACGACAAGGCCTTTTCGATTGCTTCAAATCCAAGGTCCCAAATCTGCAGGACGGCCCGCTTAAACGTCTCCACCAGGTCGTAGGGGTGGATTCCCAAAGCGGAAAAAATCAGCCCGATAACAACGGACAGCAGGACAAGCCTGACGATGACCCAGCCAGGTGGGCCTCCAAAGAAGCGGGTAAGGGTGGACGATGACACGCGACTAATCTCGATTCATGTAGACAATATTGTGTCACATGTAGGGGGAGTTTTGATCCGGCGCAACTCGGGATGTGCTGGCTAGGTTCAGTCGCGTTTGAACATGACACTGGCGAGCCAACCTGCCAGGACAGCCAAAATCACCGCAACGATGCCGTATATTAGCGGCTGCTCGGTTGCCAGTGTATAGGTAAACTGCTCGAAGCCCGTCTTGTGAACGTCCAATTGTACCGTTTGCTGGGCAAGCAGGGCGCCATCGCCAAACAACATAATATCGGCTTCAAATGTGCCAACCGGGACATAGGCCGGCACCGCTATTCGCGCCGTAAACAGGGCGTCGCTGAGGAATTCGACGCCTTCCTCGTTCTGCGAATAGAGTTGCCGGGCTTGCATTTGGCGGAGCAGGGCTTCGGAAAAGGTAAGCCTTTGCTCGTTGTTGAACGCCCCGTTTCCGTTGCTCGCTGTAAAACTCTGTCGGGTCAATCCGATGCCGAATTCATCGCGCGCACTTTCGCTCGTAATATCGGCCAGTGGGCGATTGCTCAGGATGGCGAGAAATCCGTAGGCGTCGTCAAAGGCCCACGAATTCCGGTTGGCCCAGATACCGGCGATCCGTTCTTTTTCGCGCACGGTGATGGATTGCTGGGGCCCGCGTACGATGACGACAATATCGTATCCCTGACGCCGCGCGATTGACTGGGCGTCGCGCTCGACGGTGCCAAACAGAACCAGTTCAGCGCCGGTAAAGTTCGATGAAATTCTAATCGAATTGTCCGAGATACCGGTCACAAGGGTTTCGGCCCGCGCTACGTCGGACGAGTGAATCGGTAGCAGAAAAACAATAAGGAGAATCGCCGGGATGAGCCAACCGCGGATCAGAAAATCTCGGTTCAAGGCCATCATTCCACCCCGGAACCAAACGCGATGCTGAAGAGATCATCCGGCTGTACAATCAAATTATAGGCCAACCGCGAGCAGACCAGCAGAACCATTACCGCCAGCAGGGCACGGAGCTGTTCGCCTTTCAAATTTTGCCCGGCGCGGGCCCCGAACTGAGCACCAATCACACCGCCGGTCATCAACAACAACGCCAGAACCACGTCCACCGTCTGATTGCTGGTGGCGTGCAGGATGGTCACCAAAGCTGTCACGATCAGGATCTGAAACAGCGAGGTGCCGATCACCACGTTGGTCGGCATCCGCAACAGATAGATCATCGCGGGCACCATGATGAACCCGCCGCCGACGCCCATAATCGCGGCGAGGACGCCGACAATCGCGCCGATCACCACAATCGGGATCGCGCTCACATAAAGTTTGGAGCGGCGGAACCGCATCTTAAAGGGAAGGCCATGGATCCAGTTATGGTGTCCGGGCCGGCGCAGCGGAACGGCGTTGCCGCCACGCGCCCGCATAATCGCGCGCATGCTCTCGACAAACATCAGTGCACCAATGATGCCGAGGAACAGCACGTAGGAAAGCGAAATGATCAGGTCGACCTGGCCAAGCGATCGCAGCAGTTTGAACAACCACACCCCGATCACAGATCCAATGACGCCGCCTACAAGCAGGACTGAGCCGAGTTTGAAATCGATGCCGCGCCGTTGCCAGTGCACAAAGGCGCCGGAGACGGAGGAGGCGACAATCTGGTTGGCTTCGGTTGCCACCGCAACGGCCGGCGGGATGCCGTAGAAAATCAACAGCGGGGTCATCAGAAACCCGCCGCCGACGCCGAACAGGCCGGACAAAAACCCAACGCCCCCGCCCATGAACAGGACGAGAAAAAAGTTCACCGGCAACTCGGCTATCGGTAAATATATCTGCATGGATGGACCGGCAGAAAAAGGTGGATGACGGTGCGACAATAGGTTCGCAACGCCAGCGCAGAAACAAGTCAATGCTATGGAAGAACGTGTACCACAGCGTCCCAGTCCTGCTTAAACGCCTCTGAAACAGGCGTGTCAATGCATTATAGCTAATATTCGAATAAGTTGCGGAAATTATGCCGCTTTTGACGGAATAATCCTTGATCCAGGTGCTAACCGCTGGCTTGCTGGAGATTGCGCAAAAGATCAGGGGTCAACAGCCCGGTTGCTGTCATCTGGTTCTGTCTCTGAAATTCTACGATTGCACGCTGGGTATTCGGACCCCAGATGCCATCGGCGGGGCCGGGGTCGTGACCAATGCTGGTCAACAAATTCTGCACGTTGCGGATGATATCAGGACCGGGCAAAGCGACCTCCCGGGTCTCAGCCTCGCCGGTAACCCATCCGTCGGCCGGAAGCGCGACGGCGTTTGCAGTTTGTACCAGCGGCATAGGTTGCCAGGTTTGCGCTGCGAGACGCGCGGCGACCAGGCTCTGCTCGTCAAGTTCGGCGGCAATCGCGTCGCGCCGGATACCGGCATCCGCGTCGCCGTTGACCGCTGCGATTTCAAGCCATTTGTATGCTTCGGCCATGTTCGGCGGAACACCCATACCGCGCGCATAAAGAATGCCAAGGTTGAACTGGCTATCGTTGAGGCCGTAATCAGCGGCCTTACGAAACCATTTGGCGGCGGATTCCATATCCGGTTCGCCGGAAACCCCGTCGGCATAAATGACGGCGAGGTTGTGCATCGCCTTGCGGTTGCCTTGCTCGGCGGCGCGTAGATACCAGATTTGCGCCGTATCGAGATCTGCGGCTACCCCCAAACCTTTCTCATACATCGAGCCAAGCCGGTATTGCGCTGGCGCCAGACCTTGTGCCGCCGCCATCTGATACCAGGAAAGCGCCGCCGACGGATCCGGGGCCGTCCCCCGCCCTTCGGCAAGCCGTGATGCGATTTCATACTGTGCCGCGGGGTTGCCATTTGCAGCGGCGGCCTGCAGGGCCGTCGGTGTCGACCCGGTTGGCGGCATACTCGTCATGTCGATCGGGCTTGGGGCATCGAGCGATCCGGCCTCGATCTCAACTCCCGGCATACCAGGCATGGTTTCCGCGGCCGGGTCCCCAAGAAAACTTTGGGCTGTGCCCGGCGCCATTCCGGGGCCGGACATCGTGCCCCCAATTGTCGACGCCATCACGCCGTTTGCAACAGGCAACGAGCCGGTGACGTCGCTATTGCCGTCTTGAAGAAGGGATTCCCTGCCGGCGGGTGGGATAATCCTAACCGAAGACGGCTGTTCGACTGGGCCGTCCAACTGCAAAGCTGATCCGTCGGCAGGAGCGGTGCCGGCATTGGGCTGATCCAGAAGTTCAAGATTTTCAGAAGCCGTTGCGGTCGCCTGGGGCCCGGTGGGTACTTGATTGCGGCCTTTGTTCAGCATGTCGTAAACCTGCACCGATCCGACAAACAGCAGAATGGCTGCGGCGGCGAGAACGATAGGTTTTCTCGCAGCGCCGTGATCAGTTCCGGCTCGGGCTGTTCCTTCGGTCTTTGCATTGGCGGCTTGCGCCTTGGCGGTCTGGGCGTTGTCCCGGGCGGTGGCGCGCTGGCGCCGGAAGCTGGACGTGCGTTCGGTAATCCGTCCGCGCAATCCAGAGCGCTTCGGGCCCCCTTCGGCCTGCGGGGCGGCGCTTGAAGCGGCCCGCGCTGCGCGCCGGGCAGCGGCCAGCAATTCTTCGTTTGTAGATGCGGTTTTCAGGGTCTGTTGCCCGGTTGGGGGGCTGGCAACAGGCGTGGTTGTCTGGGATGCGGGCGCCATAGGCGCTTCTTTGGCTACCTGACTGGGTCTTTTCGCTGCGCCGCCTGTTTGCATCGCGTCGACTGCCGGTCCAGACGGCGTTGCCAGATCGGGGCGCCCTGATCCTGGTGCGCGCGGACGCGACGCATTGGTATCCACGGGCGGGACCGGTTCGGGAGCGGCCGAAACCGGCTCGCTGCCCGGTCGCACATCTTTTTCAGGGGTAACAACGACCGGCGGGGCGACCATTGGTTCTACAGATTGTTCGGCCAGAGCCTGAGCATCTGCAATTTGACCGATGTTCAGGGGCGCGCCGTCAGCTTCGCTGGAACTGACTGCCGTTTGCACCGCTGGTGCGGTCTGTGCGGGCGGAATATCCGGAACACCGGGCGGGTCGTCGAGCTGTTTCTGGATTGCCCTGAGCGACACCTGAACTTGATCGAACATGTGCAGGCTGCGCTCGTCCGTAAGGCTGATATCAGCTCGCAAATCCTGTATTTTACCGTCCAGGCCTTTGACGATTTCGGCTTCGTTGCCAGCCATGCTATGGGGGAGTTGTAGAGCGACTTGCTCGGCAGCCGCCTCGACCGCGGCCCGGGTAGCCTCGCGCGCCACCTGTTCGGCGGCTTCGCGGGCGGTGACCCTGCTCGATTCCTGGATAGTTTGCCGGGTTAGCTCGAGACGGTCAAATAGACCGGAGACCTTGCGATCCAGATCACCAAGGCTGGCCAACCCTTCGGAAGTGGAGTCGAACTGGCGGGCAATCCGGTCGATCTGACCCTGAAGGGTGACAAGTTTTTCGTCGATTGGAGAAGGTTGACCCGATTCCGTGATTTTATCGGCGAGCATCCGGATATCGTCTCGGAGATCCGTCACGCCCGAATCCGGCTGCGGACTGTTCAGAGATTCCTGCAGCGATTTTGCCAGCTCAAGTAAAGATTCCATATCCTGATTTGGTGCCGGTGGAGCTGCAACTGGCGGTTCAGGTGCGTTGACTTGTGTCGCGGCATTTTCCGGATCGTCTGCCTGCCCGGCGAGGCGACGCCGGCGGCGTTCCTTGCGGGCGGTGAAACGGGTCGGCTGATCTTCGGGATACGCAGGTGCCGGCACGCGGGGTGCCGGTTCGGGATGTGCCACAGGCGGAACGGGGTCCGCTGCGTGGGCAAGAGGCGCATCCCCGTTCAACCGCGATTCAAGAGCGCCGAGCGCGTTGTTAGTCTGTGTGTTTGAGGTCTCGATCAAGTCGACGATGCTGCGCAGTGTCTTGTCGACATCGACGCGGCTCTCACTGTCATTGCGTGCTGGAGCGGGCACCGGTTGCGGTGCTGGGACGGACGTCGCCATATTCTGGCGGGCCAGGATTTCGATTTGGTTGGTTAGGCTTTCAATGCTGGAATGCAATGAATTGATATGGGCTCCGTTGGCACCGGGGTCCAGGCCGGCGAGCGCAGCAGGCGGCAGCGGCATGTGTGCGTAGGGAGGCTGAAGACCGTGGGTCGGGTAAGGCACATACTGAGCCGGATGCGACTGTTGCGGTTGATATTCGCCGCCCGATCGATGGATCAGATCGTTGAGCCATTGTTCAACGCTCAAGCCGACGCGGCGTGCCGATTCTTCTGCATTGGCCTTCGCGGCAGGTTCTATGCCCTGAAGGTGCCAAGGATTTCCCGGCATCATGGTTGCCATCCTGCATACCCAAGTTACGCCGCATGGACCGCACCGGCGTGAATTTGAACTGGCCTTTGCGCAAGGCGGCGTCCTGCCCCGGCAGCGCAAAGGAACTCGATGAGCAACAGTTTCAAGTTAGGGTAAATGTTCAGTTAAACCCGCAGTAATTGATGCATGCGCGGTAATCGCTGGGTGCGGTGAAAATAGCGAAAAAATTTCAAAAATAAATACTTTAAGTTTCAAACACTTATGCTGCAGTGCAACAAATAATGGGATTTGGGGCCAAAATACCCTTGAATCCTGCGGCCGAACTGTTACGTGGGCGTCAACAACGTGCTCCGAAAAACCCATAAGGGCGATTTCACTTGAGCCAGTTTTTCAGATAGGATCAATAATGGCTAGCCAGAACCAGGGCGATCAATCGCTCTCGCTAAAAAAAGACGACTATTTAACGATCGGGCAGGTCGCACATGAATTCGAGGTGACGCACCGTGCCCTGCGTTTCTACGAAGACAAGAATTTAATTAATCCGCGACGCGAAGGCCAGAACCGCCTCTACGCAAAGCGCGATATCGCGCGACTCAAACTGATTTTGATGGGTAAACGGGTTGGGTTTTCCCTGTCCGATATTCGTGACATGCTGGATCTCTACGACCTGCGCGACGGTCAGGTTACACAGTTGCGGGTGTCCTTGAGCAAATTTGATGTGCAAATCGACGTTCTTGAGGAGCAGCGCAAGGACGTCGAACAGGCCCTGACCGATTTGCGCCGCACCCGCGAACTTATCGCCGGAATGTTGGCCGAGCGGGAACGGGCCGAAGCAGGATAAAAGTCAAAAACTGATGTTTAACAATTTCTCAAAACTTGACCTTTACGTTAACGTGAGATATAGCGCGCTCAAGATTTAGACGGCTGGTTCGAAGCGCTGGCCAGAACCCGTTTTTCACCGGTTTGATGAGGAAATGTGCATGCCCGTTTACCAGGCACCTGTTGAAGATACTTTATTTGTCCTGCAGGACGTTCTGAACATCGAAAAGTATGGAAATCTCCCGGGATTTTCAGATGCCAGCCCGGATATCATCAAAGCCGTTCTGGAAGAGGGTGCCAAACTCTGCGAAGAGGTTCTCCAGCCGCTGAACCAGGTTGGCGATCACGAGGGCTGCACCCGCAATCAGGATGGATCTGTCACCACCCCTACCGGGTTCAAGGAAGCCTACAAGACGTTTTCAGAAGGCGGCTGGGGTGGCCTCAGCATCGCCGAAGAATTTGGCGGCCAGGGTCTGCCGCAAACGTTGGCTGCAATTTTCAACGAATATGTAGTGTCCGCCAACATGTCGTTTGGCATGTATCCGGGCCTGACGCGGGGCGCGATGGCAGCGATCGTCAAGCACGGCTCTGATGCGCAGAAAAAGACCTACCTGCCGAACATGGTCTCCGGCGAATGGTCCGGCACCATGAACCTGACCGAGCCTCAATGCGGCACCGATCTCGGGTTGATGCGCACCAAGGCGGTTCCCCAGGAAGACGGCAGCTACAAGATCTCGGGCACCAAGATTTTCATCTCCGCCGGCGAACACGACCTGACCAGCAACATCATCCATATGGTTCTCGCCCGCATCGACGGCGCGCCTGAGGGCATGAAAGGGATTTCGTTGTTCATCGTGCCACGCAACACACTCAACGACGACGGCACGGTTGGCGAGAATAACGGTGTGAGTTGCGGCTCACTCGAAGAAAAGATGGGAATCCACGGCAACTCCACCTGCGTCATGAATTACGATGACGCCACGGGCTTCCTGATCGGCGAAGAAAACAAGGGCATGCGGGCCATGTTCACGATGATGAACGAGGCCCGGCTTGGCGTCGGAATACAGGGTCTGGGGATTGGCGAAGTGGCCTACCAGAATGCTGCGGAATATGCCCGTGACCGGCTGCAGGGACGCGCGCTTTCCGGCGCAAAAGAACCAGACAAACCCGCCGACCCGATCATCGTCCACCCCGATATCCGGCGCATGCTTATGAATATGCGTACCTTTACCGAGGGCGCCCGGGCCTTTGTCGCCTGGGCCGCGATCAATGGCGACATTCTGGAGCGCTCCGAGGATGAAGCCGAACGCCAGAAATCAAGCGATCTGCTGGCGCTTCTCACACCGGTCATCAAGGGTGTGATGACCGATGTCGGCTTCCAGACCGCAGTCGATGCCCAGCAGGTTTTCGGCGGGCACGGATACATTGCCGAACACGGCATGGAGCAATTCGTTCGCGATGCCCGAATAGCGATGATTTACGAAGGCGCCAACGGTGTCCAGGCGCTCGATCTGGTCGGCCGCAAGCTGGCGGCCAATGGTGGACGCTCGCTGATTACCTATTTCGGCGAACTCGACGCCGTGATCGCCGCCAGTAAAGACATTGAGGGCGTCGGCGATCTTGCGGCGGCACTCAAGAAGGGCCGCGACGATCTGGAAGCCGCCACTGGCTGGTTCATGCAAAACGCCATGACCAACCCGGACAATGCCGGCGCGGGGTCGACCGACTATATGCACCTGATGGGCCTCGTTGCGTTTGGCCATATGTGGGTCCTGTCGGCGAAAGCCGCCCAAGAAAAACTCGCCGAGGGCAGTGGCAACGAAGCATTTCTGAAAAACAAGCTGATCACCGCGCGCTACTTCATGGAGCGGGTCATGCCCGATACGGCGACCCGCCTGGCGCGAATTTCAAGCGGCTCGGAATCGATGATGGCCCTCGACGCGGAGGCATTTTGATAAGGCATTTCCAATGATTGACAAACTGGAACTTCAAGTGTGGATCGCTGAGGCTTTGAAAGCGGCTGGGGGCAAAGCAAAAATTATTTGGATTGCTGAACACATTTGGAAAAATCATAAATCTGATTTGGAAGATGCCGGTTCACTTTTCTACACTTGGCAATATGATATGCGTTGGGCTGCCACAGAATTGCGTAGAAAGGGCATTCTTTGCCAAGCAGACGACGTTCCAAGGGGTGTTTGGATGCTGGCAATAGGTACTTGAAATGACCGCGCTTGATGTCCCGACCCCGGATTGGAAAACCGAAGACCTGGTGCTTCTCGAAGACGCTTCGGCGAAATTTTTTGAGCGCGAATGCGTGCCCCACCGCGAGACCTGGCTGAAAAACGGCATTGTCGATCCCAGCGCCTGGGAAAAAGCCGGCGAGGCTGGTTTGCTTTGCGCTGCCATGCCGGAAGAATATGGCGGTGCTGGCGGCACCTTCGCCCATGAAGCAGTGATCACAGAGCAACTTGGCATGGCGGGCCTGGAATCGTTTGGTAT
>JAJFGZ010000027.1 GCA_021775855.1 Hyphomicrobiales bacterium
CATGCCAGTTCGGCGCAGACGCATCGAACTTCAGAAATCGGGTGAACAAGACCGTGGCAACATCCGCCATGCCCATCGGCATCCCCGGATGACCCGAGTTGGCCCGTTGGACCGCGTCCATCGACAGTGCACGGATGGCATTGGCCATCTGCCGGTCTTCACTTGTCCGTGAGACCTGTTGCGGATTTTCAGCCATGTAGTTCATCTGCGAACGCCCTTTCACAATGCCCGGTGTTTTTGCTCGACGAGCCGATGGATCATCGGCGTCAGGATGAGTTGCATCGCCAGATCGAGCTTGCCACCGGGAATGACGATGGAATTGGCGCGCGACATGAAGCTGTCGTGGATCATCGAGACCAAATAGGGGAAATCGATGCCACGCGGGTTGGCGAACCGGATCACGACCATCGATTCGTCGGCGGTCGGGATCCAGCGGGCGACGAACGGGTTTGACGTATCCACGGTGGGGACACGCTGGAAATTGATATCGGTCTCGGAAAATTGCGGGCAGATAACGTTCACATAGTCGGGCATCCGGCGCAGCATTGTGTCAGTCACCGCTTCGGTGGAATATCCGCGCGCTGCCGTGTCCCGGTGGATTTTCTGAATCCATTCCAGGTTGATGACGGGGACCACACCGATTTTCAAATCCGCGTGCCGGGCGACATCAACGCTATCGGTTTTGACCGCGCCGTGGAGACCTTCGTAAAACAACAAATCTGTATCGCCGGTGATATCCTCCCATTCGGTGAAGGTGCCGGAGGGCGCGCCATATAATTCTTCTCCCTTTGCGTTGTGCACATAGTGCCGCGTCTTGCCGGTGCCGGTTTTTCCGTATTGCCTGAAGGTGGCTTCGAGTTCTTCGAGCAGATTGGCTTCTGGCCCAAAGTGGCTGAAATGATTGTTTGCTTTTTCAGTCTGGCGGGCCATTTCAGCCTTCATGTCGGCCCGGTTATAGCGGTGGAACGCGTCGCCCTCGATGAACGCGACCTTCACCTGTTCGCGCCTGAAGATATGCGCGAACGTGTCTTTGACGGATGAGGTGCCGGCACCTGAGGAACCTGTGACCGAAATGATGGGGTGTTTGGTGGACATGGTTGAATTTCCCTCAAGCGCGAAACAGGCCGCGTTTACTGAACAATGGTGCATCCTGGCGCGCGGGGTCGGTGTCGGCGATATACCCTTCGAGGATACCCAATTCATCCGCAGAGCCGAAAATCAGTGGGATGCGCTGATGGATTGTCGTCGGGATTACGTCCAGAACCGGAGTTTGGCCGGTTGTTGCCGCGCCACCTGCCTGCTCGATCAGAAACGCAACCGGGTTGCCTTCGTAGATCAGCCGCAGCCTGCCGTGCTCGTAACCCGCGCGGACGTCGCCACCGTAAATATAGATGCCTCCCCGGACCAGGATACGGAAACATTCAGCGACCATCGCCCCGATCCAGCGGGTGTTGAAATTCTTATTCCGCGGGCCGTCGGCGCCTTCAAGAATATCGTTGATATAGCTCTGGATAGGTTCATCCCAGTACCGGTAGTTCGACATGTTGATGGCGAATTCGCGGGTGTCTTCCGGAATTTTGATGTTTTCGGAAGTTATCTTGAATTGGCCGTCGCCGGGATCGCACGTGAAAATATGGGTGCCATCGCCCACAGTAAGGACGAGCGACAGTTGCGGACCGTATACGATGTAACCGCCGGCCAACTGGTTCCGGCCGGTCTGGTAGAATTGTGCATTTGCGTCCGTTTCGCCAGCAATTCTTGGCAGGATCGAGAAGATGGTTCCGATCGAGACATTGGTTTCGATATTTGATGATCCGTCGAGAGGATCCACGGCGACGATCAGCGGGGCATCTGGATGTGCGGTTGCCATCGCGTCGTCCATCTCTTCCGACGCAATGAAGGATACCGGGGCGGCGCCCAGTACCTCGACAACGATGTCGTTGGTGCGCAGGTCGAGCTCCTTCTGGGTATCACCGTCCTCGTGTTCGCCGATCACCGCGCCAACTTTGCCGGCGAGGGGGCCGAGCGCGACCAGGCTGGAAATGGTCCGGCCGGCATCGATGAGTGTGTTGATGGTCTCGGCCACCGATCTGCGCGTGTCGGTGTCCGCCCAGTTGTCGAGATAGGCATCCAGCGTCGTATGTGTAGCCATCAATGGCGTCCCCTGGAAATTGTCATTGCGGGTCTCAAATCGAACGATGTCGCAGGACAGATAGCACCATCTAGTATAATAAGTATATTTGAATTAAGTTTATAGATATGAAAGAAAAACTTAATTTTGAGATTTCCCGGGTTACCCTGAAACAGCTCCGTGTGTTCGCCGCCGCGATCCGCGCAGGCACCTATTCCGGGGCAGCCAAGTCGCTCAACGTGACGCCGCCAGCTATATCCCAGCAAATGCGCTTGCTTGAAGACATTGCGGGTTTGGCGTTGGCGGAGAAAACCGAGACGGGGCTGCAACCAACCGACGCCGGTAGGATCCTGCTTGACACCGTGCATCGGTGCGAGGCGGTATTGGCGGAGAGCGAGGCGGCGCTTGGTGTTCTGAAAGGCGTTGACGGAGGGAAAATTACGGTTGGTGTTGTCAGCACCGCGAAATATTTTGCACCGCGGGTTCTTGCCAGCTTCGCGCGCGAACATCCTGGCGTTGAATTGCGCCTGTTGGTCGGTAACCGAGGTGAAACCATTCAAGCGATGCAGGACTATGAAGCCGATTTCGCCGTGATGGGCCGGCCGCCCGATCAATTCGAGGTGGCGCAAGATGTGATCGGTGATCATCCCCATGTTATCGTCGCGCCGCCCGATCACCCCCTCGCCGGTCAGGCGAATATTGCCATTGCCGATTTATCCGACGAGACATTTCTGTTGCGCGAGGACGGCTCCGGCACCCGGATGTTGATGCGGCGTCTCTTTGCTAAGGTTGGCCTCAATCCCAATATCGGTATGGAGATTGGCAGTAACGAGACTATCAAGCAGGCGGTGATGGCCGGGCTTGGGATCGCTCTGATTTCGGCGCATACCATTGCCCCTGAATCGAGAGACGGGCGGCTGGTGATTCTCGACGTGGTCGGGCTGCCGGTCATGCGGCAATGGTTCGTTGTCCGCCGCAATGATCGCGAACCAATGCCTGCCTCGCGGGCGCTCTGGGATTTTCTCGTTCAGTCGGGGGCTGATTTTCTACCCAGGTTATGAGTTGAATTCTTGAGGTTCAGGCCTTTTCAAGTAGCTCCAGTATTTCCGCGCAATTTTCCAACCGCCCATTGCAGCAATCATCGAGCAGAAACCCGAGCAGGCCGTTGATGGTCTCAAGATTGGCCGAATAGTGGATTTCGCGTTTGCGCCGTGTCGCCTTCAACAGCCGCACGCGTTTCAACATGCCAAGATGGCCCGACAAGGTCGAGGGGTGGATATCAAGCCGGCGGGATATTTCACCGACCGGCAAACCGTTGGGCTCCTCACGTACCAAAAGCCTGAATATCGCCAAACGGGATTCCTGCGCAAGGCCCGCGAATATCCCGATTGCCAATTCCTGATCCATGGTTTGGTAATACCCGAATTGCCGAAATGTGCAACACGGCGATGCCTCCTCAGGGCTGTTGAGCGGCGCTGGTTTAGTTTGACAATTCGGTAATTGCCGTAGTATCGAAATGAAGAACGGTGCGGATAGCGGTGAGGCGCGGGCGGTATGGGGCGCAGACTGTTTGCGGAATGGTTGGGGACGCTTTTCCTGTTGGCGACGGTGGTCGGCTCCGGCATCATGTCCGAGCGGCTTTCCGGCGGGAACGATGCGATTGCACTTTTGGGAAATACCATCCCCACGGGGGCGATCCTTGTCGTATTAATTCTGGTTTTCGGACCCATATCCGGTGGCCATTTCAACCCCGCCGTGACCCTCTCAATGGCCATCCGCCGGGACATCAGCGCGGCCCAGTCGGTCCAATATTTGATCGCCCAGGTCGGTGGCGGCGTATCGGGGGTTATCGTTGCGCACGCCATGTTCGACAATCCACTTTTCGATCCAGGTACCATATCGCGGACAGGGACCGGGCAATGGCTCGGCGAATTTGTGGCGACCTTCGGACTGGTGGCAACAATTCTCGGGTGCTTGAAAGCACGCCCGGAGGCGGTGCCCTATGCGGTCGGGCTGTTCATTACGGCGGGCTATTGGTTTACCTCATCGACCTCTTTTGCCAACCCGGCGGTTACGATTGCCCGCGCCATGACCAACACATTCTCCGGTATTGACCCGGCCCACGTGGTGGCGTTTATCACGGCGCAATTGATCGCGGCGGTCGCCGCCACATATGTGTTTCGCTGGCTGTTGGGCAGTGATTGAAGGCCGTTTAGGCCTGTTACATCAAATCCAGGATATCCCGGTGCAGGCTTTCGGGGATTTCTATACCCTCCTGCGGGGTCTTTTTCCGGTTGGCGAACCGGCGTGCACCGGGCAGCCGCGTGCCGTCCTGGGCAAGGATTGCTTCGAACAGTTTTTCGCCGTGCGCCAGGAACCCTTGCGCGTCGCCGAACTTTGCAGGATCAAGCGCGATCACAAGCTCACCGCCGAGCGGGGCGCCACCCCTGCCGTCGTCATCAGCCTTTGCTTCAATGCTGAGAAATTGTCCAATCAACGGCCCGGCCAGCAATTCCACCATCATGGCCAGCGACGCGCCCTTATAGCCGCCGAAGCCGAGTTGGGCGCCCGCGAGCACAACGTTGGGGTCGGTGGTTGTTTCCCCATCCGGTCCGATCCCAGCGGTTTCGGGCACAGCATGGCCGTCGCGCGCGGCGATCTGGATTTCGCCTCGGGCCATTGACGATGACGCCTGGTCGAAGACAAGCGGCGGGCCGTCAGGGCGCGGCCAGGCAAACCCGATCGGGTTCGTGCCGTAAATCGGTTTGGTCCCGCCTGCCGGTGCCACATAGGGGTAGGACGCCGTTACCGCGAGGGCGCACAGGCCATCGTTGGCGAGTTTTTCAACCTCCGGCCACATGGCGGCAATATGGAACATGTTGACGAAGGCCAGCGCCGCGATGCCGTTTTCCCGGGCGCAGTCGACCAGCGGCTGGTGCCCGACTTCTTGTCCGAGCGGCGCATACCCCATGTCGCCGTCGACGCGGATGACCCCGGGTGCCAGTTGTTCGACACTTGGGTTGGCCGCGCCGTTTGCCCGACCGGATTTCACCCCCTTGGCGTACCACGGCAAGCGGAACAATCCGTGGGAGTGGCACATATCGCCTTCTGCCTGGATCATACGGCCGGCAATAGCCTGCGCATTGACGGCATCGCAGCCATTTTTGCTCAAACACGAAACAGCCAGCTCATGGGCCTCTTTCAGGCTCATTTTGATCATGCCAATTTCTCCCCTGGCCGGTATGAATCGTTCAGAAAAATAGTCGAAATCCGATCTTATGGTACCTGTTCAAACTAGCAAATGGTTCCTGAAAAGACGCGTTGAAGGCGCGCTCTGCATCGGGATATTTGCTTATGGAAAAAATAATTGAATAGTAAATATTTTATACTTGAAATGAATTTTGTTCCAGCATAACGTTTTCTATCAATGGCCTGATTGGCATCATTGGCAGACACCGGAATGGAGAAGTGAATGCGTGTTGCATGTTTGGGAGGCGGACCCGCTGGCCTGTATTTCGCAATCTCGATGAAGCTGCGCCAGCCGGATGCCGAGGTTACGGTTTTTGAGCGCAACAAAGCCGACGATACGTTCGGGTGGGGCGTTGTTCTGTCTGATGACGCGCTTGAAAACTTGACCGAGAACGACGCGAAAAGCGCCAATGAGATCCGCACCAATTTTGCGTATTGGGACGATATCGCCGTACTCCACAAGGGCCAGCGGACGGTCTCGGGCGGGCACGGTTTTGCTGGGATAGGCCGGATGCAGATGCTCACAATCCTGCAAGAACGCGCCACCGAACTGGGGGTCGATCTGCAGTTTGAAACCGAGGTTGGCCCGGTCGGGGATTACAAAGACAATTACGATCTTGTGGTGGCGTGCGATGGGATCAGCTCGCAGGTGCGCAGCGCTTACGAAGACCATTTCAAACCCGATATCGATGTGCGGCTTTGCAAGTTCATCTGGCTCGGCACGCACCAGAGTTTCGATGACGCCTTCACCTTTATTTTTGAAGAGACGGAGCACGGCTGGGTTTGGGTCCATGCCTACCAGTTCAACGAAGATACGGCGACGGTGATCGTCGAATGTTCGCAGAAAACCTGGAATAATTTCGGCTTCGAGCAAATGTCGAAAGCGGAAACGATCGAAACTTGCGAAAGAATATTCGCCGATCATTTGGATGGCCACAAGCTGATGTCCAACGCCGATCATTTGCGCGGGTCTGCGGTCTGGATGAATTTCCCAAGAGTGATCTGCGAAAAATGGCACCATGAAAATGTCGTGCTGATGGGAGATGCGGCGGCAACCGGGCATTTCTCGATCGGGTCTGGATCGCGCCTTGCGTTTGACAGTGCCATTTCGCTGGCCAATTACCTGATTTCCGAACCCACAATGGAAGACGCGTTCGAGCGCTACCAGGAAGAGCGCCGGCTAGAGGTTTTGCGGTTGCAATCGGCAGCGCGGAATTCGCTCGAATGGTTCGAGGATGTCGAGCGGTATCTGGATCTGGACCCGGTCCAGTTCAATTATTCCCTGTTGACCAGGTCGCAGCGGATCAGCCACGAAAACTTGCGGCTGCGTGATCCGGACTGGTTGCGAACCGCCGAAGCCTGGTTCCAGAAACAGGCCGGGGTCCCGGACAAGACGGAAGTGCGGGCACCGATGTTTGCGCCCTACAAGTTACGCGGGATGGACCTCAAAAACCGCGTCGTGGTCTCGCCCATGGCGCAGTATAAAGCCGTCGACGGGTGCCCGACCGACTGGCATCTCGTTCATTACGGGGAACGCGCCAAGGGCGGCGCGGGGCTGCTGTATACCGAGATGACCTGTGTGTCCGGGACCGGCCGCATCACGCCCGGTTGCGCCGGGCTGTATGCCCCGGAACACGAGACCGCGTGGCGGCGGTTGACGGATTTTGTCCATCGCGAGACGGATGCAAAGATATGCTGCCAGATCGGCCATTCGGGCCGCAAGGGATCGACTCAACTTGGATGGCAGGAAATGGACGGACCGTTGAAAGACGGCAATTGGGATCTGGTCTCGGCGTCCGCCATTCCCTGGTCGGACAAAAACGCGACACCGCGCGAAGCGACCCGGGCAGATATGAATGAAATCCGGGACCAGTTTGTGGCTGCGACCCAGATGGCTGACCGGGCCGGGTTCGACATGATCGAACTGCACGCCGCGCACGGCTATCTGATTTCGTCTTTCATCTCACCTCTATCGAATACCCGGACAGACGAATTTGGCGGGTCGCTTGAAAACCGAATGCGGTATCCACTGGACGTATTTTCGGCAATGCGCGCGGTCTGGCCTAAGGAAAAACCGGCTGCGGTGCGTATCTCGGCCAACGACTGGGTCGGCGAAGACGGTGTGACCCCCGACGAGGCGGTCGTGATCGCCAAGATGTTCGAAGCCGCCGGCGCCGATATTATCGATGTGTCCGCGGGCCAGACCTCGGTTGACGCCGAAGCCATTTATGGCCGGATGTTCCAGACCCCGTTCTCGGACCGGATCCGCAACGAAGCGGGTATCAAGACTATGGCGGTCGGTAACATTTACGAAGCCGATCATGTCAACTCGATTTTAATGGCGGGCCGGGCGGACCTGGTCTGTATCGCCCGGGCGCACCTGGCCGATCCCTATTGGACCCTTCATGCGGCTGCCAGCATCGGCGACCGGTCGGAGACATGGCCTGACCCGTATCTTCCGGGACGGGATCAATCCTGGCGGCTGGCCGACCGGGAAACCGAATTGGTGGGCAAGGTCTGATGGGTCTTGCGGGCAAGCACGCTTTGGTGAGCGGCGGCGGGTCCGGCGTTGGCGCGGTGATTGCCCGTGCGTTGGCCGATGCCGGTGCCGGGGTCACCATTACGGGACGCCGCGAAAAGCCGCTCAAAGATGTTGCCGGGACAAACGAAGCGATCAGCTGGGTCACATGCGATGTCACTGACGCTAGTTCGGTTGCAGCCGCATTTGCAAAGGCGCGCGCAAACAACGGACCGGTCGATATCGTCGTCGCCAATGCGGGGGCGGCGATCTCCAAACCTTTTGCAGCGACCACGCCCGGCGACCTGCAGGAAATGCTTGGGGTCAACCTTGCGGGGGTCCATTCCTGCTGGCAAGCGGCGTTGGCGGATATGCAGGAGGCGGGGTGGGGCCGGATGATCGCAATTGCCTCGACTGCCGGGCTGAAAGGGTATCCCTATGTATCCGGCTATTGCGCCGCCAAGCACGGGGTGGTCGGGTTGACCCGGGCGCTGGCGCTTGAATTGGCGCGGACCGGTATCACCGTAAACGCTGTTTGCCCCGGGTTCATGGAAACCCCGCTTCTGGAACGCTCGGTTCAAAATCTCGTTGAGAAAACGGGCAAGAACGCGACCGATGCCGCCAAAACTTTGCGAAATATCAACCCCCAGGGGCGCTTTATCCAGCCCGAAGAAGTTGCTTCTGCGGTGCTTTGGCTTTGCTCGGAAAATGCCGGGACGGTCAACGGCCACGCCTTGTCGATTGCCGGGGGCGAGGTTTGATGAACAGGCAGGATATTGTACGCGATCCCGAGGCCTCATCGTCCAAGACGGACCTGCGGCTGTGGCTCCGGCTGCTCAAGGTACAACGCCGGATCGAAGGCCGGTTGCGCGAGCGGCTGCGCGATGAATTCAATTCGACGCTGCCCCGGTTCGATGTTCTGGCCGCGCTGAGCAGCGCGGAAGAAGGTTTGCGGATGAGCGAGCTGTCGGGAATTCTGAAAGTCTCAAACGGCAACGTGACCGGCATTGTCGACCGGCTTGTGGCCGATGGGTATGTCATTCGGAGCCCGGTCGATAATGACCGCCGCGCCACAAGAGTATGCCTGACAGGCGCCGGCAAGCAGTATTTCGATGTTTTGGCCATTGCCCATGAAGGCTGGCTGTCGGACCTGTTGGCCAGGTTTGACATTGGGGAAAAGAAAATCCTGTCGCCTATGCTTGACCGGCTCAACACCGATCTGGTGACGATGACAGAACAGGATAATTAGAGTGGAGGGACAAATGCTGGGACCAACTGCACATACCGACACATTCGCGCGGGACAATCTGCCGCGCGAAGAGCAGATGCCCGTTTTCCTGCTGGACGGTTTCGGCTATCCGGAATTGCTGAATGCCGGTGTCGAGATGACCGACGCTATGGTCGCAAAGGGATTTGGCGATCATACCGCACTGATCGGCAATGGCCGGCGGCGCACCTACAAGGAGCTGACCGACTGGACCAACCGGCTGGCGCGGGCGCTGGTCGAAGATCTCGGCGTCAAACCGGGCAACCGGGTGCTGATCCGCTCGGCCAACAACCCGGCCATGGTTGCCTGTTGGTTGGCAGCGACCAAAGCGGGCGCCGTTGTAGTCAATACTATGCCTATGCTGCGTGCCGGGGAATTATCGACAATTGTCGACAAAGCCGAGATCGCTTTCGCGCTTTGCGATACCAGGCTGATGGATGAGATGAGCCTGTGCGCAAAGGACAGCAAATTCCTGAAGACCGTTGCGGGCTTTGACGGCACGTCCAATCACGATGCCGAGCTGGACCGGCTGGCGCTTGAAAAGCCGGTCAATTTCGACGCTGTCCCCACCGGGCGCGACGATGTGGCGCTGCTGGGGTTCACCTCCGGGACCACTGGTGAGCCCAAGGCGACGATGCATTTTCATCGCGACCTTCTGATCGTTGCGGATGGCTATGCCCGTGAGGTACTCAACGTCGTGCCGGAGGACGTCTTTGTCGGCTCGCCGCCGCTGGCGTTTACATTCGGGCTTGGCGGCTTGGCGATCTTCCCTTTGCGGTTTGGCGCGACCGCTACTCTTCTCGAAGACGCGTCGCCGCCGAACCTGATCGAGATCATCCAGACCTACAAGGCGACAGTTTGCTTTACTGCACCGACCGCATACCGCGTCATGATGGCGGCGATGGACAAGGGTGCCGACCTCTCCTCGTTGCGCGCCGCGGTATCTGCTGGCGAGACCCTGCCAGCACCGGTTTATTCTGAATGGATGGAGAAAACCGGCAAGCCCATGCTCGACGGGATCGGCACGACGGAGATGTTGCACATCATCATCTCGAACCGGTTTGACGATCATAAACCCGCCTGTACCGGCAAGCCGGTGACCGGGTACGAGGTCAAGATCATTAACGACAACGGAGCCGATCTGCCGTGCGGCGAGGTTGGCCGTCTTGCGGTGCGCGGGCCGACCGGGTGCCGGTATCTGGCGGATGACCGGCAGGCCAACTACGTGGTCGACGGCTGGAATATAACCGGCGATGCGTTCAGCATGGACGAGGACGGGTACCTCCATTTCGCTGCCCGGCTCGATGATATGATCATCTCGTCGGGCTATAATATTGCCGGACCCGAGGTGGAAGCCGCGTTGCTGGCGCACGGGGACGTTGCCGAGTGTGCTGTGATCGGGGTGCCGGATGAGCAGCGCGGTTCGATCGTGGAAGCCCACATAGTGCCGGTGACAGGGGCCGAGCGAACCGACGCGTTGAAGAAGCAATTGCAGGACCACGTCAAGGCGATCATCGCACCGTACAAATATCCGCGCTCGGTCCGTTTCTGCGATGAATTACCGAAAACCCAGACCGGCAAGATCCAGCGTTTTAAATTACGGGAGGCAAAATGACAACCGGCGCATACGATCCCGGCAGCGAGGGTGCCAAACAGTCGTTCAATGACGACATGTCATATAGCGATTATCTGTCGCTCGACGCGATCCTCAACGCCCAGCATCCGCGATCCTCTGCTCACGACGAGATGCTGTTCATTGTCCAGCACCAAACCAGTGAATTGTGGATGAAACTGGTGCTGCACGAGATCGGCGCGGCGCGCGACGCGATCCGCGGCGAACACCTCCCACAGGCCTTCAAGATGCTGGCGCGGGTATCGCGCATTTTCGAGCAACTGAACGGTGCCTGGGATGTGTTGCGGACCATGACGCCGAGCGAATATACCGAGTTTCGCGAACCTCTTGGCGCCTCGTCGGGGTTCCAGTCGTACCAGTATCGGCTGATCGAATTCGCACTGGGAAATCGCAACCCGGCCATGATGAAGGTCCACGAACACCGGGCCGATCTGCATCAGAAACTGGTGGACGAGATGTCCCGGCCGAGCCTTTATGACGTGGCGGTCGCGCTGCTGGCGCACAGACTGGGTGCGTCCGATAAAATCCCGGCGCCTGACCTGCGCCAACCCCATGCCCATAGCCAGGATATCCAGGCGCTCTGGAAGATCGTTTATCAGGACGCCGCGCAGCATTGGTCGCTTTACGAGCTTGCGGAAAAACTCGTCGATCTGGAAGATTATTTTCGCCGCTGGCGCTTCAACCATGTGACAACCGTCGAGCGGATCATAGGCTTCAAACGCGGCACAGGCGGCACCGCTGGCGTACCGTATTTGCGCAAGATGCTCGAAGTCGAGTTGTTCCCTGAACTCTGGCGATTGCGGGGCGAGCTTTAGGGCTAATCCATTTGATATGGAACCGTTTGGTGGGCGGAGTTGGCTGACCCCAATGGCGACGGATTCACCTTAATCTGCCGCGTCAACGGGTTTGACCGGGCAACCGTCCTGACCCCATGCCGGCGCAGGAAACGGGTGGGCAGTGCAAACCAGGTTGTTATGGGAAGTCTCGTCAAATTTTGGAGACTTTCGAATGCAACTCAAAAATAAGACCATTATCGTAACGGGCGCGAGCAGCGGGATCGGGGCCGCAGCCGCGAGGGTGTTTGCTGCCGAGGGCGCAAACGTTGTTATTGGGGCGAGGCGAGGAGGGCTCCTCGATCAGCTTGCCGGACAAATCGATCAAAACAACGGCAAGGCAGTGTCCTTGGCTGGTGATATCAGAGATGAGAATTACGCGATTGCACTTGTCGAGCTGGCCAAGGCAGAATTTGGCGGCCTTGACGCCGCGTTCAATAATGC
The DNA here is from genome assembly GCA_021775855.1 of Hyphomicrobiales bacterium. GTDB lineage: Bacteria > Pseudomonadota > Alphaproteobacteria > Rhizobiales > NORP267 > NORP267. The sequence goes on from JAJFGZ010000027.1 coordinate 12,076, forward strand.
CGGGATATTGGGTGAAATCGGTCCTGTTCCCGACATGGAAACCGGCAATTGGCATGACGTTATCTCAACAAATTTGACCTCTGCTTTCTTTGCCGCGAAATACCAGATTCCCGCCATGAAGGAACGTGGTAATGGCTCCATCGTATTTACGTCTTCCTTTGTCGGGTATACCAATGGAGGTATGGCGGGGATGTCGGCGTATGCGGCGTCAAAGGCAGGCTTGATCGGTCTGGCTAAATCGCTTGCTTCCGAGCACGGGGCTGACGGGATTCGTGTGAATGCGTTGCTGCCGGGTGGAACAAAAACAGCTATGTCCGGGGATGATCCCGAAATCCACGAATTTATCGCCGGGCTTCACCCGCTTAACCGATTGGCCGAACCCGGCGAAATAGCGCAAGCCGCTTTGTTTCTACTATCCGATCAATCGTCATTCGTGACCGGTGGTGCAATGATCGCCGACGGCGGCGTTTCGATACAGCTGGGATAGAACATTCAAGTTTGAAACGGATCGAATGATTCTGGATCGAGAAACATAGTTCTAGGGGAAGCTTTGGTTGCGGCGCGCTTCGTAGGCTTGGAGGTGAGTGTAGGCCATATCGAGCAAGGGGGTGGGGATGCTGTTCCGTATTGCCCTTGAAACCAGATCCCCTAAAATATGCTCAGCCTCCGTCGGCAGCCCAGCTTCTATATCTCGCAGCATTGACGCCGTCTGCATCGATCCTCTGTTGGTCAGTTGCTGGCGGTAGGTTTTCTGTTGATCGGTATTCGCCGGCATCCCCTCGGCTTCAGCAATCGCGCTGCATTCGCTCAGCAGGCCAAGAATAAATTCTTCACCACGGGTAGTGTCTAGTATGGTCCCGATATCGGCCCGCATGAGGCAGGTGGATCCGGCCAGTGTCGCCAGGAAAATCAGCTTGGCCCAAAGATCTCGGATAATGTTCTGGCTCAACTTCGCTTCGACTGGCGATCCCTCAAATGCCGCCAGGAAATTTTCTTCGGGCAAACAGTCTTCGCCGTGCCGGGCGCCAAACGTCAACGAATGAAGATCGTTGAGATGTTTGACAATACCGTCTGGCGTCAACGTCACACCAATATGCGCCACGCCGCCCCATATGGTCGCATTCGGAAACGTTTCCTCAATGGTTTTCAGATGCGCGATGCCGTTCAACAGCGGAAGAATAATTGTTCCGGGATCGGTGTAAGGCGCGATAGCGCGCAGGACATCTTCCAGGCCAAAGGCCTTGCAGGCGATTACAATAATATCGGGCGGATCAAGTTCCGCGCCGGACGTAGCAATCGCTACTTGCTGCCTGAAATTTCCAAAACTGCTTTCAACAATCAATCCGTCCCGGATCAATTGTTCTGCGCGGGGTGACCGGACGAGAAATGTCACGTTGGCGCCGGCCTCGATCAATCGTGCGCCAAAATATCCTCCGACCGCGCCCGCACCGACAATCAGGATGTGCATTCTTTAATTGCCCCAAACGTATTCGTAAATTCTTCCCGCTTTGTCATGACGCCCGCAACTTTTTGACAAACTCGGCGACTTGCTCCGGCGGGTTGCCTTTAATTCTTGCGTTCGGACGGGTGCCTCCCAGGAAGGCGATCGCGAGTAAAATTTCGTCGGGTTTGGGCGCGTCAGGCACGGCAACCGTCATGGTATCCATCGCGTCATAGTCCCAGCCATCGTCCAGACCGCCAAATATTATGTCGATCGGAGCGCCCATAGCGCCGACCCGGGCGTTTCCCGGAATAATGGCCACACCGCCGCCAGCGCCCTCGCGCATGGGCATCCCGACACGCATATGTATCATCGCCGCACCGTGCTCGAGGTCTCCAGCCGATCCAACCAGCGCGGCTTTACCATAACCGCGTGGTTTTAATTCTCCCAATGCGCTCAAAGCGCGATCGGTAAGGATCTTACCGGCCTCCACCGAAATTTCGGCGAGTCGCGAAAAATCATCAATCGATGGACCTCCGGCAAACGGGTTTTGCAAGGCCCCGCACGCCGCAACACGGCGCGTGGGCCGAACCAGTTCCCGCCCGCCTTCGCTTAAAACGTCCTGTACGATCACCGTCACCTGGCGTAATTTCATCATGGTTTCCCCTTTCCCGGGCCGCCGGGCAATTATCACAAACGCTCTATCAGTAGATATAATCTACTGATAGAGAAAATAGGGAAACTGATCAAGTTGTTTTGTTGCCGCCGTGCGGTTGCAGCGGGCCTACTTCAATCGGGTACTGTCGATGACAATAAAATACTCGCAGCCGCGCCCGGTCGGGTTCTCAAATGTGTGGCTTTGGTTAGCTTGGTAGAATAGAAAATCACCTGCCTTCAGGATATGTTTCGTATCGCCGAGGGTGACGTCCAGGCGCCCCTTTGCGACATACAGATATTCTTCCACGCCAGGACGATGGGACGGAAATGGCCCGGTTTTGGTGTGTGGCGGGAGCCGGTTCAATACAAAATCGACGCCGTGTCCAAAATATAGCGGCGATAGGGATTGGCGTTCAAATCCAGTTTTTTCTTCCCGGAATACCGGCTGTTCTGATGCCGGAATATGGGCAACCTGGTCCCTTTGGTTGCCGCCGACAAGTTGCGAGATGGATAGATCAAGGGCCTCGGCGAGCTTCCCCAAAACGGGCGTCGAGGCACTGCTGTCGCCGCGCTCGATTTTTGAGATCGCGGCGCGGCTTACACCGCTTTGGTCGGCAAGTTGCTGGAGCGTAAGTTTGCGCTCCCGGCGGCGGCGGCGAAGTGTGTCGCCAAGAGCGTTTTCTGAAGTCATGGGAAGCTGATTCCATCAATCTGTCGTCACCCGGGTCACAAATATCAAACCCGGTCGGACACTACAATGCGTGCAGGGCTGTCGGTAAGTTTTTCCGGGGAGGAACTTCAGCAACGGGGCTCTGCGGTCCGCAGAGCTTGAGCGCGGCGGGTGGTCAGACGGCTATCACCCGTTACTAAAGGCGAGCACGCGGCTGATCTCGGTGAGAGAACGGTCGGATTGTTGCGCCCAGCTATTGAAGGCGTGTTGGACGGCGGCCATTGCGGTTTGTGACGTTGGTGCTTTCTCGACAACGCCTTCTGCGATCAGGCGCGCAGTCACATCGCGTGAAAGGACAAAACCGTCGACGCCAGTAAAGCGCAAGAAATACTGCCCCGTATTGCCGCCAAGGCGGGAACCGCGTTTCTTGAGCATAAGAAGCAGACCGGCAAAATCATCTGCCGGCCAGCCGGCGATCGCCTTTGCCGCGCTGCCATGCTCCTTCGCCAAGTCACCGACGAACAATGCATTCTCCTGAACAGAACGGATTTTGGTTCCGTGGCGGACGATAGCCTTGTTGGATACCAGGTCGCTAAAGTCATCATCGTTGAGCATCGCGCACCGACCGATATCGAATCCGTGAAACGCAGCCTCAAACCCCGGCCACATACTCTCCACCACTTTCCAGTTAAACCCGGCCTGGAAAATACACTTTGTCATACAGGCCAGCCAGCGGTCGTCGCTGACGGATTCAAGATCGGCTGTGCTTTTCTGTTGTCCCAAAAGCGCTTCCAATGCATCCGCCCCGCCTTTCCGTTTGGCTGCGATCTCGAATATCTCATCAAATGTGCGCATGATTTTTCCGGTATTCCAGATTGTGTAATGCATCGCTATCGTGGGTGTAAGACCTCTTTGTATCAGAATTCCAGCAGCCAGAAACCGCATATGATGCATTGCTTACAATTTTCGTTCTGCGTCGCGTTGAGCAAGTCGAGGTTTGATCAAACAGGCAGGTTGCGCTGGAAACGAAACACCCGGGCAATGAACTTCTCGCAACGTATGGGCAGCCAAGATTCCTGGCTGTCGGTGTCTTGGAAAATCAGAAAAACATACGTCAATGGTCATGGAACGAGTGACGAAACTGCGTCAGGAATCAACACGTCGAAAAGATAATTTTGGAG
>JAJFGZ010000028.1 GCA_021775855.1 Hyphomicrobiales bacterium
GTCTTCGAACCAGCAATGCGCCCGGGTAATCGCTTTGACCAATGAAGGATCAGCCCTAGTCGTTTTGCCCTGACCCAGAATCAATCGCTTGCCCTGCACGATCCTTTGCGACTGGCGCGCTCGCCGTGATGGTGGGTATCAACGTACCTATCCCCGTTCCTGTTGCCTATCATTCGTTTCGAGGTTGGAAGCGTTCATTGTTCGGCGATCATCATGTTCACGGGCCAGAAGGGATGCGCTTCTATACACGGCTTAAAACCATTACCAGTCGCTGGCCCACGGGCAGTTTGCTGGAATCCCATTATGTTATGCAGACTTTGTCCTAGTGCCAAAAGGGTTCGTGCTGAGAAGTTTGGTGCTCGTTAGGAAACTGCGGACCCTTGTCGGGAGGCGGCTTCTTCGGCTTCCTTGAGATGGCGCGGCAACATATACCTCTCGCCCCATTTTCTCAATTCCTCCAGCATGGGAGCAAGGGTGTTGCCGAGCTCGGTCAGCGAATATTCCACCTTCGGCGGGACCTGGGCATAAACTTTCCGGGCTATCAGGCCGTCCCGCTCGAGTTCTCTCAACTGGTTGGTCAACATTCTTTGGGTGACGTTGGGCAAGCGGCGTTGCAGTTCGCCAAAGCGCATTGTGTTTTCGGAAAGCAGGGCCAGAAGAACCGGTTTCCATTTGCCGCCGATTGTATCGAGCGCGGCCTGAACCGGGCAAGTTATGTAATGTTCCCGGCGATTTTGACGCATGGTATGCCTCCTATAGGATACTTTTGTATAGTATATACAAAAATTGTGTGTACTTGGCAATTGTAATCATACCCGATAGCTCTTTCCAGGTTGCGCGGCGCAATTTTCAAAAGGAGTTATTGGCAATGGTCAGGGCTGCAGTCATTCATGAAAAAGGGGGGCCAGACGTATTCCGATGGGAAGAGATTGATATTGGCTCTCCGGGTGATGGCGAGGTGCGTATCAGGAATGGCGCGATTGGTGTCAACTATGTCGATACCTATCATCGTAGAGGATTGCCTCACCCGTGGCCGGTTCCGCCATTGCCTGTGGTGCTTGGCTTTGAAGGTGTTGGTATCGTCGAAACAGTCGGGAGTGGTGTAACAGGTGTAAAACCTGGAGACCGGGTCGGGTATGCCCTGCCGCCGCATGGGTCTTATTCACAAGAACGCATTTATCCTGCAGAGAAGTTGGTCCCGGTGCCGGGCGGCATCAGCGATTCAGAGGTCGCGGCTGTCCTTCTGAAAGGTTTAACCGCTCAGTATCTGTTACGCCGCACATATCGGGTAAGTCCAGGCGACGTTATACTTGTGCATGCCGCAGCTGGCGGTATGGGATTGATTTTGTGCCAGTGGGGAAAACTTCTTGGCGCAACGGTCATCGGTACAGTCAGCAATGACGAGAAGGCGGAGTTGGCGCGCCAGAACGGGTGCGATGTACCGATCGTTTTGGGGCAGGAAGATTTTGTGGAGACGATCAAAACGGTGACGGACGGGCGTGGCTGCGATGTCGTCTATGAGTCGATCGGTAAGGATACATTCCGGCGGTCGCTTGAATGTTTGCGGCCTATGGGACTATTGGTCAGCTATGGACATGCGTCTGGCGCGCCTGATCCAGTGGATGTGATTCAGGACCTCGGCGCGCGTGGTTCCCTGTTCGTTACGCGCCCCACATTGATGCATTATATGGCGGCTCACGATGATCTGAAGGCTAGCGCAAGTGAACTTTTCGAGGTGGTTCAGAGCGGTGGCGTCAAGGCCCATGTCGGGAATGTTTATCACTTGCGTGACGTCGCTGAGGCGCACCGGGCGATCGAAAATCGGCGTACGAGCGGATCAACAATCCTGTTGCCTTTCGGGTAGAGGGCGGCAGATAGAGACCGTCTGACTTGAACCAAAATTATTTGGTTTCAGATGGTGAACCTTGCCAGTCTCACGAGAGGTGTCAACCAGTGTATTCAGGGAGACGTGTCTATGGGTGAACGAAAGACGATTGAAACGGATGTTCTTGTGATAGGTGGCGGTGTCGCTGGCAACGCTGCGGCGCTGACGGCCGCTGAGGCCGGTGTCAGGGTCATGCAATTGTACAAGGGACCGGCAACATCGGCGATCTCGACTGGGTTCCTGACCTATCCTGTGGAGGGTCGTTTCGGCCGCGATCAGCTTGAAGAAACGCTGCTCAATGTCACCGGGAAAGGGTTGTGCGATCGGGCATTGATGAACCGATTTCTTAGCGAGAGTTCGGAAGAAGTGCAGGCTGCCATTCGCCGGTACGGAATTCCGGTTGATGAGGCTCCGCGTGGCGTGCGGGCACGCCGGGCTGTTGGGCGTCGCGGCAAAGAGCTTGTCGGCGAGGATTATAGTGTCGCGGGTGTCCGCGACATGACCTCTGTGGTCATGGAGTTTTCCGCAACGCACGGAACGTCCCTTTTTTCCGGAAGTTTGAAAGCCGTGTTGGCCGAGTCAATTCAACGCGATAAAGGCACGGCCCTGAAGATTTCACCAGATGGATCGTCCGTTATCGCGTTGATCGACGGTGATTTTGCCTGGATTTCGACAAAAGCAATCGTTCTTGCCACTGGAGGGGTTCAAGGTCTTTATGAATTTACGGATAATCCACCCAGCCTGATTGGTGACGGTCATGCGATGGCGTTAGAAGCCGGTGCCGCTCTGACCGATATGGAGTTTATTCAGTTCTACCCATTGGCGCTTGCCGAGGAGGGCGCTCCGGCAATTTTTATCTACCCGGATTTTCCTCCGGGAGGGCGTATCGTCAATGGTGCGGGGACGGATATTCTGCAGAAACATTTTGACGGGTCGCAAACCCTGGGGGAATTTGATAACTGGGATTATCTGTCGGTCGTCCTGCAGCAGGAAATCATGGAGGGACAGGACGTATATATCGACTTTACGGGCACGGCCCCGGAAGCGTGGAGTGACGGGTCCCTGACAAAATTGTTCCTTGATAAATATGCACCGGGATATATGAAGCGGGTGGTCCGGGTATCACCAATTGCGCACTACACGATCGGCGGGGTAGGTACGAATGCAGAATGCGAAACCGATGTGCCAGGTCTATATGCTGTAGGCGAGGTCGCGGGCGGGTTGCACGGCGCTAATCGTCACGGCGGCGTGGCGTTGGCCGAGGGCGTAACCTTCGGGCGGATCGCGGGCAGGAACGCGGCAGCGCATTCCACGAGGCACCATGCAGCGTCCTGCTTGGATGATTCATTCGAGCAGAGCAAACCAGGCCTGGCCTTCAATGCCGGGGATGTCATGGCTGCACTTCGCCGAATGTGCCAGAAGATGATGGGACCGTTGCGTGATGGTCCTGATCTTAAAAAAATGGAACTGCAGCTACTTGAACTTACTGCTGAAGCAGAGGAATTCGGCTGGGACAATCCAACCGGGTATGCACGGGTATTGGCCTACAAACGGTCCCTGATGCTGGCTGAATCCATGCGATGTTTCATGCTCAATCGGACCGAGAGCCGTGGAGTTCATTTCCGTCGTGACTACCCTGAAATTGATCGAGAATGGTTGATGAAGCAGGTCATGATTCTTGGTAGCGACGGAAAACCGGTTTTCAAAAAAAAGGCGGTATAGTCGCAGCCAAAACTTTCTTCTATCTGGTAGAAAGTCCTTGGGCAGCATGCTTCCCAATAACTGGAATTCTCACCGAGGGAATATTCTCGGAATGGAACTGTCATGTCGACAAGTGATAGGCGAGCAGGTCTCCCTTTCAAAGTTCGTTATAAGTTTCAACAACCTGTCCGAATTTCCAGGACCATTTCTGACCGCAAATTCTACGACAATGGATGAGGGATTATTGGTTATTTTCCGGCGCGCTCGGACAACCAGATCCCGCTGAGAATCAGGGCCAGAGCTATCCCATGAAACATCTTGAAAGACTCTCCCAATACAAGGACCGCCAGGATGGATGCGAATATGGGCACCAGGTTTATAAAGATGCCCGCCCTCGCCGGTCCGAGCAGCTCGACCCCGCGAATGAACGCCAGTTGGGCCAGGAAAGACGGAAATAACGCGATCAACGCGATGATGACCAACCCCTTGGGGGTTGGCCACTGGGTCTGGTTGAGCGCCAATTCAACAAAGACCAGCGGGATCGACGCGAGCAGCGCGGCACCCGCCATAACGGCAAACAAGGCCATCGGGGGGGCCGGTGGGAAACGGCGCAGGCCGAGCGTGTATCCCGCATATAACAGTCCCGCAATCAGCATCAGCAGATCACCGGAATTGAACGCGAGTGTTGTCAGAGTTTCCAAATCTCCACCCGACGCGACGATCAAAACGCCGAACATGGTCACGGCTACCCCCACACCCTGTAAAGGAACAATTCGATCACTATAAATCAGAAACGCACCCAAGAGAACAAACACCGGGATCGATCCCTGAATAATGCCAATATTCACCGCAGTGGTCGTATAGGCCGCCATATAGAAAAGTACATTGAAGCCGGTATATCCGAGCGCCCCCATCATCGCGAGGAATGGGAGGTGGGGCCGGATCGCGGTCCAGTTGAGCCCAATCGATTTTCTGTCAATCAGGACGAGAAGCATCAGGACCCCAGCCCAACGCAGCAACACCAGCAACATCGGCGATACTTCGCCAACCGCCATGCGGCTAAATACGGCGTTTGCACCCCAGCATAGCGCCGTAAACAACAGAAACAGATAAGCACGGGCTATGGGTCTGGAACGGGTTTGCGAGCCATCGTCAATGTTCATGATTTTGATATCAGTTGCCAATGGGCATTGTCAGAGGGAAACCGCTTGAGCAGATTAAATGCGTTTCCTAATCTCGTCGAATGAGAAATCCGTTTCGGTATTTCAAGACTGCCCCTGAGATTATCTGCCATGCTGTGATGATGTAAATCCGTTTTCCACATTCACTTCAAAATGTTGAGGATCTGCTGCACGAGTGTGGGATCGAGATAAGCCATGAGACAGTACGGTTATGGTGAAATCGATTTGATCCGATATTTGCTGCCCAGATTAAAAAGAGACGGGCTGGACCGGGAAGAAATTGGTCAAGTTTGAAACGGCATCTAGACGAAATATTCGTCCGGACAAATGGAGAGACTCATTACTTTTGGCGGGCTGTTGATCACGAAAGTGAGGTCCTTGAAGCGTTTGTCACCAAGCGCCGGAACCGCAAAGCAGCACTGAAATTTCTACGCAAAGCAGCGAAACGATATGGCAGCCCAAAGGTTGTTGTAAAGGATAAACTTCGGTCCTATCGGGCGGCCATGAAAGAGATTGGCAATGATGTACGCCAGGAATCTGGTCACAGGCTCAGCAATCAGGCCGACAACTCTCACCAGCCATATCGACGACGAGAGCGAGCGATGGCGAGATTCCGTAGTTTTGCAACGTTACAGAAATTCATCTCGGCTCACTCTTCGATCCACAACCATTTCAACCATCAACGACATCTTCACAGTTGTTACAATTTCAAAATCATTCGTGCTGAAGGGCTAACAGTGTGGCGATGGTTGGTTGTCAGGGAACTGTTCGCAACAGGGTTTCTGTCGATAGGAATCAGTTACCCCTGAAACTGCCTTTTGAGCGCAGCGCGAAAGAGGTTGATTGCACAGGCAGTTTCTCTTCGCCAAAAATAAATTACCGACTATAGTCGGGGTCAATCGCATTGAACTGGGGCAAGAATAATCGGTGTCTGTGGAGGCAGAGAGAAAAAATTCGCGGGCGGGCCAAACTTGCCCGGTTTGCGATATGGCGATGAGGGTTCGCCAGCCTCAATGGTGGCAGGTTTGCGCCAATTGCGGCATGGAAGCATCCACGCTTGAACCGGTTTTTGACAACCGGCCGATGGAAGAAATGTTTGACTGGGATCAACGCCAGTCGGCGCTGGCGGATTTGCGCAAGGTGAATTTTGAACGTCTTCTCGATCTGGTCGCAGCAATTGCTCCGGCGCCTGCGCGGTTGCTAGACGTTGGCTGTGCGGAGGGATGGTTCCTGGAGGCGGCGCAAAGACGCGGGTATCAAATCGAGGGTATCGAGCCAGACCAGAGAATGGCGGACACGGTTGGCGCCAGTTTTGTTGTGCGGAACGGCTTTTTTCCGGATGTGCTGTCATCCTCTGACAAGTTCGATATCATAACATTTAACGACGTATTCGAACATCTGCCGGATGTTAACCAGGCTATCGCTGCGTGCCATCGCCATCTCACCGACAACGGTATTCTGGTATTCAATTTACCGAACGCGCAAGGCGGTCTTTATCGAATTTCGCGCCTGTTGAAGGGGTTTGGATTCGAGGGGCCATTTTCGCGTATGTGGCAGGCAGACTATCCGTCGCCGCACCTCACCTATTTTAGCCCGGCCACGCTCCGCGGCCTCGCGCACAAAAACGCGTTTGAAGAAAAGCTGACATCAGAGCTGCCGCCATTTGAGGTGGCCGGATTGTGGTCGAGGATTCGTTGCGACCGGACGCGCTCGCTGGCCTATAGCACCGTCTCCTGGGCGGGGGTCATGGGAGCCGTGCCGTTCCTCAAATTAATGCCATCTGACATTATTGTTCAGATGTTCGGTAAAAGCGGAAACACGCCAGAGGTTCATTAGTGCGGGCTCGTCTCCCTGAAAATCTCACATTGATTGGGCAGAAATCAGCGTGGTTATGGACGCTGGTTCTGACAATTGTCGCGATTGTCTGGTTTGCATCCACAACCGACCTCGCATCTTTCCGTGAAGCTCTGGGTCGGGTTGGGACGGGTGCGCTTGTCATTTTCGCTGTATGCCTGACCGTGAATATGGTCTTGGAGCTTCTTTGGCTGTCGTTGATCTGTGGGGGCACGAATGCCTTTCGCGGATCGCTGCGTGTGACGGGATGGTATATGCTGGCAACAGTCATTCTGCCGGCGAGACTGGGCGACGTTGTGTGGATGTACTTGATGCACAAGTGGCTGTCGCTACCGGGCGGGCGGGCAGTTTTTGTGGCGCTTTATCACAGACTATTGGATTTTATTGTCGCCAGCCTTTTCTTTGCGATCGCTGTCCTGATCGCCGGGACCGAAAGTTATGGTGGCGGAATTTGGTTCATTGCTACAGGAGCCCTTTTTGTTCTTGCGACAATCGTGCTCTATCTGGATTTCTTTCTCGGGCTTGCGGCACGAATTTTGATCGGGACGAGAAAACATAGTGGGTTGGCGTTGCTCAACTTGCTACTGCGACAAATTCTTCAAGTCCGGATCTGGTATAGGCACCAACTGTCCCGGCGTCTCCTCATCGCAACTTTCTCGATCATCGTTTTACGTTGGCTTTTTATACTTTTTGGCATCAGCGTTCTGATCTATTCAACCGCCGACGGTCTCGGCTGGCAGGACGCACTTTTTGCGACAAATATTTATGTATACGTATCAATTATTCCGCTGCAGGCCCTTGGGGGATTTGGCATTGGCGAAGCAAGTCTCGCAGGTTTGTTGGTTGTATTCGGACTTCCTTTGGGCATAGCCACGGCGATCAGTCTGCTTATCCGAGTGGCCATCAACATTGGCCACTTCATCTTCTGGCTCGTTGTGTTCCTGTATTTTTTGATTTCGCCGCCGGCGAGACCGGCAGCCGCGCACTCATAAAGTCCAGGTCATCTTCATCTCTAAATAATTGCTGCAACGGTGTCTTCGGGACATTCTGCATGTCGAAATTAAAGGCCGACAGCAGCATTTGCATGCCGATCATGATCGAAAGGGCTGCAACCATCACTGTTCCAGCCGAGGCGAATTCGTCGTTGTATATGCCGCCCAACCATTTTGAAGCGCCGAATATTGTCCCGAATCCCAGCAAGCCAATTCCAATGGGCCATTCGAGAGAGGCGAGATTGAAATCCCGGAGATAGTAATTGTACATAATCCGGGTGGCAAAATTTTTCGTGTTCCTGATCAGAAACGGTATGATCACTTTGTGAATTTTCAGATTGCTGATTTCGTTTTTATAGACGGAATTCATGGGGATATCGCGGACAACAGCCCGAATGGTATTCAGCCTGAACAACATTTCCGATTCGAAAAAATAGCCCCGGTCAATGGAATCCAGAGGCAGCAAGCGCAACGCGGTTGCGTGGATCGCGGTATAGCCGTTTGTAGGGTCAATGACGTTCCAATAGCCGGACGACATTTTGGTCACAAACGAGAGGACCGCGTTTCCGAAAATACGGCGCTTTGGCATGCCCTGTAATGTTGCCGGGCGGTAAAATCTGTTCCCCTTGCAATAGTCTGCGTGTCCCGTTTCCAGCAAGGACAGGAAGCGCGGGATGAGTGCCGGGTCCATCTGACCGTCGCCATCGATCTTAATCGCGACGTCCATATTGTCGCGTAATGCCAGTTTGTAGCCCGAGACGAGAGCTCCGCCTACGCCCCGATTCTCGGTATGGGATATCAACTGGACGCGTGGATCCTTGCATTTCTCTATTATCAGCTGGCCGCTCTTGTCGGGACATGCGTCGTCGATACAGTAGATGGTTTCTACATATCCAGGAATATCCGCCAAAACCTGGAGGACGTTGTCCCGGACCTGGTAGCAGGGGACAATTACTGCAATTCTCAACGCTGTTTTGGCTCTTGGACGTCGGGGCACGGAATACTCTGCTTTTGATTTGTTCCTACATTATCTGCAATAAGTACCGAGACGATTGGAAAACCGCCGGGGCACAATGGATCGCAACAGCCGTATACTGATTTCAGGCGCAGGTATCGCCGGACTAACGGCGGCACTCTGGCTGCACAGGGCCGGATTTCGTCCGACAATTGTTGAGAAAGCCCCCGATATCCGTGTTCACGGCTTTATTATCTCCCTCTCTCATCACTCATACCATCTGGCTGAGGAAATGGGAATTCTTGACGATCTCATTGAGCTGAATAACAGGGTGCGGAATTCAAGCTATCACGACCGTACGGGGCGGCCGATCCTGAAGCTCGACTATGACCGTCTGTTCGATGGCGTCAGTATTGTTCAGATAATGCGCGACGACCTGCAGAATGTTCTGTACGACCACGCCAGACATTGCGCCGACTATATGTTTTCAAACAGCATTGCGAAAATCGAGCCGGCGGGAGAGGAAGTTTTTGTAACATTCGAAGACGGACAAGAAGGGGTCTATGACCTGGTTATCGGCGCCGACGGTCTTCATTCGGTAGTCCGCGAACTGGCATTCTCTAAAGATGAAATTACGGAACATTTCATGGGGTTGCACGCGGCGGCGTTCCGGTGTGAAAACCTTCTGGACCTGACCCATAAATACGAGGCCTATCTGGAACCCCAGCGTCACACCGCCGTCTATACGACAAGAACCAACGAGCTGTCGGCGATTTTCATCTGGGCGGATAAAAACCCTGCCGTGCCGCCGCCGGGCGAAGCACGGCTTTCTCATTTAAGTGACGTGTACCGCGGTGCCATTCCCCAGGTCAGGAAATTGATCGATACCCGTCACCCGGATCACGGCATCTTCATGGATGCGCTTATTCAGATCGAGATGAAAAAATGGTCCAAAGGCCGCGTGGTGCTTGTTGGTGACGCAGCGCATTCTTTGACCCTGCTGTCGGGACAGGGAGCGTCGATCGCATTTGCGGGGGCGAGCGCGCTGGCTAAAGCGATTGCGGATATGCCCGCAGACGAGGCCCTCGCGCATTACGAAAATACCATCCGTCCCATCATTTCAGAAGTGCAGCCCACGGTCCGTAAAAATGCGCGATGGTATGTTCCGGGAGGATTGGGTTTTCATTTGCTCCGGGATTGCACGATGAGATTTCTGCCCAACGAAATCTGGATCAGATATTTCAAATCGAAATATTCCAAGGCTTGAGCATGGCGTGGCTATGAACCAAGCGGTGACATTCAGTGTCGATCTTGAAGATCATCGTGCCGACCGCTCGACCCCGGCGCGTTATCCTGCAATGACCCTCAAAATACTGGACTTTATTGAAGAGCTTGGCGTCCGCGGAACGTTCTTCGTTCTTGGAGAAGTTGCCGAAGAGAACCCGGGGCTTGTTCGCGAGGTTTCCCGGCGAGGCCATGAGATCGGGTTTCACAGTTTTGATCATCTTCCGCTGACATTGGACAACGAAGCTCGGTTTCGGGAATTGACCGGAAAAGGGAAAGCGTTGCTGGAGGATATTACTGGAAAACCGTGCATTGGATTTCGGGCTCCGGTATTCTCGCTGACGCCCGATAGTGTTTGGACGGTTGAAGTGTTGAAAGCCGCCGGATTTGCATATTCATCTTCAATTCTGCCGGCACGCCATCCTCTATACGGATTCCCCGGGGCGCCGCACGAGCCGTTCAAATGGCACAATGGCCTGATCGAGCTTCCGGTTCCCCTGGCAAAATTTGGCCCGCTATCTGTACCCTATCTGGGGGGGATTTATCTTCGCTATTTGCCCTTGTGGATGATTGCGAAAATGCGCCGCCAGGCATCGGAACATCAGCTCCTTTGGACCTATTGCCATCCCTATGATTTCGACACCGGCGAAAAATTTTCACATATGCGGGACGCGTCTTTCTGGGTTAGCGCGCTGTTGTGGCTGAACCGGGAGGGCAGCTTCGGCAAACTCGCGAGTGTTCTGAAAAGCGGTAGCGCAAAGCCATTCGCCGAACGGTTTGCCGACGGCGAATTTGACGACCTGCCCAATTTTTCCCCGGAAATCCTGCATGACGGTTGATCAACTTTTCCAGCCGCATAGCCAGGCATTTGTTCAACGTTGGCGAGACATGGTCTGTTGCGTTTTCGGTTGGCAACGGTGCGGCGCCTTTGTGGAAATTCCCTCGATCATTTCCCCAGAAACAACGCTGAGCTATGTGCCGCTGTTGAATTATTCGGATTTGAAGGGACGGGAGGCGTCATCACTGGGAGAAGAGGCCGGGGAGCAATCATATCTTGTGAGGGCACTTACCGGTCCGCCACCGGAGCAGGGGTTTGAACCCGGTGACATGGTAACAATGCGGCTTCCACTGGATGGAGATGTTTGGAAGGACAGGTTTCGTGATGTGTGCCGAAATCAGATTCGTAAGGCTGAAAAAAGCCCGCTTGTACTGAAAAGCGGATGTTCTGAAAATCTGGCGTCGTCATTCTACGATCTATATCGCGAAACGATGCATCGTTATGGCGTACCGGTTTTTCCCAGGCGATTATTACGTTCAATGATCGCCGAAGCCGATATCGACGTCCGGTTTTACCTGGCATTCCTCGGCGATCAACCCGTTGCTGGAATCGTGCGTATTCTGGATGATCGCCTGGCGTGGGTCCCCTGGGGGGCTTCAAGGCGCGAATTTCTGGCCCATTGCCCAAACCACCTTGTTTATTGGGCCGCGATCAGGGAAGCCCGGGAGCAGGGAGCCGCCATATTCGACTTTGGGCGTTCGCCTTATGGCGAAGCCACATATTCGTTCAAGAAAAAATGGGGTGCCGAGCCGGTTGGGCTTCAATATTTGCGTCCCAAGGACGAAGATATATACAGCCGTTATGCCCTGGCTCAGAAAGTCTGGTCGCTTACACCACGGCCGTTGGTTAACTGGGCCGGGCCGAAACTCTGCCGTTATCTAGCCGATCTTTAGGGTCTGGCCCTGGTCTGGCTTGCGAAAGACAGCGACGAACGATGCCCCCAGAATTTTACTGCCAAGCCCGCTCGGATTGTCGAACTTCAGTCCAGCGATGGACAAAAGGGCCTGGCTCAGTTCGGTGCGCAATCCGGCTTCATTTGCCCAATCGCAAACGTCGCCGATCGGATGATTTATGTATGGGAATTCTGGCCGCCCCCGTAATCGATCTCCAATGGAATACAAGGCGTGTGCGGCGCGATGTATCCACGCCCTGCCATTCCGCCAGACGAGAATAATCCGGCCGTTTGTCTTCAGGATCCGTGCCGCTTCATAAAGAAACCGCCGCGTTGCCTCAGGAGTTTGCTGGTTGATGAATTGCGTGGCAACAACGGTGCGAATAGTGCCGTCACCGACCGGCAGGGCGAAACCATCTCCGCGGATAATTTTTAGCCCATTTTGCAACGCATCCCGGCACGCGACCTCATTGAAATCGAGGCCGAAAATATTGGTCCGTTCCACCGCCAGCGGAGCGAGCAGCAGTCCCGAACCACAACCAATATCGAATACGGTTCCAGTATCAGGGCCGATCAATTCCAGAATGATACTTTGTTCTTTTAGAAAATATTTGTGAAAGCGGTACCCGTTGGCCCGGGCATCGTTCTCCAGATGACGGGCGCGCAATTCCCTGTAACTTATGTCCGTTGCTTCATCAGCTCGGGTCATGGCGCCTTGGGTTCCAGGAACCGAAAATATTTTTTATACGTCCGTTCAAGCCATTGCGCGATGCCCCGTTTTTCCAATCGCTCGGTGACTATTACAGCCACAGCAAATGAGAGTGCGGGGATGAGAAGCATGTTGTAGCGCGGAATACTGACCGATATGGCTGCATGGAAGGCGATCATAATGCAGGCGGGCAGAAACAATAGCATTACAGTTTCATCCCGTTTTCGCGCCGCTCGCCAGAGAACAATGAAGGCGGCAATCCAACCGACAATTCCCCAGTATTTGTTGACGAACATACCGCGCCAGGCGAGAGCCACGGAGACCGCAAAATGTTTCACCGGGTTAGCCAGGATTTCCAGTCTGACGATATCGCTGACGCGTGATTGCGGGCTGATGGAGCCTTCTTCGGTACCCGTGAACCTGCCGAGGGCCGCGGACAGGTAATATCCATCTTCATCCCATCCGAGCTTTTCATAGCTGGCCGGCGCGAACAGTAATTTGGCAATATTGTCGCCAAAATCGGGTATCCAGTAAATGAAAGAAACGCCCCACTCGGTCAAACTCATCTGGTTATACCCGAGGCGATGAATGAGCGCCGTGGCGGCATAATTTTCAGTCGATTGTATTTCGCTGGTAGAGGAATTTAGAGTGGTGTGTGCATACCAGGGAGCAATAACAACAGCGAATACTATCGCGAAAACAAGAGTTCTGATCCGGGCGGTTCGCTGTGCGCGGGTGAATGCGAGATAGGCCACGCCCGTGACCATCAGAAATATGAACAGGTACAAAAAAGTGGGCTTCGAGAGGGCTAGCAGCCCCATGGCTATGCCGCCAAGGATCGGCCAGCGGCGTTCTTGCTTTCTCAGTACCGATAAAATCAGGAAAAGAGACAATAACCCGAAAAGCGGAAGGGTTATCGATTCGGTGAGAAAAAGGCCGCAATAATTGGCTGGTATTTCAGACGCAAGTGCCACCGCCATCGCAATCCATGCGTCAAGCCTGCACCTTGTTAGGACCAATGTGATTGCCCAGACAGATACCAGGAAAATCGTCATAAAGAGCGTTTGTGCGATCAACAGGGCTTTGAAGTCGAGGTTGCAGGATGCGGCGCCGTCAGGCCCGTTGTCGATCAGGCATATCAGGCCCTGACGGAAAGAATCGTCGATCTGCATCAAAAGAGAGAGAAAGGCCGGATAAAGCGGTGCAATCCGGTACATTGTATTTGGCGCTACGGACGAGTCCTGAAGCTTGCCGAATGTTCCATATTCCGAGATCCCCGCAGCATACTGAATATACCCGAGCGCATCTGCTGTGGGGACAATCGGCGGCCCGGCTACAACCACCCAGACTGACAAAGAAAAAAGTGAAACCGCTCCGGCAAGGGAGAGGTCTTTAAAACGAATCCGGAATGGAGAAACCGTGGCATTCATTGTTGGAATTTGCCTTGCGAATACGAACTCTCCACAAGATCATTATACGGTAGATCATCAATTGTAAAAATCCCAATAGGGGAATTTCCGGGATTACCGCGATTTCGGGATTATGGGGTGCGAAAGCCAAACGGCAATGCAGGCCGAGGGGGGGTGATTGCCCCCATTTTATTGGTCTAGATCTTGGAATGCAGGTTAGCCAATAACCGGGGCGCGTGTCTTTAAATTCCCTTGAAGCTGACCCGGCCTTCGGCCTGCATGGCTTCGCTCGCGGACAGTCTGCGCGCCGCGACCTTGTCGGTGACGATATGACCGAATTGCCCAACGGCGATACCCAGCACAATGACCGCACCACCGATCAGAATCGGAATACTTGGCCGCTCTCCAAGAAGGAGAAACGCAAAGCCAACTGCCGCGATTGGCGTAAAGGACGAGGCAAGGGACACCTCTGAAATCCGAACATTCTTGATGCCCGTGAACCAGAAATACTGACCGCCAACAACGATTAACCCGCCATAGACCAGCATCCACTGCCACAAGATCGGTTGGAATGCGTCCTCGAAATGCCGGATGCCAAATAGATATACGGCGACAACAAAGAAAAACATCGACCCGAAACCCGTCCGCACAACAGCAAATATGCCAAGTGGGATGCTCTTTAACCTGACTTTGGCAACGATGATTCCGACCGCAGCTAACCCCGCTCCGAGCGCGGCCAGAAGTTCACCCTTGCCGATGGAAAGGCCGGCGCTCATGCTTTCGAGAAAAAACGCCACGCCGACCCCAAGCAGGGCAATCGTAGCGCCAACGGTTGCCCATTTGTCAGCGCGTTCCTTCAACACGATTGCAGACAATCCAAGCAGAATAAATGGTTCGATCCGGCCAATAAGAACAACGTTCGTAACCGTGGTATTTTCCAACGCGTAGAAAATCACGGATGGCGACAATGCGCCGGTCAGGATCGCCAGAAACAGCAAGCTGAACCAGTCGCCACGCGTCAATTTCTGTAGGTTTTCTGAAGTCCACTGGCGCCGGTAAACGGTATATTGGGTAGCGCAGGCAACGGCATTGCCGATAAACAGGACGTTGCAAAACGTAATTGCATTGCGGCCGTCTACAGGAAATTCCTGGCCTAGATTGAATAGCAGCAATACGATCGAATTTGCCGCAGCGAATACGAGAACCGCCAGCCAGACAAAAAGAATGCTGATACCGGAACTTAAAGAACTTCCCTGTGCAACGCTTGCATTGGCCATCAGTTTCTCACTGTCTTTTCCCGCACTGGATTTATGCAACTCATGTTAGCCTGGATTCTCATTGCCAATGGCTATGATATCCATGGCCAAGGGCTATAATTTTCGCGCAAAGGCTAGATATTACGAGCAATATCCGCTCCCTTGAATAAATCGTATTGGCAAATCGAATAACGGACTGGCTGCCCTGGAAGTTTCATTTGCCCACAGCCTTTCCAGTTGATCTGCCGTTGATAATACCCCAGCAAAACCTGCTTTGCATCTCACATTAACCGGCGCAGCACGTGAACCCGCGTCATGTGGTTCGGGTCGGACAGGGGGATTGCCGCAAATTGGTGCCCGATTTCAACGATCTCGAGTACCCCCTCCTTGCAGAGGGTATCGACGACATTGTCGAAGCCACCTTCGGAATATCGATTGTCGCTGATCGTATAGATGATGTGGCCTTTGGGGCGGACGATGCGGGTTATCTCCCTGAAAACCTCTCCCGAAATATACCCGCTGGTCCCGACACTGACGACCGCATCGAAATGTCGATCGGGAAATTCAAGTGGTTCCATAAGGTTGCTCTTGTGCAACTCCACATAGACCTGCTTGGTGGCGGCAATATCAAGCATGCTTTGGGAGAGGTCGCCAGCCGTCAGGTTCCGGTAGCCGGATGCGGCCAGGATTTCGCCCAGCAAACCGGTCCCCGCACCCGCATCGTGGATATAGCCACCCGGGGCGACATGCCGGGCGACCACTTTCGCCAATTCAGCCGGCCCCTGCCAGTTCAGCAGGTTCGCCACATCGTCGTCGTAGCGCTCGGCCCAGGCATCAAAACGCGCTTCGGTCCGCGTAGCGTTGTCAGCCACTTTGTACGCCCAGCCGATGCGCTCGTTGGCGGTCTCGGGCAGCTCCTCGTCGTTCTTCATGGGCAATCCTTTTGTTATTGCCGCGAACTCTTTTGCACAACGATAGGCAAACCTCAACCGTGCAGGGTCCTCGTGCGCGCCCGACTAATCAACTGGTAGCCAGATATAGAATTCATGTTGGTCCGGTCCGGTTGGCGTAAATCCAACCTTCTTGGCGAAGCCGGGGGAACTGGTCGACGCCATAAGATAGGCGCCGGGCGGCGCGGTTTCCTTGAAATACCTGACGATTTCGCCGCACAGTATGGCGCCGATGCCGTTGGCCTGATGTTCGGGCAGGACCGACGTGTCGACAATCACATAAAAGCAGCCGTTGTCGCCAATCAAGCGGCTGAACCCAACAACCTCGCCTTTATGCAGAACCTGGACCCCGTGGATCGTGTTGGGGAGGGCCCGCTCAACTGCCTCGATAGATTTTGCACCAAGCCCGGCCTCTTTGCGGAGCCGCAAATATATCTCGGCGCTGGGCGTTTCCCTCAGGATTTCGTAATCTGACATGGTCTAGTCTGTCCTTCCCCTCTTTGCCCGAACATCGGGATTCAGAAATTTACTTCGGGCGCTCAATCGGGTTTACCGAATTGGCAGACCTGGATCGCTTCAAACCCGATCTCCGCCCGGTCGCAGTCCAGGATCGACTGGTCCCGCAGCTCGAATCCTGCCTGCACGAACCTATCGACCAGATTTTCCGGTGTCGGCTCGTCCCGATTGTCGAACCGATAGATCAGCTTTTTGCGGGTTTCCTCCGCGTTGCGGTGCGGACCGTGCCAGGTCAGTTTCAGGAGTTGCCCGCCCGGTTTGAGGGCACGGAACATGATCTGTAAAAGATCGTCGAACTGTCGGCCTTCAAAGGTTGCAAAAAAGCCGACCCCGAGGATGCTGTCGAAACGGTCGGCAAAGGTGTCGCGGTAATCAAAGATATCGCCGCAGATTTTTTCGATATTCGTATCGCGCGCGTTGGCCCCGGCTTTCATCGAGGTGAGATGCGGGTTGTCGCTTCTCGCCATGAAATCAAACGAGGCCTGGTTCAGATCGAAACCAACATAGTTTTGCGGCGGCGTCGAAAATTCGGCGAGATTGTCATACAGCATCGGCCCGCACCCAACATTGAGAACGCTGTCGCCGTCGATTTTGCTCATCGCAGACAGCCAAAACCGGGCAACATCGGGGTATGTCTGGTTCTTGCGCTGAACGCTTTCGTAATAATCCTCGATATAATTGTAAGGCGCCTGGATATGATTGTTCATCGCACTAATCGCCCTTCCGGATGATCAGGAAGGACGAGCGATACGGCAGGTCAGGCCCGGTTTCGGGGTCGAGCCGCTCGATGTCCAGTGAGGGGACGCGCGTCACATCCATCGGCGGGTAAAACAACCGGCCAAGCCCGTAAGGGTCGCGCAGCATCAGCGGCGTATCGGCTTCGGCCCGGTCCATCAGGCGCGATACCACTTCGTCCTTAGCGGCATGGTCCACGTCCTCGACGCTGACACCGAGCAGGACGCTGCCAAATACCGCGTCAAATTCCGTCATCACCGCCATCTCGTCGACATCTACGCAGACGGTCTCGATCTGATCCTTGTGTTCGGTCATGTCGATCAGCCGGGTGCCGAGGTCGAAGGCCATCGGGTCGCGCTCGATACAGGTCACGCGGCAATCGAGTTCGGCGGCGACCGCAAGCGACGTGAGCGGCAGCGGACCCGAGCCGATGACGGCGACATTCCGGCAATCGGCAAGTACCTCGCGGACAGCGGGGGTCAGCGTCCAGTAAGATTGTTGCCTGGTCATCCGGGTAAGCGCGGCGCCGGGGTCCTTGCCGTCTAAAATCGCCGCCGCTTCGTCGATTTCCTTGTCGAGTTCGTAACAGGCGCGAAGCCGGTGCAGCCGGGCCTCGATGTCGCGGATGCGGGGGTCGTCCAACACGCTCGCGCATAGATCGCCTTTCACCCCGCGCACAAAGTGATCAAGCTCGGCATAGATTGGCTCAATCACCCGGTACCAGGGTGAAATTGTATCGCCGGACGCGGCATCGACCAGGTAGGTTGATCCGTTGACCTCGCCAGGCCCTGTTGCCTTGGCGGCGCGCAAGCCATCGAGACGGTTTGCATAGAAAGCCAGAGCACCGCACAGCTCCGAGATATTTTCGAGGTTATCGCTCATGATCGTGGGCTTGATCTGTCAAGCATGATCATGGTGAAGCTCTCGTGTGGCGGGTCGGACAGTTCGGTATGCGGCGCATCACCGAACCGGCTAGGCTCTATTGACGGGTATATCACCCGCCCCGATCCGACCGCGGTGCGGAATGTGAGCAGGGTTGAATTCGGGACCCAGCGCAGGAAATGCTCGACGATCCTGTTCTTGTCGGTATCGCTGGTGCCAACCACCAGGCCAACCATGACGCAATCGAAATTGTCATAGTCGGTTACTTCAAGCGCGTCGGCGGTGATCATATTCAACCGATCGAGCCCGAAGACCTTGGCAACCTCTATCGCATGTTTGGATGCGTCGGCGCTGCGCTCTAGGCAGGTCACCGCCACCGCAGGGTCTTCGGCCATGTAGGACAATGGCGATATGGGGAACGGACCCGAGCCGACAAACAGCATCCGTTTGGGCTTGTAGGGGACGAGCGCCTGCATTTCGAAATGCGTCGCCTGGCTGTACCATTCGGCGCTGCGAAACGCGCGCGCCGGGGCACGGTTATGGGCTTTGATAATCTCTTTTGCGAGCACATATTCGCGCTGGTATTCATAATCGGCACGGACCGAATGTACGTCTTCGCGCATCGCAACAAAGACCGGGTCATCGAGAACGGAGTCGATTTCCCCCGGATCAGAATGGGCGAGGATATGGTCGAGTTCGGTAAATATCTGCTCGCGGCCCGTATACGATTGCTCGTCGACGGCGTCAGCACAAAGCGCAACCGCGCGCCCGACTTTTTCCGCCGCAGGCCCGCAATCGTGTTTGGTTTTCGATCCCTGTTTAAGCATTCAGTGGACGTCCAATTCTTCCCGTGCCGGTACTAGTTAGAGTTGAAAAGGGTGAAGTCAAGAAATCCTCCGTGATCTGAGCGATCAGTTTCCATCAACTCATTACACGCCCGCTTGATCGGTCCGTTATCGGACCGGATGTCGCCGGGTGGATGCCAGGCAGGGTCGGAATTGTGTCCTTGGGAAATCGTGTCCCATGCAGCCTCTTCGAAGATGGGAGTGCAAATCCTTGCTAGCCTGTGTGCCCACCGACTTGCCAAAATTCGCTGGCTTTGTCGATACGCGTTTCCGCTCGCTCCGGATTTCCAGAATTTTTGCCCGTGAGGCCGGCACGTCGAATTGGCCCATTGTCGCTTCCCCCCAAAATGAAGGTTAGCGCAATGGGCCGGATATGCGAAATATTACTGTGACGGCGTTCAACTCACCGTTTCGAGTTTGTCCTGGGTCTTGGTATCGAAATCGCTTGCGTCGTGGCGCTCATGAAGCTGGTCCTCCAATTCTCCGAAGGATCGGTTGACCATGCGTCCGCGTTTGACGGCTTCTCGTTTGCCTATTTCATCGGTCCAGCGGACCAGGTTCTTGTATGATTGTGTGTCCAGAAACTCGGCCGCGTCGTAGACTCTGCCGGTAACCAACACGCCGTACCAGGGCCAAATAGCGATGTCGGCGATCGTATATTCGTCTCCACACATATAGCGATTGTCTGCCAGATGACGATCAAGGACGTCCAGCTGACGCTTTACTTCCATGGCAAAACGGTCGATGGCATATTCGATTTTGAACGGGGCGTAGGCGTAGAAATGGCCAAACCCGCCGCCAAGATACGGCGCGCTGCCCATTTGCCAGAAAAGCCACGACAGGCATTCGGTGCGGGATGGCAGGTCCTTTGGCAGGAAGGCGTCGAATTTCTCCGCCAGATAAAGCAGGATCGCGCCCGATTCAAATACCCGCGTCGGGGTCGGTGTGCTGTGATCCATCAAGGCCGGGATTTTGGAATTCGGGTTGATGTCCACAAACCCGCTGCCAAACTGTTCGCCCTCGTTGATATCAATCAGGTAGGCGTCGTACTCGGCGCCGCTATGCCCGAGAGCCAGAAGCTCTTCCAGCATGATCGTGATTTTTACGCCATTGGGCGTGGCGAGCGAATGGAGTTGCAATGGGTGTTTGCCGACCGGCAGCTTCTTGTCGTGGGTCGACCCTGCAATCGGACGGTTGATATTGGCAAAAGCGCCACCGCTCTCGGATTCCCATTTCCAGACTTTCGGGGGTGTATAGGATGATGTGTCGTTCATGTAACGAACTCCTTTATGTATAAGATTTGAGACACATTTACCCCATCAGGCAAATTCGTGCACGGCATCATTTTTGAAAGATAAACAAATTTCCGTCACCTGCCCCGGCATCGGCTGTCCATGATATTGTTGTGTCCACCGCGACCCTGTTTGAAAACAGCCAGGCCTGCTATAGTTTGGGATTGAAAATAGTGGGAAGGAAAAAGGGAGTCCGGGAATTTTCGTTATCCCACCGCTCTCCTCCTTGCTGGTCGCCTAAACTGTTTGCGTCGATGGCGACAACAATTCGGGTGCCAGCTCGAGTGACAAGCAGCCGTTGCCGCATTTTTATTGGTGGGCGGGGTCTGCCAGAAACTATGATAATTTTATTCGGGAAACACCCCGTAGAGAAAGATATTCAAATGTCGGGTAACCAAAATCAGATAGATGAAACGGCAACGCGGGTCGATCTCGCCGCAGCGTTTCGGCTGGCGGATCATTTCGACTGGAACGAATCCGTCGCCAACCATTTCAGCGCAACGATCAGCCCCGACGGCAAGACCTTCCTGCTGAACCCGTGCTGGCAACATTTTTCAACGATCAAGGCGAGCGACTTGTTGCGCCTCGATGCCGACGATGCCGGCGCGATGGAGGGCGACAACGCGCCGGACCCGTCGGCATGGTGCATCCACGGCGCGGTCCATGCCGCACTCCCGAATGCGCGCGTATTGCTGCATTGCCATTCCCCCTATGCAACGGCCTTGTGCGGCCTCAAAGACCCGTCCATCAAGCCGATCGATCAGAATACGGCGCGGTACTATAACCGGGTCGCGGTCGATCTCGAATTCGGCGGGATTGCTGATGAAGCCGCCGAAGGCATTCGGATCGCCAGAGCGTTTGGCAACCATTCGATCATGCTGATGGGAAACCATGGTGTCTCGGTTGTTGGTGAAACAGTGGCTGATGCGTTTGATTCGCTCTACTACCTTGAGCGCTCGGCGCGCACCATGGTCCTTGCCTATTCAACCGGACAGGAGCTCAACATTATGCCCAACGATCTGGCTGAAAAAACCGCCGGGGATTGGGATAGCTATCGCGGCATGGGGGTCGCCCATTTCGAGCATCTCAAAGGAATGCTGGACCGGGCCGATCCTTCTTACCGGGATTAAAATTCGGTAATCATGGTGACCCCGGTTTCTGTGAAATCTCCCAGTTTTTCGAGTACCAGAGCGCCCTCGGCGAGGCCGACGCGATTTGTGATCAGCTTTTCGGGCAGGACCTTTTTTGTAGCCACCATGGCCATCATGTCTGGGAAGGTGTGTCCCGCCATGGCGTGACTACCGATAATTTCGAGTTCGTGTGCGATCACCCTGTCCATGGGGAGGGGTGGGTTATTTTCGCCGCCAAGCAGTAAGCCGGCCTGGATATGGCGGCCCTGCCGGCGCAGCGACAGGATCGAGTTGCGGCACGTCAACGGGCTCCCCAGCGCATCGACCGAGACGTGAGCGCCGCCGCCCGATAAATCCATCACGGCACTCGGTACGTCATTGGTTTTCGCACCGTTGATGGTATGCGCCGCACCGGCTTCGCGGGCAAACGCGAGTTTTTCGTCGTCGATATCGATAGCAATCACGTTCGCACCCATGGCGTCCGCGATGTGAACCGCCGACAAGCCGACGCCGCCACAGGCATGGATCGCGACCCATTGCCCGGGCTTGACCCGGGCCTGTTGAGCGATCACCCGAAACGCAGTTGTGAAGCGGCACCCGAGGCTGCCACCAACTTCAAATGAGACGTCTTCCGGCAGTCCCACGAGATTTGCATCCGCGTAAGGCAGCGCCACATACTCTGCGAATGAGCCCCAGCCGGTAAAACCAGGCTGGTATTGATCGGGGCAAACCTGGTGCTGGCCGCCGAGGCAATATCCGCAATGCCCGCAGCCTGAGACCACCGGCACGATGACGCGCATCCCGGGCGACCAGCGCCGCACGTCCGGCCCGATGGCTTCGATGATCCCGGCGCATTCGTGCCCTGGTATGTGGGGTAGGGACTTGATATCGGGGTCGTGCCCCATCCAGGCATGCCAGTCGCTGCGGCACACCCCGTTCGCCATAACTTTCATCACGACCCCGTCTGCAGGCGGCGTTGGATCGGGTACCGTCTCGACGCGGATGGGGCCTTCAAATTCATGGAACAGGGCGGCGCGCATGGGATTCTCCGGACGTGGCGGGAACGAATGCCTTCCTTAACCCATTGAAGAGGGGAATGTCACACCCGCGCAACTATGTCCCGTACCCGGGAATTTGGTTTGAAAACGTGCGGTTGCCCGGGATCAGGCAGTCTTGCGCCGCCAGGATCCGAAATAGGTCCGCAAGCCAATTTTGCGGTAGGCGATTGCCGCCGACCAAACCGACCAGACGGCAAAGACAAGGAGAACCGTCAACGCTGCACCTAGCAGACCGAACCAGTAAATAAGCACCAGATTACCAACCACGAGCAGAGCAATACAGACTGCAAAGACCGGCAGACATGCCTTTTCATGGCCCGTGAGGACCAGAATCTGGGTCGCCGGACCGGCCAGCGCGCGCATCACCTGGGCCAACATCAGAACCACAAGGGCCTGATACCCGGCCACAAATTCGGGTCCGAAAAATCCAAGTAGTTCGCGCCCGAACATCACGACGAAGAGCGTTGAACCGACACTGCCGAGGATCGTCAAGGCGTTGGCCCGTGAAATTACCTCGCGGACCAATTTAACGTTTCCGGCATTCAGGGCATTCGCGGTATCGCGCAGGATCAACTGGTGGATCGCCTGGATGCCAAAAGCGACAAACAGGGAAATTTTCAGGCAGACCCCGAAAATCCCGGTCTGGGCATCGTCCATGAATGCCTGAGCGACGACAATATCCAGGTCTGCAAAAACCCCGACAAACAGCGCCGCCAACACCATTGGCATCGCACGGCGGCGCCAATTGGACGCCAGCGCCTTGCGCGCGGCGCGTGTCTGACTGTCCGCACGGCTCTCATTTCCAGTTTTGGACAATAGCCGAACCATTTGCCAGACCGCCAGCAAAGCCGCAATGACGACGTGACCACCGAGAACAGCTTCGATGCTCAACCGGTCCCATATGAACCAGGCAGCAAATACCAGGATAAGCAGCAGTAGCGGGCGCAGGAAAAGGTCCGGCAAAAATCCCAACCTGAACCGCTTGAGTGCGTTCGCCAGGGACCCGTTCAGCCTTAAAAGCGCGAATGCCGGAAGGGTCAGCGCAGCAAACTTCAAACTGAGCCGCGATCCCTCGGTAAGGCCAGGCAGGCCCCACGCCGCTGCAAGCAGGCCGGTGGCCAGAAGCGAGCAGAGCAACGCCGTATCGATCCGCGCCTGCAACATGAAAGTTGCGAGCTTCTGTGCGTTATTTTCCTGTGCCGCTTCAGCCGCGATACGCGGCACCAACATGGGGTATCCGAGCGTGCAGACAATCGCCAGAACCGCCGCGAGGCCAGTCGCGACAAAGAACAGCGCGATATCCTCGGCGCCTAGAAATTTTGCCAACAGGACTTGTGTCAAGATCCCGAACACCGCGCCAAACACCCGGGCGCTCACGACCATGCCTGACGATTTCAGGAGGGAAACCGGTGAAAACGATCCCGATTTTGTGCTCTCGATCGCGCTCATGGCCTATGCTACCTGCCGGGTTTTTGCCCAGGGAACGGGGACATCGTGTTGCCGGCACAGGATCTCCACAACCTTCCGGGTGGTATCCCCGAGAGGGATGCCCGTCTCCAGGTTGCGATGATAATTGCGCCACCGGATTTCTCCGGGCAGCAAAATGTCGTTGGACGGATGCGAGCCCTTGATCGAGACAATGAGGGCTTCGAATTTCGTGTAAAATTCGTCGGGGGTCATGAACCGTGATACGTCGATAGCGACCATGAAGTGACCGTTCTGTCCCGGCGCGGACACATCGCTGTACATAGACGAAACACCATCGGCGACGCCAGCACCGGTCAAGACCCCGGCCAGGATTTCAACGAACAGGGACAATCCATAGCCCTTGGCCCCGGCAACCGGCAAAAGCGCACCATCGGCCACTTTGGTGGCGTCAGTGGTCGGTGCACCGTTTTGATCGATGGCGAACCCGTCCGGTAACGGCGTGTCATTCTCGATACATTCGCGGACCGTGGAACCCGCCAGCGCACTGGTTGCCATGTCAAACAACAGGTGTTCGCCGTTGCGGCGCGGGGCGCCAAAGGCCAGTGGGTTGGTTCCGAATATTGGCGACAAGCCGCCATGGGCCGTCACTTTCGGAAACGAATTGCTCAACACCAGACCGACCATGCCGGCATTGGCAATTTTGTTTATAAAATAGGCGCCGGTCCCGAAAAAATTGCTGTTGCGCACGCCGACCATGCCGACGCCGCTTGTCCGGGCCAGCGATACCGCCCGTTCCGTCGCAAGGTTGGCAGCGTATTGGCCAAACCCGGCATCGGCATCTAGGATCGAGATGGTATCGGAGCGGTTCGAGAATTGTGGATCGCAGGGGCATTTCAAGCCACCCATTGCGACCCGCTCCAAATAGATGGGGAGGCGTAGCAGGCCGAAATTCTCGCGCCCGACCAATTCACTCCAGATCAGATTGTTGGCGACTTCGCAGGACTGTTTCTGGTCGACGCCTCCGGCGCGAAACAATGCGATACAAACATCGCGCAACGCGTCGCTGCCTGTGTAACGGGGTTTGTTCATGCGAAACGCCTGACGGCTTTCCCGAACAGCGCGCCAACAGCACCGAACGCCGGTTTCAGGTCGCCCAGATCAAATAGCGGAGAGACGTTGCGCCTCGGATTAAAACTCCGGACCCAATTAAAAAAGCTCAATTGCCCGAGCCGGTGCAATTCGAGGAATGCCAGAAAATCCTTTACCGGGTACCAGTAGCGCAAGTCATCCTCGTAGGACCTGACGTCAGGGATGGATTGTCCGGTCAAGTCACAATAGACGACCAGATCGATCGGCATCCCGGACCGCACCGCCAGCTCCTGAGCTGCTGTGAAGCGCGCATTCACCTCTATGATCTTCAATTTATTGTCGCGCAAATCTCGCTTGAACTCGATGTTGCCAAGCCCGCGAAATTCGGTGTTCTTGAAAAATTTCAGACCTTCAGCAGCCGTCTCCGGGAGGTGCTCGGTGGCGTGGTATGTTGCCCCGCCGCAATTCATCGGGTAGCGGCGGAAAATCCGCTTTGTGAAATGGAACAGGCATTCGCCGTCATCGTCGATATACGTGTAGTAGCTGCTCAGCAAGTCGTCCGGGCCAGGGATCAGTTCGACGATGGAGACGTCAAAATTGTTTGCATGTGCTTCCCGCACTTTTTCCGTCAACTCGTTCAGGTCGAATTGAACCAGGAAAAACTTGCGGCCAAAAACCTGGGCGAATTTAAACGTGTTGTGCGGTTTGACAATCAGCGGGAATTGCATATCGGCAATGTTTTCCGAAAAATCCTCGCCCCTTGAGACTGGCCAGAATTTGGGTGTTGCGATGCCGGCGGATGTCGCCATTTCAAGCGTACGTCGCTTGTCGAGGAGATCAAGCCGCTGACCGGCCTGGCCTCCGTCAAACACAAATCTTTGGCGCAGTTCGGCTTCATTTTCGGCCAGAAACTCAATCGCGTTGTCTGAACATGGCAACAGGATATGGCGTTCCCTGATAACCGGATTGGGCCCCAGCAGTAAATTTTTCCAATAGACTTTCGGGTCGGTGTTGCGTGAGAAATAATAGCGCTCGGAACAGTACGAAGAATATATTCCCCAGCAGTCGGGCGGGCCGCTAACGCCGACTCTGATCCCGACCCGGCCGAGACTGCGGGTCAACGACAGGGCGTTTTCCTTGCCGCCAAGGATAAGCACCGGCATGGATGTGTCGATGGCCTGGTGGCCATGGAATCCGGGGCGTCTTGTGATTCTGTTTTCTCTCACGTATCCGCCCTACGCTACCGCTGCTTCCGCACGATGTGCTTGTTTGTTCGATTCTCTCAATCGCCGGATATTGGCGCCGAGTTTCATTACGCCGCGGCCGGAATTGAATATATGTTCGAGCACCAGTTCGGCGATAGGGACGCTTTTCCCGGTATCGGCTACAAGATAATGGTGATGAATCCCGGGCGTCGTGTTTATCTCGCTGATCAGGCCGTTTGAGGCGCCAAGGGGTTTCAATATGTCCTTGCAGATCACGTCCAGCCCAGCAAAGTCGACGCCAAGCGCCTGCACCAGCCGGGCCCCCGCCGCGATAGTCTCGCGATGTACTTTGGCCCCGATTGGGTGGTTTCTCTCACGGTCGTTTTCGTTGATGGCGCGCTTCAATTCGATGGTTTGCCCGGCTTCGAGCCGTGAACCAGGGCGCAGTCCAATCTCTCGCAACTTGTTCTGGCAGTCGCGATCGATCTTCAGCGGGCTGAGCGCCGTTACGGGATCTCGGCCCAGGCGATTCGTATTCTCGATTTTCACCAATTGCCGGATGGTTCGCCGTCCGTCGCCGGTAATAACCGGCGGGTCCCGGCGCACGGCGTCGATAAATTCTCCGTTCAGATACAAAAGCCTGTAGGAATGCCCGTCGAGTTGTTCTTCGACGAGCAACTGGTCGTCGAAACTGGCTGCAAGGCGCGCCGCTTTGCGGAGCGCACGCAATGTCGTAATCCCGGTAGTAACCCCGCGCCCGCCACCCGTGCCGCTGGTGGGTTTGACCACCACCGGTCCACCAAGCGCGCGATAAAATGCTTCGCATTCGGCAAAGTTCGCCATTGTAAAGCGCTGGTGTTTGGGAACCGAATATCCGATCTCCTCCATAAGGCTGTAAACCAGCGCCTTGTTGCCCATCAGGTCCAGCGTCAGGTGGTCGTCCAGCATGACACTCGATTGCTTTACCATCGTGGTGCGCCCATCCCTGGAAATTCCGGCATAGCCAAAATCCCGGTCGTGGAAATTAGCGCCGATATTGCGGGCGGCTTGGCGCCACAGATCCTGATAATAGAGCTGCCGCTTTTGCCTGAATTTGAGCAATTGTATCAGCGACGGCACGTCGAGATAAAATTGCGCGCGATAGGCAAGGCGGCGTAGCTGGTCTGTTACTAGACCCATATTATTTTCCTCTCGAGACGTTCAACGGCCTATTCCACCAGGCAACCGTCGAGCTCAAGTTGCCGGTCCACCCAGTCGTTCGAGAAGATCCCGCGTTTCACGTTGCTCACATATTTCCACATACGCGCCTGGTGCGTTTTCAGCCGCAGCGCGGCGCTTTCGGCGACCGCTTTCGTGACAACGACGACACCGCTCCGGTCAGCAACGATAATGTCCCCCGGGTTGACGACGATCCCGCCGCAGGAGATTGAATAATTAAGTTCACCTGGACCGCGATGCAGCGGCCCAAAGGCCGTGATGCCGCGGGCATAGACCGGAAGCCCGGTCTCAATCACCCCATCGAGATCGCGGATAAGTCCATCAATCACAAATCCGGAAATACCCTTGTGCAGGGCCTTGTTGGCGATCAGATCGCCAAACACCGCGTTGCGGTCGCTGCCGCTGGTGTCCACCACCACAACATCGCCCGGCTGCGCCACGTCTAATGCCTTGTGCAACATCAGGTTGTCGCCAGGAAATACCTTGACCGTTATGGCTGGACCGACAAGTGGCTTTTCGTTGGTCAGGTTCGAGATGCCGTGATGCATTGTGTACATCCGGTTCAGCAGATCG
The DNA here is from genome assembly GCA_021775855.1 of Hyphomicrobiales bacterium. Lineage (GTDB taxonomy): Bacteria > Pseudomonadota > Alphaproteobacteria > Rhizobiales > NORP267 > NORP267. The sequence goes on from JAJFGZ010000028.1 coordinate 27,878, forward strand.
GAGACATCAGTACTCTCGAACGAGCGGTACTGGTCAATAATCTGTTTATCGGGCCGCTCTATTTCGGTACGGATCTGAAATCCAAGGCCGGGGCTCATTTCCGCAGATTTTGGTTTTTCAGCGGAATCGCCGGTGGAATCCGGCTGTACGGTTCGCATTTCTGCGAGTTTTTTGTTTAGTGTTGACACTGCAACGCCTCCTTTGACGGTAATCACGCACGAATGCGGTGCAAGTCGGGTGCCAACCAAAATGATACACCACCACCTTTAACGTTAACTTGACCCGGCGGCGAAAATACCACGGTCAAACAGTCTGCCGGGGTACGGAGTAGAATCACGCCTAATTTTTAGTTAGCCATTGGCTTGGCGGACGCAAAATTGTCCGCGTATTGATTCCCGGGTCATGATTCCCCATATCTAGCCTGTCGGTGCCTTTTGGGCCGGCCCTTGATTTGCGTGGACATCACGCATCAGGTCGCTTGTTGAGAGGACTTGACCATGTCACAAATGACTCAGTTTTCGAGCCCGTTCATGCTCGGATTTGACGAAATCGAGCAATTGCTCGACCGCATCGGCAAATCCTCCAATGACGGTTTTCCGCCCTACAATATTGAGCGCATTGCCAACGAGGGAGAAAAGGAAATCCTGCGCATAACGCTCGCCGTTGCGGGGTTTACCGAAGACCAGCTGGATATTTCCGTTGAGGAAAACCAACTCTTTATCCGGGGTCGCCAGAAAGACGATGAGCCGCGCAACTACCTCCATAGAGGCATCGCAGCCCGCCAATTTCAGCGCACCTTTGTGTTGGCGGCGGGGATCGAAATTGAGGGTGCGGACCTGGCCGACGGATTGCTCTCGATCGATCTGGTCCGCCACGAACCCGAGCGCTTGATTCAATCGATAAAGATCAATTCGGCCTGAATTTAGCAATTCTTCAGAGAATTTAGCGAATATTGGATGTTGCCGGACAGGCGTGCCTGAAAACGAGCAAAGGAGACAAACATGGAAAAAGGACAAGAAAATAGATTTTCGGCCATGAACCCCCTGGAGTTTGCCGCTCTCGGCGGTGGCCAGATCGCCTATATCCGCGAAGTCGAAGCAGACGAGGAAGAAGCCGCTTCCGTCGGTTCACTGAACCCTGATGCGAAGATGAAACTGTTTGCCCTGCACGGCGCGGACGGTCAGCCGATCATGGTCTCGGAAAACCGCGATGAGGTCATCGCCAACGCGTTTCAGATCAACCTGATGCCGCTCACGGTTCATTGATTTTGTTGCGACGAGTGCGAAAATGTCGCACTCCGTCGTATTTCGACAATACCGGAAAACTCCGATATAACCTGAGCGGGCCTTAGGGACGTTTGCTCGGCCAAAGACTTTATCTAGAGGCGTAAAGCCGAATGGAAAAAGATTCTTTATCGACTTCAGCGCTGGACTTTCCCGCGCACTTGCCAGCCAAAACTGATATCCAGCGCTGGATGCGGGCGGCCCATGTTGGCCTATCCATTTTCATCCTTGTGCTGGCATTTGTAGCGTCGCAAAATAACTCTTTTGGCGTGTTGGCAAATGTCGGTTTCGACGCGGCAATTACTTTCGAATGTGACGGCGATTGCGAAGGTGGGGAAAACCCTTTCGCCACGGCAATCCCTGCGTCACCCGCATTTGCGTCATCTGGCTCGGATATATTCCGGCCCGTGACTGAAGACCGAGCTTGTCTTCGGTTGCACCATCTCTATTCCCCCTCAGATCCGCGCGGACCGCCAGTCCGCGTCTAGATTCCGATCGGTCACAATATTCGCCGTGGTGGAAGACCCTATTCCACGGGTGAAATTCAACGTGATTTGATCTTCTAAATTTAGCTCAAGGCCATTTCGCACCACTGGCGAATGGCATGCAACTCCCTGGGAATGGAGCCTGACATGTGGAGCGAATTTCCCCCGATACTGAGAATCATCGGGGTGGTGCTGATGATCATGGGGACATTGATGTTGCTCCCGGCGGTCGTCGATATTGCTTACGAAAATGATGACTGGATCGTCTTTGCGAGCTCCTCTTTCGTGAGCTTCTTTCTCGGTGCATCGTTGATTCTTAGCCAGAATTTCCCGACCCACCAGCTTTCAACCCGCCAGGCCCTGCTGATCGCAAATGTCACCTGGCTGTGTTGCGCCGCCGTTGGAATGGTTCCGTTTGTCCTGTCGCAGGTTCATTTAAGCCTCACTGATGCTTTTTTTGAATCCATGTCGGGGATCACCACAACCGGCTCAACCGTGCTGACCGGGCTGGATGTCCTTCCGCCCGGCATTGTCTTATGGCGGGCCATATTACAATGGATGGGTGGACTTGGAATCATTGTAACGGGTTTGAGTATTTTGCCGGCGCTGAATATCGGCGGGATGCAAATGTTCAAGGTCGAAGCCTTCGATATCGACGGTAAGGCATTCGCCAAGGCCGGGCAGATATCGGCTGCCCTGACCAGCATCTACCTGTTCCTCACTTTATTCTGTGCGCTGGCTTTGTGGCTCAGTGGAATGACAGGTCTGGAATCGGCAGTGCATGCCATGACCACGATTGCCACCGGAGGATTCTCTACATCCGACGCTTCGATTGCCCATTTCGAAAGTGCCCAGATCGAAGCCGTTATCACCGTCGGGATGATTGCCGGCGGGATTCCGTTTTTGGCCTATGTGCGTTTGCTGCAACGCGACGCCAGGCCCATTTGGCGGGACGAACAAATCCGGGCGTATTTGATGATCCTGGGCTACGCCATGGCGGCCATCGCGGCCTGGCTCATGATCAATAACGGACTGGGTATCGGCGCGGCGATCCGGTATTCGACATTCAACGTGGCTTCGATCATGACGGGCACCGGATTTGCGTCCCAGAACTATCTCGCGTGGGGTGCTTTCCCCGCCGGGATTTTTCTGTTCCTGACATTGATCGGCGGCTGCGCCGGGTCGACTGCCTGCGGCATCAAGGTATTCCGGTTCCAGATTCTGTTCCGCACCGCATCCGCCCAGCTGGGAAATACCATTTTTCCGTCGATGGTGCGTAGCCGAACCAACAATGGTAAAAACATTGATCCTGCGCTTGTGGCGTCAGTTCAGGTTTTTTTCTACCTGTTCGCCGTAACCCTGGCCGCTTTGACGATCGGCCTCACAATGACAGGACTGGATGTTCTGACGGCATTTTCCGGTGCGGCGACGGCGATGGCGAATGTCGGCCCGGGGCTTGGAGAGATCATTGGTCCGTCTGGCACGTTCCAGACATTGCCGGATGCCGCTAAATGGATATTGTCCGCTGGAATGCTCGTCGGCAGGTTGGAAATAATTACGGTCTATGTGCTGTTCACACGGCTATTCTGGCTGAAATAGTAGCTCAATCCAAAGTTTTTAGGCCGCGTTTGATTCCGCCGTTTGCGTGACCAGGCTGTAAAGCCCGGCAGCGTTGCGACACCCGCGCAGACTCTTGGCGACCCCCGGTTCGTGTAACAGACGAGCAATCCGTGACAGCGCCTTCAGGTGGTCGGCGCCGGCTTCTTCCGGCGCCAGCAGGACAAATATCAGATCGACCGGCTCGTCATCGACTGCGTCAAACGTGATCGGCTTTTCGAGGCCTGCAAACATGCCAAAAATTTCATCGAGCCCCGCAAGCCGGCCATGGGGAATAGCAACCCCTTTGCCGACGCCGGTTGAGCCCAGGCGCTCGCGCTGGAGTAAAACATCAAATATTGCGCGCTCGGACTGCCCGGTCAGTTTTGCGGCGTGCATCGCCAATTCCTGCAGGGCCTGTTTTTTGCTCGATACTTTGAGGACGGGCACGACGGCTTCGGGCTTTATGAGATCACTGAGATCCATTTGATCCATTCCTGCTACGCAGACGAAATTGCCTGCCAAGGTTCCTAATTTGTTGCCGTCGCGAAACACAGAACAGCAATGGCGGACCGGCCAATAGGACTATTTCTAGCATATCCGGCGTGGTGGCCCAATCTTCCGGCAATCACAATTTAGTTCATCCACAGCCTCAAAAAGTGAGATTGTCTTGGCTGCAGGCGGGTTCGGGCACATCCGGAGCATCGGCTAAAACTCAACAAAGCCTGACTGGGTGCCACAGCGCAGCGGAACCTATGGATAGGGATCGGACCTGTCAATGTGTATAGGATCAAAATTTCGCACGAAAATCTGACCCTACGTCACCTGATCATAGAGCCTGTTTCTTCTCGCGCCGGCGCTGGACTGACGATGGAATTCGAAGCGATTCGCGGTATTTCGCGACTGTCCGCCGGGCGATATTGATGCCTTCGGCGTCAAGTACGGTGACAATCTGGTCGTCCGACAGGATTGCGTCCACGCGTTCCAGGGCAATCAATTCGCGAATGCGGTGGCGCACTGACTCGGCCGAATGGGCTGCCCCTCCGTCAGCCGATGGAATCGCCGACGTGAAGAAATATTTGAGTTCGAATATACCCCGCGTCGTCGCCATGTACTTGTTTGAAGTGACCCGGCTGACGGTCGATTCGTGCATATCGATCGCCTCCGCCACGGTCTTCAGCGTAAGCGGGCGCAGATGCTGGATCCCATAAGCTAGGAACGCGTCCTGCTGGCGGACGATCTCCTTGCTGACTTTCAGGATTGTCCGGGCGCGTTGGTCGAGGCTTTTCACCAGCCAGTTGGCGTTCTGCAAACAATCGGCGACATAGGTTTTCTCGTCTTCCGATTTGATGCTTCCCGAAACACTGGCATGGTACTGCTTGTTGACAAGGACCCGGGGCAAGGTGTCCGAATTCAGTTCGATATGCCAGGAGCTGTCGGGGCGCGAGCGTACATAGATGTCTGGCACCACGGGTTGCACGAGATGCACACCGAAACTATCGCCGGGCTTTGGATCAAGCTCCCGGATTTCCGAAATCATCTCGGCAAGGTCTTCGCCGTCCACGCCACAAATCTCTTCGAGCTGGCCCAATTCGCGTTTGGCCAACAGTTCCACATTCCCAAGCAACGCTTCCATCGCCGGGTCGAGCCGGTCCTTTTCCCGGAGCTGGATGCCGAGGCATTCAGCCAGATCGCGAGCGAAAACACCCGGTGGGTCAAGAGCCTGCAATTGCAGCAGGGTGGTCTCAATAATCTCCGCCGTCGCGCCGAGTCGTTCGGCGAGCGCCTCCAGATCGATCCGCAAATACCCGGATTCGTCTACCCCATCCACAAGATGTTGGGCGATCAGCCGCTCGGCAGGGTCTGAAATGGTTAGATTGACTTGATCGGTTAGGTGTTCGTGAAGCGATTTTTCTGCTTGCAGCTGATCCTGGGAATCGAAATTCGTGGAGTCGAACTGGCCACCCGTGCCTGTACCCATGCTCGCCCAGCCGCTATCCTGAAATTCAGCGGCCTGGGACGACGCGGTTACTGCCGGCTCGCCTGTAAAAACATTGTCAAAATCGGTATCAAGGTCCTTGCCGGCATCGTTTTCGCTGCCGTCCAGCTTCAGGTCGGCGGTTTCATCGCCTCTTTCAGCCGTCGCTTCCGTGGTTTTGTCGCTACCAACCGGGTCGTCGGTCGCCGGTTCCCGCCGGCGCTCAGCGCCACCTTCCGGCCCGTCATCGCGCTCAAGCAAGGGGTTGCGCTCCAACTCGGATTCAACGTAGCTCGCCAGCTCCAGGTGGGACAATTGCAGCAGCTTGATTGCCTGCTGCAATTGCGGTGTCATCACCAGGCCCTGGCCCTGCCGCATTTCCAGTTTTGGAGATATTGCCATTGAGGTTCCGTCTGGTTGGTCAGAGGCTGAATTGTTCGCCGAGATAGAGCCGCCGCACTTCTGGATTGTTGACGATTTCTTCTGGCGTGCCTTCCTTCAACACACCGCCATCGTAAATGATATAGGCCCTATCGATCAGCTCCAGGGTTTCACGCACATTGTGGTCTGTGATCAAAACCCCAATCCCCCGTTCGGTGAGATGGTGGACCAGGTTGCGAATATCGCCGATGGCGATCGGATCGATTCCGGCAAATGGCTCGTCCAGCAGCATAAACGAGGGCTTGCTTGCGAGCGCTCGGGCTATTTCAACGCGTCGGCGTTCACCGCCAGACAACGCGATCGATGGTGATTTACGCAAATGCGCGATATTGAATTCGTCGAGCAGGGCGTCGAGTTGATTTCGCCGTTCTTTGCGGTTCGGTTCGACAATCTCAAGAACCGCGCGGATATTGGCTTCAACCGTAAGTCCTCGGAAAATGGAGGCTTCCTGGGGCAAATAGCCGATACCGAGGCGCGCCCTGCGGTACATCGGCGTCGATGAAATATCATTGCCGTCAAGCTCGACCCATCCGCTATCGGCATTCAGCAATCCAGTAATCATATAAAAAACAGTCGTCTTGCCGGCGCCATTGGGGCCAAGCAATCCAACGGCTTCGCCCTGGGCGAGCGACAGGCTGACATCGCGTACAACGGTCCGGCTTCCAAAACGTTTACTCAGGCCGTGAATCGCAAGCTTGCTTGCTACGCCAACCTCGTCAGACGGGAGTTCGGTCACCGATGCCGGTTCGATCCGGGCCTCGGGCGCATCCAAACGGACTTCAGGCGGGACGTGGCAATGCTCGTCCTCGTCCTCCTCGCCCCGCGAAAATGGCCAGATGTTCAACATTGTTCCAGTTTCTAAATCAACCAAAGGTGCTTAATTTTTGGTGAATCAAAGACACGCGACAAGGGTCAGGACTTTTCAATTCCACCATAGCAGATAATTTTCAGTTGGTCTGGCTCGTTTCCGGCGGCGGACCGGAGGTCGCACCGGAGGTCGCACCTTCGTCAGCCTGCTTGGGCACGAAGCTTCCCTGGACGCGTTCATCGCGGGAAAACGATTCGAGTTGGGTCGTATTGGTATTGAGATCAACAAGCAATCTGTCACCGCTGAGGACATTTTCGCCTTGTGAGACCACCACATTGCCACCGAAAACAATGATCCGGGTGGCCATTTCGAAGCTCGCCCAATCCCCCGTCACTGAATTCCCCGCAGAATTTGCTACCACACTCCCCGACGCTTCCATCTGGGAAATTTCCTGATTGCCGCCGTCTTCCCCTTCGGTGTAGGTAACCGTCAGAACTGCGGTGACGAGGGTCATTTCGCCCTGTTTAACTTTAACGTTGCCGCGGAAAATAGCGGTATTCACGGCGTCATCAACTTCAAGATTGTCGGCCTCGATATCGATCGGCTGATCGGAACTCGTTGAAAACCCGGTAAAGGTATCCGCCAGTCCCTGGGCGCTAGCGGACGGGATCTGTACGTTCCACAGAAGCAGCATCAGCAACGTGATCAGCAAGCCGAACCGATTATTCATTGACGCTGGTACCCGTGTCGGTTTCAGAGGATTCCCCGGCATCCTGGCCAGGGTTGATTTTCAAAGAAACACCGTCAAAAAAGCGCAGGATTTCGCCTTTGTTCTCAATCGTCATTCCCTGCGCCTGCAAGGTCCCGTTCATCATTTCGATTTCAACCGGGTCGTCAGATGTCACGGTGCCTGCGCGCAAGTCCACATAGGCCGAATCGAGCGATACGTCGTACCCATCCCCTGATCGTACAAGAACATCTTCCTCCAGCCGGAGCACCTCCTGGTCGCGGTCATATTGTCCACTTCGGGCGGCCACGCTCGACCAGCTTTCGTCACCCCCCGATAGCTCGGCATCGATACCGTCAAGATTGATGACGCCAGGATCGCTCAGCAGTTGGGAGGCGGTTAGGGCATTGACCTCGTACGGTCGATCTTCTTCGTCGATCCCGGTCAACCGGGCATTTTCCATCGTCAAGACACCGTTTTCGATACCGACGTTGGAACTTTCGAGGACGGGTCCGGAGGGGGTAAAAATACCACTTGTGATCAGAATTCCGCCGGCCAGCGACAACGTGGTTGCCGGTAGTACAAACCTCAGGACACGAATAAACCAGGTATGCCGGCGGGCCTGTCCAAAGGCCTTTTTCCGCCGTTCAAACAGTCCGGCTTCGTGAGATTGGTAGTTTGTGACCGTCAATTCGGGCCTCGTTCCAGGTTTTCTGCAGAGCAAGAGTCCGGGGCCGCCGTGTTGGCGACCTGGTCACGGTTTTCTGCCGCAGATAATAGGGTCACAAGTATGAAGATTTTGCGGCAGACATCCAAGATGCGTACCCGACTATATATGAGAGCAGGCTAGTGCGCAAAAATGTCCTCGTCCGGCCAGCCCGCAAGATCGAGCGCGGCGCGGTCGGGGAGAAAGTCGAAACACGCCTGGGCCAGTTTTTCCCGGCCCTCGCGGGCTAGCCGCGCTTCCAGCTTTTCTTTCAGCGCGTGCAAGTACAGAACATCGGATGCGGCATATTCCTGCTGCGGCTGGCTTAGCTCTTGCGCTGCCCAGTCAGAGCTTTGTTGTGCCTTGGACAAGTCAACGTCAAGCAGTTCGCGGCACAATTCCTTCAGGCTGTGCCTGTCGGTATAGGTGCGGGTTAGCCGAGATGCTATTTTTGTGCAGAAGACGGGCCTGCAACGGGTCCCCAAATATTTGTTCAAGGTCGCGATATCGAACCGTCCGAAGTGAAAAACCTTCACGATTTTTTCATCATCGATCAATCTGCAGAGGTTCGGCGTCTTGATATTTTCAGACGGGATCTGGACCAGATGGGCATTGCCATCACCTGCCGACAATTGCACCAGACAAAGCCGGTCACGGTGCGGATGCAGTCCGAGGGTTTCGGTATCGATCGCTACGCTCGCGCCAAATTCCAGTCCGTCCGGAAGATCGCCCTGGTGTAGCGTGATAGTCATGAAACGGCCTCGCTGGGTAGCGTAAATCTGCAAATGGTGCCCAGGAGAAGACTCGAACTTCCACGGCCTTGCGGCCACTGGCACCTGAAGCCAGCGCGTCTACCAATTCCGCCACCTGGGCATTGCAGGGATGGATAAGAAGCTTATGATCCATTGTCAACGCGCTTGTAAACACGCGGGCTCTGGTCCAGAATCGTGCGAGCAGGATATTCAGTGATTCCGGTTCCAGAATCGGGACCGCAAAGGACGAATAAGGGTTTGACCATGCACAACGACAGGTTGGTTACGGTGTTTGGCGGATCGGGCTTTGTCGGGCGCCATGTTGTGAGCAAACTGGCCCGGCAAGGCTACCGGATCCGGGTTGCCGTACGGCGACCGGACCTTGCGGGGCACCTGCAACCCCTTGGCGGGGTCGGGCAAATCCAGATGGTTCAGGCCAATCTGCGCTACCGTGCCAGTATCGACGCGGCCGTTGAAAATGCCTGGGGTGTTGTCAATCTCGTCGGGATTTTGTTCCAAAGCGGCGATCAGCGGTTCGACGCGGTTCACGATTTCGGTGCCCGCGCTGTCGCCCGCGCGTCCGAGGCCGCCGGGGTGTCCCGACTGGTGCATATGTCGTCGATCGGCGCCGACCCCGAATCGGACGCCCATTACGCCCGCTCGAAAGCAGCCGGCGAGGCTGGCGTCAAAGACGCTTTTCCAGGCGCCGCCATTTTGCGCTCGTCGGTGATTTATGGTCCCGGCGACGGTTTGTTCAACCGCATTGCGGGCCTTGCGAGGATGTCCCCGGTCTTCCCCCTGATCGGCGCGGAGACCCGGTTCCAGCCAGCTTTTGTGGGTGATGTCGCTGAAGCAGCGGCCAAAACACTTGAATCAGGCAGCGGCATTTACGAACTCGGTGGGCCGGAAATCGTCACGATGCGGCAAATGGTGGAACTGGCGCTCGAGATGACCGGGCGCAAGTGCATCCTCGTCCCGGTTCCGGCCGCGCTGGCCCGGATGGAAGCGCTTTTTCTGCAAATGATGCCAAACCCGCTACTGACAGTCGATCAGGTCCGTATGCTGGGCTACGACAATGTGGTGTCTGAGGCCGCAATCAAAGGTGAACGGACTTTCGAAGGACTGGGAATTTCACCGGCCATGATGCGGCTGATTCTACCCACCTATCTGGAACGGTTCCGGCGCACCGGTCAATTCGAGGCTATGGTGCGTTAGGCCGAAAACCCGGGCAGCCAGCCGTATACGTAGGCAAACAGAACGGCCGCCAGAATAAACCGATAAATCGCGAACGGTGTGAGGCCGATCCGGCCCACCAGCCGCATCAAAAATGTGATCGCGATCAGCGCCGAGACGAAGGTGAGTGCGGCGGCGTAAAGGGCGTCCAACGGGACGCCCTCACCGGTCTCGATAAAATCCAGGATCGTCAGACCACCGGCGGCTGCGATAGCCGGGATCCCCAGCAGGAACGAGAATCGCGCGGACTCGGTGCGCTCAAATCCCATGGAACGTGCGGCCGTCATGGTAATGCCCGACCGGCTTGTTCCCGGAATGAGGGCAAGCGCCTGCGCCAGGCCGACAATGATGGCCTGTTTGACACCAAAATCCCCGATATTTTTCTCCTGCCGCCCGTATCTGTCCGCGACGAGCATCAGGATACCGAAAATAATCGCATTCCAGGCGATCAGCTCGACGTTGCGGAGCAGGGTGGTCAGCCCGTAAGTCTTCAAGACCAACCCGAATAAAATCGCGGGAATGGTGCCAACGGCGATGCACAAGGCGAGCCTCGAATTCTCGCTTTTCTGGCCACGCAGCAATTCAAAAGTTCCAGCGATAATCCGCAGCACATCCCGCCAGAAATAGACAATCACGGCGAACAATGACCCGATATGCACCATCACGTCGGTTACTAGTCCCTGATCAGCCCAGCCGGAAAAAACCGGCAGAAGAATCAGGTGTCCGGACGACGATACGGGCAGGAATTCGGTCAAACCCTGAACGACCGCAAGCAATACGATTTGCTCGATAGGCATAGATTTTCAATTCCGTTCAGATTGTTGTCTTGTTCGCGCGGATTTGCGAATCTATAGCGGAGAAAGACTCTGTTCACAAAGCCCAATTAGGTTTAACAAAATTTCCCAGGTATAGCGCTGCAACCATGCCGACAATCTATCACTATCCGCTCTGCCCATTTTCCCGCTCGGTCCGCCTGATGGCCGGCGAATACGGAATCGCGTTTGACTGGGTGGAAGAGAAAGCCTGGGATCGGCGGGAAGAATTCCTGCACCTGAATCCCGCCGGGACTCTCCCTGTTCTGGTCACGGATGCCGGGGCAGCAATTTGCGGAAATACAACAATTTTCGAATATATCGAGGAGGCGGGTCTAGTCCCAGGGATCAGTTCGTCGCTGATGCCAGCAGACCCTGTCGCACGGGCGGATACGCGGCGGGTGATCGCATGGTTCGACCGAAAATTCGATGACGAGGTTACGCGCAACCTGCTGACCGAGAAGGTCGATCGCCGGTTTACGAGCCATGAGCATGGCGGTGGCCCGCCCAACGGCGCTGCGGTCCGGGCAGGACTTGCCAATATTCGTTATCATTTGCGCTATATCGGGTTTTTGGCGGCACGCGCCAACTGGCTCAGCAGCGACGCCATCACGTATGCTGATCTCTGCGCTGCGGCGCATCTGTCGTGCATCGATTTTCTGGGCGACGTACCATGGGCCGAAGACGAAGGGGCAAAGGCCTGGTACGCCCGCATCAAATCGCGGCCATCTTTCCGGCCTCTACTCTCCGATCAGGTAAGGGGGATCACCCCGCCGGGCCATTATGCCGATCTTGACTTCTGAATTTTGCTGAATTGCGCAATAACAGCGCATGTCCGATAACCTGAAAACCCTGATCCGCGATGAAGCTATCGACGCAGGGTTCGATAAAATCGCTTTTCTGCGGATCGCAGATTTTGATGGCGCAGGCGCCGGGTTGGACGCCTATCTTGCAAATGGCCACCACGGCAGCATGACCTGGATGGCCGATCAGGTAGACCGCCGCAGACACCCGTCCGCGCTCTGGCCTGAAGCCCGTACGGTCATTATTCTGGGGATGAATTACGGCCCCGATTCCAACCCGCTGGCTGATCTGGCGCGGGCCGATGAGGGCAATATATCGGTCTATGCGCGCGGGCGCGATTATCACGATCTGGTCAAAAAACGCCTGAAGCGGGTGGCACGGGCGCTGGTTGAAAAATCCGGCGCGGATGTGAAAGTGTTCGTCGATACCGCCCCGGTGATGGAAAAGCCCCTTGGCCAGGCGGCAGGCCTAGGCTGGCAGGGCAAACATACAAACCTGGTGTCCAGAAAATTTGGCTCATGGCTGTTTCTGGGGGAAATTTTCACGACCCTGGATCTGGCCGGTGATCCGGCAGAAGAGGATCATTGCGGCTCCTGCCGGCGCTGCCTGGATATCTGTCCGACAGATGCTTTCCCCACGCCTTACAAGCTCGACGCCCGGCGCTGCATCTCGTACCTGACGATCGAATATAAAGGCCATATCGCGCCGGAATTCCGCAAACCCATGGGCAACCGGATTTATGGATGCGACGATTGTCTGGCGGTCTGCCCGTGGAACAGATTTGCCAGCGCGGCGCGGGAAGCCAAATTGCGCGCCCGCGAAGATTTGAATATGCCGGCGCTCGAATTTCTGGTGGGCCTCGATGATGCAGAATTCCGGAGCTTTTTCTCAGGCTCCCCGGTCAAGCGGACCGGCCGCAACCGGTTCGTGCGCAACTGTCTGATTGCTGTTGGCAATTGCGGCGACGCGACGCTTGCGGTAAAGGCCATCGAATTGCTGGAAGACGAATCACCCCTGGTGCGCGCCATGGCCGTTTGGGCCTGTGGGCAATTGCTGGACGATGATACCTTTTTGGCGCTACGGGAAAAATTCAGCCAGCGTGAATCGGATTCCGATGTTGTCGCCGAGTGGCAACTTGAAAGAGTTTTCTCATGACCAGATTGTTCATATTCGGCCTCGGCTATAGCGCCACGGCGATTGCAAACGAAGCCCAAAAATTGGGCTGGGCCGTTGCCGGTACAGTGCGCGAATCTGACAAAGCCGGGCCGTTGATGAATAGGGGCATCGAGGCCGCGCAATTTACCGGCGGCGACCTGCCGGACGTGGTGACGGACAGGTTACGTGCGGCCGATCACCTGTTGATCTCGATCCCGCCGGGGGAAGCGGGCGATCCGGTTGTGGGTGGCGTTGCGCGCTGTTTTGATGAGTGCAGGCAACGCCCAAAGCGCATCACCTATCTGTCCAGCTTGAGCGTATACGGCGATTTTAACGGCGCATGGATCGACGAAGACGCCAAGACCAGACCCAATTCGAAACGGGGCAGGGAACGGCTCGGGGCCGAAAAAGCCTGGCAGGACCTTGGTCAACGCCACAGCATCCCGATTGATATTCTGCGCCTTGCCGGAATTTACGGACCCGGCCGCAACACCTTGCTGCGTCTCAAAGCGGGCACCGCGCGGCGTATTACTGGTACTGGCCATGTTTTCAACCGTATCCACGTGACGGATATAGCGCGAATTGCGTTGGCGCTGATGCAGCGGGAGGGTGGCGAAGGCGGAATTTTCAACGTCTGCGACAACGAGCCGCTGGCCCAGGAAGCGGTAGTTGCTTTCGCGGCAACACTTCTTGGCATCGACCCCCCGCCCGGGATCCAGCTTGATGATGCAGGGTTGTCGCTGCTCGGACGAAGCTTCTATGAGGAGAACAAGAGGGTAAGCAATAGCCGTGTGCTCGCAGCTACGGGGCTGGATCTGTGCTACCCGACCTACCGCGAAGGCCTGACAGCACTTGCCGCTAGTCCAGCGCCTGGATCGTCCGAATAAGCGTGGCGATATCCTGATCCCGCGACAGCCGGTGATCGCCGTCCTTGATCAGGTGCAATACCACATCCTCGTCGTCCAGATGGTCGACCAGTTCAAGCGTCATTTTCCACGGCACGTCCGGGTCCTGCATCCCGTGCAGAATCCGGACCGGGCGTTGGGTGGCGAGCGGGGCATCGAACAGAAGGTGATCCCGGCCTTCCTCGATCAGGCGGCGGGTGATCAGGTAGGGGCCATCGCCATAGGCCGAGGGGCGCTCATAAAACCCCTTATCAAGAAATTCTTTGCGCAGGTCCTCGGGAAATTTCTGCCACATCAACCGCTCGCTCATATCGACCGCGGGGGCGATCAGGACGATCGCCTTTACCTCGCCATTTCCCCCGCCCGCGCGCATGATAAGTTTGTTGAGTAGCAGCGCGATCCAGCCTCCCATGCTGGACCCGACAATGATTTGTGGCCCGGTTGCAAATGCGCTGAAAACGCTGTGCGCTTCATTCAGCCAACGCCCGATGGTGCCGGACGCCATGTCGCCGTCCGATTCACCGTGTCCCGAATAGTCAAACTTGACCACGCCTCGGCCGGTATTGCGCGCCCAATCCGACAGCGCCGTGATTTTTGTGGCTGCCATCACCGACATGAAACCGTTGATCCAGAAGATACCGGGCCGCCGGCCATCCCCCTCAATCACCCGGACCGCGATCTGTGATTTATCGGGTTCGCCAGCTCCATGGGCGACGTCGACGAAATGAAGGCTTTCTTTGGGTGGCATATCGCGCGTCTTCCCGGTATATCCAGATTTCGGTCGGCCCGTTGAAACGCGCCGATTGCCGAAATTCGGATTGTGACCCTTTCAAAGAATACAGATTAAGTGCTGCTAGACGGAAAAACCATATTGCAGATCATCCCCACGCTCCATGCCGGTGGCGTGGAATTGTCGTCTGTGCATGCCGCTGAGGCGATCATTGCCAATGGCGGAAATGCACTGATGGCAAGCGCACCGGGGCGCATGGTGGAAGATTTTGAAGCGCTCGGCGGGACCTGGTTGCCGTTCCCGGCGGCCACAAAAAACCCCGTGTCGATTGCCTTCAATATCAATCGGCTGGCGCGTCTGGCGGATGAGAACAAAGCCGACCTGCTCCATGTGCGCAGCCGGGCGCCGGCCTGGAGTGCTTATTACGCGGCCAGACAACTGGGCCTACCGCTGGTCACGAGTTTCCATTCGATCTACGGTCTGACCGTGCCGTTTAAAAAGCACTACAACAAAATCATGGTGCGCGGCGACACGGTGATCGCCAATTCACACTATACAGCCGAGCATATCGAAACCCATTATCCGGAATCCAAAGGTCGGATTCGCGTGATCCACTCCGGTACGGATGTTGATGCATTCGACCCGAAAAAAATGTCCCGGACCCGGGTTGATGCTCTGGCCAGCGAAATCGGCCTCGATCCGGCGGCACAGATCGTCTTGCTGCCGGGACGGATCACCGAGCGCAAGGCGCAATTATTGCTGGTCCAAGCGGCGGCAATTCTAAAATCGCGCCACAGCCGAAACATCCAGTACGTCATGATGGGTGAGGCCCGCGACAAGGAAAATTACCTGACATCCGTTCTGGACCTGATCGCGGCCGAGAATCTGCAGGACATATGTCTGATTACCCCCCACAGCCTGGACATGCCGGCAGCGATGGCGATGGCCGATCTGGTCGTCGTCCCCTCGATCCGCCCGGAAGCCTTTGGCCGCACCGTGGCCGAGGCCTCGGCCATGGAACGTCCGGTCATTTCGTCAGATCTGGGGGCCCCGAAGGAGATTGTCCTGGCGCCGCCGGATCACGATGAAAAGCATCTGACCGGATGGCGGGTAGAACCTGGGAACGTTCAAGCGCTTGCCGATTCGATCGGTCACGCGCTGTCGCTCAGCGCCGCCGAGCGCCGGAAAATCGGCAAGCGGGGACGCCGCAGGGTCTGCGATAATTTTTCGCTCGCCCGGTGCAACGAAGCGACAATAGACGTGTATAATCGGTTGTTGAACGTGACCGGATGAACAACGTTCTCTATTGACTTGCAATTGTTTGTTTCCAATCCTAGAAAAATTGGGGTACCAAGCGGGCACGCTAACGAACATTGCCTAGATTAACGAACTGACACCATAAACCTCGACAGGAGAATTTGAGATAGCAAGAAGACCCTTCAACACCGCCCCGACCAGGGACGGTCCGCGAGTCAACGATTTGATCACCGCCACCTCCGTCCGCCTCATCACCGATGATGGCGACAACAAAGGCGAAGTGCCTTTGGAAGAAGCCCTGGCTATTGCCAGGGAAGCCGGCCTTGATCTCGTTGAGGTTTCCCCGAACGAAAAAGTGCCGGTTTGCAAGGTCCTCGACTACGGACGCTACAAATACGAGGCGCAGAAAAAAGCCGCCGAGGCGCGCAAAAAGCAGAAGACGGTCGACGTCAAGGAAATCAAGATGCGGCCCAACATCGACATCCACGATTACGATGTAAAGATGCGCTCCATCTACCGCTTTTTCGAGGCCGGCGATAAGGTCAAGGTGACCATCCGGTTCCGCGGTCGGGAAATGGCACATCAGGAATTGGGGATGAACCTCCTACAGAGGGTCAGCGAACAGACCGAGGAAATCGCCAAGGTGGAGTTCGAGCCCAAGCTCGAGGGCCGCCAGATGATCATGATCCTGGCGCCGCGCTAAGGCTTTCGCCTCTTGGACTTCAGGCTGGGCCGTCGCCAGTCCGTTATAGATCGTGCGGATTGCCCGATTGCAATTCCATGGCACCGTTCGCACCCGATCCACTTACCCGCTCGAGCTGTAGCTGATCTCCTTCGCGGTAAACCTCGAAACAGCCCCACTGGCCCTGCGACCAGGCATTGTCCCACTTCCGGCAATATTGCCCATTGTCGTCGACCCGCCAGGCGCCGCCACCACTCTGCTCGTTCCCCCCGCCCCAAATCTTGCCGTTCATGGAGCCGTCGGAATTATGCACGGCGGCAAATTCCGATCCCTGCCCGCCGACATAAACCGAATTACCGGCAAGCGTGGTTCGCACCTCATCCGCGCTGAGCGCAGATCGGTCGGCTGTCCGGGCAACTCGCTGTTCTGACGGCGGCGTCGGTACAGGGGTTTGACGATCGTGTGGGGCCGGGGCTGGCGCCGGGGCGGAAGAGGTTTGCGTCTCGATATCCGAGCCGCTGCTGCTGCACCCGGCAACCAGACCGAGAATAAGGAAACTGGCCGCGCGCATCGGCCGGTTGTAAAATTTCATGCTGGGAGTCCTCGTATTCTTCTAGCTTCACTAATTATTGCAATTTGCTGCACCCGGCCGAACCTAGCACATGAATAATTACCGTCGGTGATTTTTTTGTGGCTGGGGTGTGACGAAAATACGAGCCAATTTTGCCCGGTTTGCACCAACACGACGATTGTATTCCTCGTGGCCCTTGTGTATAAGCCAGCGATCGAGCCGCCCGGCAGGGCATGCCGTGGCGGTTCCGAATGCAATGCGGGAATTGGTTCATCACCTTTTTCCGCGATCAACGCCAGCATTCCCGAATCAGGATTAGGCCAGGCAACTGGTTTTGGTCTGGTTTCGCCGAACGGCCGGGAAACAAGGAGAACAAGCAAAATGCCCAAGATGAAGACCAAGAGCGGAGCGAAAAAACGGTTCCGCTTGACGGCGAGTGGCAAGGTTCGCGCGAACCAGGCTAACAAGCAGCACGGCATGATCAAGCGGACCAATAAGCAGATCCGCAACCAGCGCGGGACCACCATCCTCGCGCCCCAGGATGCCAAGATCGTCAAGCAGTTTCTCCCCAACGGCTAGCCAGGCCTTTCAGGATTAAAACCGGAGTTTTTCCATGTCCCGTATCAAACGCGGCGTCGCATCCCACGCCCGCCACAAAAAAGTTCTCAAAGCCGCCAAGGGTTATTCCGGGCGTCGCAAAAATACCATCCGTGTCGCTATGCAGGCGGTCGAGAAGGCAGGCCAATATGCCTACCGCGATCGGCGTGTCCGCAAGCGGAAATTCCGCGCCCTGTGGATCCAGCGCATCAACGCCGCCGCCCGCGAGCACGGCGTCACGTACGGCCAGTTTATCCACGGCCTGACCCAAGCCGGGATTGAGGTCGATCGCAAGGTCCTCGCGGATCTGGCGGTGCGTGAACCAATCGCCTTCAAGGCGCTTGTCGAGAAGGCGCAAACGGCCAGCGCCTGACCCCACGTTTGAACGGGCTCGCAATGACCAATATCAAGGCAATTGAAACGGAACTGACAGCGGCGATCGCTGCGGCTGGCGACGAATCCGCGCTCGAAGAAGTGCGCGTGAAGGCGCTAGGCAAGAAGGGCCGGATCAGCGAGTTGCTGAAGGGCCTCGGCGCCATGAGCCCGGACGAACGCAAGGAAATGGGTCCGGCCCTGAACGGCCTCAAGACCCTCGTTGGCGAGGCCATCCAGGCCCGCCGCCTTACGCTTCGCGCTGGCGCACTTGAAGCCAGGCTCGCCACCGAGAGGGTCGACGCAACCTTACCGGTTCGCAGCGGCCCGCTTGAAGATGGCCGCATCCATCCTGTTAGCCAAGTAATCGACGAAGTGGCTGCGATTTTCTCCGATATGGGGTTTTCGATTGCCGAAGGCCCCGATATCGAAAACGACGAAAACAATTTCAACGCCCTCAATA
>JAJFGZ010000029.1 GCA_021775855.1 Hyphomicrobiales bacterium
TGTTTCCCGTCAGCGCCCATGGAACTGATTAGGCTGATTGCATAAGGGAGAGAATTTGGCTCATCTTCACCACACAGGAGTGAAGCATGAGACATAGCCCCGAACGTCATATCGATGCTGCCGATCGCACGGTCAAGAATATCCGCCGCAAAACGCGCAAGCGGTATTCATCTGAAGACAAGATCAGGATCGTGTTGGCCGGTTTGCGCGGCGAGGACACGATTGCCGAGCTTTGCCGCCAGGAAGGCATTGCCCAGAGCCAGTATTATTCCTGGTCGAAAGAGTTCCTTGAAGCTGGCAAGAAGCGCCTGGCAGGGGATACAGCCCGCGAGGCCAACACTGGCGAAGTACAGAACTTGCGCCGTGAAGCGCGGGACCTGAAGGAGGTCGTCGCTGAACAAACACTTGAGCTGCGCCTGCTCAAAAAAAGCATGATCGCAGATGGGGAGGATACCGAATGAGGTATCCTGCGTCCGAGAAACTGGAGATCATACGGCTGGTTGAACAGTCCCATCTCCCTGCCAAGCGAACCATCGACAAGCTCGGCATTCCGCGCACCACATTCTACCGCTGGTATGACAAATATCTGACCGGTGGAGTGGATGCGCTGGAGGATCGCTCTCCCAAGCCTTTGCACGTCTGGAACCGCATTCCGGACGATGTCCGGCGACAGATCGTTGACCTGGCACTGGAAGAGCCGGAACTGTCACCACGAGAACTGGCCGTGCGGTTTACGGATACGCAGCGCTACTTCGTGTCCGAAGCCAGTGTTTACAGGCTGTTGAAGGCCCACGACCTCATCACCAGTCCGGCTTTCGTGGTCATCAAGGCCGCCGATGAATTCCGCGACAAGACGACGGCCATCAACCAGATGTGGCAAACGGACTTCACCTACATCAAGATCGTCGGTTGGGGCTGGTATTATCTGTCGACCATTCTCGACGACTTCTCACGCTACGTGGTGGCATGGAAGCTGTGCACCACGATGAAGACGAGCGATGTGACCGACACGTTGGACTTGGCCTTACAGGCTTCTGGCTGTGATCAGGTTCACGTCGTTCACAAACCACGGCTACTCAGCGACAACGGCTCCAGTTATGTCTCTGGGGATCTGGCTGAATGGCTGCAAGACAAGGGCATGAAGCACAGCAGGGGTGCACCTTACCATCCCCAGACACAGGGCAAGATTGAGCGCTGGCATCAAACTTTGAAGAACCGTATCTTGCTGGAAAACTACTTTCTACCGGGCGATCTGGAAACGCAAATTGAGGCCTTTGTCGATCACTACAACCACCAGCGTTACCATGAAAGCCTGAACAACGTCACGCCCTCCGACGTCTACTTCGGACGCGACAAAGCCATTCTGAAACAACGAGAAAGGATCAAGCAAAGGACTTTAGAAGCGCGGCGCTTGCAACACCGCAAACACGCTGCATAATGAAACAAACCAGATGAGCTAAACTCTCTCTTAGTTTAAGCGCCAATTGGCTCCAAAAACCCTGACGACGGACACTACTAGTGATAGAGTGGAATGGCGAGCACCGAGTTAAACGACCTACAGAAAAAAGGATGGAGTTATGGTTAACAAAATTATCTTACGTAAATGTTTAACAGTGTTTGTATTTTTATCCAGTACTATATTTGCTACTGCCCAAACCACATCCACCGCACAGGTAACGATTGCCAATAGCACAGACGCTACATTAACAATCGAATTCGCCCGAATTGAACGCGATCTTGTCCGAGAACGGGTCGAGGTAACCATCCCGCCTCTAACCGAGAAAATTGTGGTGGCGCCAGCTGGTATTGTCCGATTTGTCGCAAATACATACCGCACAAGTCCGGCGAATAGGTATGAGGAAGAATTCACCCTCAACAACGGACAGGTTTATGCCTTGAATATTACGCCACAGATGTTTGGTACTAGTTTTCTTGCTGACAGGCCAGGCAACGTGGGAACCGGCATTACTACCAACACTTCTAGAGTGGCCCAAAACGGTGCGGCGGCTTGCTCGCGGTCAAGTTGGGAGACAGGAAAACAATGGTATCTTTCAGGCCCAAGCGGCGGCTCTCCATATTACGAAACAGCAGGATATCTATGCAGGGATTCGGAAACCGGGTTCTTTTTGATAGGTTCGCACTATGAATTCTATAGATGCAGTTCAAATTTCCAAGATTGTGAGCGCCACGCCCCCTACGATGCGGTCGTAAGTGATCCAACAACTTCGGCAGACGGAAAGGTTGAATACAATTTCAAATGGGATGACGGTGGAAGGATTGATTATTTAGGTGAAAATTAGTTGCCCTGTCAGGTTGGCCATTCTGTTTCCGCACTCATTCGAATTTCAGTTAGCGCGGCCTAAATTGTGGCAGTCTTTTGCGCACTTGTTGGATCAAGTCAAATTGATGTCATTTAACATCCTGTTCAACGTCGGCCAGATCGTTGATCAGGTTTGCTTAATATAGATGCCCAGTTATTCCACGGGTCTGAGGCTAAATGAGGAAGCATGCGCATAACAAGATTGATCATCCTTTTTGTCGCGATAGCGTTGGCATTGTACGTTGTCCGCGAGAATGTCAGCGATTCCCGAAATCGCGCCGCTGTTGAGAGAGCCATTCAGTCAGGACAAGAGCCGTCGCCATGGTCAGAAGGCGGTGGCATCCGACCAGCAACTCAATAGCAGGCATTGTTGATCAGCATCATTTATGTAGTGTTACTAATGTGTGGGTTTCAATCTTCTTTGACAATCGACCACCCCCACAGCGGCATACCATCTTCGGCGAAAACAAAATGTGAATTTGTTGCATCGGTGCGAACCGAATAAGAAGTATCCCGTGCGCATTCATACCAGGATATGCTGAGCTCTCCCGTTTCTAAATCCTTGATTTCGAGACCTCCAAAATCACCAATTGATTGCAAGAAGTAGTATTCGTTAGATCGTCGAGGCCAGAGATCAAGCTCGATAATTTGTCCTACAACGTGCTCCCACCGTTCTTTTAAATAGTCAAAGCTGCGGCATGCTCTGAGTGTGTTTAGCACGAGGACTGGAAATTTAATTTCAGCACTTCCGGCCGTCAAAACTTCAAGTGCTTGTGTCAAGGCTCCGCCTGTTAAAGTCACGTTTGTGGGTGCATTCCGATAAAACTCCAAGTCACGGTAGTGCGTTGGACTGTCCGGTTCATCAGCCCACAATGCCGTGGGTAGAGTATTCATCGCCGTCAATACGAGACCTACAGCTACCCCCCTCGCAGATGCTGAAAGCATGGTTTTTTCCTTCTCTCCAAACCGCTATTCGTTCCAACCTAAACCTTAATAAAGGATAATATTTGAAACCCATCCTGGTGACAATGACGACCGCTTCTGGTGCTGCGGGGCCATTTGTTGGATCGCCGGGGTTTAGAATTTCCCTGCGCGATATAGTGCCAGTCGACCCCGGTGTCCTGGACCCAGCACAGGATAGCCATGCTGGTGAACTCAGTACCGGTGTCTGGGACAATGGCTCTCGGCAGACCACGCGCGGCGAGGATATGAAGCAGACCTTGAGCGTTGGCGAAGCAACAACTTGACGTAAATATCACCTGCCATTCACTCCGAGCAAACCCGCTCACCGGCAAACATAACCTTTTATCGACCGATGCCACAAAAATTGGGCAGGGCCTGACACTCCCGGTCGATACCTGAATTGAATTTCGACTTTCTCGGTGCTGCCGGGATACAGCGGCATCAACAGCGTGAATCCGGGTCCGTGGTAAGTCCCTCTGTCAAATTCCCGCCATTGAAGGCTGGTTATCTCGGGGTATCTTTCGACGCGCATCATTGCCTGGCGCATGTTGTAAGCCGTATTTACTGTTCCAAAGACAATCGCGTTAATCGCAGTGATGCGTCGATTGCAAAATGTAACCTCCACCCCGTTTTCATTATTTTGTACCGGCGATCGGATTGTAATCCGGCGCAACCCCCGATCGTCGACCCAGTCGATCTGCCCGTCAAATCCCAGCCTGCGTAGCACGCGCTCGGTCCGCCATTCGGGCATGAACATCCCGAGGCGCAGTCTTTCCAGTCGTATGGCAGTTTCTGCCCTCGCGACGGATTGTAGAGCGGTCTGAGAGAGGATCATAGTCACCAGGAACAGGAAAAGGGGTATTGCGGATTTCAGTCGCGTTTGAAAAATTGTTCGAGCAATCATCTCATCCTCCATTCAAATCCTCAAAAAACTCCGAGGCCGGCGTGACGCCGGAAACCAGCAGCCGGTCTCTGGCGCGCGTGCAGGCGACATAAAACAGATGCCGCTCTGTCTCGTAGACTTCGTCCAGCTCGGTTTCATCAGCGACGGTTTCGACACGCTCCTGCAGCGGCAGAATATCGTCGTCGCAGGCCATAACCACCACCGCCTTGAACTCAAGCCCTTTGGCAAGATGCATCGTTCCGATGGAGATTCGACCGTCGCGTTCTTCAACACGATCTGAAAGCTCCAGAGGCGTTTGCCCGGATTGCTTTACGACCGCCCGCGCCCGGGCGAGTTCGCTGTTGCTCCGCACGAAAATGCCGATCTCGTCGGGCTCAATGCCATCTTCGACGGCTTTGGACACCCAGAGAGCGAGCCCATTGGTTTCCTCCTCGCTATTATCATAAATCTGCACAACTGGATCGGGGCCGTTGAATACCGAAACCGTACCCTGTCTATCGTCTTCGATCCCGTCCACGTCCCGCACCATCGGCGGCAGAAGCCGGTCAACCGCCTGCCGGATTTGATGCGACGTCCGGTAATTGACCTTGAGAGTGAAGGAGCGCCCGCGAATATCCACGCCTAAAGCCTTCCATGAATAGGGCTCCTGAAAAATGCGCTGGCCCTGATCGCCAAAGCACTGGAGCGATGGGGCCTTCATCGTCTTATCGCTGCTATGATTATCCGTGTCGGCCCTGAGGGTGCTTCGGGGCTGGTTGGATCGCTAATGGCAGCCACCGCTTTCTTAAGCATGTGGATCAGCAA
>JAJFGZ010000030.1 GCA_021775855.1 Hyphomicrobiales bacterium
TGAAATGGTCGCGTTTAGACCATGAGTAGTTAGTAGCGTTGAGTGAGTTTAGCATGACCGGTCAGTATATGCCGCGTGTAAAGTACGTAATCGGGCCAGACGGGAGTCCCTTGACGATTGCCGATCTGCCGCCCACTTCCACCCGCCGCTGGGTTATCCGGCGCAAAGCCGAAGTCGTCGCAGCTGTTCGGGGCGGTTTATTGAGCCTCGAAGAAGCCTGTGACCGATATACGCTGACCGTGGAGGAATTCCTGTCCTGGCAGCGCTCGATCGAACGCCACGGTCTGCCGGGCCTTCGGGCAACCCGCGTACAACACTACCGCGCCTGATCTATCCTTAATTTCGAATTTGACGCATTGGCGGGCCACCCATGTCCGCCAAAATTCTTTGTACATCACCGTGCAAAATTACGATGTCACCCTCCAAAACGGGTCTGACACCCCCAAACCGGCAAATTTTGCCCATCAAAACGCCTCATCTGGGTCTCTGTTAATCACTTGTTTACCGATCACTGGGAAATTCTTGCCCAGGTAAGCGGTATTCGTTGCGATTTGAAAAAACAACGATGCCGTGGCGGTTTAAACACTAAGCCTCGACCATATTGCGAAGAGGCTTTGACCGGTTGGGTGGGGAATCTGTGAACGGCGTATTTGATTTTCTGAAAACACTGGGTGCGGCACGTCTTGGCGCCATGGGCGCCGTTGCGGTCGGTTTGATCGGTTTTTTTGCTTTTCTCATCATGCGTCTATCCGAGCCGCAAATGGTGACATTGTATAGCGACCTGGACAGCCGGGATTCATCAGCAATTATCCGCGAACTGGAAAGCAGCAACATTCCGTTCGAACTCCGCTCGGACGGGACGGTCATTCTGGTGCCGAAAGAAAACGTCTTGCGCATGCGGATGCAACTCGCGGAAGACGGTCTGCCGCTTGGCGGCTCCGTCGGGTACGAAATCTTCGATTCCAGTGACAGCCTTGGGACAACCTCTTTCGTTCAAAACATCAATCATTTGCGTGCACTCGAAGGGGAGCTGGCACGGACCATCCGGGCGCTCCAGCGGATCGAATTTGCCCGCGTCCATCTGGTCCTCAAAGAGCGCGAGGTATTTTCGCGCGACGAAGCCGAAGCCTCGGCCTCGATTGTCGTGAAAACCCGTGGCGATCTTGAACCGGCAAATGTACGCGCGATCCAGCACCTCGTTGCGTCCGCCGTGAACGGGCTCACCCCGTCCATGGTCTCGATTGTAGACGATTCCGGCAGACTTTTAGCCAACCCGGATTCAGGTGATGGTCAAGGCGGATTTGCGTCATCGTTACAGGAACGCAACATCGCCGTTGAGACCAGACTGCGCAACGAGATCAGGGACATTGTCGAAAGCGTTGTCGGGCCTGGGCGTTCGCGCGTTAATGTGGCGGCGACCCTCAATTATAACCGCGTCACATTATCTTCCGACACGTTTGACCCGGAAGGGCGGGTCGTACGCTCCACCCAGACAAGAGAGGAATCCGCCTCATCGACGGACTCAGTCGGCCAGCAAGGCGTCTCGATCAGCAACGAATTACCCGGCGCAGATGGCACCGTCGCTTCCGAGGATGGCGGCATCAGCGACAATTCGGAAAAAACCGAAGAAATCGTCAACTACGAAATTTCCCGAGTGACCAAAACAGAAATTCTGGAAGCTGGCCAGATCAGCCGGATTTCGGTGGCGGTACTCCTTGACGGGATATACAATTCCGATGATACCGGCAATGTCACCTATGAACCACGGAGCCAGGAGCAACTGGACCAGATCGCGGCCCTGGTGCGCTCAAGTATTGGGTACGATCAGGTGCGCGGCGACACGGTCGAAATCGCCAACCTGCGATTCGCCGCCCAGGCCCGCCCCCTGCCGCTAAGCGAAGAGGAAGTTTTTTTCGAACTCAATAAGAACGACTATTTCTATATAGCTGAATTGGCCGTTTTACTGATCATCTCAGGGCTCGTCCTCCTCTTTGTAGTCCGCCCGCTGGTACGCCGCATTCTCACCCCGGATGAAACCCAGGGTCTTGCGTCGCTGGGCAATGGACGTACCCTCGCGGTTGACGCCGAAGGCAGGCCCATGGTTGCCGCCGGAGAAGAATTAGCCCAACTGGCACCGCCCGATACCGTAACGTCCGAGGCAATCGACACTGCCCAGGTTGCCGGACAGGCGCAGGCAGATACGTTGCGCAAAGTCGGCGAAATTGTAGACGCCAATCCCGATGAGGCCGTCACAATTATCCGGCAATGGATCGGAGAACCGGCATGAACCAGGAGGTCGCGGCGGTCGCCGATCCGGCAGCATCGCCCGGAACCGCACGCGGCGCATCTGAACTGAATGGTCCCGAGCGCGCCGGTGTTCTCATGCTTGCTCTCGGCAATGAGTACGGTCAGAAAATCTGGAAAAAGCTCGAGGACGACGAGATCAAAACCATTTCCGTCGCCATGTCGAAGCTCGGAAATATCGAGACCAATGCTGTCGAGCATCTGGTCATGGAATTTGTAACGCAATTGACGTCCAGCGGCGCCGTACTCGGAAGTTTTGAATCGACCGAGCAACTTTTGAACGAGTTTCTTGACCCAAGTCGAGTGGTCTCAATCATGGAAGAAATTAGAGGTCCTGCCGGCCGGAACATGTGGGAAAAACTGTCCAACGTGCAAGATTCGGTGCTGGCCAACTATCTCAAGAACGAATACCCGCAAACAGTTGCCGTCGTGCTGTCCAAAATCAAGCACGAACATGCAGCTCGGGTATTGACCAGTCTGCCCGAGGAATTTTCCCTCGAAGTCGTCGAACGCATGCTCAAGATGGAGAATATCCAGAAAGACATTCTGGAAAAAATAGAAGAAACCCTGCGTCTGGAATTCATGGCAAGCCTCGCCCAGACTCAGCGTCGCGATGCCCATGAATCCATGGCCGATATCTTCAACAATTTCGATCGCCAGACTGAAAGCCGCTTTATGAGTGCGCTGGAGGAGAAGGATGAAGAGGCGGCAGAGCGGATAAAAACCCTGATGTTCACCTTCGAAGATCTTGGAAAACTGGAGGCCGCCGGTGTCCAGACGCTGTTGCGCGGCGTCGACAAGGATAAACTGGCAATCTGCCTGAAGGGCACCACAGACGCGATGCGGGACTTCTTCTTTGCCAACATGTCTGAGCGTGCCGGCAAGATGCTCATGGAAGACATGGAGGTTCTCGGTCCGGTCAGATTGCGCGACGTGGATGAGGCCCAGACCCAAATGGTAAACATCGCCAAGGACCTTGCTGCCAAAGGCGACATAATCATCAGCAAGGGCAGCGGCGACGACGAGATGATCTTTTGAGTGAAATAACGAAAGTACGAACAATCTGATGGATGCCCACTCACGCTATATGTTTGACGCCGTATTCGCGAGTTCGGTCAAAGGGCCGGCCGCCAAAGCGGAAATCCCGCGTCATACCGACCAGGCGCTCGAAACCGCTCGCGATGGTGCCTATCAACAAGGACTCGCCGATGGCCGAACTCAGGCGATCAGTGAAACCTCTTCACAAACCGATCAAATGATCGCGCGGATTCTGGAACTGGTGCAGATCGCCAATCAGGATTTGGCCAGGGCGCAAGAAAAAAGCGCGGAACAAGCAGCGCGGCTGGCATTGGCGACGGTCCGGACTCTGGTCCCCGTCCTGATCGCCAAAGAACCGGAAGGCGAATTGCTGGCCCTGTTCGGTGAATGCGTCGCGCAATTGGATGACGCCCCGCAACTAATCATCCACGTACCAGCCAGTTCGGCCGAAGACCTGAAAGCCAGGCTCGACAATGCCGCCGCAAATATTGTGGCGAACAATGAAATCCGGGTCATTGTGGACGAGAACATGGATGATGGCGATTGCCGGATCGCCTGGGCGACCGGTGAGGTTTCTCGCAGCCGGGAACAATTGGAGCAGCAAATCATTGAAATCATTGAGCGGCGTTTCCCCTCCGATCCGGGGATCGGCCCAACCGAATTGCAGGCCATGGCGGCCGATGCCATTGACCCGAATGGCATCGATATGGAGGAACGCCTTGACCATGAAGGAACTTCAAAATGAGTGATGAAATCGAAGTCGAAGCCCCTGACGATGCCGAGATGCCACTGGACGACCTGTCCGACATGCATGACGCCCAGGTGGACGGCGAGCACCAATCCGACGATGACAGCGACTCGAGCACGCATTCGGCTGGTGAGTTGGAAGCCGTGTTCGATGTCCCCGTGAAAGTCAAAGCCATTCTTGGGCGCACCACCATCGATGTGGCTGAACTTTTGAAAGTTGGCAAAGGTACGGTAATCGAACTCGACCGCAAGGTTGGTGAGGCGATCGACATATTTGTCAACAACCGCTTGGTGGCGCGTGGCGAAGTGGTTCTCGTCGAAGACCGGTTGGGCGTTACCATGACAGAAATGATCAAATAAACCCGCAGCTGGAAAGGTCTTTCCGGCCCAAGCGGCACTGAACGGAGTTATTTCAAATGAGACTTCTAATTATCGGCTCACTCAAGGGGCAATTGTCTACAGCCACCAAGATGGCGATGGACAAGGGCGCAAAGGTTGTGCACGCCGATTCCATAGATATCGCACTCACATCCCTGCGCTCGGGGCGGAGCGCTGATCTACTCATGGTCGATGTGGTTGAAAATATCGGAGAACTGATCGAACGGCTGGAAACCGAACATATCCACGTTCCGGTGGTTGCATGTGGTGTCGAGACCGACGCCGCGGCAGCGGTCAAGGCGATCCGCTCCGGCGCCAAGGAATATATCCCGCTTCCCCCCGACGCAGAACTGATTGCCGCGGTCCTCGCCGCCGTCGCCGAAGAAAGCAACGTGCTGATCTACCGCGACGAAGCCATGGCCCGGGTCATGCAGCTTGCCGGGCAGGTTGCCCCGTCCGACGCGAGCATATTAATCACTGGCGAATCGGGCGTTGGCAAGGAAGTCCTGGCGCGATTTGTTCACGGCAAATCCAATCGAGCCGACAAGCAGTTCATCTCCATAAATTGCGCCGCTATCCCTGAAGCCTTGCTCGAATCCGAATTATTCGGGCATGAAAAAGGGGCTTTTACCGGCGCAATCGCCCGCCGGATCGGCAAGTTCGAAGAGGCCGATGGCGGCACGCTTCTACTCGACGAAATCAGCGAAATGGATACCCGCCTGCAGGCCAAACTGCTCCGCGCCATCCAGGAACGCGTGATCGACCGGGTCGGCGGCAGATCCCCGATCAAAGTAAATATTCGGATCATCGCCACGTCGAACCGCGATCTGGTCCAGGCCACGCACAACGGGTCTTTCCGCGAAGACCTTCTATACCGGCTCAACGTCGTGAACCTGAACATCCCGCCCCTGCGCGATCGCCCGGCGGATATCGTCGAGCTTGCCAATCATTTCATCAGCAAATATTCCGAAGCCAACGCAATCACGGTCCACCCGTTGTCGAAGGCCGCCAAGCAGCAATTGATCGCCTCAAGGTGGAGCGGCAATGTGCGTGAACTCGAAAACACGATGCACCGGGCCATCCTGCTGGCCACGGGCGATGAGATCGGCGTCGACGACATCCGTATGCCGGACGGCACGCCGATCAACGAAGCCAATAACGGCGACCTCAGCGTAACCGCGCAGGCGGCGATAACCGCCGAATTGACGGCCCGCAACCTGGTCGGACAAACGGTCGCCAAAGTCGAACAGGATTTGATCCTGGAAACCCTCGGGCATTGTCTGGGCAACCGGACCCACGCCGCCAATATCTTGGGAATTTCGATCCGCACCATGCGCAACAAATTGAAACTATACGCGGATGAAGGCGTCGATATCCCGATGCCCCGGGACATGCGCGCCGCATCCTGAACGATCATTGCAAATATTCGATTGCCAAAGCCCTGGGAAATGCCTGACGCATGAGTGACGTCGCACCGAACAAGTCAACCGCACAGACCGGTATGGCGTCCACAATGACGGCGATGGGCAGTCTCGCCAAGCGCGGCGATCTGGCACTGGCACTCGGCGTAATCGGTATCCTCGTGGTGCTGATCCTACCGTTGCCTCCGATGATGCTGGACCTGTTTCTGGCGCTCTCGATCGTATTCTCTGTCCTGATATTGATGACGGCCCTGTTCATCCACACGCCGCTGGAATTCTCCGCCTTTCCAACCGTGCTGCTGATCGCCACCATGATGCGATTATCTCTAAATCTGGCATCCACCCGGCTGATATTGGCCAACGGACACGAGGGGCCCGGTGCCGCCGGGCATGTCATTGAAGCGTTCGGCAATTTTGTCATGCAGGGCAATTTTGTCATCGGGATCATTGTATTCGCGATTCTTGTGATCGTGAACTTTATCGTCATCACCAAAGGATCCGGGCGCATCGCAGAAGTCGCCGCCCGTTTCACCCTGGACGCCATGCCGGGTAAACAGATGGCAATCGATGCCGACTTGTCTGCTGGCCTGATTGACGAGGGCGAAGCAAAAGCACGGCGCAAGAAACTGGAAGACGAATCATCGTTTTTCGGGGCCATGGACGGGGCCTCGAAATTTGTACGCGGTGACGCGATCGCCGGCCTGCTGATCACCTTCATCAACATTATCGGCGGCATGATCGTCGGCGTCGCGCAAAACGGCCTGTCAGTCGCCGAAGCCGGTTCGACCTACACCCTGCTCACCGTTGGTGACGGGCTTGTCAGTCAAATCCCGGCGCTGATCGTATCAACCGCCGCAGGCCTGCTGGTGTCGAAGGCGGGCGTCGATGGATCGGCCGACAAAGCCCTTCTCTCGCAATTGTCCGGATACCCCAAGGCGCTTGGCATGTCATCCTTCGTGATGGTTGTCATGTCGCTGCTGCC
The DNA here is from genome assembly GCA_021775855.1 of Hyphomicrobiales bacterium. Lineage (GTDB taxonomy): Bacteria > Pseudomonadota > Alphaproteobacteria > Rhizobiales > NORP267 > NORP267. Next base: position 6,871 of record JAJFGZ010000030.1, read on the forward strand.
CGGCATTCCGATGATCCCATTCTTGGCGCTTGCGATCGGCACCGGTCTCCTCGCCTGGCAGGTGAACAATCGTCAAAATGCGGTCATTCAGCAGCGGGAGGCCCAGCAGGTTTCTCAAATTAGAGACGCCGAACCCAAGGAAGAGCCCATTTCGTCTGCGCTCAAAATGGACGAATTGCGAATCGAGCTTGGCTACGGCCTGCTGCCGCTGATCAATGGCGGACCGGAGGAGGACCGGCTCACTTCACAGATCAAGGCCCTGCGCCGCCAACTCGCCTCCGACATGGGTTTCATCATGCCGTCGGTGCGTCTGCTCGACAATATGCAGCTTGAATCGAACAAGTATCAAATCAAGGTCAAGGAAGTGGAAGCCGGACACGGAACCCTCTACCCGGACCAGTTGATGGTCATGGACCCCGCTGGCGGCCAGGTCGAACTTCCGGGCCACAATACTATCGAGCCGACTTTTGGCTTGCCGGCCACCTGGATCGACAAAGACCTGCGCGAAGACGCGTCGCTCAAGGGCTACACGGTTGTCGACCCATCAACCGTCCTCTCGACCCATCTGACCGAGTTGCTGAAGGCTAACATGTCCGAGATGTTGTCTTACGCCGAGGTGCAGAAATTGCTGGGTGAGCTGCCCCCGGAACATCAGAAGTTGCTGGAAGATATCGTTCCCAGCCAGATATCGGTGAGCGGAGTCCAGCGCATTCTGCAATCCCTTTTGGCGGAGCGGATTTCGATCCGCGATCTCCAGTCGATCCTCGAAGGGATCGCCGAAGTTGCGGGGTCTGTCACTTCAACCCAGGCCATCAGCGAACATGTGCGTTCGCGCCTTGCCCGCCAAATTTGCGCCGCCAACAATTCCCCGAACGGGTACCTTCCCCTGATCGCGCTCTCGCCGAAATGGGAACAGAATTTTGCCGACGCCATTGTCGGCCAGGACGAAGAACGCCAGCTCGCCATGGCACCAAGCATGTTGCAAGATTTCATCCAGGCTGTGCACGACAGCTACGAAGAAGCGGCCCAGCAGGGCGAAATGCCGATCCTGCTGACAAGCCCCGGCATCCGTCCCTTTGTGCGCTCGATCATCGAACGTTTCCGCGCCCAGACAACAGTTATTTCCCAGAACGAAATCCACCCCCAGGCCAAACTGAAAACAGTCGGTGCGATCTAGATTATGGTTGAATTGAACCTGTCCGGTGAAACCGATCTGCCGAAGGGCAAGATCGCAAGCGTCGTCACCTATCTCGAAATGACAGCACCGCCGGGCGAGCGGCCAGTCCCTGACCGCCAGGATTTGAGTCTCGAGAAAGTAGATGCACCCGGCCTCGACTGGTACCGGGGAATATACCGGACGATCGGGGAAAACTGGCTCTGGTTCACGCGCCTCCAAATGGAGGATCGGGCGTTGCATATTATTCTGGAAAGCGACCATACGGAGGTCTACATCCTTCGATCAGGTGGCAAGGATATTGGCCTGTTCGAACTGGACATTTCCGATTTCCCAGATATCGAATTGGCGTTTTTCGGTACTGTTCCGGATCAACAGGGCTCTGGGGCGGGTCGATGGATGATGACCCATGGTCTGCAGCATGCCTGGGTCAAATCACCTAAAAGGGTCTGGCTGCATACCTGCAATCTGGACCACCCCGCGGCATTGCCGTTTTACGTGCGCACCGGATTTACGCCATACAAATTCGGCATCGACGTGGATGACGATCCGCGTCTCACTGGCGTATTGGACCCGTCCGCTGCGCCGCACCTGCCGCTTCTACGTTAGCAAAATAGAATTGACCGACAGGGATCGGTTCCTCTACGAATTTCAGGTCTTAAATTTCCAGCTGAACGCTCGGAATGCACAATCACACTGGACCTGACAGATGAGCAAGGGCACACACGAATACCTGGTTGATCCGCGCAACGCCGATATCCTGATATCGATCAACGGCGATCTTGTTCCGCGCGCGGAGGCAACAGTTTCCGTCTTCGATTCAGGATTTATTCTCGGCGACGGGATCTGGGAGGGGTTGCGCGTTTACGACGGCGGCATTGCCTTTCTGGACCGCCACCTGGACCGTCTGTTCGAAGGCGCCAAGGCGCTCGATATCGACCTCCCTCTCAACCGCGCGGGGTTCAGAAAACAGCTTTTCGATTGTTTGCAGGCCAACAAAATGACCGACGGGGTTCATATCCGCCTCATGGTCACCCGCGGCATCAAGGCAACGCCCTATCAGGACCCCCGGGTCACGATAAGCCCGCCGACCATCGTCATTATCCCGGAATACAAGACTGCCAATCCTGAAACGACCCAGCGCGGCATCCGCCTGTTCACGGTCCATGTGCGCCGCACCGCGCCTGACATGCAGGACCAGAAGCTGAATTCCCATTCCAAACTGAACTGCATCCAGGCTTGCATCCAGGCCACTAAGGCGGGCTTCGATGAAGCTCTCATGCTGGACCCGCATGGCGCGGTGGCGACGTGCAATTCGACCCATTTTTTCATCGTTCGCAAAGGCGAGGTGTGGACCTCGCGAGGTATGTATTGCCTTGGCGGCATCACAAGAGGAAACATCATCCAGGCGGCCCGCGACGCCGGGCTGCCGGTGTTTGAAAAAGATTTCAGCCTGACCGACGTTTACGGCTCTGACGAAGCCTTTGTTACCGGCACCTTTGCCGGTCTTGTACCGGTTGTTGAAGTCGATGGCCGCAAGATCGGCGAGGAGCGGACACCGTCAATCGGACCCATTACGCAAGTGTTGAACGACCAGTATAAATCAATGACCAGCCAGGACCTTGTGCGTCCATGACGAACCGCGATCCCATGCTCATTGCTATGTGGTCAGGCCCGCGCAATATCTCGACCGCGATGATGCGCAGCTTTGAAAACCGAACCGATTGCGCGGTCTGGGACGAACCGTTTTACGCCGCCTATCTGAACACCACCGGCCTCGACCACCCGATGCGGGAAGAGATCATTACGGCGGGGATTACCGATTGGGATCAGACCCGGGCGCAGGTTCTTGGCCCGGCCCCGAATGGTGCGGCGATATTTTATCAAAAGCACATGTCGCACCATATGCTGCCAGGCGTCGACCAAGATTGGGTCATGCAGGCCCGCAATTGTTTTCTCATCCGTCGACCCGAAAACGTGCTGGCGTCATACGCCGCCAAACGCGAAGACGTCACGCTGCGCGATATCGGCTTTGTCGAGCAGGCGGAAATTTTCGAGATGGTGGCCGATCATCTCGGCACCCCTCCCCCGGTGGTTGACGCCAGCGACATACTTTCGGCCCCCGACAGCATCATGCCGAAACTGTGCGACGCGCTCGGTATCCCGTTTGACGAAGCGATGATGTCCTGGCCAGCAGGCCGGCGCAACAGCGACGGCGTATGGGCCGCGCACTGGTACAATTCGGTAGAAAAATCGACCGGGTTCACCCCGCCGCGTACCAATACAAAACGTTCCGAACTGCCAGCGCATTTAGGCGAAATCGCCGAACAGGCAACGCCATCCTATGAAGCATTGTCAAAATACCGGATTGTGTAGATTAGGTAGCTTCTCATCCCCTATCGTCATTCCGGCAGACGCTGGAATCTAATTCGATAGGTGGCGAAGCCTCATCTGAGCCCCAGCTTGCGCTGGGGCCACGGTGAACTAATTATTCGTTTCTAAAAATCTACTAAACCGGCTGAACCCGCAGGCCGATTTCGTCCATCTGCGCTTGCTCGGTTGCGCGTTCTTCGGCGCGTTCGCGCTCGGTTTCCTTTTCCTCCATCAGCTCGATTTTCTTGAGCTCTTCGAAGGCGTCCGCAAGCTCGTCCTGGGCCGCTCCGAGTTGCATATTCAGGTCTTCGATCGAAGCGATGAGATTGTCACGACGCTTCATCGCGGCCTTGGCGAAGGTTGGATAGGCAAAATGAGTGACATCGTCGATCCCGGACCGTTCCTGCTCGGCCTGGATTTGCAGATCCAGATCTGAGGACATCCTCGTGAAATCAGCAATCATGGATTCGATGTCAGACGCCTGGCGGCGCTTTTCATCGACTTGGAACCGTTTCAACCGAATTAGGCTTTCACGCGACTTCATTACTTCATACTCCTTTTAGCCCGTCAGGGCTGGGGCAGATCGTCCTGATCACTGCCCTTGTCCTCGAGTATCCCGGCTAGCCGCAGATACCCGTCCTCGATGGTTGAATTTTCCGTCTTGGTCTGGTTGAGAAATGCCTCAAGACCGGGTCGCAATTCTATCGCGCGATCTACAAGCGGATCTGAACCTTTTCGGTAGGCTCCAAGCCGGATTAATTCCTCCATATCTTCATACGTGGCCATTGATTCCCGGGCCCGGATTATGGTCTCGCGGAATTCCTCCGCGACACAATCCGGCATCGTCCTGGAAACCGAACGCAGCACATTGATTGCCGGAAAGCGTCCCCGCTCCGCAATCCCCCGTTCCATCACGATATGACCGTCCAGAATGGCGCGGACCGCATCGGCGATGGGTTCATTGTGATCATCACCTTCCACCAGAACGGTAAACAATCCGGTAATCGACCCATTATTTGTTCCAGGTCCCGCCCGCTCCAGTAATCTTGGCAATTCCGCAAAGACGGTCGGCGTATACCCTTTTGTGGTGGGCGGCTCACCGGCCGACAAGCCAATTTCGCGCTGCGCCATGGCAAACCGCGTGACGCTGTCCATCAGGCACAGAACATCGTTGCCCTGATCGCGGAAATATTCGGCAAGCGAAAGCGTAAGATAGGCGGCCTGGCGGCGCGCCAACGCGGCTTCATCCGAGGTTGCGACTACGATTACGCTGTGCGCCAGCCCTTCCGGACCTAGATCATCCTCGATAAATTCCTGAACCTCGCGTCCGCGCTCGCCAATCAGTCCGATCACTGAAATATCGGAGGCCGTGTTCCGGGCCAGCATGGAGAGCAAGACCGATTTCCCTACTCCAGATCCGGCGAAAATGCCCATCCGCTGGCCTTTGCAGCAGGTAATGAACGTATTCAGCGCCCTCACCCCCATATCCAAGGGCGCGCCGACGCGGTTGCGGGTATGGGGCGCGGGAGGCGTGTTTCTGAGGGGTATTGCGGCCGGCCCCTTGGGAAGCGGCCCTTTACCATCGATCGGCTCTCCCATGGCGTTCACAACCCGGCCAAGCCATTGATCAGATGGGAATATCGCCTGAACTGACGATTTCACCTCGACCCGGCTACCGAGCCGTACCCCGTCAAGCGGCCCAAACGGCATGCACAACGCAACGTTGTCACGAAATCCTATGACCTCACAGGCAATTCCATGCGAGCGTGGAACCAGAATTTCAACGCGCGACCCGATACTCATGGCGTAAACCGGGCCCGCCACCTCGATCATCAGGCCGCGTATGGCCACAACCTGCCCACTAACGCAGGTTGCGCTCAATCCGGATATCTCATCGATCAGCGCCAGCAAGCAGCTTCTCCAACTGGTGAAACGTCTATCATTTCAGGACTTTGGGTCGGTATGGTTAACGAGGTATTAAGAACTCTATTCATCAAACCGGAACGGATACGGGATTACCGCTTGCATACGGGATTCCCTCTTTGTTAACAAAGGTTAACAAGTGATTCGCAATGGCACGGTTTGTGCGCGTTGCAAACAGAATTTCAGCGCGTCCGGCGTGGAATAACGTTCTTTGCAGGACGTGTATACAGGCGCGAAAATTGGGCATGCAGCCCCTGTCCGCTTGGGTTCGGACCCTAATGTATTGTTTAAGCGTTTAAGCTGTAGTTGTTAGATTTTGTTAACTAATTCGTCGTAGCGTTTAACTCGTATTAACCAGTAGGTTCAGGCGCAGCACCGCCATGTGTCGTGCGCCGCAGTGCACCAGAATGGGGCCGAATAGAAGGGGAATGTGGCATGCGAGTTTTATTGATTGAGGACGATAGCGCCACCGCGCAAAGCATTGAGCTGATGCTTCAGTCCGAAAGTTTTAAAGTTTATACAACCGATTTGGGCGAAGAGGGTGTCGATCTAGGGAAACTGTATGATTACGACATCATCCTTCTCGATATCAACCTGCCCGACATGAGCGGATACGAAGTTCTGAAGACGCTCCGGGTCAGCAAGGTTGAGACCCCAATCCTGATCCTGTCTGGCCTTGCCGGTATCGAAGACAAGGTCCGCGGTCTTGGCGTTGGCGCCGACGACTATATGACCAAGCCGTTCCACAAGGACGAGCTGGTCGCCCGCATCCATGCCATTGTTCGCCGCTCCAAGGGCCACGCCCAGTCGATCATCACGACCGGCGAACTGAAGGTCAATCTCGACACCAAGACGGTTGAGGTCAACGGCCAGCGCGTCCACCTGACCGGCAAAGAATACCAGATGCTCGAAGTTCTCTCCCTCCGCAAGGGCACGACGCTCACCAAGGAAATGTTCCTGAACCATCTCTACGGCGGCATGGACGAGCCTGAACTCAAGATCATCGATGTTTTCATCTGCAAACTCCGCAAAAAGCTCGCAGTAGCGACCGAAGGCAAACACCATATCGAAACGGTGTGGGGCCGCGGTTATGTCCTGCGTGATCCGGAAGAAGATGAAAGTGCAGAGGTTATGCAGGCCACTGCCTGACGATATCTACTGCACAACCAGAAACCCGCGAGCCCTCCCTCTCGCGGGTTTTTTGTTGCTGGGTTTTCAGCCAGATTGCCTGGCTGGAATAAAAACGATTCCAGCAAAATTGGTCCTGCAGGTTGTTTGAACTGAATTTGAGTGCAGGCCTTGCAACGATTCTCGACGTACTGGTTGAGGTTCCAGCAATGCGGTTGCGAAGCTGCCTTCGCAACCTCACACCCCACGAACAATTTGAAAATCTGGACAAAGGCTCCAGAACGATTCAATCTAAATCCAACCTGTTAAATTCCGGGACGAAACACACAGTCGCGGAGACCAGAGATTTGGTGAAAAAATGGATCAACATCTGGCAAATCTTTTTCTAGCCCTGGGGATATTCTCGCTCGGGTTTGTAAGCATTGGCCCAAACATCCTGGCGATCGTCGGGACCTCAATGGACCGTGGTCGACCACACGGTGTGGCATTGGCCCTGGGTGTAGGGACAGGCTCAGGAATTTGGGCAATCTTGACGGTTTCAGGATTGACAATATTCGTAACCGCGTATGCGGGGGCCATAACATTTCTCAAAATATTCGGAGTTATCTACTTACTTTGGCTCGCCTCCAAGGCCTTCAAATCCGCTTTGTCACCAAACGGAAAAACCTTAACCAGAGGCGCGAAGGGTAATAATCTCTATTTGCAGGGTCTCACAATCCAGATGACAAATCCGAAGGCGGCTCTGCATTGGGTGGCGATTGTCGGGATCGGGCTGGGGCCGGAAGCGCCGCTTTGGGTAGGCGCTTCGCTTGTCATAAGCACGACAATTATTTCGATGCTTGGCCATTTGGGATATGCCATCGCTTTTTCTACCAAACCCGTTGCCGCTTTTTATGGTCGCGCAAGGCGGTGGATCGACGGAATTCTGGGGCTATTTTTCACCTTCGCCGCGTTCAGACTTGTGACATTTCGCAATTGAGATTGTGTGCGTGTGGATCCAGATGTGGGTGTCGCAAAACTCATGGATCCAGCAATAAATTCCCAATGACATTCTATTTGATTGCCCTTACCGTTCAACATGTTTGAGTATTCACTACTCCATTGGACAACATTTCTGACGGCTGCGTTATTGCTGAACTTGTCGCCTGGTCCCGACATTGCGTTCATCCTTAGCCAGACTGTGCGGGGAGGAAAACGAGCGGGCTTTGCTTCGATGTTCGGAATCTGGACCGGAACATTCGGCCACGTGCTTTTGGCCTCTGCAGGACTGTCTGCAGTTATAGCCAGCTCAGCTTTAGCTTTTTCAGTCGTGAAGTGGGTCGGGGTCGCATATTTAGTTTGGTTGGGCTTTTCCGCGTTGCGCTCGGACGGTGGTTCATTCGTTTCAATTGGTGAACCTCAAAAATCCAATGTATTTTCCATCTTCAAACAGGGTATTCTAGTCACCCTTTTAAATCCGAAGGTCGCGGTATTCTTTCTTGCTTTCCTGCCTCAATTCATAGTCGAGGGATCGGGGCCAATTTGGGCACAATTGTTTCTGCACGGATGTGCCATTGTTCTGGTGGAGGCTCTGATTGAACCACCGCTGATTCTGGTTGGCAATGGCCTCTCCAGGAAAATGCGTAACAATCCCCGTTTCGGTCTGTGGCTAGACCGTAGTCTGGGGACAATTTTTGTCGCGCTTGGTGTGAGGTTGGCCTTTCAGGAAAGGTAGTGCGTGATGATCAATCGCAAACCTATGGTTTTCGCATCAAATTCCATATATCCGATTGCCTGATGTTAGGGCAAAATAGAGAAGCGGCAGTTTTGCTTGATTAATATCAATGAAAAGATTCTGATTATCGCAGACGATGAGACATGGAAAAGTTAGCTAATTTTGACCATTCGCTCGTTCAGCAGGCCGCCCGCAAATTGGCGTCTGGTTCGAAAAATCCACGCGAAACATTAGAACAGATTTTTCTGTTTGTGCGCGACGATATCCTGTTCGCCTTTCCACCGGAAGGGGATTTTGTGAAGGCTTCGCAAACAATTGAGCGTGGTTACGGCCAATGCAACACAAAGAGTATTCTATTCCTCGCCTTGTGCAAGGCGAGCGGTATTCCTGCGCGAATTCACTACTCGCAAATCACCAAAGAGATTCAGCACGGCTTTTTCACTGGAATAATTTACTGGCTGATGCCTGACAAGATTACGCATAGCTGGCTAGAGGTAAAAATTGATGACCAGTGGCGTTCGATAGATACCTATATAAATGACCTTCGGCTGCACAATGCAGCAGTAAACGAGATAAAAAAACGCGGTTGGAAAACCGGGTTTTCTGTTAGTCGAGCTAAGGGTGAACCAAGCGCGGACTTGATTTTGGATGAGGCACATTACTCTCAAATGGCGGCAGTCATTGGTGACGATGGCGTTTGGGACGAACCTGCTGAATTTCTCAACGGGCCGAAATATCTGAACAAGGTTGGACCAATACGACAATGGCTGTATGAGCTATTCCTCCCATTGGTCAACGCTCGCGTCCGTCGATTGCGAGACCATGAATCAATGGTAAGCTAACTCGCAAAAGCCGTTGCAAAATGGATCGGTTTTGCGATTGATCGTCCAGTTACTGCCGCATGGTGTTTCAGAATTCAGGCTGCCTGGATCTGAAGGAGGTAATTGTCCACTTCGGATTTCAACATCGTCCCCTGCCTGGAAAGTTCCTCCGCCGCAGACGTGACCTGACTGGATGCCGTACCGGTTTCCTGTGAAGCCTCGGTCACGCCGGCAATACTGGCTGAAACCTCGCTGGTCCCCGCTGCAGCTTCGGTCACATTGCGGGCAATCTCTTGAGTCGCAGCACCCTGCTCCTCCATCGCGGCGGCGATCGCAGTAGACGTCTCATCAATCTGATTGATAACTTCGCCGATTGTCCCGATCGAGGTGACAGCTTCTCCGGTCGCGGCCTGAATCTCCTTGACCAACTGATCAATTCCCTCAGTGGCCTTTGTCGTCTCGGTCGCCAGCGCCTTGACTTCGCTTGCGACGACGGCAAATCCCTTGCCTGCCTCGCCGGCACGCGCTGATTCAATTGTTGCGTTCAGCGCCAGAAGGTTGGTCTGCTCGGCAATGTCGGAGATCATTGCTATGACCTCGCCGACCTTGTCTGCTGTCTGCGCGAGCGCGTTCACCTGGGCGGAAGTCGCCGATACATCCTCAACCGCTTTCTTAGCGGTTTCTGACGCTTGGATTATTTGCTGGTTGATCTCACCTATCGAACTGGACATTTCTTCGGTTGCCGCAGACACGCTATTCACGTTAGCCGAGGCCTGATCAGAGGCTGCTGCCACGGCGTTCGCCTGGCTGCTCGTCTCTTCCGCGATACTCGACATGGATTGGGCGGTGGTTTGCAGCTCTGCCGACGCCGAAGATACGGTATCGACAATACTTCCTATTTTGGAAACGAATTCACTCGTCGCAGTTGCGATTACCGCCTGGCGCTCTTCTTCCACCTGGCGTTTTTCATCCTGCTCTTGCTCGAGTTGCCTGGACCGGATCAGATTTTCCCGGAACGTGGCATAAGCCGTAGCGACAGCGCCGATTTCGTCTTCATTGTGAATCTCAAGTTCAACCGACACATCACCCGAAATTAGGGCGTCGATGCCGGAGACAACTTCTTCAAGTGGGCGCGAGATACTTCTTGTGACCAGCAGATAGGAAGCACCTATTCCAATAACGATTGCGGCGAGCGACATGGAGATCATCAGCACAAGGGCAAATTTCTCATCAGCTTCAGCTCTGTGCGCGGCTTGCTCAGTGAATTTTTCCACTTCGAAGAGTAGTTCCTCTAACCCGGTGATTAGTATATTTTGTTCAACTTCAATTTTTGCAAACCGGTCATGGGCCAGTCTGGGGTTGCGCGCGGCGAGCAGATCCAATGCCTGGTTGGCTTCGCCGTCATACGTTTTGTGTTCTTGGCTAAGTTTTTCTATTTCTTCCCCGACCGTTGAAAATTCTTCGAGCGCTTCCGCAGTCGTTGCATTTTCGAATGCATTCTGGGCAATCGCGGCGACTTCTTCAAACTCTGTCTCGATCTTAACGGTCAATTCTTCAAATTCCTGAACCGCGTGTTCGAACTCGGCCTCGGCGTCGAAATCTTCAACCATTTCCGCTCCTGTGCGGAAAGCCATCTCCAGATTGACCGCCTGTTCGAGTTGATGAAGAGTTATTTTTGTCAGGCCCTCCGTAAGAGGCAAGTCTCTCTCCGTAATGCCCTCGATTTCGCCGCCAATCTTGTTCATCTGCCATATGCCCGCCCCCGCAACAGTCGCGAGCAGAAACAGGCAGAAGCCTACAAGACCGAAAATCTTGGTACTGATTTTCATCGATCCACCGGAGCGGGAGGGGAGCATTTTACCTAAATCCAGTTTCATCGAGAGTGCCCTTTGCGTTGCATTGGGCGCCCAATCAGGCACCCGGGTGAAAATCGGATCCAACTGAATATCCAAAAGTGAGGTTAATTTCGATTTAATTTACACCAAAGTTATTTACAGACAGGATCGATCCGTCAGTGCACGGTTGGAATCCGCCAGCTTTGCAGCAACTTTAAATTTATTCGGCCCGATCAGATTGACGTGCGAGACGGCCGGTGCCTTCAAGAGTGTGGTCAGGTCAGAGACCAGTATTTGCGGCTGTAAAAGCGTTTTGGATGACGCGATGAGGCGCTTGATTGCCTTATTTGGTTGCCGAAATACGGGCGTCCAGGAACATTCTATAGTATTTTGTTGTCGTCAAAACGATCCCATAGTCCGTTCGGCAAGCTCGCCTCACAACTGGGGCAACAGGTGCACGCCCCATCTTTTCCCATATCAAACGATGCGATGAATATGGCCAAAATTCAGGCCGAAAAATGCCTCTTGTTCAAGAGTTTAGATCGCTTGAAGGGTCATGGCAGACCCCGACGAATGATGTGGGTAGTGCCCTCTGCTACATCGTAGTCGACACGAAAGCGATTTTGGTCAATTTCGACGACCGCCAAACCATTGCAACCGAGGCGAGCCTGGAGCTTGTCGACGCCCTGCCAGAGCGCCGCGCTGGCAGGGCGTCCGCGTTTGTGAGCCAAGAATATCTTCGAAGCACAGAGGCCTTCAGAGCCATTTGTGCAAGGGAAAACTTCTTTGGAAATCATCGCTTCAAAAAGCCGAAAGGCTTGCGGATTGGAAGGTATGATTTCATCAGGATTGTAACACATTTAATGGCTTTTCTGTTTGACCCTCAAAGACTTTCGCATGCAATCGATGAAGGCATGTGCTCTATATCGTTGTGAGACCCGTACGCTAATTTGTGAACTTATTTTCGCAACGGCACAAGTTGGTCTTGGCTTTGAAACGCTGCGGATTAGTTGCGCAATTCCAACGAGCTGGCCTTATGGCGGCTTTGGCATTCTGATATGCTACGACGGGGGCGGCGGCGAACGCGGCCAGCCTCATAAAGAAACTTCTTCTATCATTCATCGCCGGGATTCTCTTGAAGATCTGCGCGCACCTGTTCGTCAAATTCTTGGCAATATCGTCTGGATCCAGGAAATATCGGAACGCGCCCTTCCCTTCGAGATCACACACATTTTAGATCAGGTGTGGCAATGACCTCCCAAGACGACCAATCTGCCACACAGTCAGCGCCCCACCAGCTTCCAGGCAGTTCGGGAGCCTGTCGCGCTCAAATCGATTTGATCGACAGTTGAGATGCGAGTGAATCCGAATTTCATGAAAATTTACAACGAGGTTTTGCGACGAGCAAGCCTTTGAAATCATCTATTCCGACAGGAAAATGCAGTAAAAACCGCAATTGGCGACGGAATTTCGAATCACGCGATACGGCGCATCATCAAGCTGAAATCAGAACCACGATTACAGGAAACCCCGGCAAGTTCACAATCGAACTCCCAATAGGCGATCGTAAAATACTGTTCTGTGATTGTCTTCGAGACCTGTGTGGGATGCTGCCTAAGCCGCACCCGACATTGCCGGCCTCGCGGCAAATACCGGGCGATCAATATTGCTTGCACCTACGGCAGGCCCGGCACTGGCTATTTCGTAGAGGCCGCGTTTCCCGGAAACCGATTTGTATTTATCAGACAAGCCAATGATCGTCTCAGCCGCGCCCAATACGAGGTAGCTTTGTGGGTCCATCTGCGCTGCGATCCGGTCGAGGACCTGGGATTTGGTCGGTTGGTCAAAATAGATCAACACGTTGCGGCAGAACACGATGTCAAATTTTCCGAGCGCGGAAAATCCATCCAGCAAATTGAATTCCCGGTAGTTCACCATGGCGCGGATGGCGGAATCGATCTGCCACATATCCCCGACCTGAGTAAAATAGTCGACCAACATATTGATCGGCAGCCCACGTTGCACTTCAAACTGGCTGTATAGACCAGTTTTAGCCTTTTCCAGAACCTCTGGCGAAATGTCCGTGCCCAGGATCTCGATTTTCCACCCGGCGAGGCGCTCTGACATTTCCTTGAGACAGATGGCCAGCGAGTACGGCTCCTGGCCGGTGGACGCCGCGGAACACCAGATCCTCAACCGTTTGGTCGCGGCCCGCGTTTTCAGAATTTCCGGCATCATGGTCTCGGTAAAATTCAGGAACGGCAATTTGTCGCGGAAGAAGAATGATTCATTCGTCGTCATTGCCTCCACAACTTCGGACTTGACCCCGGTACTGCCAGGTAACCGCATCTTGGCCACCAATTCTCCTACCGACGCCAGGCCATGGCGCCGCGCGATCGGCATCAACCGGCTTTCCAACAAATAATCCTTGTCGCCCGTCAGGACGAGACCGGATTGTTCCTTGAGAACGCCATATAGTAAATCACGGTCTTGCGGGGTCATCCGAATTTGCCTCCAAGGATTGACGCAGTACGTACACTTAACTCGTTGAGCGGAAGAACGGCGGCGCAGACACCGCGTTTGGCAACCGCCCCCGGCATGCCCCAGACAACGGAGGTTTCCTCATCCTGGGCAATGATATTTCCGCCATTCATAACGATCGTTTCGGATCCATCGGCACCATCATCCCCCATCCCGGTGAGGATGACACCGAGCACAGCGCTGCGGTAAATTTCGGAGACTGACTTGAACAATGGATTGACGGCCGGCTTGCAAAAATTGACCATCGGTCCGTCTTCGAGGGCGATCCGCGCGCCGGCACCTTCCGGTTTCAACACCATGTGCCGCCCGCCGGGGGCGACGTATAGCTGGCCAGGATTGAGCACTTCGCCATCCACTCCCTCGCCCGATTTTAACCCCGTCTGCTCGCCAAGTTGGCCAGCCAGCAAGGCTGTAAATGTTGCCGGCATATGTTGCGTAAGCAGCACGGGCAATTGCCGCATTGCGCTGACGAGGCTGGGCGTCAGGAAATCGCGCAGCGCGCTCGGACCGCCGGTCGAACAACCGATCGCCAAAACCCTGGGTTTGACGTGTTGTATGGGGCGGAGGCTGAATTCAGTTGGGGGCGCCTTGGCCACCACTGCCGGTCTCGAGATCCTGGTAACATCTGCGGGCTGTCGAGAATTTCTGGCCGAAACCCTGGCTCCACGGGTCGCCTGCCCGCCAAGGGCATGTACCTTTCTGACAAGTTCACAGCGAAACTCCACCGAGGTTGTAACACCGTGGTTGCCGGCGGGTTTCGGGATATAGTCTTTGGCACCGAGCGCCAGGGCTTTGAGGCTGATTTTGGCGTTGCGCTCAGTCAGCGTCGAGGCCATGACAACTGATAAATCCGGCTTCAACGCCAGAATTTTGGGCAGCGCCTCCATGCCATCCATTTCGGGCATTTCGATATCCAGGACCACCAGGTCGGGGTCCGATTTCAGAATATCATTGACGGCAAGCAACCCGTTTCTGTGGGACGCTACAACATCGATCCCGTCTTCTGCAGACAGCCAACGCGACAGCAAGCCCCGGATGACGACGGAATCGTCGACCACCATGACTCTGATATTATTATGGGATGCGGCGGGAGATGCCGCCAGGGACTCTGAAACACTCATACTTGACAACAATCAAACTAAACCAATTTCGGTAAACTTGGCTTCGACAATTTCCTTGTCGAAGGGCTTCATGATGTATTCGTTGGCGCCCGAGCGCATCGCTTTCATGATATGCGACACATCATTCTCCGTCGTACAGAATACAACTTTCGGGTCTTTGCCGCCGTCTTCCTGACGCAGCGCGATCAGAAACTCCATGCCGTCCATCACTGGCATATTCCAGTCCAGCAGAATCACATCGGGCATCTCTTGCCGACATTTGTCGAGCGCTTCCTGGCCGTCAGCAGCCTCGTCAGCACTAAAATTCAGGTCTTCCAGAATCCGCCTGGCAACTTTGCGGATTACATTGCTATCATCGACGATGAGGCAGGTCTTCATACTTATTCCTCCAAACGGGCAGACGCCCGGACTCTAATTCAGGCTGCCAGCGGAGCGCTCGTCAGATCGAGCACCCGTTCCACATCCAGCACTACAAGCAATTGTCCTTCAAGCCGGTAAACGCCACTCGATACCAGAGCCCAATGCGGTTCCAGGTTTGCAGGGTTCGGCTCCTGATCGGAAGGCTTCAGCCGCAACACTTCACCGACGGAATCGATAAGAAAACCGTATGATTCATTCTTGTATTCTATTCCAACAGACATAAAGGACTGGCCCGGCTCGCGGTCCGGAAGATCAAGCCGCCGGCGCATATCGATGGCCGTCACAATGCGCCCCCGCAAATTGAGGACACCCGCTATCTCGCTGTTGGATAGAGGTACTTTTGTCATGTTTTCCGGGATAAATACATCCTGGACACGGTTGATCGGTAGCCCGAACAACTGACCATCAATTTCCATGGTCATGTATTCAATGGAATTTGTTTCAAGATTACTCATGCCGCCACTCCTACAGGTTTATGACTCTTGCTGAGAACCTCGATCAGACCTTCCCGGTCAAATTTGGCGACATAGTCGTGGAACCCTGCCTGGCGCCCGCGCTCCAGCGCCGCTGGCGAAGAATGCGAGGACAACGCGATAATCGGGATATTCTCCCAGCTTGTGCCATCAGCCAGAGCTTCAGCAAATTCAAAACCGTTCATCTCCGGCATTTCGATGTCGCTGACGATGAGATCGAACATGATCTCCTGTTCGCACAGGTCGAGCGCGTGTTGGGCCGATTCTACAGACGTAACATTATACCCGGCTGCTTTCAGGACCGGTGTCAGCATGTTCCTGAAAAAGGCGCTGTCATCGACCAGCAGAATTTTCTTGGCGAACTTGTTCTGGTCGAATTCCTGACGCTGGAACCAGTCGGCAAAGGCCTGAGGCAAGAAATGCCCCATATCGATAACTTCAGTGGCAACGCCCTTGATTACAGCCGAACCGAGGATCCCGTCTCGACTACTTCCAACCTCGATATCAAGTTTTTCTTCCACAATATCAACAATTTCGTTGACGGCCATGGCCATACTCCGCTCATTGTCAGCGAATACAAGGAGCGCTTGTGTGCCCTCTTTATTTGGCACCTCGTCAGGATCGAAAAAGACCAGCGGCATTAGGTTTCCGCGATACTGGACCATATATCTGTTGTTAGAATATTCGATATCCGCGCACTGGATTTCTTCCAGCCGGGTGATCAGCGACAGTGGCACAGCTTTCGGCTCGCCTGATCCCGCTTTGAAAAGAAGCATGGAAACGGGTTTGTCCTGATCTGTGGCATGGACAGCAACGTTTTCACTCTTCTTCTCGTCGCTGGACAGATCGGAAGACACTGCCTGAACGATCCCGTTTGGATCGATGATCATGATCACACTGCCATCTCCAAGAATGGTATTCCCGGAGAACATGGAAATGTCCCGGAGCATCGAGGACATCGGTTTGACGACAATCTCTTCAGTGTGGAACACGGCGTCGACCACGATACCGAAATTGTTCGAGCCGACCTGTGTCACGATGATGAAACCGTTTTCGACATCTTCCCGAGGATTTTCCGCAGGCGTTTCGATCCCGGCCTGGACATCCATGTCTGCGGGTTGCTCGGCTTCATCGTCTTCCGGCTTGCCATCGATTTCAGCCACATCCAAGGCAGCTTTTGTGGCCGCCAGGTCTATTATTTCCGCGCTCTTCGGTTGCTCAATTTCCAGCAACCTGGAGAGATGGATCAACGGCAACAGCTTATTGCGGAGCCGCAATACCGGTGTGTCCTTGATCATTTCGATCTTGTGCTCGGAGTCCGCCTGGGCGCGAACAAGTTCGATCACACTCAATTGCGGGATGGCGTATTTTTCGCCGCTGGCTTCAACGATCAGTGCCGATACGATTGCCAGAGTTAGCGGGATTTTGATGTAAAATGTGGTGCCAACACCGGGGGTCGATTTCAGATCAACAATGCCGCCGATCAATTCGATATTACTGCGCACAACATCCATGCCGACGCCGCGGCCGGACACACTGGTGACATTCTTGGCGGTGGAAAGTCCGGCGTTAAACACATAGCGATGGATCTGCGCGTCGGTCAGCTTGTCCGCCTCGCCTTCAGACAACAATCCGTTCTCGATGATTTTGGATTTCAGCTTTTCCGTCGGCAGGCCCTGCCCGTCGTCGGCGATCTCCATGATGATATAACCGCCTTCGTGGTAGGCGCTCAGCACGACCTGGCCGGTTTCAGATTTGCCAGCGTCGATCCGGCCCTGGGTCGTTTCCAACCCGTGATCGGCGGAATTGCGAACCATATGGGTCAACGGATCCTTGATCAGTTCAAGAACCTGACGGTCAAGCTCGGTATCCGCGCCATTCATGACAAGGTCAATTTTCTTGTCCAGTTCCAGCGCCAGATCGCGGACGATCCGTGGTAATTTCTGCCAGGCATTGCCGATCGGCTGCATCCGCGTCTGCATGATGCCTTCCTGCAATTCCGCTGTGACATTGGAAAGCCGCTGCAACGGAACCTTAAACTGGCTGTCCTGATGCCGCCGGTCCATTTCCAACAGCTGGTTCCGGGTCAGCACCAGTTCGCTAACCATCGTGATTAAGTGTTCGAGGGTGTCGACATTGACCCGGATCGACTGGTTCTTGAGGCTTTCTTTCTTCTTTGCAGGCGCCGCATTGTCGTCGCTCGCCTTGGCTTCAACCGGCGGTTCTACTGGTGTCGGCTCGGGTTCAGCTACAGGCTCTTCGACTTTGGCCTCTTCCGCCGGCTCGCTCGCAACTGGCGCGATATCCATATCCGGCCCGTCGGCTTCCTGAAATGCGCGCTCAAGATCGTCCAGCGAAACTTCGCCCGGCTTCGTTTCACGCTCAACGACATTGATAGCGGCTGAATCATCGACATCAGGTTTGGACTCTGACTCTGATACTGCCTCTGTCACTGCCTCGGATACAGTTTCTGACACTGCCTCTGTCTCTGATACAGTCTCTGACTCTGACACTGCCTCTACCAGTCCTTCTGCCTCGGGCGAACCGCCGGCAGACATGATTTCCAATTTGGATATAAGATCTTCATCCGAACCCGCAGGTTCAGTCTCATTTTCTTCCAGATCAGAAAGAATATTCTTAATACGATCGATTGACGCCAGAATTAGCGTTACCGCTTCGCCCGTGACCGGTACCCCATCGCGAAATTCACCCATCAGGGTTTCAGCTGCGTGGGCCAACGCTTCTAGGCGTGGCAATCCAAGGAACCCACAGGTTCCTTTGATGGTGTGGACCAACCGGAAAATATTATTGAGAATCGCGGCGTTGTTGGGTTCCTGCTCAAATTTAACGAGCTCTACATCAACGACATCAAGACTTTCGGTGGTCTCGGTCAGGAATTCGCTCAGAAGATCGTCCATATCTTGCCCCATGATTAGCAAAGGTGTGTTGCCCTTAGCGACACGCAATTGCAAAAAATCCTAGGACCAGTTTCACCGCCAACGGTTAATTTAGATTGAAAACAATCAGAAAATCTAAATCGGTTGTGCTATTTGATGATTCAACCGGGGGTGGCAGCGATAAAAACACCCAATTCTGTCTCCGAAATCGCAACCGTCATGCCGCATTCGATCGCAAGTTTCCCGGCATAATAATGTTGCACATCATGGGCGTTCTCAGGTTTTTCCGCCGTACCATCGAAATTCCCTGTCACCCGTTCAGGTATCCGGGCTTTCGCACCTTCGCTCGTCAATTCCAGCGTCGTATTGTCGCCTTCCCCGGTCACAATGACCTTGATACTGCCGCCACGCGGGATCGTTGCGATCGATATCAGCACAAGATTGAGCAGCAGTTTGATCACATCTTTGGGGAGCAGCGCCACCGGGGCGCTCCACTGCAATTCGATTTTTCCGGAATCGATGTATTCCCGAGACACATCTTCTGCATCCTTGACATCGATATGGCTGCCGGACGCCCCGGACGCACCAAAGGCCAACCTTGCAAATTTCAACTTTGCGGTTGCCTGGAGTGTGGAATTCTTGACCAGTTCCATAGCAAACCCGTGGGTTTCCTCGTCCTGGTCTTCATCGAGCAGCTCCAGACCGTTGGCAATTGCGCCGACTGGGCTGATGATATCGTGGCAAATTTTACTTGATAACAGCGCCGCCAATTCCATCGTCGTCAGATCATTGTCTTCAGTCATACCGCCAGCATCCCTGTTAAACGAATCACCGTGAAAATGTTTGCCCGTACCGGGCTGGATGATCAAGCGTTTGGCACTTTTGATTGCACTCTAAATCCGATAGAGATCGAAGAAATAACGTCCCGAATGGAGGCAAATGCCTTGATCGATGAGCTTTCCGAAAACCTTACCCAAATGGCGCTTCGCGCCGGCAGGACCATCCTCAAGGTATACGACACGGCCTTTGATGTCGGCGTCAAAGGCGACAACAGCCCCGTAACCAAGGCCGACAAGCTGGCGGAAGATATTATTCTGAAGGACCTGGAAAAACTCGCCCCCGATATTCCGGTGATCGCTGAAGAAGCCGCCGCCGCTGGAATTATCCCGGATGTTGGAGACCGGTTTTTCCTGGTGGACCCGCTTGACGGGACCCGGGAGTTTGTCAACCGGAATGGTCAGTTTACCGTCAACATTGCCCTTATTGAGAATGGTAGGCCAGTTCACGGCGTGGTCCTGGCCCCCGTCACGGGGCGTCTGTTCCTGGCAGCCCCGGGGATGTGCATGGAATTTTCCGCGCCTCGATCAGAACCCATCCCGTTGGCCGTATCCGACGCTCGCAGGTTGCAGACCGTGGCACCGCCAGAGGCAGGATTGCGGATAGTCGCCAGCCGGTCACACCGCGACCAGGCAACCGATGATTTACTGACCGGATATAAGGTGAGCGAAATAATCGCTGCCGGGTCTTCCCTGAAATTTTGCCTGATCGCCGCCGGCGAAGCGGATTTTTACCCGCGCCTTGGCCGCACCATGGAATGGGACACCGCAGCTGGGCAAGCTGTACTCGAATCCGCAGGTGGCATCGTCACCGAACTGGACGGCACCGGATTGCGGTACGGTAAGGAAGCACGAGGCTATGATAATCCGGCATTCCTGGCCTGGGGCCGGGCGCCAAAATAAAACCACCCGGAAGCCTGTATCTTCCGGGTGGTCGAAATTCCCTGTGACAAGAATTTTAAGCTGAACTGTGACATGCCTGTTGCATGCGTGACAGATCAATCAACGCAATATGCGTGCCAGACAAAATTGGCTGAACTGCAGCTCATTTCGTACGGGATCAGCACAATGCGACCGGCACCTGTTTCAAAGCGGATCAATCGTGGGTCCGACTAAATTCGATGATTGCCCATCTGGCCTGCGCTGTCCGTATTGTACTGGCCGGGTCTTGTTCCCAGAGCGTCTTGAGGGCGTTGGAATAAAATAGCATCAGATTACCCTCGTGGATGACCCAGATTTGTGGATTGCCCTCAGCGGGATTGCCACGCCCAACAGCCACCGGATCAAAACCACCAAATCGGGGAGAGTAGATTTCCGGGTCAGCCGCGAACGCAGCCCGGTTTCCTTCATTGGCAAATCGCCACGATACGCCCTGCCAGTCAAATTCCTGCCCGGCGATTCCCTGGCGCGCTTGTCCTTCGACAAAATAGGCAACGGGATCAAAGCCTCCGATGGCAAACCCGTTTTCCGCGTCGCTCCAGAATTTGGTCCTGTCGGCGGCACCACCCGATGTCGCCAACCCGGTCAGAACCAGACCCGCGAGCAATAGCGCCCATACTGAGCCAGGCACCCACTGGCGAACTTGCCTGATATTGGTCATCGATTTTCTATTCCCTTTTTCCGACAAAATTGATTTTGGAAAAAGTTTGTCAACGAATTGCAAACAAGATGGCGTCGCGTCGGCATTTTTATGGGTGATTCGTAGAAAACGCCCTTCAAAAAACCTGAGAGATGACCAATCATGTTCCGTTTCGCCAATAAGATCCTAGCTAAACTGGCAGCAGTGGCGTTGCTAAGCGCAGCAGCGATGTCGATCCCCGCTGCGACCGCCCAGCAAAGTAGTGTCAACCCGATCGTGTCCACCAGGAGCGATTCGCCAGTCGATGCAAACAGCAACAATAGTTTTTCGCCCGATGAAGTCATGAATGCCGGCCACCGGTTTTTTGGCAATGTGTCCGGCGACATGGCACTCGCGGTCCAACGCCTTTTCTCCAAATACGGCGAGCCCAACGGCTATATCCTGGGTGAAGAGGGCGGCGGCGCTTTCATCGCTGGGGTCCGGTACGGCGAAGGCACGCTTTATACCCGCAACGCCGGCCAGCATAAAATATACTGGCAAGGTCCATCGGTTGGTTTTGATTTTGGTGTCGATGGCAGCCGGACCATGGTGTTGGTCTACAACATGAACGAAGTCAACGACATGTACCGCCCGTTTGTCGGCGTAAACGGCTCGGCATATATAATCGGCGGCGTTGGAGTAACCGTACTCAGTAACAACAATGTTTTCGCAGCTCCAATCCGCGCCGGTGTCGGCGCCCGGCTTGGCATCAGCGCCGGGTACCTTAGATTTACCCGCCGCCCGACCTGGAATCCCTTCTAGGCCCGGCGCAGGAATTTCCCGAAGGTCTCAAAATCAAAAAATCTATGGGTCCACACACCAATTAATTTGGATTACCGGCCGCGATGCCTTAAGGTTAAAAAAGAGTTGCTCTGGAGGTTTTCATCCTTTGCTGGCAACTTCCCAGACCTCACAGGTTGTTAGTTTGAGGTAGTGCGGTGCTTAAAATTATCATGTTGGTCGCCCTTGGGTTTTTGGTGGCCTCGCTCCTGGCCCTTATGTTGGCCCCCTTCCTTTGGCGTCGAGCGGTTCGCCTGACGACCCGCCGAATTCAGGGCACTACCCCCCTCTCAATGTCTGATATTCAGGCTGATAAAGATCAATTGCGGGCCGAATTCGCTATGTCGACGCGCAAGCTCGAAATGAATGTCGAGGATCTTAAACAGCGGACCACCGGCCAACTTGTCGACATTTCCAAGCAGAGCGACCGGATCAATCAGCTCTCAACCGAGTTGAAGGAAAAATCCGATATCGTTGACGGGTATGAGGTGACCCTCAATCAAAAAAAGGACAACCTGTTGCGGTCCGAGGACGAAGCTCGCGGGCATCTGCAATCCTATAAGGACGCGACCGTAAAGCTACGCCAAGCGCGGGACGAGGTCGAAGAAATTTCGCACCAGCAGACAGCTGCCCGTCTAACGGTTGACGAGCAGAAAGTTGAACTCGCTGCTCTCAAGACGCGACTTGCGGGGCAGGAACAATCCGTGCTCGATCTGACCGCAGAGCGCGACAGGTTGGCGACCCAGGCCAGCGGATCCGTGGAGCAGCTGAAAAATCTGAGCGACGATTTCGACGCGTTGAAGCTGACGGCGGATGATCGGGGAATTCGCCTCGAAAAAATGACCAGCGATTCAGTATCAGCCATCGAAGGCCGCGATGCCGCACTCAAGGAACTTGACGAGTTGCGCATCGAAGTGGGGGACCTCCGCCAGCAGACCCAGAATGGTTGGGACGAAGAGCGGATGGAAAACGCCCTGCTTCGCGAACGTCTCAACGATGTGGCCGCCGAAGTCGCGCGCATGACCCTGGCATTCGGTGAATCGAGCCCGGAACTGCAAAATATTATCGACCAGGACGAACTTGAGGACGCGACCGAAACCGCTCAAAAAAATGGCAACAATCGCCGGACCCGCAAAACTACAACCGCAAAAAACGATAACAAGGGCAAGTCGCTTGCCGATCGTATTCGTGCCCTCCAGGCCCAAGTCTCCCGCGCCTGACCCCAGCGCATTTTCAAACCGTACCCGGAATTGGTTCGGGGGCATCTGTTCGCTCGCGACCTTATTTCCCGGCGCGTTGATCGCCAGTGCGACCGCGGCAGCCGTGCAACCACCTTTGCCCGAACTCCGCCCGGATCTTACCGCTGCGCCCCCTGCAACCGCCATCAAAGTCGACCCGGAACAACCCCCGCTTCCATTCGAACCGGAAATGACAATTGCACTTTGCCAGACAGCACTTGGCGACCGGTTTGCGGACTTCACGCCGATCGAACCTATCCGGGAAGCTATTGTTTGCGGGCACCCCAATCCGATCCGGTTGGAAAGTTTGGGATCCGAAAAGATTATTCTGATGCCCGCCGCAACATCCAATTGTAGTATGGCGGGCGCCCTCACGCGCTGGCTTGAAGAATTTGTCCAACCGTCCGCTGAGCAGAATCTTGGCGAACCGGTCACTGCACTCCGGAACGCAGCATCCTACGTGTGCCGCTCACGGAACAACGTCCCGGGCGCGCGTCTAAGCGAACATGCAACCACCAATGCGCTGGATGTCTCTGCATTTCAACTGGCGTCAGGGCGTTGGATCAGCGTATCGGAATTCTGGACCGGGGACAGCCCCGAAAGCCAATTCCTGAACCAGATACACGATCAGGCTTGCGAAGAATTTACGACCGTACTCGGGCCAAACGCCAACGCTAGCCATCAGGATCATTTTCATCTGGATCTCGGACGTCACGGCAGTACTGGAACCTATCGGGTGTGCGAATAAAACACGCTAATGTCGACGGCGGTGCCACCATCCACCCCAACCTTCGCCGATCGATGCGCGTGATGCTGGATCGGCATCCTCGATTGCCTTCAACACAGCTCGCTGGCCCACTGCCATCGCGTCGGTCAATTTCTGGCGCGCTTCCGACATCGCTTCTTCCAAAGCGACCATATCGAGTTGATCTTCCCGCATCAGGGAAAACATGCGCCGCCGGGTGTCGCCGAGCTCCAGAAACTCCCGGGATAATTCCGGCCGCACTTCGTCAAGCTGAACCCGCAGGTTATGCCTGATCTCCCTCGGGAACCGATTCACAAAGCCGCCTATCATGTGTTCAACACCGCCGCTGCGACCCATCCCGTGGAAGCGGGAGGCAGCAAAGCCGACGACAAACAGGTTCATCGACAACGAGACGCCAAACAGCACCAGAAGCGAGATCGCCCACTTTCCTCGTATCGTCATAGGATTTCCAACAGGTTTTGTGCGTCTTCAAACAGCAAAATTGAAAGATCGCTGCTCCCGCCAATATCGAACAATGAGAAATCCAGCGTACCGGCAAAATATCCAAGCCCGGCAATCGAAGTTGCGATCGCGCTCCCTATGGTCGCCAGGAACGGGCGGGAGATACGTGTCAGCAACGCGTTTCGGCTGGCGCGTGTCCGGACATTTTCGAGAATGCGGCCGGTAAGCGCCGCCCCGGCTGGCTCCACACGAAGCGCCCTGTCGATCTGCCGATCGATCCTGTCCGGACGTCCAATTT
Organism: Hyphomicrobiales bacterium; assembly: GCA_021775855.1. Classification (GTDB taxonomy): domain Bacteria; phylum Pseudomonadota; class Alphaproteobacteria; order Rhizobiales; family NORP267; genus NORP267. The sequence continues at coordinate 31,268 of JAJFGZ010000030.1, forward strand.
TTTTCTTATCCATGGCTAGTCTCCTTCGCGCGCCTGTCTTTTATCCCGTAGCGTCCGCCGGGCCCGTGATATGGCCTGCTCGACGGCGCCGACAGTGACATCAAGACTTTGAGCAATCTCTGCGTTCGGCGCGCCAGCAATTGCCGAGAGCAGCAAGGCTGCCTTTTGTTTGACCGGCAAATCCGCGATGTCGGCCCTGACAAGCGCCAGTTCCTCGCGCGCCCGGGTTGATTGTTCAGGACCCGGTTCCGCAGCCGCTACCAAATCGGCATTTTCGGTTGGGCCGGTAAACCACGATCTGGCTTTGTGTTTGCGCGACCGGTCAATGCAGAGATTGAGCGTCACCCGGTAAAGCCAGGTCGAAAAGCGCGCCTTGCCGTCGCCGTCCCATGTTTCTCGTTTTTGCCAGACCTTCCAGAATACCTCCTGGACAATATCCTCGCTGGCCGTCCCATCGTTGGTAAACCGGAGCGCTACCGCGCGCACCATTTCGCCGTGCCGCGCAACCAGACCGGCAAATGCCCGCTCGTCACCCGCGGCGCTGGCTGCCAGAAGTTGGTGATCGTCGATCGATCCGCTTTGCTGCTGTCGCGCCAAGGTCAGCATTTGTCTCCACGATGTATCCACATCCCGAGGATAACACGGTACCCGTGCTATCCTCGGAACTGAATCGTGCCTAGTTATCGTCGCCATGCATGTTGTTGTTCTGGTGCCACTGACGATGATTGCCTTGCCATTCCTGACGCTTGGCGTGCACCCCGTCCATCTCGGCCTGAGAGACCCGCCCATCGCCATCGGCATCGGCGCGACTGAACATGCGGGGCTCGCTTGCCAGGAA